>CAVJZJ010000041.1:0-25852 GCA_963653995.1 Flexilinea sp.
GGACATTTTTATCGCTCCACAAGTTTGCGCACTCGGAGTTAATTAGCAGACCCTAATTAGATTAAGGGCACATCGGTTTTGAATGACCTTTGTGCCCCTATATTGTAAATATACTTCTTAAGAGTCCATGATTCTATGCGTTCTTATTCTTATGCAAAAAATTTGGTCGTGATACATATTTTGACTACCTTTGCAAATATTAAAAAGTAATATATTTTTACATAAAAGTGACAATATAAATGGCTAAGAAATTTGCAGAGCACAATGGTTTAAACCTGACTCGAGTCAATTCGCATATTTTGGAATTGTGGAACAAAAATGAAGTTTTCCATAAGTCTATAGAGGAACGAGAAGGTTGCCCTCAGTTTGTTTTCTTCGAAGGCCCTCCATCGGCCAACGGACATCCTGGCATTCATCATGTATTGGCACGCGCTATTAAAGACACCTTCAATCGTTACAAAACGATGAAGGGCTTTCAAGTGTATCGCAAGGCAGGTTGGGATACTCACGGGCTTCCCGTTGAACTTGGTGTAGAAAAGGAATTGGGTATCACAAAGGCGGACATAGACAATAAAGCATCGGACAAATATATCTCTGTAGAGGACTACAATCGCAAATGCCGTGAAAACGTGATGACGTATACCGCGGAATGGCGAAAGCTGACCGAGGAAATGGGGTATTTTGTAGATTTAGATCATCCATACATCACCTATGACAATAAGTACATAGAAACGTTGTGGTGGTTGCTTAAGCAATTATACAACAAAAATCTATTGTATAAAGGATATACAATCCAACCTTATAGTCCTGCTGCAGGAACGGGATTGAGTTCTCATGAACTCAATCAGCCTGGTTGTTATCGGGACGTCAAAGATACAACCTGTACTGCATTGTTCGAAATCCTTGAGCCTCAGGAAGGTTGGAACGTTTGGGGCAAACCATATTTCTTAGCATGGACAACCACTCCATGGACCTTACCATCAAATACCGCTTTGTGCGTTGGGCCAACATATAAATACGTTGCCGTTCAAACCTACAACGCCTATAATGATGCCCCTGTTACAATTGTCATTGCAGAGTCATTATTGGGGTCTTACTTGAATCCACAAGGTGAAGATTTGCCTCTGAGTGAGTATAAGCACGGCGATAAAATAATACCCTACAAGATAATCGGAGAGTATACCGGAAAAGAATTGGAAGGTATCCATTATAAGCAATTGATGCCTTGGGTAAAACCTACTGCAAAACTTGACAATAATGCATCGTTATACATCAAAGAGTATGCGAAATCTCACCCTGAAAAGATCTTTGAGAGTGAAACAGGAAAGGATTGCTTCGTCGAGATGGAGGAATGTGCTTTCCGGGTTATCCTCGGCGATTATGTGACCACAGATGATGGTACAGGTATTGTACATATAGCACCGACTTTTGGTGCAGATGATGCAAAAGTTGCGAAAGATGCCAATATTCCATCCTTGTTTCTTATCAACAAAAAGGGAGAAACGCGCCCAATGGTTGATATGGAGGGCAAATACTATATGTTCGAAGAATTGGATAATAATTTCATCCGTAAATGTGTCGACGAAAAAGCTTACGCTCACCACGCAGGCGACTATGTAAAGAACGCTTATGCCCCCCAATTTAATGTAGGCGGAAAATACGATGAGTTAGCCGCATCAAAAACTGAAGACTTGAATATTATTATCTGCATGGAGATGAAGCAAGCCGGATTAGTATTCAAGATTGAGAAGCACATTCACAATTATCCTCATTGCTGGCGTACGGATAAGCCTATCCTATACTACCCTCTTGACAGTTGGTTTATACGTTCGTCTACAATGAAAGAACGGATGACAGAACTAAACAAAACCATAAACTGGAAACCTGAATCGACTGGTTCCGGACGCTTTGGTAATTGGTTGGAGAACTTGAATGATTGGAATTTGTCACGCTCGCGCTTTTGGGGAACTCCTCTTCCTATATGGAGCAACGACGAAGGCGAATGTTTGTGCATCGGTTCTCTAGAGGAATTGTATGTTGAGATTGAGAAGAGTGTGGGAAGTGGCTTCATGGCAACCAATCCACTAATGGACAAGGGCTTTGTGCCCGGAATTTATTCTCAAGAAAATTACGACAAGATAGACCTTCATCGTCCATTCGTAGACAACATTATATTGGTAAGTCCTACAGGAAAACCAATGAAACGTGAGAGTGACTTGATTGACGTTTGGTTCGATTCTGGCTCTATGCCTTATGCCCAAGTGCATTATCCATTTGAGAATCGCGAAGTTATAGACAATCGCACAGCATTTCCGGCAGATTTCATAAACGAAGGCGTGGATCAAACTCGAGGATGGTTCTTTACACTTCATGCTATTGCAACAATGGTATTTGATAGCGTTGCATTTAAGAATGTTATCTCATCGGGACTTGTACTTGATGCCAAAGGTATGAAGATGTCAAAACATCTTGGCAATGCTGTCAATCCCTTTGAGATGATAGATAAGTATGGGGCAGATCCTGTTCGTTTTTATATGATGACCAATTCCGAGCCTTGGGATAACTTGAAGTTTGATCCTAATGGTGTAGATGAGGTGCGTAGAAAGTTCTTCGGAACATTGTATAACACGTATTCGTTTTTTAGTCTGTATGCCAATGTTGATGGTTTCTGTTTTGAAGAGCCGGAAATCCCCATCAGCGAACGTCCAGAAATTGACCAATGGATACTGTCCGTACTGAACACATTGATCAAGTCCGTAGTGCGCGAATTGGATGATTATGACCCAACACGAGCCGGAAGACTAATCGATTTATTTGTCAACAATGATTTGAGCAATTGGTACGTACGATTGAATCGAAAGCGCTTTTGGGGTAAAGAAATGAGTAAAGACAAACTCTCCGCCTATCAAACACTTTACGTTTGTCTTGAAACAATTGCTAAATTGTTGGCACCTTTCGCTCCGTTCTATGCAGACCAACTATATTTGGATCTAACACATGCAACAGGTCGAGACAACGCTGACTCTGTGCACCTTACCCGTTTCCCAAATGCGGACGAAACTTTAATAGACCTCGTTCTGGAGCAACGTATGAAAGTTGCTCAGCGAATTACGTCTATGGTATTGGCTCTACGCCGAAAAGTAAATATAAAGGTACGTCAACCCCTTCAAGCTATAATGGTTCCTGTTTCAGATGAAAATCAAAAGGGACTTATCATGGCTGTGAAAGATCTCATTATGAATGAAGTCAACGTTAAAGAACTTCGTTTCGTTGAGAGTTCAGGAGTTCTCGTAAAGAAGATAAAATGTAATTTCCGTACAATGGGAAAGAAGTATGGAAAGTTGATGAAGGGGGTTGCATCAGCAATGACATCCCTTGACCAGAAGCAGATTGCGGAGTTTGAAAAATTTGGTTCTATTTCGATTGATGTAGCAGGCCAAATACTGAGTGTGGACATAGCAGATGTCGAAGTTATCAATGAAGACATTCCAGGCTGGCTTGTTTCCAATGAAGGTAATCTGACAGTTGCTCTTGATGTAGAGTTGACAGAAGAACTTCTTAAGGAGGGAATGGCGCGTGAATTGATTAATCGTATCCAAAACATACGAAAAGAGATAGGGTTGGAAATAACCGATCGTATACGAATAACAATTGCGCCAAACCAAAAGGTTGAAAAATCTATTGCCGCGTACAAGGAGTATATCCAAACACAAGTACTTGCTGACAATATTACTTTTGGTGATAACACTGGAGAAGAAGTTGACTTTGACGAATTCACACTTAACATCAAAATCGAGAAATCCTAGTGTATACACATTTTAAGGGAAGGAATGATACAAATAGAGTTCCTTCCCCTATCTAAATACAATTATTAACCAAATCTATTTTAACCATGGCAGAAAAGAAACGTTATAGTGATGAGGAGTTGGAAGAATTCCGTACTATTATCAACGAGAAACTAAGTCTCGCTCGTCGTGATTTCAAAGCAATGACTATGCAGTTGAGAAATGCTGATGGAAATGATGTCAATGATACATCGCCAACTTACAAGGCTTTGGAAGAGGGGAGTATGACGCAAACGAAAGAGGATCTCGTACAAATGGCTAATCGTCAACAAAAATTTATACAGGGTTTGGAGGCAGCACTTGTAAGAATCGCAAATAAAACTTATGGTGTAGACCGGATAACTGGTGAGTTGATTCCCAAAGAACGTCTGCGCATTGTTCCTCATGCGACATTGAGTGTCGCTTCAAAGAATGCACGCAAGAAATGATCAAAAATACTATTAAAAAGAAATATTTTTTGTCTGATGGCTTAATGGCTATCATAATTGTTTCCGTCATTTTAATAATCGACCAAATTATTAAAATGACGGTAAAAACTCATATGTACCTAGGCGAATCAATACGGGTGACAGATTGGTTCTTTATTGATTTTGTAGAAAACAATGGGATGGCCTATGGTATGACGTTCTTCAATAAGTTGGTCCTAAGTGTATTTCGAATTGTGGCGGTATCAGCTATTGCATACTACATATACAAGGTATTAAAGCAAAAACACCATACGGGATATATCGTCTGTTTGTCAATGGTATTTGCAGGAGCAACGGGGAACATTATTGATTGCTTGATTTACGGACTTATATTCGACTCTTCCTCCTTTTTTAAGATCTCACAATTCGTACCTTGGGGAGATGGTTATGCAAGTTTTCTACATGGAAAAGTAGTTGACATGTTTTATTTCCCTCTTATCGTTACTACGTGGCCTCATTGGATTCCGTTTTATGGCGGTCGAGAATTTGTATTCTTTTCCCCTGTTTTCAATTTCGCAGATGCTTGCATCAGTGTCGGGGTTGTTCTTCTATTACTTTTTTACAGGAGAGATTTGGAATCCGTGGGGACAATATTTTCGCTAAGAAGAAAAAACAAATCTTCTTCTAGAAAAATTTCTCAGAAAGACACTGAGAGTTGACAAAAATGCGTTGGTACAATGAAACACTTTACTGTATTTCTTCTGTTGCTCTTGTTTTTTTTTAGTTGCAAGCCTTCTGTTCCCTCGACATATATACAACCGAGTGAATTAGAAGATATTTTGTATGACTACCACATAGCCGAAGCTATTCGAACACATGATAATATTACTGGCGATAGTCTCTCATTATTGTCATATAAAACCAACATTCTTAAGAAACATGGGTATACTGTGGAAGAATTTGATTCGTCAATGTTGTATTATACGCGACACACCAAACTATTGAGTGACATCTATGTATCATTGGCTGATCGACTTAATAAGGAGTCCATCTCTCAAGGCTCAACAGTAAACGAGATTAACAGATATGGTAACATATCTTCCAGTTCTGACACTACAAACATTTGGTCGGGAGAAAGAACCTTCGTTATATCGCCATATCGCGCTACCAATCAATACTATTTTGAGGAGAAAGTAGATACTTCATTCCACAGAGGCGACTTGTTAATGTTGGATTTCGATGCGCAGTTCATATACCAAGATGGTACGCGTGATGCAATAGTTGTACTCGCAGTAACGTTTACAAATGATAGTATAGCCACACAAACAATACACGTTTCATCTTCGTCCCATTACCAACTACAGATCGGTGATGATGAATTAGGGGTTAAGTGCATACGTGGATATTTTTTACTCGGAAACAATGGTATTACTGCAACCACGCTTAAAATGCTAATTGTGTCTGACATATCATTTATAAGGATGCACCGTCCCATCAAACCCGTAAAATCAAAAGGTGTCGTTAACGATGACAAAGACACATTAATACATGACCCCAAAAATCCACCTTCCTCACAGGCAGATCAACAAAACATAACTGCGAAACCAATTATAAAAGGAAACATTCAGCGAGAAAATGAATAAAACACAAATTCGCAAGATGGCGGCTCATCGTATCATGCTCCCCGATGGACATTCACTCCCATTCTCGGTTGTCACAATAGTTGGAGAACGTGTCATTGATATTCACCCGCTGAAATCAGAGGAGGCATTGACAGAATGGTTCTCAGGAACAATTTTTATAGATATAGACAATCAAGACACTCCTCACGCATTATACAAAGGGCGATGCCTAACAGCATAGGTAAAAGTAAAACAATATTTCAACTAAAACAATATTATTATGTTAAGTGTAGACCAATTAGAGGATAAATTGATTGACCTCGCTTTTGCAGAAGACATTGGCGACGGTGACCATACAACGTTGTGTTGCATTCCAGAAGACGCTATGGGGAAATCACATCTTTTAATAAAAGAAAATGGTATTCTTGCAGGAATAGACGTCGCAAAGAAGGTTTTTGCTCGTTTTGATCCAACAATGAAAGTAGAAGTACTTATTCAAGATGGTGAAAAGGTAAAGGTAGGTGATATTGCAATGATAGTAACGGGAAAAATCCGCTCCTTATTGCAGACGGAAAGACTTATGTTGAATATTTTGCAGCGTATGAGTGGCATAGCCACAATGACGCGCTCCTATGTAGAACGCCTCCAAGGTACAAGTACAAGAGTTCTTGACACGCGCAAAACCACCCCTGGTCTGAGAATGCTTGAAAAGCAGGCCGTAAAAATAGGAGGCGGAACAAACCACCGAATCGGACTTTTTGATATGATTTTACTTAAAGACAATCATGTCGATTTTGCTGGTGGCATAAACAACGCTATCAATCGCTGCCACAAATATCTCAAAGAAAAAGGACTTGATTTGAAAATAGAAATAGAGGTTCGTAATTTTGATGAATTGCAACAGGTACTGCAGTGTGGAGGTGTCAACAGAATCATGTTGGACAATTTCTCCGTTTCTGATACCAAACGTGCCGTTGAGATTATTAATCATCGATATGAAACAGAATCCAGCGGTGGCATAACATTTGATACTATACGCAACTATGCAGAGTGTGGTGTAGACTTCATATCTGTCGGTGCACTTACCCATTCAGTCAAAGGACTGGATATGAGTTTCAAGGCGTGTTAAAATAGCAGAAGTGATGAAAAAATCCATAATATTAACCATTTTTATATTAACTGCAATAACTGGCTACTCTTGCACAAATCTTATTGTCGGTAAGAAGGCAAGCGTAGATGGTGCTGTAATGTGCTCGTACAATGCCGACAGTTATGGGGCATTCATGAAACTTTGTCATTATCCTTCTGCACATCATTCTAAAGGAACGATGCGTAAAATCTATGATTGGGATACCAACGTTTACCATGGTGCTATACCAGAGGCTGAGGAGACATACAATGTTATTGGCAACATTAATGAGTACCAAGTGACAATCGGTGAAACTACGTTCACGTGCCGTGAGGAAACCATTGACACTACAGGAATTATCGACTATGGATCGCTTATCTATATTGCCCTTCAACGAAGTCGAACAGCACGCGAGGCTATACACGTGATGACCTCTCTTGTTGAGAAATATGGATATTGTTCTGAAGGCGAGACTTTCACCATCTGTGACCCTAATGAGGCATGGATTATGGAAATGGTAGGTATGGGACATGGATCAAAAAGTGCAGTGTGGGTGGCTCGTCGCATACCAGACGATGCTATATGCGCCCATGCAAATCAGAGTCGAATCGGTCGTTTCCCACTCAACGACAAACAGAATGTCCTGTATTCCAAAAATGTAATCAAGTATGCCAAAGAACAAGGTTGGTATACAGGGGCTGACTCTAATTTCTCATTTAAAGATGCCTATGCTCGACCAGATTTTGAAGGGCGACGCTTCTGCGAAGCACGTGTTTGGTCTTTTTTCAGACATTTCGATGATTCATTCGACAAGTATTTACCATGGGCACTTGGACACGATTCTAATGCCGAAGATATGCCATTGTGGATAATTCCCAATAGAAAACTGAGTGTACGCGATGTTGAAAATTGTATGCGTGACCACTACGAAGGGACGGCACTTGCCATTGATAGTACTGATATTGGGGGTGGAATATGGCAAATGCCATATAGACCATCTCCCCTAGTTTTTAAGGTCAACGGCATCAAGTACATTAACGAGCGCCCCATCAGTACACAGCAAAGTGCGTTTACATTTGTTTCTCAGATGCGTTCATGGCTACCACGAGAAATTGGAGGAGTTCTTTGGTTTGGTAACGATGACGCCAACATGATTGCATACACCCCTATATATTGTGGAAATACTGTCCAGCCTGAATGTTATAATACGCCAGGTGCTGACGATGTAACATTCTCAGATAAAAATGCATTTTGGGTATGCAATTGGGTTAGCAATATGGTTTACCCTCGATATGACCAAATGTTTCCTTCTCTAAAAGTTGTTCGCGATAGTCTAGATGCTAGTTATGCATCATTGCAACCTACAATTGAAGCGCAAGTGTTAGAATTGTACAAAAAAGACAAAACTGCAGCACTAAAGAGACTTAATGATTATAGCAATGAAAAGGCTGCGCAGATGTTGGCACGTTGGAAAACATTGGCTACCTACCTTATAGTGAAATACAACGATATGGTTGTTAAGCCTGAAGAAAATGGACATTTCAAACGTACAAAAACAGGTCTCGGTGCCCCTGTAGAACGTCCGGGATACCCTTCACCCTTTGCGAAGAAACTCATAAATGAGACAAAGGATAAATACAAATACGCTGACTAATATAATACCCATTTGCCCAATATAAATCAAATTAGGGTAAATGGGTATAACAATTACTATGTTTCGTAGGAAAATAATTATACTATCGTGCTATTCGTCTCCATTCTTTATTATATATTATGACACGGAAAAAATCCTTCGACTTGATTATACCTAGAAATGCGAGCAAAGTATTGCTTCATACTTGTTGTGCTCCATGTTCGTCTGCTATCATAGAATGTTTAATCCAACATAACATTTGCCCTACTATTTACTATTGCAATCCTAATATATACCCCAAGGAAGAGTATATTATTAGAAGAAATGAATGTTTGCGTTATGCAGAATCACTGGGTATAAATTTTATTGAGGCCAAATACAACCATGAAGAATGGCTGAGCAAAGTACTGGGACTTGAAAAAGAACCAGAACGTGGAAGACGTTGTCTAGAATGCTTCAAAACGAGGCTTAATGACACAGCAAAATATGCAAGTGAGCACGATTTTCAGGTTATAACAACAACCTTAGCCTCTTCTCGTTGGAAGAGCCTAAAACAAATAGAAACCGCTGGTAATTACGCTGTCTCAACCTATGATGATGTCTACTGGTGGGAACAGAATTGGCGTAAAGGAGGATTAACAGAGAGAAGAGCCGCAATTATCAAGGAATACAACTTCTACAATCAGCAATATTGTGGTTGTGAGTTCAGCATGCAGAGATTAAAGAAGACAATATAATTGAACACAACGTTCGTAAAGAAAACAAAAATATATCATAGCAAATTACAATTTTACTATTCCAAGATTTACGTAATTGATAGTAAGTGGTTAATTGTTAATAAATTAGCCACTTACCATCAATTGATAAGTCCTACATAATCCCGTCTTCTCTAAGCTTCAATTGCCATTTCCATGCACTTCTCAGCACATCATCAAGCGGAGTTTCTGCTTTCCATCCCAACACACTATTGGCCAAATCTACATTTCCCCACACCTTCTCAATATCACCTTCACGACGAGGAGCATACGTCCAGTTGACTTTCACACCAGTCGCTTTTTCAAACCCTTCAACAACTTCAAGTGTCGAAACGCCTGTGCCGGTTCCGATATTGAAATATTCTATCGGTGAGGTTTCTTGATCGAGAACACGTGCCATAGCAGCGACATGAGCTTTTGCCAGGTCTACTACATAGATATAATCTCGGATGCAAGTTCCATCAGGCGTATTATAGTCATTTCCGAAAATCTTAAGTTCCTTGCGGATACCTATAGCAGTTTGTGTGACAAAAGGAATAAGGTTCATAGGTACACCATTGGGAAGTTCCCCAATTAGAGCAGATGGATGTGCGCCGATAGGATTGAAATATCTCAATATCACAGATTTTATAGACGCACCGCTATGAATATAATCCTGTATGATTTCTTCATTAATCTGCTTTGTATTACCATATGGCGAAAGTGCTTTCTGTATAGGAGCCTTCTCTGTAACAGGCAAATTTTCAGGAGTTGGTTGTCCATATACAGTGCAACTTGACGAGAAAATTATCCCTTTCACCTCATACTTTTGCATCAATTCAAGAAGATTGACAAGGGATAAGATGTTGTTGCGATAATAAAGCAAAGGTTTTTCAACACTTTCTCCAACAGCCTTAGATGCAGCGAAATGTATAATTCCCTCAATTTTTGGGTATTTCTTCAGTATGTTCTCTGTTGCATCCTTATCTCTCAAATCGATGTTCTCGAAAGCAGGGCGGATTCCCGTTATTTTCTCAATACCATCCAATACCTCAATCTTAGAATTGGAAAGATTGTCTACGATTACAACATCGTATCCTGCTTGTAGTAGCTCAACTGTAGTGTGCGAACCTATAAAACCAGTACCGCCAGTCACTAAAATAGTTTGTTTCATCTGTATCTTATTATAAAAGATTAATTATCTCGAAATTATTTTTCTCTCAACAAAAGTAGCATTTATTATATGCTACAAACAAAACTATTACAAATTCAATTTCAGTTTTTTTTCGTTTGCATACTAGATTCTACGAACGATAATGGAAGAAGATCAGCTGCATGTTCTAGACAATAGATACATTTTGTACCATAAAGCAACAACCGCATTGGTTTTTTATATCTATCCTCAATTTGCAACATCACTTGTCTGCATTCCCCACATGGAGAGACGGGATTTGTAAGAAATCCATCTTCATTCCGGGCAGCAATTGCTAATGCAACTATATGATGTTCAGGATATTGAGCCTGTGCAGCAAAAATAGCAGAACGCTCGGCGCATAGTGTTGCTGAAAATGCTGCATTTTCTTGATTGGCCCCAATAATAATGCGGCCGTCATCCAAGCGTAAAGCAGCCCCTACACAAAAATGACTATATTCGGAATATGAGTGGTCAGTCGCCCTCATAGCACACCTCACCAACTCCTCGTCAGATGGTTGCAATTCATCCATCTGGCAGCTTTTAATATATACCGTAATATTCAGTTGCTCCATATCCATAAGTATTAATATATTGGTCAGACAAAAATACGAAGAATTAATGAAAAGCCACACACTTCACTATTAAAAAATGAGAAGAAAAAGATACTTTATAATGTTGTAAAAAAAAATATACCTACATTTGCAAAATAATAATAGCAATATCAGATGAAGTTTATCGGAATTATTCCTGCACGCTACGCATCGTCACGTTTTCCAGGAAAACCACTAGCCCAACTAGGAGGGAAATATGTCATACAACATGTCTATGAGAAAGTAGCATCCGTCTTAGAAGACACATATGTAGCAACTGATGATGAACGTATCGCACGGGTAGTAAAGGATTTCGGGGGGAAGGCAGTAATGACTCGATCAGACCATAAAAGCGGAACAGATCGCATCGCAGAAGCCATAGGGAAAATTGTAGGTCATTGGGATGTCATTGTCAACATACAGGGGGACGAACCTTTTATTAGGCAAGAGCAGCTACATACTATATGTAAATGTTTCGATGATGAGCGAACACAAATAGCCACTATCGGAAAGCCTTTTACAGAAATGAATGCTGTCGAGAGCCCAAACTCGCCCAAAATAGTTGTGGACAACAATGGGTATGCTATGTATTTCTCCCGTTCCGTTATCCCATTTATACGCGGAACAGAAAGAAAAGAATGGTTACATAATTTCCCTTTTCTCAAACACCTTGGCATTTATGCCTATCGCGCTGATGTTCTTCACGAAATAACACGCCTTCCGCAATCATCACTTGAAAAAGCAGAAAGTCTAGAGCAGCTCCGCTGGCTACAGAATGGTTATAAGATTAAAGTAGGTATCACAAATTTTGAAACTGTCGGTATAGATACACCAGAAGACCTTATCAGAGCAGAGAAATTTTTAACACAGTCCGAGTAGATGGCATTACACGGCATCTATTATCTATCCGTTCTCCGACAAGCCACACAATTCGCTTTTTTGCATCCTCTACGACAATTTTTTTGCGTTTTTCAAAAAGAGAACATTTGTTATCTGTAAGATAATCACTGATCAATTTTGATCCACACATACCAAGAGGCACGAAGCGATCTCCACGTGATATAGGACGTACAGTAAGTGGCCAGCACACGGTGTCTGCATCCAAGCATACGCTCCATTTTGATTTATCAAGAAGGAAATTGTCTTTTATTGTTTCAAAGACAAAAGACATCTTCAGTTTGTCACTGATATTATAGACTCCAACTTCTGGAATATGCATCGATGTAAAAGTCGATGTATATTTCGGACTTATCAGTATTCGTCCGCGATCAATGAGCAATTCATGCGTTGACGAACACCAAATGCGACCACTTGAAGTATTTAGACGATGAATGATTTGTATACATTGCGATGAAGAGAAACCATATTCTTGGACAGCACTGAACAACGTACACACCGGAGACGGCTGCTGCTGTAGTTTTTCTATAGATATTTCGTCTTTTCCACATATCCTAATATCAGCCACAGACTGCAGTATTGCCGCATCAAACACAATTGTTGCTTCCGTTACATTTTGTGAAGATGTATAGATATTTTTACGCGCAACTGGATTGATCTTTTCTAATATGGGAAGCAGATTCAAACGTATTTTGTTCCGCACTACATCATCAACTAAATTGGAACTATCGGTAACATAGTTTTGATTTGAGCCACACAAGAATTCCTCAATTTCCTTCCGAGAAACACAAAGCAATGGACGAATAATTTTACCATTTCGTGGCAATATACCACGCAAACCATGTATTCCTGTTCCTCTAATAAGGTTTATCAGTACTGTTTCTACACAGTCATCTCGATGATGAGCAACACATATACCATCCCCATTAACATCCTTGCGAAGTTTTTCGAAATATGCATATCTTAGTTCCCGAGCAGCCATTTCTATACTCACTTTATGCAATGAAGCATAAGTTCGCGTATCGAAATGAGCACGATGTATCGCAACGTGTAACCGATTGCACAAATCAATACAAAACAATTCATCACGATTAGATTCCTCTCCTCGCAAATGGAAATTGCAAGTGGCTACTTCCACCTGGTAGCCCAATCTCAAAAGCACCAATAACATAGATACGCTGTCTGCACCTCCAGAAAGCGCAACAATATATTTACCGCTTAACGAGAGTAAATTATATTCACTGATATAATTCTTGACACGATTTAGAAAATCGTGCTCGACTTTATTCGACATATAGAACAAGGCCTTTTAGGTATTCACCTTCGGGATGATAAATATTTATTGGATGGTCTGCCGGTTGATGCAACTGATGCAATATACGGACCTTGCGACCTGCCTGTGCAGCGGCCGTAAAGACTGCATTACGGAAATTGTCTTTTGTAACAATCTGCGAACAACTAAACGTAAAAAGAATTCCTCCGGGCTTAATCTTTTGAAAGCCCTTTACATTGAGTCGGGTATATCCTTTCAGTGCATTATGTAATGCGCCCCTATGCTTAGCAAACGCCGGCGGGTCCAATACGATAAGGTCGTACTTGTCTGCTTCTGTATCCAAATATTTGAATGCATCCTCACAAAACGCCTTATGTCGGTCATCTCCTGGAAAATTGAGTTCCACGTTACTATTAGTCAAATCGACAGCTTTGGCACTACTATCCACAGAATGTACAAGAAGAGCTCCTCCACGCATTGCGTATACAGAAAATCCTCCCGTATAACAGAACATATTAAGTACAGAGCGTCCTTGAGCATATTTCTCCAACAAGCGACGATTTTCACGCTGATCAACAAAAAATCCTGTCTTTTGTCCTTTGAGCCAGTCAATATGAAAATTCAAACCATTTTCGGTTGCAATGTTACCATCCATCTGCCCATAGATAAAACCGTCTTCATGCTCAATATCTGCCTTAAATGGCAATGTCGTATCACTCTTGTAATACACATTTTTTATGTGTCCATTCATAACCTCTATCAATGCCTGGCATATGTCGTGACGGAACACATGCATTCCTACATTATGAGCCTGCATCACTGCAGTAGAACCATAACAATCAACAATTAGTCCAGAAAGATTATCTCCTTCTCCATGAACTAAACGGAAGGTATCATTGTCATTTCGACTGATGAGTCCGATTGCCTTACGAACTTCTAAAGCCGCTGCCAACCGTGATACCCAAAACTGTTTATCTATTACAACATCACGAAAAGACAGAACTCTCACCATAATAGAACCTATTTGGAATATACCCACAGCGAGAAACACACCTGTAGACGCAAAAACTCTGACTACATCACCTTCTTCGACACCTTCATCCATTTTCTCCAGTGCACCAGAGAATATCCAAGGATGAAAACGTTTGAGACTCTCTTCCTTACCGCGTTTGAGGAATACCGATTTGTACATATTGATTATTGTTTCCGTTATTGTTTAATTACTCTACAGACAAAGTATCAGATTTCTTAATGAGTTGATAATCTCCGCTTTGCGCAAGCCGTTCTATCTCTTCATATAGATTGATACATGCCCAAGCATCGGTTGCCGCATAAGATTTTTGTTTGTCTGTAAGCACATCCGCATCCCAATTTGACAGACGTTGTCTTTTACTGATTTTCTGCCCAAAAAGATTGGCATATAATTTTTGAAGACTCATATCCTCAATTCCTAACTTGCCTATCTGATTTTGTATATCAACAAATTTTCCAGGTGTAAAATCTTGTCTACGTCGCAACATACACAAATCGTCGTGCCAAGACAATCCTACCATCGTCACATCCGTATTACTAAGCAAGCGGATAAGCGAGGGGGGAATACCAATGTAATTCAAGCGAAACAAGAAACAAATATCCCTCGTCGAAACCTGTAATAGTGACACCTTATGATGCTGACCCTTTCGAAATGCAGGACGAGTTTCTGTATCTACACCTAATATATCACAAGATAAAAGATACTCCACAGCCCGATTTGCTTCTCCCTCACTCAGAATAACGACAATCTTTCCTGGAAACAAGATTGTTGGCAACTGACCTATGGCATTTTTGTCAAACTTATCGTATATCGTCTTTTTCATTCACTTGGACTATTGGACAATTAAAATGCAAAATTAACAAAAAAGCACGAGTTAGAGAGTATGTGTTTACATTTTTCGCATCACTCCCTCATCCTCATTTTTCCTCTCCGTACGCACCTTTTTCTTTCTTTTTATTCCAAACAAATCCCGAAGACCATTAAAGTCTTTTTTCATAACGATACCTATTCCCTGCGTTGTCAATGTATTTCGGGTGAAATATCGATCATTTGTCTTATTATAAACATTGATAGAAAGATTACCATTCGGGAAGAGGAGATAACGCAGGTCAAAATCTCCAATAAAACTCGTTGTCGCATTGGCATTGTCACGATATCCGAACTGCCCGTTGAACAAAAGACGGTTATTCAGCATACGTCCAGAAAGCAATCCCTCATATTCAGCATCATTAAAACCTTCTATACCCGTAGATATATTAGCACCAACATTCCAATTACCACCGCTACCCATAACAGAACTGAGAACGCTGTTGAGTTGTTGGCTGATAGTTCCGCTCAAAATACTCTGCATAGCAAGTGAGGTCTGGCTATACTGCGACGTACTTTCCATAACTGAATTGTTATTACCTTGAGTATAAAATCTACCGACCGCTAAAAGATAAAGAGCCTGTTGATTCATCTCTTCCTCCACATTGATAACACTATAAACCATCTGTTTCGCATCATTGCCGAGTGATGGAAGGTCTATATCAAAGTCTACCTTTGGGGCATTAGGACTACCAGTTATATTCATCAGACAATTGACTCGGACATTATTTGACGTAAAAGATTTCCCTATATTCAAATCCGAAAGGCTCACACTATTAAGCACATACATGGCCTTTAGATTGACATCTGCGTTATACGGATTTCCACCAAACGCTATCGTTCCTCCTTTTTGGAACGCAAAATCGCGTTTGATCACATTCTGCACTGTAAGTTTGTATACACCATGATCAACAATATAATTGCCATATATATCAAAAGATCCCTTATTATAATAAGTTGCTCGAAGAATGCCATCACCATTTAAGGTAATGTAATCTCCCGTCTGTTCATCCATTATCAATTTGATGGTAGCATTAGGGGTACAATTGACAAGGAAATTAAGCCGAATATTGGTGCTCACCATATTTTCGTCATCTATTCCCTCACCATTTGTTGTCTTACGTCCCGAACCCGAAGAAATAGACAGACTATCCGTTTCCCTATGGGAATGCACCCAATGTAGAAATTCATGAGAAGAAAGAGAACCAATATCATTGACATTATAGACTATTATACACCCTGGACAGGGTGTTGCATTGATATCGATATTGACCTCACCGCTACGACCGCTTATAAAACAATCTCCAGTAACGTATGCAGTTCCATAAAATGTATTTTCTCCAAACGTATGGGTGTCATACGACAAAAGATTTTTTGCCTTCACCCCGAGATCATAGGAAAGATTTGTCAAATGGTTATGATGTACACTACCTTCAATTACGCCGACATTTCCATTTCGATCATATATTGTGTCCTTACTGAAGACAATCTCATTGGGTATAAAACTAACAGTATCGTTTCGAAGCGTATAAGTCGTATTCAGACTACTAATACACAAAGATCCATCAACCACTAGTTGGCCTGTAAGATTGATATTGCTAAGTTTTCCGGAAAGGCGAACAGAACCGTCTGCGGAAGCCTCCACATCACGCATAAAACTTCCACAAAAACTTTCCATAAATTCGAGGCGAGTACGATCTGCCTGAATATTGAGATCTATGGTCCCACGACCTGGAGAAACGTATCCATCAATAAGCGTATTACGGTTGTTACCATCTTTAGCATTGGCCGCAATGTCTATTTGCTGCGTAGCATCGTCATATGAAATGTCTGCAGATAGCGTTCCCATTCGACCACTTTCAAACAAGAAATCATCAACCGTTAATTGTGCAGATGCCTGTGGGTTCTTGCTAAACAAAGCCGAAACGCATCCACTACCTGAGGCAGAACCGTCAAAATCAACAGAATGAAAATTGATAAGGTCAAGAACATAACGGACATCAATGCCATTCAGATTGACAAGCAACGAATCATTTGTAGATGTAGATGCAATGCCATCGACAGACACATACTGATTGCCGTGGCGAATGCAAAAGTTATGAACGTTGACATAGTCTTTACGATACGAAATCGTAGATGGAGATATATTCCATGTACTATCTCCAACAGAAACAGAAGATTCCGCAACTTCTACAAATGCAGTAGATCGACCATAAGTATCATGTCTGAATTGCGCACTGGCATTCAGAATCCCAGCAAGAGGATGACGTTCATTATTTTTGAATTCAATAGAGGCAGAAAGCCGATTGTCGCAAGCCCCAGCGCGAACGGAAAGATTCGTTTCGCATCCATTTGCCATTATCTTACGTAATTCACCAGTGGCCACCAATGTATCATTTGGAGTAGAGACATGCAAGGATACGTTTTTGTATGGAGCACCATTGTACAAAAATTCAGATAGTTGACATTTAATATCCATTTGATGATGACTATCATCCATACTACCTCTAACCATTAATGGAGATTTTACCTCAAGAGGTATACCTAGAAGATACTGCATCCAACGACTATCGTTGATATGCATTGCGATATCAAAGTCATTTTGACCTTGTGCACTTACCTTGGGCAGCCCTGGCATGGTAGGCAATTTATTGCTTATCATACGGATGATGCTATTGGATAGTGTAGTATAATCAAATTGTCCATTTACATTTACCCAGCCAAAATCACTATTTAATGAGAAGAAATGCTGCCCTTTATCGTACCCGGTTCGTAACATTAGACTATCTATGGCATAACATCCCTTTTCTGGACATTGCATCACAAAATCCGAAATTCGAACACTACCACTTGCATTATTAATGTCATTGCCTCTTAAATTTGCGAATATTGCAAAATCAAAAGTGGAATCACCCCATTTTTTCGATATGCATAGTCCCTTTGGAGAAAGTTTTTGAACAGAACCTTGCATGGTGAACGATGGAGAAATCTTTGACACATCCGCAGTTCCACTAAGCGAAATACTTCCATTAGAATCACCGAGGAAGAATTTGCCAGTGATATTATCCCCCACCCTATTACCTTTAAGGCGAATATCTTGATACAAATGGCCATTATATTCCATCCTTTTGATATTTCCCACCAAGAATCCATTTTTAGTATCATACCCTTTAACGGAAAATTCGGCTGCTAATTGGCCAAACCGATTATTTGAAAGTAATGCACCGAGTTTGAGATTTTCAGTATTTGTAACAAAAGAGTATTTATTTGACAATCGTTGTGCATTACACTTGATATCACCGATATCAGTATTGGCAAATCCTTGCATACGCCAATTGTCACCATAACCCTCTGCATATCCTTTGCATGAGACATTCCCCAAAAGAACAAGTTTCTCAGGAAATGGTTTCCCCATAGATTGGGACAGTTCCGACATTCTTCGGACATCCACACAAAGTCTTTCAACGCGTGAGCTCCAACGTAAACGACGACCAATCT
Organism: Flexilinea sp.; assembly: GCA_963653995.1. GTDB lineage: Bacteria > Bacteroidota > Bacteroidia > Bacteroidales > Bacteroidaceae > Prevotella. The sequence goes on from CAVJZJ010000041.1 coordinate 18,724, forward strand.
TCTCCAAATTCCCATTTGCGTATAGAGTAAAGGTTTCATTTCCGGATTGCAAGCGTAGTTGTTTCACTTGTACAGATGAAGCTGTCCCGGCAAAACTCAAGTTTACAGATATTTTTTCATTGACACTCTTAAGAATAGGAAGGAAACTAGAAAAGTCAGAAGGAGAAATCCTTGATGAGGACACCATTCTACCAGCATACTGCAAGGTATTCATCAGAAGAGAATCCTGTTCCATTTGGTAAGTTGCCGAAACGTCATCCAACTCAATTACAGAATGCGGCATCACTAATCGAAGATTTCGAAGGCAAGTGGTTTTTCTACCTTTGACAATATCCATCTTCAAAGATTTCAGACACAGCCCTGATTTTTCCACAAATGACAAAGACTTCACCATAACATTTAGGGAGTCTTTGGTTAACCGATTGAGTATAATATGACTGCTTAAGTCTGACACCGCAATATCATCAAAGGAGAAACGGCCATGTACCGCGTTCTTGTATAGTCTACGATAGTGGATAGCCCCATGGCGGATAACAATTGAGTTAACTTGAAGGTCTAACGGAGAAGATTCTTTGTTACTATTGTCTGCCGAAAGAGAGTCAAGTACGAACTGGTAATTAGGTTTCGTATTCGGTGTTTCTTGATACAAATTGGCATGCACGCCAAAGAGTTGTATTGACGAAAAAGACAAACGCTCTTCAAACAATGCAATGGGGTTGATTTTTGCGGAAAGTCGCGCAACCCGTAACATCTGCTTATCTTTTTGATCATATAAATATACATCGTCTATTATCAAACGATTGATAAAGCCGAGATCAACACGTCCGATAGAAACTTTCGTTCCCAATCCCTCTGAAAGTGCATCACTAACCAATGCCCCCAGGAAAGACTGCGTAACAGGAATGTGTAACAATATAATTAATGTCAGATACAATCCAACCGTTGTCCACACAACAATATTTATGGAACGTTTCAAGTGTAATTAAATTCTTAAAGCGGGTTCTAAGAACTTTACCGCAAACATATTAATATCTATAAGCCTATGGGGCGTTTCGTCATGTATAATTCCTTCTAATTCATCCGTTAGCTCTATCTTACTGCTTTCCTCTCACTCACAGAAATATTGTACACGAAAGCGGCCTCACCTTCTTGCAAAGCCAAAATAAAACTCACCCTTTAGAGAAATAGAGATACAAAATTACATCAATAAATCGGCTGCAGAAAATAAAACAACCAAATTCTTTTGTATGCGCCTAATTTTTGCTAATTTTGCACAAGAAGAATTATCCTGGAACATATACAACAAGAAAACATCTGCGCACATCAAACACCAGATTATCTTTCAGGAGAAATACTTATTCGAAAGAAAATTTTCTAACTATTTTATGGACCATAATCAAGCCGTGCCAAACGTAATAAAATTACGGAAAGGCCTTAACATCAAGTTAAAAGGGACAGCGGTTAAACAAAAAATCGCCATCAACACAAGTGATGATTTCGCTGTCATTCCCGATGATTTTGTTGGTGTCATACCAAAGGTTATTGTACGCGAGGGTGATCATGTCAATGCTGGCGATGCTCTTTTCGTCAACAAGAATTATCCCGAGGTAAAGTTTCCGTCACCCGTCAGTGGTGTAGTGACATCTATTGTCAGAGGAGACCGTCGCAAAATTCTTTGTATTAAAGTAAAAGCGGACAAAGAACAGCAATACACCAAGTTTAAGACCAATGAAATATCTTCTCTTTCCGCAGAAGACATAAAGACGACCTTATTAGAGTCTGGTCTTTTCGGATTTATCAACCAATTGCCATATGCAGTTTCCACGACGCCCGACACAACCCCAAAGTCTATATTTGTCAGTGCGTTCAGAGATATGCCATTGTCTGCAGACTTTGAATTCGAGATCCAAGGCAATGAATGCGATTTCCAAACTGGTTTAACGGTTTTGTCAAGAATAGCAAAAACCTACTTGGGCATCAGTTCGAAACAGTCCTCTCCCACCCTTCTTCAAGCCAAAGACGTTATTGTAACCGTATTTGAAGGCCCTTGTCCTGCAGGCAATGTAGGCATACAGGTCAACCATCTTGACCCTGTAAACAAGGGAGATACGGTATGGACTGTGGATCCGACCTCAGTCATATTTATAGGTCGTCTATTCCGGACAGGCATCGTAGACCTCCGCCACACTATAGCCATTGCAGGAAGCAAAATGAAGAATCCAATCTACGCAGACGTGGTTATAGGGCAAAAGATTGGTGACATTCTATCAGACCAATTGGAAACACTCGAGCACGTTCGAATTATCAATGGTAATCCATTGACCGGAAGAAAGTGTACGCCAAAAGACTATGTCGGTGCGCACACATCAGAGCTTACCGCAATTCCAGAAGGTGACGACGTCAACGAGATGCTTGGATGGATTCTTCCTCGAACACAAGAGTTCTCCATCAATCACAGTTATCTTTCATGGTTGTGTGGCAATCACAAAGAGTACAACCTTGATGCACGCATAAAAGGGGGAGAAAGGCATATGATTATGAGTGGAGAATACGACAAGGTACTGCCGATGGATATCTACGGTGAATACCTTATCAAGGCAATTATAGCAGGAGACATCGACAAGCAGGAACAACTCGGCATCTACGAGGTGAGTCCCGAAGATTTTGCAGTAGCAGAATTTGTAGATTCATCAAAACTCGAGTTACAGAAGATTGTCCGTGAAGGTCTCGATATTCTACGTAAAGAAAACGCATAAATCATAATAACACAATGAGTGCATTAAGAAATTATCTCAGCAAGATAAAGCCAAATTTCCAAAAGGGAGGAAAACTGCATGCCTTCGAAAGCGTGTATGACGGTTTCGAGAGTTTCTTGTTTGTCCCCAATTCGACAGCAAAAACAGGAACACACATTCACGATGCTATCGACTCGAAACGAATCATGAGTTTTGTTGTCATCGCCCTTCTTCCCGCATTGCTTTTCGGCATGTACAATATAGGATTTCAGAACTACAAAGCAGCTGGAACATTAGCCAATGCTACTTTTCTGACTATCTTCACCTATGGTTTTTTGACCGTACTGCCCAAGTTATTGGTAAGTTACATCGTTGGTCTTGGCATCGAGTTTGCATGGGCACAATGGAAACATGAGGAGATTCAAGAAGGCTACTTAGTATCGGGAATCATTATACCTTTGATTGTACCTGTCACAACACCTCTTTGGATGTTGGCTATTGCCGTAGCCTTTGCCGTCATATTTTGTAAAGAGATATTTGGTGGAACAGGTATGAATATATTCAACGTGGCCGTAGGCGCACGAATGTTTCTTTTCTTCTCATACCCCACAGCAATGAGTGGAGATAAGGTTTGGGTTTCACAAGAAAGTATTTTCGGACTAGGAAACGACTTGCCTGACGGCTTTACTGCTGCTACTCCACTTGGTGAGATTGGACAACTCGGAGCAACCACTACAAATATAAGCGATATGATTACAGGTTTCATACCTGGATGTATTGGTGAAACATCCGTTATCGCCATTGCTATCGGAGCTATTATTCTTCTGTGGACTGGTTTTGCATCTTGGAAAACGATGTTTAGTGTTTTTGCAGGCGGCATTGTTATGGCCCTTACATTCCATGCTCTAGAAATGACGCCCATTATGTGGTACGAGCATATTGTATTGGGCGGTTTCTGCTTCGGAGCTGTTTTTATGGCAACAGACCCTGTCACATCGGCTAGAACAGAAACAGGAAAATACATATACGGATTCTTCATTGGTGCAATTGCAGTCATTGTACGCGTGATGAACCCTGGTTACCCTGAAGGTATGATGCTTGCCATCTTCTTCGGCAATATGTTTGCCCCTCTTATTGACTACTGTGTAGTACAACGAAACATTTCGCGCCGCGCGAAACGCACCATTAACAAATAAGAATAAGGTCATGAAGACAAATTCCAATAGTTATACAATTGTCTACTCCATAGTTATTGTGGTCATTGTAGCATTTCTTCTGGCATTCGTTTCTTCCTCCCTTCGGGAAAAACAGGAAGCAAACGTGGCTCTTGATATTCAAAAACAAATTCTCAATTCGCTCAATCTGCGTAACCTTGACAATGAGACCGCATCCGCCAAATATAAGGAAGTTGTCAAAGAATCAAAGGAGCAGAATGGAATGGAATATTACCTCTGCGAAGTAAACGGCGAGAAAAAGACTGTCTACACAGTCAAGGGCATGGGACTTTGGGGTGGCATCTCTGGATTCGTTGCAGTCAATGATGACAACAACACTATCTATGGTGTATATTTCAATCATGAGGGCGAAACTGCAGGTCTCGGTGCAGAAATCAAAGACAATGTCAAATGGCAAGAGAAATTCAGAGGTAAAAAGATCCATAAAGAAGGTCAGTACGGCATCCAACTTGGTGTAGTCAAAGGTGCACAGACCAACGACCCCAACAATGTCGATGCCGTCACTGGTGCCACACTCACGTCGAACGGTGTCAACGATATGTTGAAAAAGGGACTCGCCAATTTTATTAAATAAGAAACACTATGGCATTATTCAGTAAACAAAATAAAGAGGCATTTTCCAAACCTCTCAATTTGGACAACCCCATATTGGTACAGGTACTTGGAATTTGCAGTGCCTTGGCCGTCACCTCCCAGTTAAAACCGGCCATCGTCATGGGACTCGCCGTTACTATTATCACGGCATTTTCTAATGTGATTATTTCGATTATTCGCAACACTATACCACAACGCATACGCATCATTGTACAGTTGGTAGTAGTAGCAGCCCTAGTTACAATAGTAAGCCAAGTACTCAAAGCATTCGCATATGATGTGAGCGTACAACTTTCTGTATATGTCGGCTTGATTATCACAAACTGTATCCTAATGGGTCGTCTTGAAGCATTCGCTATGATGAACAAGCCGTGGCCGTCATTTTTGGACGGCATAGGAAATGGTCTAGGATACGCAATGATACTTGTCATTGTTGGAGCAGTACGCGAATTGCTCGGAAGAGGTTCACTTCTTGGATTTCAAATTATTTCCGAAAGTGTCTACAACTTCGGATATGTCAACAACGGCATGATGACCATGTCTGCCATGGCCTTGATTTTACTTGGATGTGTAATTTGGGTACACCGTGCCTACATATATAAGGAGGAGAAATAAAAATGGAACACGCAATTAGTTTGTTTTTCCGTTCGATTTTCGTCGACAACATGATATTTGCCTATTTTTTGGGTATGTGCTCATTTTTGGCAGTATCCAAGAATGTAAAAACATCATTAGGTTTGGGGCTCGCCGTCACATTTGTATTGCTTGTCACCGTACCTGTAGACTATCTGCTTCAAACAAAAGTTTTGGGTCCCGATTGTCTGATGCATGGTGTCGACCTTAGTTACTTGAGTTTCATCATCTTCATAGCTGTCATCGCGGGCATCGTTCAACTTGTAGAAATGGTGGTAGAGAAATACACTCCGTCACTTTACGCTGCATTGGGCATATTTTTGCCTTTGATAGCAGTTAATTGTGCCATTATGGGTGCTTCGCTTTTCATGCAACAACGCATTCTCATGGACCCGTCCAACACACAAGCCATCACTTCAGTATGGGATAGTATTATCTACGCTATAGGTTCTGGATTAGGCTGGACGCTTGCCATCGTACTGATGGGTGCCATTCGCGAAAAGATGCAATACTGCGATGTTCCCAAACCTCTGCAAGGACTTGGAATCACATTTATCACGGTAGGCTTGATGGCTATGGCTATGCTTTGCTTCTCAGGTCTGAAAATATAATAAGGAGAATATATAGATATGGCAAACACTTCATTTATATTGGCAAGTATCGGGGTTTTCCTTGTCGTTATACTCCTGCTAGTCATAATTCTGCTTGTAGCAAAAAAATATCTTAGCCCAAGCGGAAACGTAAACATCGAAATCAATGGTGACAAGACGCTTAACGTACCGCAAGGAAGCAGTCTGATGACGACACTCAATGAAAACGGCATTTTTCTCCCTTCTGCTTGCGGCGGAAAAGCAAGTTGTGGTCAGTGCAAAGTTCAAGTACTTGAAGGTGGTGGAGAAATTCTCGACTCAGAGCGTTCACACTTTACACGCAAACAAGTCAAGGAACATTGGCGTCTAGGATGCCAATGCAAAGTAAAGGGAGACCTGAAAATCAAGGTTTCCGAAAGTGTAATGGGTGTGAAAGAATGGGAATGCGAGGTCATCTCCAACAAAAATGTATCCTCCTTTATCAAGGAGTTCAAGGTTGCCCTACCTCCTGGAGAACATATGGATTTCATTCCTGGCTCGTATGCCCAAATCAAAATCCCTGCATACGAGTGTATAGACTACGACAAAGATTTCGACAAGGAACTTATCGGAAAAGTGTATATTGGCACATGGGAAAAATTCAATATTTTCTCTCTCAAGGCTCACAATTCACAACCTACAGTACGTGCATACTCCATGGCAAACTACCCTGATGAGGGCGATATCATCACGCTGACAGTACGTATTGCGACAACGCCATTCTTGCCGCGTCCACAAGTAGGTTTCCAAAATGTACCCACAGGTATTGCCTCCTCATACATCTTCTCCTTGAAACCAGGTGATAAAGTGATGATGTCTGGACCTTATGGTGATTTCCACCCGAACTTCACATCAGGCAAAGAGATGATATGGATAGGCGGAGGAGCAGGCATGGCACCTCTCCGTGCACAAATTATGCATATGACCAGGACTTTGCACACGACAGACCGTGAACTCCACTTCTTCTATGGTGCGAGAGCACTTGGAGAAGCCTTCTTCTTGGAAGATTTTTGGGAGTTGGAAAAGGAATTCCCCAATTTCCACTTTCATCTATCTCTTGATAGGAAAGACCCTGTCGCCGATGCTCAAGGGGTGAAATACTACGAGGGTTTTGCAGTTAACTGCATCCGTGATACCTACTTAAAAGATCACGAGGCACCAGAAGATTGCGAATACTATCTCTGCGGTCCTCCAATGCTTATCAAAACCGTTACCGACTATCTGGATTCACTAGGTGTCGATTCGGATAGCATCATGTACGACAATTTTGGTTGATGCAAGCAAACCAAAACAAATTTATAGT
>CAVJZJ010000042.1:0-24860 GCA_963653995.1 Flexilinea sp.
CGCAGTTGGTAGCGCACTACGTTCGGGACGTAGGGGTCGGGCGTTCGAGTCGCCTCATCCCGACCGAGAGCAGCAAGTCCGCAAGGGTTTTGCTGCTTTTTTGTGTTTATACGGGTCATTTTGTATCGATGAATTATGCGCCCCACAGGTCGGGTATACAAAATCGAATTATAAAGAAATTTGTGGCGTTTTGCATACCAAGCCCTGGGCTAGAATCGTTGCGCCCTTCCAGGGCTTGGTATGCAAAACTCCACAAAAATTCCACACATTTTTATCCGATTTTGAACACCCTACCTGTAGGGGGCGCATATTTCAACTTTAAACGGAATATTGAATTATGCACCTCTACAAGGGGGACTTGTTGGATATGAACGAAAAAGGTAGAGCCCGCTCGACTTTGTCGAGAAGGCCCTACCTTTTATTATGTCGCCCCTACGGGCTATTCCTATTGCATATTTCTACGGATATCGGTTTACTTCACTACTTTCTTGCCGTTCTTGATGTAGATGCCGCGGGGCAGCGCATTGAAGTCGCGACCCAGATAGCGGCCATCGATGCCGTATATACCTGAGGTCTTGTCGGTCTCATCGGCCACCACGGTACTGATGCCGGTGGTCAGCGACAGGGTCAGCGGTGAGGAGAAGTCAGACTCACCCTTGTCGTAGACGACGGTCACACGGTAGGTGTAGGTCTTGTTCCATTCCACATCATTGTCCGTGAGAGATGGTGTGGCCACGGGAGTTTCGGTGATTAACTGTCCATCGCGGTAGACATTGTAGCCCTTGACGACGAACGTCTGCGAAGAAGAACCTTCAGGTATGTAGGATATATCGTCGAGGAAGAGGGCGGAATTGATCTCGGATGCGCAGATGGCGAAATACTTGGTACCCTCGGGCAGTTCGAAGGTGTATTCAGTCCATGCCTCGGGCACGTCGTTCACCTCATCGATATTGATGAAGTCGTTGACCGTATTGCCGTCAGTAGAATAGAACACGTAGAAGGTCTCCAAGCCGCTGTGCTGGAAGTTGAGACTCTTGGCGTGGATGGTGATGGTCTGTGCGCCGCCATAGAGAGCGGGCGAGATAAACCAGTCTTGCTTGTCGAGTCCGCGATAGGGCGTGATGAGGATCTTGTCACCCGACACGCTGCTCCAGCCATCCTTCTCGGTGGCGATGATCTGCGACAGATCGATGACTTGATAGGAAAGCGAGTCGCCACTGTTGGTGTAGGTGATCCAACGGCCGTCGGAGGTCTGGAACTCCTGTGTGAACTGTCGTCCGCCAGAACTTGCGGTGGTCCAATCGCCGAAATCACTGATGGTGAAGGCCTCGTAGTTTTCGAAATCCTCGGTCACTGCTTCCGGTTTGGCATTTTGGGTATCGGGGGCCGTCCATGCAAGTTTCACAGACGAGCCGTCCCAAGAGCCTTGCAGACGTGTAGCCACAGGATAGTCGGGAGCGACCACCGTGCAGACGGTAGACAACGTATCGTTGCGAGGATTCTGATCAAGGTCGCACACCAGTTCGGCGCGGAGCGTCATCGTAGGCTGATCGGTGACGGCGGGCGTGACGGAGAGGTTCACCTCAGCACTTTCGCCGGCTGCGAGCGACGCACCTTCAGCCTGCGCCAAACGACGGTCACCGCAGTAGAGAGCCACACTGTAGTTGTCGACAGAAAGACGGCCCACATTGTTCACCTTCACCTTGACAGCATTCTCTTCGCCAGCCTTGATACGGGTGGCGACCTTCATGCTTTCGACGGCAAGGTTGTAGTCGAGATTGTCGGTCACGCTGATGGCATCCATGCGCAGCGTAGCGCTCTTGGCCACGTTGTCGGTGCGGAAGCCTAACTGTATGTAGCGGTTGGCGACATAGCCGGAAAGGTCGGCAGTATATTGTTTCCATCCGTCGGTTTCGGCAGAAAGGTCTACTGAGAGCAGATTGTGTTGCTGTCCGTCGGGCGTATAGGCCACTACCTCCAGATTGTCGTCGATGGCCGAGTGCTTGGTCCAGAAGGAGAGCACGGGACGTACCGTATTGTCGAGTTGTATCTTCGGCGACATGAGTACCGACTCATCGGGGGTGGAGACATTGCTGAAAGCGATGCAACCATTGTCGCTGTCGTAACATTCAGTGCCATAGGAGGCAGCCCATGAGCGGCTTGACATGACGGGGAAGGTGGTCCACTCGCCGTGAGATGCCGATCCGTTGACAAACGACTCCTCAAACGGAGTGGCGTAGGGACGGCCCACAGAGAGATAGGGCGAATAGGCATCGGCACTCATGCCTGCCACGGAGTAGGCGTTGACCGTATAGCCGATGGTGCGCTGGGCATCGCCAAGATCATCTATCACATCGCTGACGGTGCAGGCGGTGAGGGTATCGCCGATAAGTTTCCAACCGTTGCGCTTCACGGTATAAGTAAGTTGGGTGGGATCGACATACCCGCCGTTGGCACCCTTGACAGGAGCATCCCAGTGCAGGGTGACGGTACCGTCGACGGTCTCCTCGGCCGTGATGTTTTCTATGGCCGCCGGTGTGTCAACACCGACATAGACGGTGACGGTGGTATCGTTGCCCAGTCCGGCAGCGTTGTAGACCACCACCTTGTAGGTATTGTTTCCGTTGACGGGCGACTCATCGGTAGCGGTGAGCGTAGCCCCGGGTGTGAGTGCGCTGTTCCAGGTACGGACAACTGTACCGCTGCGGGAGAGTTCGGCCTTGGTGATCGTACCGACAGCCTTTCCGGCGATGGTCTGTTCGGGCAGACGGAAGGAGATGTCGGCCTTGAGCACACCCTTGGCAGCCGGTGTCACCGTGAGGGCGGAAACGGCAGCGGGAGCGGCGGCGGAGGTGAGGCGCGTCACATGAATATTGTCGATATCAAACGAGTGCATGAGGGCCTCGCTCTGCAGATGGAAACCGAGATTGTAGTCACCGCCCTGGGCCACATGGAATTTGGCCTCCATCGTGCGCGACTCGAAATTGGTGGCCACATCGGTCGGAGAAATCAGCGTCGTAGTCATTGCCTCCACCTCGGGCAGATTGCCCAAAGAAAGCGACAGGCGATGGGTATTCTGTGAGTTGCAACGCACATCAAACGACACCTTGTACAGATCGTCAGACGACAGACTGAGGGGAGGAGTCATCAACCAGTCATCGGCCGTAGCCGAGGCATCACCGGCATACTGGGCGCTGCCATAAGTAGCACTGTAGTACCAGGTCTTGCCGTCGGCATTGCCATCCTTCACTGTATAGTAGTCGAAGGGGGCTTCGGCAGAGAAATCCTCTGCGTAGGGCATCTCCATACCAGGGCCGAGCACCACCTTGTTAGACAAGGTACTGTCGCCGGCCAGTCCTTCGGCAGAGGGTGTCACGTCGTACCACACATTGGCCAGCGTGTCGCTTGTGAAGGTCTCGGAAAGCGTGGTCTGCGCGAGCGCATTGCCCACGGTCTGTCCGTCGGGATGGCGCACTACCTTGTACGTCACCTTCGATGTATCAAGATGACCACCGTGCGCACCCTTGTCTACGGCATTCCACGAGAGTGAGAGACCATTGGCGGAAGTGCGCTTCAAGGTCAGTCCGCTGACTGCGGCAGGACTGTCATTGCCTACCCACAGCGAGAGGACGGCACGCTCGCTCTCCTCGGCGGCGGCATTGGTCGTGGTGACCACCACCTTGTACTGACCGCGCGAAAGGGTCTGCGGCAGGGAGACGTGCGCACCGGGCTTTGCACTGCCCGTAGAAGACACGTCGCCGATGGTGATGGTATAGGTGAGGGCTACGGAAGCATCGAGCGCAGCACCGCCCTTGGTGGTACGGGGCATGGTGAAGGACACCATGCCCTGGGTGCTGCCGCCGTCGAACGTGGCCGTCAGATCGTCAATCTTGGCCGGAGCTGTTGCCACAACATGAGGAAGGATGTAGAGACCGGAGATCTCCTCCTGGCCGGGGAACGACTTGCAGAGCGTACACTCGGCCGTCTCAAGGTTGACCTCATAGAGGGCGGAGGTGAAGTCGGCCTGCATGGATGCCCAATAGCACTTGCCCGTGGTGGGGTCGATGGTGGCCGACTGCACATACATGGGGTAGATGCCTACCGATCCGATATAGTCGAGATCACCCGTTTCCTTGTCGACGGTGCAGAGCATGCCCGAACTGATGGCATAGAGTTTACCGTCGGCCGTGCAACTCAGTGTGGTGAGCGTACCGTTGAGATTGGCCACATGACGATAGCCGCCGGTCTCGGGAAGAAGCACACCGAGTTTGGCACCATTGTCTACGAAGCATCCGTAGATGCAGTCGGTGGTAGGGTCGTAGGCGAGGTCGAGCGCTACATGGTCGACTGGTTTTGACGAGAGCAACTCCCAGGTGTCGGCATCATAGACGCTGAGCGTCTTGGTGTCGGCATTGATGGAGTAGTACTTGCCGTTGGCATAGACACCACCGCCCTGCGCTGAAAGGCGGTCGTCGATCTTCACCGGGGTAAATCCGGTGCCGGTCGTCACACCGAACGAGTAGAGTCCGGGGCCAAGACCCTCTCCCCAATTCATTGAGGAGAGCACGCTGCCGTAGATGACGGTATCATCCTGCTGCGCCGATGCGCCGACGACGGCAAGCGCAAGGACTAACGATGATACGCCTCTTGACAGAAGTGTAGAGATTTTGTACATATTGATGAAATAATAATGAATAGAATGTCAAAAAAATACGGGTAATGTCAAAAAAATCGGTTTTCTACATTGCGCCGACAAAAGTACCGCTTTTTCTTCATCTATACAACTAAAGAAAAAGAAAACCCAGAAAATACGACAATTTGCCAGTCGATATCAGTATCTGAAGGTATAAGGCATATCGGTCACGCCAAACTCGAGCGCCTCGACATTTTGTATCTGATCGGGACTGAAATCACTGTCACCCGAAATGACTACACGGCGCTGGTCGGTGGTGGTAAAGCGACGAAAAGCCTGTTCGTCGATTTCACCGCTGCATAGATAGTCGAGTCCGCCAATAGAGATACGCTCGCCCTGACGGGTATCCCGGAGCGTGACTCGCACAATGCCATGAAAAGCCTTGCCAAAATCATAAACAATGGTATCGCCGTCGCGGTCGAAAAAACGGGGACGACTGATATGCACCACCCGCTCAGCGGGACGGAAGAAGGGTATATAGGTGACCGGGGAGCAAGAATGTGGTTCTGTTACTTCTGCCGTCTGCCAGCAGGCAAGGTCGAACTCCTTGGCCGTCCATCTCCACGGATAGCGCACGGCTGACCGCCACTCGCCTCCGTCGGGCAACAGACCACTGTCGGCCTCGCGGCAAAGCCAGTTGCCATCGGTCTGGTGAACAAACGGACATCCGTTGTCTTCCTCGCCCCAATAGACTACTGATACTTGACGATGTTCGTTCCGGGGAAAGAGCGGTGAGTAGGCCACACACACGACATTGGTGTCAGGCCGAAGAAAACGGGTGACATCAAACAATATGCTCACTGCCCTATCGTCGCCAGCACTGCGAACAGGCATACGGACATCGCGTGACACATTGCGCCCATTGATGTAGAGTTCGAACAGTCCGGTGGTGGCGACGGCCATCCACGCCCGCCGCGGCCGACCCTGCCCAAGGTAGGTATGCCGAAACCACACATGAGCGGTACTGTCAGCCACGGGCGAGGCAATCCACGACTGCAGGTACTCCTGCGCAACGCTTTCCGCCGGACGGACAAGGGCTGCAGCAAGGAAGAAAAGAAACAAAAAAAGTGGCCACTGCACGATGCGGGCCACTCTTGAGGTTTTATTCATTCTTGAGCGTTTCAGAAGGGGTTGCGGAAAGATTATCGTCACTTAGGCATCGATATTGGCATAAGTGGCATTCTTCTCAATAAACTGGCGACGCGGCTCTACATCGTCGCCCATCAGCATGGAGAAGATTTCATCGGCTTCGGCGGCGTTCTCGATGGTCACCTGCTTGAGCAGACGGGTCTTGGGGTCCATGGTGGTCTCCCAAAGTTGTTCGGGATTCATCTCACCCAAACCTTTGTAGCGTTGGGTATGGAGGCTCTTGCCATCCTCTGTGCCGTTGCCCCACTTGTCGAGGAAGGCCTGACGCTGCTGCTCGGTATAGCAATACTCCTTGGCCTTGTTCTTGTAGGTGCAGAGGTAGAGGGGCGGCGTGGCGATATAGAGGTGACCTTCCTGAATGACGCGAGGCATAAAGCGGTAGAAGAGCGTCATGATGAGGGTGTCGATGTGTGAGCCATCGACATCGGCATCGGTCATGATGATGATCTTGTCGTAACGCAGTTTTTCGATATTGGCTTCCTTGTCATCCTCACCGTTGACACCAAACCGTACGCCGATACTCTGGATGATGTTCATCACCGACTCTGACTCGAACACCTTGTGCCACATCACCTTCTCCACATTGAGAATCTTTCCGCGGAGCGGGAGAATGGCCTGGGTATAACGGTCGCGTCCCTGCTTGGCCGATCCACCGGCGGAGTCACCCTCGACGAGGAAGATCTCACACGACTTCGGGTCTTTGTTGGAGCAGTCGGCCAGTTTGCCGGGCAGTCCACCGCCTGTCATCGGGTTCTTGCGCTGCACACTCTCGCGGGCCTTGCGGGCGGCGATACGTGCAGTGGCGGCGAGGATGACCTTGTCGCAGATCATCTTGGCCTCCTTGGGATGTTCCTCAAGATAGTAGGCCAGGGCTTCGCCTACAGCCTGCTGTACGGCACCGGCCACCTCGCTATTGCCGAGTTTGGTCTTGGTCTGGCCCTCAAACTGAGGTTCGGCTACCTTGATGGAGATGACGGCGGTCAGTCCCTCGCGGAAGTCCTCACCGGCGATTTCCACCTTGGCTTTCTCAATCTGCTTCGAGATGGCGGGATCGGCATCGGCGTATGCCTTCAAGGTGCGGGTCAGGGCCATACGGAAACCGGTAAGGTGGGTACCGCCCTCAATGGTGTTGATATTGTTGACGTAGGAATGGATATTCTCCGAATAGTCGGTATTGTACATCACGGCTACCTCAATGGGTATACCTTGTTTCTCGGTCTTGAGATAGATGACATCGTCGAAGAGGTGGGTGCGGTGACGGTCGACGTAGCGCACAAACTCTTTCAGTCCGTCCTTGGCGTGGAATACTTCTTCACGGGTCTTGCCTTCCTCATCGGGACGCATATCGCGCAAGGTAATCTTGATTCCGGCATTGAGATAGGCCAGTTCGCGCATACGACGGGCGATGATATCCCACTGGTAGTGCGTGGTGGTAAAGATGGTGGGATCGGGCCAGAATTGCTGGCGTGTACCGCGCAGTTCGGTTTCGCCGACCACCTTGACGGGATACAGGGGCTTTCCCTTTTCGTATTCCTGCTGATAAATCTTTCCGTCGCGGAATACCTGCGACTTCATGTGTGTGGAGAGGGCGTTGACACAACTTACACCGACACCATGCAGACCACCGCTGACCTTGTAAGAACCTTTATCGAACTTACCACCAGCGTGGAGCACCGTCATGACTACCTCGAGGGCCGACTTGTGCAGTTTCTTGTGCTCGTCGACAGGTATACCACGACCGTCATCCTGCACAGTGATTGACTCGTCCTCATTGACGGTCACTTCGATATGGGTGCAATAGCCGGCCATGGCCTCGTCGATGGAGTTGTCCACAGTCTCGTTCACCAAGTGGTGAAGACCTTTTTCGCTGATGTCTCCGATATACATCGCCGGGCGTTTGCGCACGGCCTCAAGTCCCTCGAGGACTTGTATATTACTGGCTGAATAATTGCTTTCGTTGTTTTGTATCTCTGCCATTGTTTATACACAATTATATTGATGCAAATTTACATAAAAAATGCGGTACGGCAAAATTTTTGTCGGACGAATGGCGTTACCACAGGGAATTGCCGTACCTTTGCAAACGTTCGACAAAATCGACTGAAAAACATGCGCAAAACGATACTCTACACCTTTTTGGCGATGATACCTGTCGGCCTTCGGGCCGGCGACTTCATTGAGGTGATGACAGCCAGTGTCAACGAGGCCCGCGGCAACTGTTCCTACTCGGCCTCGGTAGACATACCTGTGGCGGGTGATGGGACTGTCATGCACGCCGCCAAACTGTGGATATGCGACGCTATCGGCATAGATACTCCCGCCAATATCGACAATGCCGACTTTGCCACACTGCTACGACAGGGTGCCGCGGAATATCTCAATGACGATACGGGTACATCGCGCACCGTAGAAATCATATGGGCCTATGAGGATCCGACGTGCGTGACTTTCACCATGCACACGGCCGACCGCGACTCGGTCGACTGGATTACGGACGACGTAGCCTCGTTCAGCAAGGCAGACGGACACCGTATCACGCCCGACGAGATTTTCTCGTGCGACGAGCAGCAGATCAAACGACTCATGTGGACAGCCCGAACGGACATCACCATGCAGGTACGCTCGGCCGACGAACTCTACGTGGGCAATGCTGGGTATATCGACGGATGGGTATTAGTTATCGGTCCGGCACAACAAAGCAACGGCACAACCTACCGTCTGCGCTATGAGCAGATAGAGAAAAGCCTTAGAATAGGAAGCGAAGGATACTACGCCGGACGAAAATAGCAAAGCAACAATAAAAATTCTGGTGTTTGGTAAAGACATCGCAAATGGCGGGTCTCGTAGGGTAAGGTGTTCAAAAATCAGTAAAAAATATTCGCACATTTTTTTAATACGATTTTGAACACCTTACCTTTCAGGGCTTTATTATGCACCCACAAGGAGGGTACAAACACAACAAAGCCATACCCTCATAGAGAGTATGGCTCAATATCTTTGTCGCAAATCCTTTATTAAGCAAGCTTGCTGATGTGCATGCAGAGGCTAGACTTCAAGTTTGCGGCCTTGTTCTTGTGGATAATGTTGGTTTTGGCCAACTTGTCGAGCATTTTCTGGACATTAGGATAGAGTTTCACTGCCTCTTCCTTGTCTGTCATGGCGCGGAGTTTGCGAACAGCGTTACGCATGGTCTTTGCGTAGTACTTGTTATGCAGAGTCTTGGCCTTGTCCTGACGGATTCTCTTCAGTGATGATTTGTGATTTGCCATCTTCTTTGTATTCTTCTTATTTTATTTGTGGTAGTCCCTAGGAGAGTCGAACTCCTCTTTAGAGAATGAAAATCTCTCGTCCTAACCGATAGACGAAGGGACCGTGTGGCTTATTTTTTGCGGATGCAAAGGTACAACGTTTTTCCTATACACCAAAATTTTAGAGCAATTATTTTTCACAAATCGCTCATATTTCGTAATTTTGTCCATATTTGACAACGAAAAATGCTGATTAAGACGAAAGCGATTGTTCTAAGAACGTTCAAGTACGGTGAGTCGCAACTCATCGTCGACACGCTCACCGAGAGCCACGGACGGCTTTCGTTTATTCTGCGCATCCCCAAGACGGTTCGGTCGCGCATACGCAAGCAACTTTTTCAGCCGATGTCTGTTCTTCTCATTGAGATGGACTACCGCCAACGCCAGCGGTTGCAAAAAATACGCGAAGCCACGATGGCATACCCGCTCTCCTCTCTGCCTTTCGATGCGAGAAAACTGACCATTGCACTGTTCCTGGCCGAGTTCACATTGGTCTGCACACGCGCTGAACAACAGGACGGGCCACTCTTTGCCTTTGTGGAGAACAGTGTACGGTGGCTCGATGCTGCTGAGGGGGGATTTGCCAATTTCCACATTATATATATATTGCGGTTCTCGCAGTTTGCTGGTTTCTACCCCAACCTTGAGGATGGTACAGAGGGTGACTTTTTCGATTTGCGCGACGGTTGTTACACCACCACCGCCCCACTCCACCCCGACTTTCTGCGCCCAGAGGAAGCGAAAAAGATACGGATGCTCATGCGGCTATCGTACAACACCATGCACCTATTGGCGCTATCACGCACCGAGCGCAACCATATAGTGGAGACCATCATACGGTACTACAGCCTCCATGTGCCCGATTTTCCCGAACTGCGGTCGCTTGCCGTTCTGCGCGAGTTGTTTGCATGAAGATGATCCGCAGTTTCTCACCTTTCTTACATTTTCTTCCGTTCACTTCACGCAGTGGGTTCGGCAAAATTCTTCGAACTCGCTACGATAGCCATTGAACACATTGATATCGACCTCCGTCCGTATACCCGCCACACGACCATCGGGACAGAGTTGCCATACGGCCAGACGCACATCGGGTTTGTATTCTCCGTAGCGTGCTATCCACACCTTGTAATCGCGCTTGATATCGGGGGCCAGCGGCAAGTAGCGGTTGACGAAACTCTGACCCACATAGAGGATAGGCCGCACACCGACGCTGCGCTCTACCGTCCGCATCCATGTGCGCACGGCTTTGAACAAGGCTTCCGCCCCGCCCATCTTGCGTATCTGCTCGTCTGAAGGTTCGACATCGAGCACTGGAGGGAAATCACCCTTGGAGAAGGTGGAATGTGACAGGAAATTCCGCGCCTGGTCTGCTGCCGTAGTCGTTGTGGAAAAGAAGTGGTACGACCCACAGACGATACCCTGCCGTCGTGCGGCCGCATAGTCGGAGCGGTAATAGGCATTGCGGAGCGACTTGCCCTCCGTCGACTTGATATAGCAGAACGACACGGGGTAGTCTACCGTACCCAACACGCGCTTGCGGCTGAGCGTACCGAGATGAGTGATACGCACCTTACTCCAGTCGATAGCATACTTGTGGCGGCCCACATCATGTTGGAATCGCGACACATCTATACCATAAACACGGTCGGCCGTATACTCGAGACGTTCGCCGAGGTAGCGATTTTGCCGCCAGTCGCCCACGCGCAGTCGCTTACCAGGCACAAGAGAAAAACCGAAACCGTCGGGCAGACCGTCACGCCAGTGTCCGCGATAGTAGCGCAGGTCATTGCTCAAGAACCATCCATATCCGGCAAAAGCACCATTACGGTCAAACGTTCCCTGATAGATGCCCGTACTGTCGGTGTGCAGACCACTGACAAGAGTATCTGCCGACCAATGCCCGACGATACGGTGCCCCAAACTGTCGTGCATGATGCCACGCCCACAACGCTGACCGCGCCGCCACTGTCCGGCATAGACCACACTGTCGTTCACGGTCAGCACACCATAGCCATCGGGACGGCCATCAGAGAGTGTGCCTCGATACAGACTACCGTCCTTCAGACGCACGGTAGCGGTGTCCGATTGAACTTCACGACAAGAGACAAGAGCAAAGACAAGGAAGGACAAAGGCGGAAAGACACGGAAAAGGAAACGGAATTTCATCGTTCACCTCCTTTCCCGACCAGTCGGCGAATGGCTGCACGAGAGACGACTTGGTGACCATCGGTCAACCCCACGAAATGCCCCTTAGTAGTATATACGGGCGATCCGTCGACGACAAGCACTGCCGGCAGGTCATGTACGTCGGCAGAAAGATGTCCACCAACGATGGTACACCGCGCATCCGTATCAGAAGCGAGGTGCTCACCCACTCCACCATACGACGGCACTACAATGCTGACCGTATCAGATACGCTCCACGGCAAGATGCCCACTGACGATGCATACTCGGGTGTCTTGTCATCAGCGGCACGGAGAAGAATAGCAGAGGAGGTAACATCTGTGGCGACCAAACGGCACTTCACAGCCTGCACTCTACCTGCGGCGGCCTGCACATAAGCGGTATAGGTCACACTGCGACGCAACGTATATTTCTTCTTCGGCGAAAGACTATCGAGCACGGCCAGCGTTCGAATATCACCGTCAAGCAATTGGGCATGACGGTCGGCAAGAGCGGCTATCTCTTGATAGCCATTGTCCTGCACACCATGCACACGGACGTAGTATTGCAGTTCAGACTGTTCGAGGGTCATGTCGCCGATACGACGAGAGAGCGCCTTGCGAGTATGTGCCACAAGACTGTCTACACCCGAACGCACCGTATCGGGACGGCAAGTGGTGACCGTGACCAGATGACCTTCGCACGAGGGCAGAACCACATAGCGGTCTACCCAACATCCGGCCACCATAGAAACGGTGGCGGCGGAGTCACGTTCAAATGTCGGACCGACAAGCAGACTGTCGCCCTGCACACCACGGAAATAGGCCACAGCATGACCGTCGCAATCAAGTTCATACCATGAACGCACCACAACGAGCGACACATTCTGCCGCATCGAGTCGGCATCAAGCGGACGTACCATCCATGCGAAAGCGGTCGCCGCTATGACGATGACTATCATACTGGCGACCGCCCACCGCACGAATAGCGGAGAGAAGTTTCGTTTCATGTTGCGAAGATACAAATAATGTGACGATAAAAAAATAAGTTGGTACGATTTGAAATCATACCAACTTATTTTTTTATTTGGAAGCGGACTTATTTCACCACAACCTTGTGTGCCGTGTGGCCTGACTTGACCACATACACGCCCTTGGAGAGGTTGACGCAGCCAGCCGTTGTCAGCGGTTGACATACGGCATGGCCGCCAAGGTCGTAGACCTGCACCGTTTGCGTTCCGTCGACAGAAAGTACGCCATCTGAGAGCGAGTACGGCAGACGACCATCGGCAGAAAGGTCGGAGATGCCGCTAGGGGCATCCTTGTCGGTCACGCTGACCTCAGAGAGGAAAAGATTGCCATGATACTTGGGTGTCATGCAGTGGAAACCATAATAGTACACACCATCTGCAGGTACGGTGAACTCCAGATTGTAGACATTCTTGATGTCGCTGCTGACCGGCACTGGCACTTCCTCGATATAGAGGAGGAGCGAGTCCATGGCCTGAGGTGTGCGGGCATCGCCGAAGCAGACCTCCATGGTCTCGGGATAGTCGAGCATGGCTGAGTGTGCCTCAAACGAGAGAATGTAGGTATGTCCCTTCTTGTAATTGATGGGCGGAGAGATGAGCCAGTCATCGGCATCCTCCAATGGATTGTATCCGTAAATGGCACAATTCTTGGTAGCGTCGTACTTCCAAGAATAGTTGTCCTTATTGGCATCGATGATGGTGTAGTAGTTGAGCATATCGGCCGGACCGGTCCATGCGCCTCCGTAAGGCACGTCGAGCGGCGTGCCCACGATGAGGTTGTTGGAGTAGGCACTCTTGCCGATCTTCTCGCCGTCGGAGGCAGTAACGAGGTAGACGTAGCGGGTCATGTCAGACGGATGGGTCTCAACAAAGCGACGCTCTTTCAGTCCGGTAGCCACGGTCACCTCATAGGGATAGCGCACGACGGTATAGGTGAGGTTGTCCTGATTGAGCGGAGCGCCGTTCTGTCCGACGGTCGGAGCATCCCAAGTGAGGGTGGTGGTCAGACTGTCGGCCGTCAGCGTGATATTGGTGCAGGCGGTAGGAACATCATAACCCACAAAGAACTTGCGCGTCACGGTAGGACCGTCGCCACCGTCACCCGAAGCGGTGACAGACACGGTGTACGCTCCGTTCTCCAGTTCAATGGCATCGCTGGTGTACGGCACACCGGGCTGACAGACGGCACTGACGAGTGTATCTTTATCTTCGACAACGGTCACTGTGACCGGACTGTCGAGCGTACTGCCGTCGTAGGCGGTAGTGGGCGGAGTGAATTGCAGTTTGCCAGTAGTTGCGCCTTCGGTATCGGGTACAAAGGCGAAGTCGGAAATCACGCCCGGCGCCTTGGCCAGCGGTTCGCGGAAAAAGGCTCCGCTCACCAGCACGAGTTTCGAGGTGTAGGCTTTCAGCGTAGCGGTGGCGGTAGTCGTTTCCAATTCGGCGATGCAACTGTACTCAGAATAGAGACTCATGCTCGAACTGCCGAAGATCCAGTACATTTTTCCTGTGCTGTAATTGCAGAAGAGCGTCTGCGCACGGGTGTCGTTGATATAAGAATCACCGTCGAGCAAACCCTCCATCTTGATTTCGCCGACCTTGGCAAACTTGCCGTCGCTCTTGCGTACCTTGGCGAGATACCAGATATCTTCCTGTATGCCTTGGTCGTCGTTGACCTGTTCCATGTAGAGAATATAGAGTTTTCCGGTTTTGTCGCAACCGATGGCGGCGTAGCGGTATTTCGAGTCGAAACTCTCGCCCACCTTGGTAGGCGTACCCGTGGCAGGGTCGATGCACACGAGATAGGTTTCGGAGTAGGAGCGGTTGATGCCGTAGATCTTGTCGGTCGTGGGGTCGTAGGTGAGCGACTTGGTGGTGCTCACGCAACCAGCCTCCAGTTCATAGGCATCAATCTCTTCGAGGGTCTTGCCATCGTAGATGCGCCACATGGGGCGCTGCTCGGTGAGGTGCGAAGCATCGTCGTACTCGCAGGCATACACCTTGCCATCGTGGTAGGTACATCCGCCAGCCACGGTAGCAGACAGCAGACACTTGGTGCGGTGGGCCTGATAGGAGGTTTCGTAGTTGAAGGAGTAATAGCCGGGGTCGAGGGTGGTATAGGAGTCATACTTGCCATAGGTGACAGCACCTACAATGTCGACGCCCTCCATAGCCAAACGGCCAAACAAGTCCTGCGCTCCGGCATACAGGCTGAAGCACATGGCCGCGAAGACAAGGAGTGTTTTGTAAAGGTAATTCATCGTTGTATATAAATGTATGGACGGGGTAATGTCGTGAAACGAAAAAAACGGATATGGACCGCGAACGGTAAGGTCGCGTCCATATCCGTGTATGTAGATTGAATTGTTATTTTACAATCTTCAGTTTGTGTACGCTGCCATCGGCTTCAGTCACCTTCACAACATAGATGCCATCGGCAAGTGCGGAGAGGTCGACAGTTGTGCCGGATGCAGTGACGGTCTCAACGAGAGCGCCGCCGACTGTGTATACGCTGACTGCAGAGGCTGCAGGTACGAGAAGAACCTTGGCGGTCTGACTGTAGGCTACGACGTTCTGAACGTCGGCTGCGTCATCAATGCCGGTAGCGGTATTCTCAATAGAGTATACGCACAGACCACGCATGCTCAGATAGTACTGGGCGTCGGTCACGTGGAAACCGATATTGTAGTCGGCATCCTCACTGACACTGAACTGCTCGGTGGCGAAGTCGCCAAATCCGTTCTGCTTCAAACTCGGGTGGGAAGCCAGCACTGTGGTCTGGGCCTCGGCCGTAGGAGCGGTACCGATGGTCACATCGACGCTGGCCTCATAGTCGCGGGCGGTCTTCAACTGGTACTTCAGGATGTAGCGCTTACCGGTCTGCAGGGCTACAGAGGGAGAGATGAGCCAGTCGTCCTCGGTCTTTGAACCCATCTTGTACTTGAAGTAGAAGATGTCGGAGTAGTCGTAGAGCCAAGCGCCGGTCGTTGTTCCTTCCTCGCTGTTGGCATCGATGATGGTCCAGTCGCCCTTGGTCGTATTGTTGACGATATACTGCTTGACAAGTTTCTCAGTACCGGTGACATCGTCGAGGTTGACAGTCTGGCTGACAGCGTCAGACTCGTTGTCACCAATGAAGGCTACGGCGGTGTATTCAGCCTTGCCTGCGAAGGTCTCGGGAGTATATTCGTAGTATACAATCTCACCGGCCTTGAGGTCGTCGAAGGTATCGATGAGGGTGCCGTTCTCATAGAGTTTCACGCCTACGGGATTGACGATGGCCAGTCCGTCGGTATCTTCGGTCGGAGTAGCCCAGTTGAGCGTGACGGTCTTGGCTTCACTGTCGATGGTAGCCGTGTATTCAGAAACGGCCTTCGGAGTGGCTTTCTCGATGCAGGTCACATCGAAGGAGAGGAGCGAGAGTTGTCCGTTCTCGGCATTCGGGGTCTTCACGTGGAAGGCGATGTACTTGTCGCCGTCCTCGGCACTAGAGTAGCGCAGCGAACTGCCAGTATGGTCGGTGTCAACATACTCGTGGGCCAGCACGGTGGAGAGGGCCTCAACGGTAGCGGCAGAACCGATGCAGACATCTACAGAGTCGGGATCGAAGGCACCCTGCTGGGCAAACTGCCAAGTGATCTTGTAGTCGACACCGTCCTGAAGTTTCACGGCGGGAGTGATGATCCACTCGTCGGCAGCCACGGTAGCCTCGTCGCTATCGTAGGTCAGACCGGAGATACCGTCAATGGTGGTCCAAGTGTGACCGTCGGCGTTGCCGTCGATGAGGGTATAACCGTCGGTAGCACCGGCAGCGGTGAAGTCACCAGCGATGATGGTGTCACCCGGCTCGTGGGGAACGACTGGTTCGGGTTCGGGTATGTCAAGGTCGATGACGTGTACATAAGCATAGGTAGCGTGTGAGCGCTGGTTGGAAGCACCTTCCATATCGCTGAACTCCACATTGGTCATAGCCAAAATCTTGTCGATGCCGGCAGGAGCGACAGCGGTGTCACCGTTGACGATAAATCCGGCTTCCTTCGACACAAGGATGGTCACGGTGTCAGATGCAGCCGTGTAGCCCTTGTCCTGTGCGTAGCGGTCGGTACCCTTGGCGGCGGTGTAGACCGTAATCTGCTTGTCGCCCTTCTTGTAGTAGACGTGTACCACCTCGCTATCATCACCGGAGGGAGTCCACTCGCTGGTTTCGCTTCCGAAGGAGAGGATATTTTCGGTAGCACCTGTACAAGTATTGACGAGTATCTTGGCCTCAACATACTGTTTGTCCCAATCGATGTCGGCGTTCCAAGTGAAGCCCTCGCCAGTGGCTACATAGCCATCCTCGACAACGGCAGTACCGTCGGGAGTGGGTTCGGGAGTAGGTTCAGGACCGGGGCCGGGAGTCACTTCCTCTTCGCTTTCTACCTTCAGACCTACGAGGTAAGCACCGTCATAGGTGCCCGACTCGGTGTTCTCTACGATGTGGAAGGCGAGGTGATAGGTACCGTCGGTCTCAACGGAGAACTTCACCGAGTCATCAGCGATAGCGGTATAGTCGGCAGCGGGATTGAGTGTTGCCAGTGTAGAGAAGGTGGAGGCATCGGTGGTCGATGTGCCCAGGTCGAGGGTCAGTATCGGGTTGTTGTTCTTCACGGTCTTGGCCGTAGCCGTATACTGTACGCCTGCCTTCAGGTCGAGGGCGGGCGAGATGTAGTAGTCGTTATGCTGCGAATCCCAGTCGTGCAGGATGCGCACGGCACTATGGTAGCCATAGGTGCTCTTGTCATAGAGACAGGATGATTTCCAGTTCCAAGTCGTACCGGTCTTCTCGCTGGCGTCAAGGGCTGTCCAGTCGGTAGGTTCGGTAGAGAAGTCGGCATCGAGCAAGGTAGAGGATACGGGTTGTGGCTCGGGATCGGGAGTGACAGTACCGCCACCCGACTCGCCGTCAGAAACATAGACCTTCATACCGAGAATAAAACCATAGTAGCGGCTATCGCTCTCTACGCCGTGGAAGGCGAAGTAGAAAGTGCCGTCGGCATCGGGAGTAAACTCGGTGGTGTCGGCCTGCTCGGCCTTGGTCTTGTTCTTGGTATATCCTACCGGTTCGAGTGAGGTCAGTGTCTCGAAGGTCGACACGTCGGTCTGCGATGTACCGGCCTCAAGGGTCATTTCCACACACTGTGCGGCGGTGTTGTAACTTGTACCTGTCAGCGTCACAATCTTGTAGGTGACACCGCCCTGGAGTTCGAGGGCGGGCGACACATAGTAGTCGTTGTGAGTGGAACTCCAGTCGCGTCCGAGACGGATGCAGGGATAGTAGGAGTAGGACTGGGAGTCGCTGTAGCCATACTGCGAATAGGCCCAGGTAGTACCCGTCTTTTCGCTCTTGTCGATAGCGGTCCAGCCCGACGGAGCAGACGACAGGGCCGTAAAGTCAACATCAAGCAATACCGTATCGTCAGCCCATGTAGCCACCGTCCCGAAAAGGGCGAGAAGCGTGAAGGCAAACGATCTGAGATGTAGAGATTTTACCATAAATATAAAGATTTAGAAATTCATACTTTGACTGTAAGCGGGGTATCGTATTACTATCGCGGTCTTCCGAGAAGAGAAGCGCAAACGCAGAAACATATCGTTTGCAAAAATAATAAAATATTTTCAAAATGGCATTCACACCACAGAAAAATTGATTTTCATCCACAAAAAAGCAATCTTTGTCATATAAAGAGCATGAATATGCGAGTATTTCAGGACATCAACACAAAGTATAAGCAATGGCCGCGAGCAACAAAAAAACACCCCGAAGAAAGCGGACATATAGCATCGGTTGACACAACAGTCCGTTTTTATTCGGGGATCTATAACGTGTGTGGATAATCCGTGATTTGTTCCGATTAGGCTCGAAGGTACACGCAAAATTATACAAAATCCACCAACAGCACGGTGATTTCCGCAAAACATCGGCTCCACAGACGCAGAAAAAGCGAAAAAGAACGTGCGGGAATTGCAGAAAAGCGGAAAAACGTGTAAGTTTGCACCCGATGGCGAACCGTCTCCGACTCACAATACTCACCCTCCTCCTCTTCGCCGGCCTGCGGGCCGATGCGATGGGGCGCGACACATGGTATCTCTTGCAGCGCATTTTCAAATACTCCTCCGTCATCGACACCTGCGGACAACAGCCGTCCACCTTCTACGCCTATCAGAAATACACCTTGCAGACCCGTCGGCGCAACGTCATCCTGCTCTCCGTACCTACAATGTATACCATCGCCCACGGCGGCGAGCGTGAATATGTGGGCGAAGGCTACGACCGTGTGACCAGCCACGGACTGCACGATTTCAGTGCCACCCGACTGCTTGAGCGGTCGACCTTTCCGCGGGGACGACGCGCCATGCCCACACTGCTCAAGTACCTCACGCCGCGCTTGTACGACAAGGTACTCATCGACCGCCACATTCTCTCCCCCTTCCACCGCAGCAACCGCAACTACTACCGCTATCGGCTCGACAGCGTGGTGCGCGACACGGCCTACCTGCACTTCCGGCCGAGGGTGAACAACACACAACTCGTCAGCGGACAGGCCCGCGTGATGATATGGTCGGGCTGCATACTCAATGCCGATCTGCGCGGCGAGTACGACATGGTACGGTTTCGTCTCTCCATCGACATGGGGCGCAACGGCATTCGCACACTCATCCCCGACGGTTGCCGGCTCGACGCCACCTTCCGTTTCTTGGGCAATGACCTCCACATGGACTATCTGGCGCAGTACAACCTGCCCGCCGTACTGACCGACAGTATCACTGACCGGGGTGACACCGCTGCCATCGCCCACATACGCCCGATGCCGCTCACAGCCAGTGAGCAAGCCATCTTCGACAGAAGACATGCCTTGCTCGACTCGCTTGCAGCCGACACCGCTGCCACACGCAAGCGGAGCAAGACCGCCGCCCGATGGATGTGGGACAATATCGGTGAGCGGCTGCTCACCCGCATCAAGTCTAACTTCGGCAACCGCGACCAAGGCAACTTCCGCATCAGTCCGCTCCTCAATCCGCTCTACCTCGGATATAGCGGACGGCGTGGACTGACCTACAAGATCGACATCCGCGGCAACTACTTCTTCGGCACCAACTCACTGATAGAGACACGACTGAAGGCGGGATATTCCTTCAAGCAACGGCAGTTCTACTTCAACATACCCGTCACCTACTACTTCGACCGCCGACACACGGGATTTCTACGCGCCGAGGTGGGTAACGGCAATCATATCACCAACTCCACCGTGGCCGAGGCCATCAAGAGCGAGCACCGCGACTCGGTAGACTGGAGCCGGATGAACCTCTCCTACTTCCGCGACATGTACGCCAAGATCACAACCAGTTACGATCCCTTTTCCTGGCTGACCGTCGAGGCGGCCATCGTCACCCACCGCCGTACGGCCATCGACAAGGCGGCCTACATCGAGGCGGGACGGCCCACACACTATACCTCCACGGCCCCGATGCTCGAACTGCGTTTCCGGCCGTGGGGCAATAGCGGACCGGTGATTGCAGCCGACTATGAGCGGAGCATCCGCGGATTTATGGGAGCCAACATCGCCTACGAACGCTATGAGTTTGACGCGCAGTACAACCTGCACCTCTCACCGCTCAGCGCCGTACAAGCCCGAGCAGGCACGGGCTTCTACACCCACCGCGGCAAAGACTGGTTCTTTCTCGACTATACCAATTTCCACGACTCCAACATACCCGGAGGATGGAACGACGACTGGGCCAACAACTTCGAACTGCTCAACTCCAACTGGTACAACGCCTCCGACTACTACATCCGCACCAATGTCACCTACGAGTCGCCCCTGCTTGCCCTGTCGTGGATACCGCTGGCCGGACGCTTCATCGAGAAGGAACGCATCTACGTCAACGTACTCCATGTGCGCAAACTCCATCCCTACATAGAGTACGGCTACGGATTTGCCACACGACTCTTCTCCATCGGTCTGTTCGTAGGTCAGAGCAACGGCAAGTTTGAGGGTTTCGGATGCAAATTCGGCTTCGAACTCTTCCGACAATGGTGACACACCACAGATTATTCGTACCTTTGCAGCAGAAAGATCACTTGCTGCATCAGCAAACCATACAGAAGTAAAAAAATCCCAAAGACATAACGACAACATACCTATGGACAAGGAACAGATCATGCGCAAACTCCGCATCGAAGAACTCAACGCCATGCAGCAGGATACCGCCAAGGCCCTGCTCCACTCCGACAAAGACATCATCGTGCTCGCACCCACCGGCAGCGGCAAGACCCTCGCCTACCTCCTGCCGCTCGTCGAGCGTCTCGACGCTGCGTCAGACCAAGTGCAGGCCGTCGTCATCGTGCCCGGACGCGAACTGGCGCTGCAGTCGCATGAAGTATTCCAAAGCATGGGTACAGGACTGCACTCGGCCTGTCTCTACGGCGGACGACCCACAATGGACGAACACCGCCTCATCGTCCGTACCCATCCGCAGGTGGTCTTCGCCACACCGGGCCGACTCAACGACCATCTCGACAAACTCAACTTCGATGCCGCCAGCGTACGGTGGCTCGTCATCGACGAGTTTGACAAATGTCTGCGCATGGGTTTCCGCGCCGAGATGGAGAAAGCCGTCGGCAGTCTGCCGTCCGTAGAACGCCGCATACTGCTCTCCGCCACCGATGCCGAAGAGATGCCGACATTCGTGCAGATGGGGCGCACCGAGCGCATCGACTACCTCAGTGGCGATGAGCAGACACCCGACCGCATCTCGCTCTTCACCGTCAGAAGTGCCGAGCGCGACAAACTCTCCGCCCTCTCCACCTTGCTCGCCTCGCTCGGCGAGAGCCAAAGCATCGTCTTCATGAACTACCGCGACGGTGTAGAACGCGTCAGTACCTACCTCTCCGACGAGGGTTATGTCGTGAGCAGCCTGCACGGCGGCAAAGACCAACGCGAACGCGAGGAAGCCGTCTACCGTTTCGCCAACGGGTCGGCCAGCGTACTGGTAGGTACCGACCTTGCCGCCCGCGGCCTTGATATCGCCGGTGTCGACAACGTGATACACTACAACCTGCCCGTCGGCGAGGAGGAGTACATCCACCGCGTAGGACGTGTGGGACGATGGGAAGCCACCGGCCGCGCCTTCCTTCTGCTCGGTCCCGACGAGGTGATACCCGAATATGTCAAGGAACCCACCTCTGACTACACGCCCCAACCCACACACGGCGGCGCACCGCAACCACGTATGACCACGCTCTACATCGGCAAGGGCAAACGCGACAAAATATCCAAGGGCGACATACTCGGATTTCTCTGCAAGACGTGCGGACTTGAGGGCAAACATATCGGCCGCATCGACGTCTACGACCGCTACGCCTACGCCGCCGTCAGCCGCACCGTGGCCGACAAAACCGTCAAGAAGGCCGCAGGAGCAAAAATCAAAGGCGTGAAGACAACTATTGAAAAGGTAAAGAAATAAAAAGGTATCCCGGTAAAAGAAAATACAGACGAGGAGTCACGCAGGGAGTTGAGCAATTGTTCAACCCCCTACGGGACTCCTCATCCGCGATATTTTTTATATCCTTATTTCTTTTTGTTTTTTGCAAACTCTTGTTTGGCCTTGGCCAACTGCGCCATAAAGGTCTTGTCGGCATGCAGTCGGGCGACTACCGCACTGGCCACGACACGTCCGGCGTCGACATCACTCTGGTAGTGCACACCGCAGATGACACGGCTCTGTCCGTGTTCAAAGCCGCGACGGAGTATCTCGTCCTGACGGTCGACATTGATCTCGGCCAGCACCAAGGCCGTGGCCCATCCGATAGCCGTGTGGCCCGAGGGATAGGAACCGTTGGTAGAGAGACCTTTCTCGTCGTCGGGTGTGAGCGACTGCTCGCCAAAGAACATGAACGGACGCATACGCTGGTAGTAGTTCTTGGCCTCACGCGTGGCCAAATCGCCGGCATCGCCTGCCGTACGCACAATGAGTTTGTAGATTTCGGGCGTACCGTCCTTGGTGATTTTCATGCCGAAAGCCTCGGAAAAGGCAGCCGACAGACCCTCGCCACCCAGTTTGGCATCCTCAAAAGCCTGCTTGCCACGAGGCGTGATGCGCTGCATCTTGCCCCACTTGTACTGCGCCTCATCATAGGAGAACTGCGCACTACCGGGCTGAGGAGGCGGCGGAAGGAGTTTCACACTGCTCGCCACATCGTCGATACTCAGAAAATACTCATCAGGATGATTGCGCACGTCGTAGACTGACGACTGCGCCATGGCTGCCACTGCCAACAGGGAGAGGGCCACGGAAAGAAAGGCTTTCTTCATATATTATTATTAGATTTGGGTCAACTATCGCATCCGTCCAAGGGACATCATGCAAACTTACACAAAAAAACGGACATCACCAAACACCATCGGCGACAAAACGCCACCGCCATTTTGCATTCTTTGCGGAATTGTATACCTTTGCAAGCGCTACGCCGCTTTTCCCCGACAATGGGTAAGCGGCATCCGCTACAGACCTGACCGTCTGTCAGCAACGCACAACACATGAAAACCATATCATGAGCAAGAGCATCATCCGATTTCTCAAAGACTGGACACTACCCGTAAGCATCGGCACGGGTATCGCCGTCTATCTCATCTTCGCACTCGTGCCGGCACTCGACGGATTCGCCACGGCCGCAGCCCCCTTCTTCGACACGATACTGCCGATGTTTATGTTCCTCATTCTCTTTGTCACTTTCTGCAAAGTAGACTTCCGCCGCTTGCGACCCACGGCATGGCACCTGTGGGTAGGCGTATTTCAGGTACTCACCGTGGTGGCCGTCACTGCCATTATCGTAGGCATGCACCTCACCGGACACGCCCTCATCTTGGCCGAAGCGCTGCTCACCTGCATCATCGGACCCTGTGCAGCGGCAGCACCAGTGGTGACGCAAAAACTCGGCGGCAACCTCGAGGAGATGACCACCTACACGTTTCTCTCCAATCTCATCACCGCACTGCTCATCCCCATCTGCTTCCCGCTCATCGACAAGGATGCCGACATACACTTCCTCACCGCTTTCGCACTGATACTCCACAAAGTGTTCACCGTGCTCGTCGTGCCGATGATACTCGCCTTCATCGTGAAGCACTACGTCAAATGGCTTTGCCGACGCATCACCTCCATACGCGACCTGTCGTACTACCTTTGGGGAGGATCGTTGCTCATCGTGTCGGGCACAACGGCGAAAAACATCATGCACGCCAACACCTCTACCACCTTTCTGCTTGTCATCGCCGCCACATCGCTCGTGCTCTGCCTCTTCCAGTTTGCCAGCGGCCGGCTTATCGGCCGGCACTTCGGCGAAGCCATCAATGCCGGACAGGCCCTCGGACAGAAGAACACCGCCTTCGCCATCTGGATCGCCTACGTCTACCTCGCCCCCCTCTCCTCTGTAGGTCCTGGCTGCTACATACTCTGGCAGAATATCATCAACAGTTGGGAGATATGGGCCGCACAGAAAGCCGCACAGCAAAAAGGCCAATAAAAGGGGT
This sequence comes from Flexilinea sp., assembly GCA_963653995.1. Lineage (GTDB taxonomy): Bacteria > Bacteroidota > Bacteroidia > Bacteroidales > Bacteroidaceae > Prevotella. Next base: position 23,918 of record CAVJZJ010000042.1, read on the forward strand.
AAACACATAAAGACACATAAAAGCACTTACAACCATACAGAAATATTGTCATGAAAATCAATCTGAAAGAGAACAAAGAAGAATTTCTCAGTCTGCTCCGCTCCACCGAGCGCGAGGGCGTGGAGGATGCCATCGAAGAACTGGAAAAGATGGGATTTTTCACCGCCCCGGCCTCTGCCGGACACCACCTCAACGTAGAGGGTGGCCTCGTGCTCCACTCGCTCAACACCTGCAAGGCTGCCCTCGCCATCTGGGAAGCCATGAAGACACTCGAGCCGTCGCTCAACACCGAAGTGCGCCGCGACAGTATCATCATCGCCGCCCTACTACACGACGTATGCAAGTCAGACATCTACAAACGCACGGTGAAAAAGCGCAAAAACGCACTCGGACAGTGGGAAGACTGCGAAGGCTACAAAGTATCCTACAAGTCATTTCCGATGGGACACGGCGAAAAGTCGCTCGTACTCCTACTCTGCACCAGTCTGCAACTCGATGATGACGAGATGCTCGCTATCAGATGGCACATGGGAGCCTGGGGCATCAACCAAAACAGTTTCGAGGACATCCGCAGTTTCGACACCGCCCAAAAACTCTACCCCCTCGTCTGCATCATACAGGCCGCCGACGGTATGGCCGCCAATGTGATGGAACGCACGGGAGCAGAGATGGACGAACTGTAAGTTTTTTATTGGTGTCTGGTAAAAGCCGCAAGCAACGGGTCGTCGAAGACGGCCAATGTGCATAACCGCTGGTGAAGCGAGCATAGCGAGCGGAACCTGCGGATACACGTCCATAGACAAATGCCGTCCTCGAAGAGGGCGAACAACCGCAAAATAAATGCCTTATGAGAATGTTCGCCCTCTTCGAGGACACCTATTCCGCTATTAGAGAGTCCGCAGGTTCCCTTCGGTCACCAGCGGTTATGCACATTGGCCCTCTT
>CAVJZJ010000043.1:0-23298 GCA_963653995.1 Flexilinea sp.
GCGAGAATTTTCTTCTCAAGCGACACGTTGATATATGGACCTTTTTTTAGTGAACGACTCATAATTTACTCTTGTATTATTTTTTATTAGCTCTTTCGATGATATACTTGTTGGAAAGCTTCTTCGGTGCGCGTGTCTTGAGACCCTTAGCATACAAGCCCTTACGAGAGCGGGGATGACCTCCAGACTGACGTCCTTCACCACCACCCATTGGGTGATCAACAGGGTTCATAACGACACCGCGGTTGTGAGGACGACGTCCCAACCAGCGAGAGCGACCGGCCTTACCGGACTGCTCGAGTGCGTGGTCAGAATTGCCTACACTACCTACAGTTGCTTTACAAGCACTCAGAATCTGACGAGTTTCGCCAGAAGGGAGCTTAATCACACAATAACTGCCTTCACGAGAAGTCAATTGAGCAAAATTACCAGCCGAACGAACGAGCAGGGCACCCTGTCCCGGACGCAACTCAATGTTGTGGATCACGGTACCGACAGGAATGTTTGCCAAGGGAAGAGCGTTTCCGATTTCTGGTGCAGCATCTGCACCAGACATCAGTTCAGCGCCTACCTCCAGTCCATTGGGAGCAATAATGTAGCGTTTTTCGCCATCAGCATAATACAACAATGCGATACGAGCCGAGCGGTTCGGATCGTACTCGATTGTCTTGACTACAGCTGGAACACCATCTTTCTCTCGCTTAAAGTCGATCAGACGATACTTTCTCTTGTGACCACCACCACGATAGCGGACAGTCATTTTTCCGGTGTTGTTTCGACCACCGGTAGAGCGTTTACCGAAAACGAGAGACTTCTCTGGCACGGATGCAGTAATCTCCTCGAACGTGCCAATAATCTTGTGTCTTTGTCCCGGAGTAACCGGTTTGAATTTACGTACTGCCATTTGTTATTTTAGATATTGCTGTAAAAATCGATAGAGTCGCCCTCTTTCAGAGTGACGATTGCTTTCTTATACGCGTTTTTCTGACCCTTTACAAGACCTTTGCGCGTATAGCGGCTCATGCGCTTGCCTGCGTAACGGATGGTATTTACGTCCAACACGGTCACGTTGTACAGGCTCTCGACTTCGTTCTTGATTTCAAGTTTGTTGGCTTCGGGGCGAACGATAAAGCCATACTTTGCTTCGGCTTTCTTTGTACGCTCTTGACCTTTTATCTTGTAAGTCTTTTCAACAGAAGACTTTTCTGTCAATTTGGTCATCTTCTCAGTGACCAACGGTTTGATGATGAATGTCATGTGTTTGGTCTCCTATTATTTATTTAAGACGCCGTCGATTTGGCACAGCGAATTTTCGGTAATGACGAGCACATCTGCATTGAGAACTTTGTATGCGTTGAGTGCAGAAGCGGTCATAACCTCAGTGCGCTGTAAGTTACGAGCAGACAAATATACGTTTTTATTTACACCTGGCAAAAGAAGCAAGAGTTTCTTGCCGTCAATTTTCAGATTCTTAGTAATATTTACGAAATCTTTTGTCTTTGGAGCGTTCATTTCGAAATCTTCAACAACAATGATAGCGCTCTCCTGTGCCTTATAAGAAAGGGCAGATTTACGGGCGAGGACCTTCACTTTTTTGTTGAGTTTGAAACGATAGTCACGGGGTTTAGGACCGAATACACGACCACCACCAACAAGTACAGGTGAGTTGATATCACCGCGACGAGCACCGCCGCCACCCTTCTGACGGATGAGTTTGCGGGTAGAACCGCTGACTTCGCTTCTTTCCTTTGATTTTGCCGTACCCTGACGTTGGTTAGCGAGATACTGCTTAACGTCGAGATACAAAACGTGATCGTTAGGCTCAATTCCGAAGATAGATTCGTTCAACGTAACCTTTCTTCCGGTCTCCTGACCATTGATATTTAATACGCTAACTTCCATTATTTCTTGATTAATACGGTTGAACCAATGCAGCCGGCAACAGAACCCTTCACGAGGATAAGGTTGTGCTCCGGAATAACCTTTAACACTTTGAGATTTTGGGTTGTCACGCGGTCACCACCCATCTGGCCGCCCATTCGCATACCCTTGAACACTTTTGCGGGATACGAACAAGCACCAATAGAACCCGGTTTGCGGGCGCGGTCATCCTGACCGTGAGTGCTCTGGCCTACACCACCGAAACCGTGGCGCTTTACAACTCCCTGGAAGCCTTTACCCTTAGAGGTACCAACTACGTCAACAAACTCAGTACCGTTGAAAATGTCTACGGTAACTACGTCGCCGAGGTTGTACTCCTCGTCAAACTTGAACTCGGCCAAGTGCTTCTTCGGTGTTGTGCCTGCCTTCTTGAAGCAACCCATCATCGGCTTGGAGGTATTCTTTTCCTTTGCCTCACCAAAGCCGAGCTGAACTGCCTTGTAACCGTCTTTTTCAACGGTCTTTACCTGAGTCACGACACAGGGACCAGCTTCGATAACAGTGCACGGTACGTTCTTACCGTCGGCACTGAAAACGGATGTCATTCCGATTTTTTTTCCAATTAATCCTGGCATTTCAATGAATTATTAAATGTGTTGTACTATACTTTGATTTCTACTTCAACGCCGCTAGGCAACTCGAGTTTCATAAGAGCATCTACAGTTTTTGCGGTCGAACTATAGATGTCGATGAGACGCTTGAAATCTGAGAGTTGGAACTGCTCGCGCGCTTTCTTGTTAACGAAAGTACTGCGGTTGACAGTGTAGATGCGCTTGTGTGTAGGCAATGGAATAGGACCGCTAACAATAGCACCGGTAGCCTTGACAGCCTTCACGATTTTTTCAGCTGACTTGTCAACCAACTTGTGGTCGTAACTTTTCAGCTTAATTCTAATTTTCTGACTCATTGTTCAATTAAGTTGTTAAAAAAATGTGGTAAGGAAAGGAGTATGCCGTTTAAGAGTCATTCGCTAAGCGGCACTCCATTCCTTTTGTTGTTTGTTTTATTGCCGGGGATTATACCAAGTCGGCACGCCCCTTAACCTCCTCAAGCACTGCCTTTGCAATTGAGCTGGACAGCGGTGAGTGGTGATCATACTCCATGCTGCTAGTAGCACGACCGGAAGTGATGGTACGCAGAGCGGTCACATAACCGAACATCTCTGCCAAAGGTACCATGGCCTTAACGATGCGAGCACCGCTACGAGCCTCTTCCATACCTTCTACCTGACCACGGCGCTTGTTCAAGTCACCGATGACATCACCCATGTTCTCTTCCGGAGTTACAACCTCTACCTTCATGATAGGCTCCATCAAGACGGGACCTGCCTTGGGACAAGCATTCTTGTAGGCGTTGAGGGCTGCAAGTTCGAAGGACAACTGGTCTGAGTCTACAGGGTGGAAAGATCCATCAGTGAGGACGACCTTCAGACCTACCAAAGGATAGCCACCGAGGATACCATTCTTCATGGCATTCTCAAAGCCCTTCTGTACGGAAGGGATGAATTCCTTGGGCACATTACCGCCCTTGACCTCATTTACGAACTGCAAATCGCCTTCCTTGTAATCGTCGTCCTTAGGACCAACGGTCACAATGATATCGGCGAACTTACCACGACCACCGCTCTGCTTCTTGTAAACCTCGCGGAGAGTAACAGGCTTGGTGATGGCTTCCTTGTAGTTAACCTGGGGCTTACCCTGGTTACACTCAACCTTGAACTCACGCTTCAGACGGTCGATAATAATATCGAGGTGAAGCTCACCCATACCAGAGATGATGGTCTGACCACTCTGCTCATCGGTACGAACGGTGAAGGTCGGGTCTTCTTCTGCGAGCTTGGCAAGACCATTGTCAAGTTTGGCAATGTCAGCCTGGCTCTTTGGCTCAACTGCGATAGAAATCACAGTATCGGGGAAGGTCATAGACTCAAGTACGATAGGATGTGCCTCATCGCAAAGCGTATCACCAGTACGGATATCCTTGAAACCTACACCAGCACCGATATCACCGGCATCGATAGACTCCATAGGAATTTCCTTGTTGGAGTTCATCTGGAACAGACGGCTGATACGCTCCTTCTTGCGAGAGCGGGGGTTGTATACGTAAGAACCTGCGAGTACCTTACCAGAGTAAACGCGGAAGAATACCAAACGGCCCATGAACGGGTCAGTAGCAATCTTGAACGCCAAAGCCGATGTAGGCTCGTCCTCGGAAGGTTTACGATCTTCTTCCTCGTCAGTATCGGGGTTGGTTCCCACGATGGCCTGAGTATCGATAGGAGAAGGAAGGAATGCGCAAGTATAGTCGAGCAGGGGCTGAACGCCCTTGTTCTTGTATGAAGAGCCAAGGAGCATAGGAGTCAACTCCATAGCGATAGTACCCTTGCGGATTGCAGCGATGAGTTGTGCCTCAGGAATCTCCTGACCATCAAGATATTTCTCCATGAGATCGTCGTCGAAGTTGGCAGCATTCTCCACCATCTTCTCTCTCCACTCATTGGCCTCGTCGACGAGGTCGGCGGGGATATCCTCAACGTCATATTCAGCACCCATGGTTTCGTCGTGCCAAAGGATGGCCTTCATCTTGATCAGGTCGACAACACCCTTAAAGTTCTCCTCAGCACCAATAGGAATCTGCACGGGGCAGGGATTTGCGCCAAGGATATCCTTCATCTGCTGTACGGTCTCAAAGAAGTCAGCACCGGAGCGGTCCATCTTGTTCACGTAGCCGATACGGGGAACATTGTACTTGTCAGCCTGGCGCCATACGGTCTCAGACTGGGGCTGTACACCGTCTGCTGCGGAATAAGTAGCGATGGCTCCGTCGAGAACACGCAATGAACGCTCTACCTCAGCGGTGAAGTCAACGTGTCCCGGAGTATCAATCAAGTTGATCTTGTAGGACTTGCCTTCCCAAGTCCAGTTACACGTGGTAGCAGCGGAGGTGATGGTGATACCACGCTCCTGCTCCTGTGCCATCCAGTCCATGGTGGCGGCGCCGTCGTGTACTTCACCGATTTTGTGGGTCTTTCCGGTGTAGAACAAGATACGCTCTGAGGTAGTGGTCTTACCGGCATCGATGTGGGCCATGATACCGATGTTGCGTGTCAATTGTAAATCGCGATTTGCCATTTTCTTTTTACCTTTATATTATATTAAAATCTAAAGTGAGCAAATGCACGGTTAGCCTCGGCCATGCGGTGCATATCTTCCTTGCGCTTGTAAGCACCACCCTGATTATTGTAGGCATCCATAATTTCAGCAGCCAGTTTCTCGGCCATGCTCTTACCGCCACGCTTGCGAGCGTAAGCAATAAGGTTCTTCATGGAGATGCTCTCCTTACGGTCGGGACGGATTTCGGTCGGAACCTGGAAAGTGGCACCACCGATACGGCGGCTCTTCACCTCTACTTGAGGAGTGATGTTGTCGAGGGCCTGCTTCCAAATTTCGAGAGCGGACTTCTCTTCCTTTGCCATTTTTTCCTTGACAGTATCAAGTGCTTTGTAGAAAATCTCGTATGAGGCATTCTTTTTACCATCATACATCAAGTGGTTCACGAATTTCGAAACCTTTTGGTCGTTGAATACGGGATCGGGAAGGATCACACGCTTCTTTGGTTTTGCTTTTCTCATTTTGTTTTGAAAAAAATTTGATTCTGCATGGGGCTGTTCTTACTGTTCTTCAACGTCCGCACCCGGACATTTACTCAACCTGTCTTGTAAACAATTCTCCAGCAAAACGATTATTTGTGTTGTCCTATAAGGCTTTTATTTTTATTTCTTGCCTGCCTTAGGACGCTTTGCGCCATACTTAGAACGACGCTGTGTACGATTGGCAACACCTGCTGTATCGAGTGTACCGCGAACGATGTGATAACGAACACCAGGAAGGTCTTTCACACGACCACCGCGAACGAGTACAATTGAGTGCTCCTGCAAGTTGTGACCTTCTCCAGGAATATAGGAGTTAACTTCCTTTTGGTTGGTCAGACGTACACGGGCAACTTTACGCATTGCCGAGTTAGGCTTCTTAGGCGTTGTAGTGTAGACACGTACGCAAACGCCACGACGCTGAGGACATGAGTCCAAGGCGGGAGACTTGCTCTTGTCTACAAGTGCCTTTCTGCCTTTTCTTACTAATTGTGAAATAGTAGGCATAATTAAATCTTTAAATTATATATTTTTATTTTCGATATCGTTATTCAAGGAAACGGCATTTAACATGCTATTTCGGGCTGCAAAGGTACGAATATTTTCCGTAAATACATAATCTATATAAGAGCGAGAAACCGGCAATAGATATATTTTATAATAAAATAACATTTAAAAACATCTATTACACAAAAACCGGTATAGACAAGCCATCGACGTCATTCGCGATATGGCTGGTCTATACCGGATGGAACTACCGCAGTCATCAAAATAATGGGCTACAATAGTATTCCGAAACAGGATTATGCTTCTCCCTTTCCTGCGTTGAAGGGGGCAATGGTACGATCTTCGGGTTGGTTGGGGATTTGAATTTTACCGAAGGTCTGCTCATATTTGTAGATATTGCCCTGCAGAGCCTGCAACAGTCTCTTCACATGTTCTGGAGCCATAATAACTCGGCTGCACACCTGTGCTTTGGGCATACCAGGAAGTACGCATGCAAAATCAAGGATAAAATCAGAACTTGAGTGAGTGATCAAGGCAAGGTTTGCATATTCGCCTTTTGCTACCTCGGGAGCGATTTCGAGAGAGAGACCCTGCTGCTCCTGCTGGGGTTGATTGTTGTTTTCCATAATAGATAATGTGATTTTATTAGTTATCTTTTCCTTTTAGTCTATTTTTCGCGATAGACCACATGATATGCGGCATTTCCTCATATCCTATACAAAGGTAACACATCTTGGGCAGACAACCAAACATAATGTTTATTTTTCGGAGTCGTCAGGCTATATTTCGATGTTTTTTCAGTAAGTTTGCACTGACAAGCGAATACGCAAGGGTATTCCGCCTCTCTCTATTTTCCCCACAACCGAAAACATTCCCATATACTTATATATAATGGAACAAGAACAGACCCACACACGGGAACGCACCCGCACCGACCTGCACGAACCGCGCAAGTTTCATGTCATCATCTACAACGACGACTTCACAACGATGGATTTTGTTGTCATGATACTCACCATTGTATTCCGCAAGACCGAGGAGGAAGCCGAGGCACTCATGCTCAATGTCCACAACAACGGGTCGGCCATCGTTGGGACCTACAGTTATGACATAGCCTACACCAAGATGGAGAAAGCGACCAATATGGCACGGGCCGAACACTTTCCCCTGCGGTTGTCTATCGAACCGGCTTCCGGATGCTGACCTCGAACCGAGAGACGGGACAGCAAATCCTCGTCCGTACCCATACCCACACACTCATCATTCTACATGAAGGAAAATAAATTTCTAACCGAGGCTATCCGCCAAACCTACGGTTCATGCATCCAACAAAAGAGACAATACGCCACTCCTGAGCATCTGCTGCTGGCCTTCAGTCTGCAGGAGCCTTTCTGCGCGGCGCTGAAAGAACTGGATATCACGCCAATGGACCACATCTTTCTCTTACAAGACTATATCGACACAATAGAACCCATACCGGAAAATGGAATCGTCCGCGTGGAGTTGTCGGCACAGTTTCTTGCGGTAATAAGCAACGCTAGGCAAATCGCCTACAATGCCGACCGCAACGAATACACCATACCCCACGCCGTGATGGCCATACTGCAACTCGAAGAGTCCTACGCCGCCTACATACTCATGCAGACCATAGGCGACCGACAGACGGAATTCATGGAACGCCTGATTAGCCAGTACGAGACCGCCGAAAACATATACGAGAACGTCGAAGATGTCTACAGAAATGCCGGCGAAATCTACGGCGATGATAGCGATGCCGAAAACGAGAAATCCTCCCGTGAAGAACCTTGGCGCACCATGGTGACCTGCATGAACGACACCTATGCCACACATAATCCACTCATCGGACGGGAACAGGAATTGGAGTGCACCATTCAGGTACTCTGCCGCAAAGACAAAAACAATCCATTGCATGTAGGCGAACCCGGTGTAGGCAAGACGGCACTCATCTACGGACTGACGGCACGCATAGCCAAGGGTGACGTTCCCGACCGACTGAAGGGAAGCCACGTCTACATGATGGATATCGGGTCAATGATAGCCGGTACACAGTTTCGAGGAGATTTCGAAAAGCGCATCAAGCAGGTCATGGACGGTGCTGAACGCGAGGGCAATGCGATTGTCTACATCGACGAGATACACAATATTGTAGGAGCGGGATCAAATGGGGCGTCATCACTCGATGCGTCCAACATGCTCAAACCCTACTTGGAAAGCGGGCGGATACGCTTTATCGGATCTACTACATACGAGGAGTACAACCGACATTTCGCCCAAAGCAAGTCCTTGGTACGGAGATTTCAGCAGATAGACATTGCCGAACCGTCCATTGACGATGCCATCACCATCGTGAAAGGACTGAAACCCGCCTATGAGAAATTTCACGGCGTGAACTATTCACCCGGAAGCATCGAGTTTGCCGTGCGCGCCACCGCAAAACATATCCCTGACAGATATCTACCCGACAAGGCCATCGACCTGATCGACGAGGCAGGAGCCTACCGAGAGACCCACCCTACCGACCGCAAACGACAGACCGTAGACCAGAAACTCATGGGCGACATACTCTGCCGTATGTGCAAGATTGATGCAGCCGCACTCAAGGAGACCTCCAATACACAGCTCGCCAATCTGCGGAAGAGTATGAAGGAGCGTGTCTTCGGGCAGGATGAGGCGATTGAGAAGGTTGCAGAAGCCGTCGAGACCGCCAAGGCTGGACTCAACGATGACCGTCGCCCGATGGCCAACCTGCTCTTTGTCGGCCCCACTGGTGTCGGCAAAACAGAGATAGCCCGCGCGCTGGCCGACAGTCTTGGCGTAGCGCTCGTACGCTTTGACATGAGTGAATATGCAGAGAAACACGCAGTTGCCAAACTCATTGGTGCACCGGCCGGATACGTGGGATACGATGACGGAGGACTGCTCACTGCCGCCATCCGCAAGAATCCCAACTGCGTATTGCTCTTCGATGAGATAGAGAAAGCCCATCCCGACATCTATGACATTTTCCTACAAATCATGGACTATGCCAGTCTGACGGACAACAAGGGACAGAAGGCCGACTTTCGGAAAGCCGTCATCATCATGACCAGCAATGCCGGAGCAAGATACGCCGGACATAGCCATGTAGGTTTCACACCAGGGACGACACGTGGAGAGGAAATGCTCACTCAAGTCAAAAAAACCTTCAAACCGGAGTTTGTCAACCGTCTGACCTCTACCGTTGTTTTCCACGACATGAGCCGCGAAATGGCCACATTGATTCTCGACAAAAAATTAGGCGAACTACAAACAAAACTCTCCACAAAAAGCGTGACACTCACACTCGACGACCAAGCCCGAGAATGGATGCTCGCCAAGGGTTTCACCCGCGAATACGGTGCCCGGGAAATCGACCGTGTCGTCTCCTCCCATCTCAAACCGCTTCTCGTACGCGAGATGCTCTACGGGAAACTCACCAAGGGCGGCAAGACAATCGTCACCATCGAAGAAGGAGCATTGACACTGCATGTATGTACTCAAGGTGATTTCCAAAAAATCCCATCACAAAAAGAAAAAGCATGATCTACCAGTTAGACAAAAGACTTGTATTTCCTCGCCCTATTGACGTTGAACCCGATGGACTTTTCGCCTTCGGCGGTGATTTGTCGATAGACCGTTTAATACTGGCCTATAGCAACGGCATATTTCCATGGTATGATTTCAGAAGGGCCAAGTATATACACTGGTACTGTCCGATGGACCGCTTTGTCATCTTTCCCGAAGAAATACACGTTTCTCATTCCATGCGTACGCTGATGCGGAAACAGAAATACGAGATCAGCATAGGTGAGTGTTTTGACGATGTGATACGCAACTGTTCAGAACTACGGATTGAGGAAAAGGGCGCATGGCTTGGCAAGGATATGATAGAAGCCTTCACCGAACTACATCGCCAGGGATTTGCTCAAAGTGTGGAAGTATGGGAGGGCGACCGACTGGTTGGCGGACTATACGGCGTGACACTCGGCCGGTGCTTCTTCGGCGAGAGTATGTTCTCGCTTGTACCCAACGGCAGCAAAATTGCCCTCATTGGCTTGGCCGACATTATGCGCAAGAACGGTGGCGTGATGATCGACTGTCAGTTTGAGACCCCGCACCTCAAGTCTATGGGTGGACGCCATATCACCTATGAAGAATATATGAGATATGTGAGGATGGAGTAAGACACTTGTGCGGACAACATGAAGGCGTGCTCTATAAATTTTTCACGCAAAGGTAATATATAGTCCCCACCTTAAGTGATATAAAAAAGGCATACGCAAAACCGAATGGTTGCGTATGCCTTTTTTTATAGGCGTGCTCTATAAATTCCACGCATTGTTAAATTTGCATTTTACACAGGGTGCTCTTTGTGTCTTTTTGTTTTTATCCGGCATCTTTCACTTTCTTCTTCAGTCGCATAGCCCGCTATGCTCCTTCAGAAAGAAAGTAAAATCTGCTCGGCCAAAATTCAAAAATCCATCAACGGCAATTTATAGAACCCGCCTATATTTTATAAGTTTCTACCTTACTCGGCAGGAGCGTTGTTCTCCTCGGCTGAGAAGTCAATCACATTCTTGCGGTTGGCCTGAATGCGGTCATATTCCTCTTTCGATCCGACAACGAGTTTCTCCCACTGGCGCAGACCAGTTCCGGCAGGGATGAGGTGACCGGCGATCACGTTCTCCTTCATACCTTCGAGGTGGTCCATCTTGCCGCGGATAGCAGCCTCGTTGAGCACCTTGGTTGTCTCCTGGAAGGATGCAGCCGATATGAAACTCTTCGTCTGGAGGGCAGCACGGGTGATACCCTGCAGTACCTGTGTAGAAGTGGCGGGAATGGTATCACGCACCTCAACGAGACGGAGGTCACGACGCTTGAGACTGGAGTTCTCGTCACGCAGTTTGCGGGCAGAGATTATCTGACCCACCTTCAAGTTGTCTGAATCACCAGCATTGGTGACGTACTTCTTGCCCCAGATACGGTCATTCTCTTCAGCAAAGTCGAGTTTGTCTACCATCTCGAACTCAAGGAAGGTTGTATCACCAGGTTCATTGATCTGAACCTTGCGCATCATCTGGCGGACAATAATTTCGAAGTGCTTGTCATTGATCTTCACACCTTGCAGACGGTATACGTCCTGTACCTCGTTGACGATATACTCTTGAACGGCCGTCGGACCCTTGATGGCGAGGATATCGCCCGGAGTGATGACACCGTCGGAGAGCGGCGTACCGGCACGCACAGCATCGTGCTCCTGCACAAGAATCTGCTTGGAGAGGCTGACCAAATACTTCTTCTGGTCACCAGTCTTGCTAGTAACGATGATCTCACGATTACCGCGCTTCACCTTACCCATGGTCACCTCACCGTCGATTTCAGAAACGACTGCAGGGTTGGACGGGTTGCGGGCCTCGAACAATTCGGTCACACGGGGGAGACCACCGGTGATGTCACCGGCCTTGGCTACAGCACGCGGAATGTTGACGAGCGTTGTACCCGTGGAAACGGTCTGTCCGTCTTCCACGACAACGTGACCACCCACAGGGAAGTTGTAGGTACCGAGTATCTCGCCATTGGCATCGAGCACATCGCAGGTCGGCACTTTCGACTTATCCTTCGAGTCGGTGATGATCTTCTCGGTCAAGCCGGTCGTTTCATCGGTCTCGGAACGGAAGGTGACACCTTCGATGACATCGTTGAAACGCAGTGTACCGGCATATTCGGTGACGATAACAGCGTTGAACGGGTCCCACTTGGCGATAAGGTCACCCTTCTTCACCGTGTCGCCATCCTTGAAATAGAGTGACGAACCGTAAGGAACGTTGATGGTAGAAAGTACGATGTCGGTGTGCGGATCGATGAACTGCAATTCTGTGAGTCGGCTGACCACCATTGAGCAGTTGACATCCTTCTCGCCATCATTTTCGACGAAAGGCACGACACGCATTTCCTCAAACTTCAGTTTGGAGTCGTTCTTGGCCACGATAGATGCATTGGCTGCAGCATTGGCAGCCACACCACCGGCGTGGAACGTACGGAGGGTCAGCTGAGTACCCGGCTCACCGATAGCCTGTGCTGCAATGACACCGACGGCCTCGCCGAGTTGTACCATACGCTGGGTGGCAAGGTTACGGCCGTAGCACTTCATGCAGACACCGTGCTTGCTCTCGCAGGTGAGCACCGAACGTATCTCGACGCTCTCGATGGGAGAATCCTCGATGGCCTGTGCCACAGTCTCTGTGATTTCCTCACCTGCGGCTACAATCAGTTCGCCAGTTACCGGATGAATGATATCGTGTACGGAAACACGTCCAAGAATACGCTCATACAAAGTAGAGATGACCTCTTCACCATTCTTAAGAGCAGTACAGATCAGACCACGCAGCGTACCGCAATCCTCCTCAGTGATGATCACGTCGTGGGATACATCGACAAGACGACGGGTCAGGTATCCGGCATCGGCAGTCTTCATGGCGGTGTCGGCAAGACCCTTACGGGCACCGTGCGATGCGATGAAGTACTCCAACACTGACATTCCCTCCTTGAAGTTGGAGATAATCGGGTTCTCAATGATCTGGTGTCCTTCGGCACCTGCCTTCATAGGCTTGGCCATCAAACCACGCATACCTGACAACTGCTTGATCTGGTCCTTCGAACCACGGGCTCCGGAGTCGAGCATCATGAATACGGCGTTGAAACCTTGGTCGGCCTCAGTCATCTCCTTCATCAAGATGTCTGCCAGGTTGTTGTTGACATGGGTCCAAGTATCGATGACCTGGTTGTAACGTTCATTCTCAGTGATGAAACCCATGTTGTAGTTCTCCATGATCTGCTGCACCTCGTCATTACCCTTGGCTACGATAGATTCCTTTTCTGCAGGAATGATGATATCGTCAAGGTTGAACGAAAGTCCAGCGACATAGGCCATGTGATAACCGAGGTTCTTGATACCGTCAAGGAATTCACAGGCGCGAGCCATACCGACGGCCTTGATTACGTTGGCGATGATACCACGCAAGGTTTTCTTCGAAATAATGTCATTGAAGAAACCTACCTCCTCGGGGATAATTTGGTTGACAATCACACGACCAACTGAGGTCTCGACCATACGCTTCTGCAATTTGCCGTCTACGAGGTCGTTTACAATCACCTTCACGGGAGCGTGCAGATCGCACTTACCCTCGTTATGGGCAATGAGTGCCTCCTCTGGTCCGTAGAATGTGAGTCCGTCACCCTTGGCACCGGGACGCATCTTGGTGATATAGTAGAGACCGAGCACCATATCCTGTGAAGGTACGGTGATAGGAGCACCATTGGCAGGGTTGAGGATGTTGTGGCTCTGGAGCATCAATATCTGTGCTTCGAGTACGGCCTCATTGCTCAACGGAAGATGGACGGCCATCTGGTCACCATCGAAGTCGGCGTTGAATGCGGTACATGCCAACGGATGCAACTGGATAGCCTTACCCTCAATAAGTTTCGGCTGGAAGGCCTGAATACCCAAACGGTGCAGTGTCGGGGCTCGGTTGAGAAGTACGGGGTGACCCTTCATCACGTTCTCGAGAATATCCCAAATCACGGGCTCACGACGGTCGACGATACGCTTGGCGCTCTTCACGGTCTTCACGATACCACGCTCAATGAGTTTGCGGATGATGAATGGCTTGTACAGTTCGGCTGCCATCAACTTCGGCAGACCGCACTCGCCCATCTTCAACTCAGGACCGACGACGATTACCGAACGGGCGGAATAGTCAACACGCTTACCGAGAAGGTTCTGACGGAAACGGCCCTGCTTACCCTTGAGTGAGTCGGAGAGAGACTTCAACGGACGATTGCTGTCGCTCTTGACGGCACTCGACTTGCGGGAATTGTCGAAGAGACTGTCGACAGCCTCCTGCAACATACGCTTCTCGTTGCGGAGAATGACATCGGGGGCCTTGATCTCGATGAGTCGCTTCAGACGGTTGTTACGGATGATGACACGACGATAGAGGTCGTTGAGGTCAGACGTAGCGAAACGACCACCGTCCAACGGCACGAGAGGACGCAGTTCGGGCGGGATGACCGGAATAATCTTCATGATCATCCACTCCGGACGGTTCACACCACGGCTGGCACGGAATGCCTCGACGACTTGCAAACGCTTCAGAGCCTCAGTCTTGCGTTGCTGCGAAGAATCATTGTTGGCTCTTTCACGCAACTCGTAAGACAGAGAGTCGAGATCGAGTGTGGCCAAAAGGTCGTATACGGCCTCTGCACCCATCTTGGCGATGAACTTGTTGGGATCGGAGTCGTCAAGCGAAGCATTGTGCGGGTCGAGTCTGTTGTCGAGAATGTTGAGATATTCCTCTTCGGTAAGCATATCCATTCGGTGCGAACCGTTGAGTTCCTCCTCACCGTTCTCCTCGGCTTTGCAACCCGCCAAAACACCGGGCTGGATGACAACATACTTCTCGTAATAGATGACCGCATCGAGTTTCTTCGTCGGCATACCCAACAGATAACCAATCTTGTTGGGCAACGAACGGAAATACCAAATGTGGGCTACAGGTACAACCAATTCGATGTGGCCGCTACGGTCGCGACGCACCTTCTTCTCTGTGACCTCTACACCACAACGGTCACAGACAATACCTTTGTAGCGGATGCGCTTGTACTTGCCGCAGGCGCACTCATAGTCGCGTGTCGGACCGAAGATGCGCTCACAGAACAGACCATCGCGCTCGGGCTTGTATGTACGATAGTTTATGGTTTCAGGCTTTGTGACCTCTCCATACGAATTTTCCAGGATCTCCTCAGGGGAGGCAAGACCGATGGTAATCTTCGTAAAATTATTCTTTACTTTTGTATCTTTCTTGAAAGCCATATCTATTTATATGAATTTGGGTGTTCGGGATTAATCAAGTTTGATGCTCAGACCCAGACCGCGAAGTTCGTGCAGTAGCACGTTGAGCGACTCGGGGATACCCGGTGTCGGCATGGGATCGCCCTTGACGATAGCCTCGTATGCCTTGGAACGGCCTACCGTGTCGTCGGACTTGATAGTCAGAATTTCCTGAAGAACGTGGCTTGCGCCGAATGCCTCGATAGCCCAGACCTCCATCTCTCCGAAACGCTGGCCACCAAACTGTGCCTTACCACCGAGAGGTTGCTGCGTGATGAGAGAGTACGGACCGATGGAACGTGCGTGCATCTTGTCCTCCACCATGTGGCCGAGTTTCAAGAAGTAGGTCACACCGACTGTTGCGGGTTGGTCGAACTGTTCACCTGTCTGTCCGTCGTAGAGACGGGTAGAGCAAAGGTGGGGCAGGCCTGCCTTGTCGGTCCACTCGGAAAGGTCTTCCAGTTTGGCACCGTCGAAGATAGGAGTAGCAAACTTCACACCCAACTTTCTACCGGCAGCACCGAGAATGGCCTCGAATATCTGACCGAGGTTCATACGCGAAGGCACACCCAGCGGGTTGAGCACCAAGTCTACAGGACGTCCGTCCTCAAGGAACGGCATATCTTCCTGACGTACAATCTTCGACACGATACCCTTGTTACCGTGACGACCGGCCAACTTGTCGCCGACACCGATCTTACGCTTCTTGGCTACATATACCTTGGCCATCTGTATGATGCCTGGGGGCAGTTCGTCACCAATGGTGATGGCAAACTTGCGACGCTTCAACTCTGCATCCAGCAATTTGTACTTGCGGATGTAGTTCATGATGAGTTTCTGTATCAGCGTATTGGTATGCTCATCGTCAGTCCAACCGTTTGACTGGATACCATCGTACACAAGATTCTTCAGCACGGGGGCGGTGAAACGGCTACCCTTCGTGATAATCTCAGCACCAGAGTAATCCTTCACACCCTGCGAGGTCTTGTCCTCTGTCAAGGTCAACAGTTTGTCAACCAAGATATCCTTCAAATCCTCGTTCTTTGCCTCATATTCCTCGTCAATCTTAGCCAAGACAATCTTGTCCTGCTTCTTAGACTCACGGGTCTTGATAGCCTTTGCGAAGAGTTTCTTGTCGATAACGACACCGCTCAGCGAAGGATTGGCTTTCAGTGAAGAGTCCTTCACGTCACCGGCCTTGTCACCGAAGATAGCACGAAGCAGTTTCTCTTCGGGCGAGGGATCACTTTCTCCCTTAGGCGAAATCTTACCGATAAGGATGTCACCCGGCTCTACGCGGGCACCGATACGGATAATACCGTTCTCATCAAGATCCTTCGTGGCTTCCTCACTGACATTGGGGATATCACTTGTGAATTCCTCCTGTCCGCGCTTGGTCTCACGCACATCGAGAGAGTACTCATCGACATGAACGGAGGTAAGCACGTCTTCGCGTACCATGCGCTCAGAAAGCACGATAGCGTCCTCATAGTTGTAACCCTTCCACGGCATATAAGCCACAAGCAGGTTACGGCCGAGGGCCAGTTCACCATTCTCCGTAGCATATCCTTCAGTGAGGATATCGCCAGCCTTCACACGCTGACCCTTCGAGCAAATAGGACGAAGGTCGATGGTCATGTTCTGGTTGGTACGACGGAACTTCGGTATACGGTATTCCTTGAGAGCAGGCTCGAAACTTACGAACTCTTCATCCTCTGTACGGTCGTAGAGGATACGGATAGTGGTGGAGTCTACATATTCGATGACACCGTCACCCTCTGCGGTAATCATGGTACGCGAATCTTCGCACACCTGCTTCTCCACACCTGTTCCTACGATAGGAGCATCATTGTGGAGCAAAGGTACGGCCTGGCGCATCATGTTACATCCCATCAGCGCGCGGTGACCGTCGTCATGCTCGAGGAATGGGATAAGACCTGCAGAAACAGAAGCAATCTGCTGCGGTGACACATCCATCAAGTCTACCTGCGAAGGAGGTACAACGGGGAAGTCGGCATCCTGACGGCACTTCACCACATTGCGGATAAATGTTCCGTCCTCGTTGAGCGGGGCATTGCCCTGACCAATGATATGACCTTCCTCTTCCTCAGCGGTCAGATAGACCACATCCTCATTCTTAAGGTCTGCGACACCATCGTTCACCTTGCGGTAAGGTGTCTCGATAAATCCGAGTTCGTTGATGGTAGCATACACACAGAGCGACGAAATCAGACCGATGTTCGGGCCTTCAGGACTCTCAATCGGACAAAGACGACCATAGTGTGTATAGTGTACGTCGCGCACCTCAAATCCGGCACGCTCACGAGAAAGACCGCCAGGGCCGAGGGCGGAGAGACGGCGCTTGTGTGTCACCTCAGCCAACGGGTTGGTCTGGTCCATAAACTGTGACAACGGGTTGGTACCAAAGAAGGAGTTGATCACGCTGGAGATGGTCTTGGCGTTGATCAAGTCGGTAGGCTGGAATACCTCGTTGTCGCGAACGTTCATACGCTCGCGTATTGTACGGCTCATACGGGCCAGACCGATAGAGAACTGATTACTCAATTGCTCTCCGACGGTACGCACGCGACGGTTTGACAAGTGGTCGATATCGTCGACGGTAGCGTTGGAGTTGACCAGCTGTATGAGGTATTTGATAATCTCGATAATGTCTTCCTTGGTCAGCACGCGGACCTCAGAATCGGTATCGAGTCCAAGTTTCTTGTTGATGCGGTAGCGTCCCACCTCTCCCAAGTCATAACGCTTGTCAGAGAAGAAAAGGTTTTGGAACACTTCCTTGGCGCTGGCATCGTCGGCGGGGTCGGCGTTGCGCAACTGGCGATAGATATACAACACAGCCTCTTTCTCCGAGTTGCTCGGGTCTTTGCCGAGTGTATTGAAGATGATGGCATACTTGTTGGCTGCCTCTGCATCTTTGTGGACAAGGATAGAAGAAGCACCGCTTTCCAAGATGGCAGCAACGATATCTTCGGTAATTTCCGCTTCACGGGCAGCAACGACCTCGTTGTGCTCGATAGAAGTCACCTCACCGGTGTCCGAATCATTGAAATCCTCAAACCATGTTCTTACTACATTACCAGCCAGTTTACGGCCCATAACGGCCTTGAGGTTCTTCTTGTTGACTTTCACCTCGTCGCAAAGGTCAAACAACTGGAGGATATCCTTATCGCTCTCATAACCGATGGCACGCAAGAGTGTGGTCACCGGCAATTTCTTCTTACGGTCGATGTAAGCATACATCACATTGTTGATGTCGGTTGCAAACTCGATCCAGGAGCCTTTGAACGGAATGATACGGGCAGAATAGAGACTGGTGCCGTTGGCATGCACACCCTGACCGAAGAACACGCCCGGCGAACGGTGCAACTGAGACACTACAACACGCTCAGCACCATTGATGATGAAGGTGCCGTTGCTCGTCATGTAGGGTATGGTGCCCAAGAACACGTCCTGGATGAATGTACCGAAATCCTCATGGTCGGGATCGGTACAGTACAACTTCATTTTGGCTTTGAGCGGAACGCTGTAGGTCAGACCACGCTCCAAGCACTCGTCTATGGTGTAACGGGGCGGGTCAATATAATAGTCGAGGAACTCGAGAACGAAATTGTTACGAGTATCCGTGATGGGGAAATTCTCAGCGAACACCTTGTACAAGCCGTCGTTCCTGCGCTCTTCCGGGGGAGTATCGAGTTGCAGGAAGTCTTTGAAAGACTTGAGCTGCACATCGAGAAAGTCTGGATAAGGCATCGGATTGTGGACGCTTGCAAAATTTACTCTGTTATCAACAATTTTTGAAGCCATCAGAAGATTCTTATCTGTATGTTAATGAATTTTTGTAAAAAGACACAAAAAGGTTAGGACCCACCTACTTGGAAGATCCTAACCGTATTTGAAAAGTATGTGACTTTCTGGCGGAAATCGTCAGAAAGTGTTGACGTCAAAACCTTATTACTTCAGTTCTACCTTGGCACCAGCAGCCTCGATAGTCTTCTTCAAGTTCTCAGCCTCGTCCTTAGACAGACCTTCCTTGATAGTAGCGGGAGCACCGTCTACGAGGTCCTTAGCCTCTTTCAGGCCAAGACCACAAGCCTCCTTAACGGCCTTAACGACCTGGAGCTTGGTTGCGCCTACCTCAGCGAGAACAACATCGAAAGATGTCTTCTCCTCCTCGGCAGCGGCTGCGCCAGCTGCGGGACCAGCAGCTACAGCTACAGCTGCAGCAGCAGGCTCGATACCATACTCGTCCTTCAGGACTGTTGCCAACTCATTTACTTCCTTTACTGTAAGATTTACTAACTCTTCAGCAATAGCTTTAATATCTGCCATTTTTATTTATTTTTTAATTGTTTTAGAATTGATGTTTTTTGACTTTATGTGGGGTTATTCAGGACGCTCGCCTAAAGTCTTGAGCACACCATGGATGGTGTTTGCGCCTGACTGCAGAGCAGAAACAACGTTCTTGGTCGGAGACTGCAGCAAAGCAACAATCTCTGCGATGACCTCGTTCTTGCTCTTCAGGGCTGCAAGTTCAGCCAACTTGTCTGCACCTACATAGATGCTTTCCTCTGCGTAAGCAGCTTTGAGGGCGGGAATGCCTTCCTTTTCGTATTCCTTCAGCAACTTGGCGGGAACATTTGCCGTGTGGGTGAACATCATGGCAGTTGTACCCTTCAAAGCGCTATACATAGGCTCGAAATCGATATCGGAAGCCTCAAATGCCTTGTGAAGCAGTTTGTTCTTCACAACGACCATCTTGATCTCGCTCTTGAAGCACTTGCGACGGAGATTGCTAGTAGCCTCTGCATTCATACCGGTCACATCGACCAAGTAGAAATGAGGATACTCCTTGAGCAATTCACCGAGGCTTACAACGATAGTATCTTTTACTTCTTTCTTCATTTTACAAAACTTTTAGAGTGAATCAACTGATTTAGGATCAACCTTGATACCCTTACTCATAGTGCTCGAAACAAAGATACTCTTGATGTATGTACCTTTAGCGGCAGCAGGCTTCAGTTTTACGACAGTAGCGATGAACTCCTTGGCGTTCTGGTAGATCTGCTCGGGAGTGAAACTTACCTTGCCGATGGAGGTGTGGATGATACCAGCCTTATCGACCTTGAAGTCTATCTTACCCTGCTTTACTTCCTTGACAGCCTTAGCGATGTCCATAGTCACAGTACCGCTCTTGGGGTTAGGCATCAGTCCGCGGGGACCGAGGATACGACCGATAGGACCAATCTTACCCATGCACGAAGGCATTGTGATAATGACGTCCACGTCAGTCCAGCCACCTTTGATCTTCTCGATGTACTCGTCAAGACCTACGTAGTCGGCACCTGCCTCTTTGGCAGCAGCCTCCTGATCGGGAGTACAGAGAGCGAGTACGCGAGTCACCTTACCGGTACCGTTGGGCAACGAAACGACGCCACGTACCATCTGGTTAGCCTTGCGGGGATCTACGCCCAAGCGTACATCGATATCCAAGGATGCATCAAACTTTGTAGTGGTGATTTCCTTCACCAGTTCGGCTGCTTCCTTCAAAGTGTATGCCTTCCCTGCTTCAACCTTATCAGCTACTGATTTTTGATTTTTTGTCAGTTTACTCATTTTACTAATTGAAGTTTAAATTATTTACCAGGGAAGTCCCCTTTTACAGTGATACCCATACTTCTTGCAGTTCCGGCAACGAGTTTCATGGCAGACTCTACAGTGAAGCAGTTGAGGTCCTTCAACTTGTCTTCGGCGATTTCTTTCACCTGATCCCAAGTTACGCTAGCCACCTTTTTACGGTTGGGCTGAGCGGAACCGCTCTTCACTTTGGCTGCTTCCTTCAACTGCACAGCAGCAGGAGAAGTCTTGAGCTCGAAGCTGAACGACTTGTCAGTATAGTATGTGATAACGACAGGAATGATCTTGCCTGCCTTATCCTGGGTTCTGGCGTTGAATTCCTTGCAGAATCCCATGATATTGATACCCTTAGAACCCAAAGCGGGACCTACTGGAGGAGAGGGATTTGCTGCGCCACCTTTAATCTGTAATTTGATTAATCCAGCAACTTCTTTAGCCATTTTTGTTGTTAATATTAAATGATGAATATAAAAGAAAGCCTACGCGTCCGTAACAATACGTTAGCCTTCTTTTTCGACTTGCATAAAACCAAGTTCCAACGGAGTTTTACGTCCGAAGATCTTGACCATGACCTTGAGTTTGTGCTTCTCGGAGTTGACCTCCTCGATGACACCACTAAAGCCAGAGAATGGACCGTCGGTGACTTTCACCGTCTCGTTGACCACATAGGGTATAGCCACCTCATCGACAAGTTCTGTCTCTTCGGTGCCACCGAGCATACGGTTGATGTCAGCCTGCGGTACAGGAGTAGGATTATCCAAACCACCAAGGAATCCCAACACATTGGGCATAAAACGCAGTGTGTGCGCTGTATCACCAATGAGATTGGCTTCGACAAATACATAACCAGGAAGAGATATTCTCTCCTTGACTACACGTTTGCCGTTACGCAAAGAGGCATATTTCTCCAACGGTAAAACTACCTGAGAAACATGCTGCGCAAGCATCGTGTTGTGTTTCAATTCGGCGTCAACGTATTCCTTGACTTTTGCCTCCTTGCCACTGACAGCACGAAGCACATACCATTTCTTTTCTGTGTCAGCCATTTTTCCTTAATGATTATCCTGGGTAAACCATGCTCATGACCCACTTGAAAACGGAGTCCATGGCGAAGACCACAATTGCAATGACTAGGGAAGCAGATAATACAACCATTGCACTGTGGGTCAACTCGCTTGTAGTTGGCCAAGTAGTCTTATGCGCAAGTTCTTCATAACAAGCCTTGCAATAATCTACTATCTTCTTGAATAAATTCTTGAACATATTATCTTCTATTAGCACGGAATGAGAGGCTCGAACTCCCGACACCTGGTTTTGGAGACCAGTGCTCTACCAACTGAGCTAATTCCGTAAGGAAGATTCCCATACCCGATGTACGACCATGGGAATCTTTGTTTTATGCTGACATCCTTTGAGGGATGGCTTTATGCATTTTAGTCTTCGTAAACCTCTGTGATCTGACCAGAACCAACGGTACGTCCACCTTCGCGGATAGCGAAACGGAGACCCTTGTTCAAGGCAACTGCGTAGATCAATTCAACAGTGATCTCAACGTTGTCACCAGGCATTACCATCTCAACGCCTTCGGGCAGAGAGATTTCACCGGTACAGTCCATTGTACGGAGGTAGAACTGAGGACGATACTTGTTACCGAAAGGAGTGTGGCGACCGCCTTCTTCCTTCTTCAGAACGTAGATAGAAGCCTTGAACTTCTTGAAAGGCTTAATCTGTCCGGGGTGGCAAAGTACCATACCGCGCTTGATTTCGTTCTTGTCGATACCACGGAGGAGCAGACCAACGTTATCGCCAGCTTCACCCTCGTCGAGAATCTTGCGGAACATTTCAACACCAGTTACGACGCACTTCTTGTCCTCACCAAGACCGAGGAGCTCGGTTTCGTCACCGACCTTCACCTTACCAGTCTCGATACGGCCAGTAGCAACAGTACCACGACCGGTGATAGAGAACACGTCCTCAACAGGCATCAAGAAAGGCTTATCCAAGTCACGCTCAGGCTCCTGAATCCAGGTGTCAACAGCGTCCATGAGTTCCATAACCTTGTCTTCCCACTTTGCAACACCGTTCAGTGCGCCGAGTGCAGAACCGCGGATGATGGGCGTATCATCTTCATATCCGTACTGACCGAGGATTTCGCCTACTTCCATTTCAACGAGTTCGAGCATTTCCTCGTCCTCAACCATATCACACTTGTTCAAGAAAACAACCATTCTCGGTACGTTCACCTGACGAGCCAACAGAACGTGCTCACGTGTCTGAGGCATAGGACCGTCAGTAGCAGCAACTACCAAGATAGCACCGTCCATCTGAGCAGCACCAGTAACCATGTTCTTTACATAGTCGGCGTGTCCCGGGCAGTCTACGTGAGCATAGTGGCGATTTGCTGTCTCATACTCGATGTGAGCAGTGTTGATGGTGATACCACGCTCTTTCTCCTCAGGAGCATTGTCGATCTGGTCGAAAGACTTAACGTCCTCTGAACCGAAGCCCTTCTCGTGGAGAACCTTAGAGATAGCAGCAGTCAGAGTGGTTTTACCATGGTCTACGTGACCAATCGTACCAATGTTTACGTGCGGTTTGGTGCGCACAAAATTCTCTT
>CAVJZJ010000044.1:0-22753 GCA_963653995.1 Flexilinea sp.
CAGCGTAAAACAAAAATTTCGGTCAAAATATTTGGATTTTATCATAGAAAGCAGGGGCAACGTTTACGCGCCAAACGAATACGTAGGGCCGAGGCCCTACGCTATAATCTGTCGTCCCTACGGGACTCACGCTGGCGAAATCCTAATTTGTATTTGTCATTTGCGAAAATCCTACGGGACTCTTTGCTTGCGAAATCCCTACGGGACTCACGCTTTCTTCCCTTACTTCTCCCCCACCTCTTTTATTTTCCCCACTATCATCTCGGGCTTGATGCCAGTCAGACAGCGGTAGTCGCCGAGGGCGCAGGGCTTGTTGCCGTAGATGCTGCACGGGCGGCAGGGCAGGTCGAGACCTACGCAGTCTGCTTCGCGCTGTCCCCAACCGAGAAATCCGGCACGGGGATGGGTGGCACCCCAGACGCTGACCACGCGTGTGCCGACGGCCGAGGCGAGGTGCATATTGGCGCTGTCCATCGACACCATCACGTCGAGATGGCTCATGAGTAGCAGTTCTTCGGCCATCGAGCGAAGGATGTCGGGTACGCTGGTACAGGAGGGATAGGCGGCTGTCCAGCGACTGATCTGTTCGCGCTCTTTCCGTCCGCCGCCGAAGAGGAAGATGCGGCCCTGGGGATAGGTCTCCGTGAGCCGGGCGATAACCTCCTCCATGAGCGTTACGGGGTAGATCTTGCCTTTGTGGGCGGCAAAGGGAGCGATGCCTATCCACATCTGGCCGTCGGCCTTCTCGCCCGTGCGGTCGGCGATGGGCGCAAGCGGCGCACCCTCAGGCGGAAAAATGGAGGCAAACTCCACCTTGATCGGATAGCCCAGCCGTTCCAGCACGTCGGCGTAACCACGGAAGGGGGTCAGCAAGCGTTTCGGGGCTTTGTCGCTATGGGTGACGAGCAGACGGCGCTCGCGGCGGTGCTTGTCGATATGCTCCACACGGAAGCGGTCGAGATTGAACCGCATGCGGAGGTAGTTCGAACGGAGGATATTGTGGAAATCGGCCACAGCGGTGAAATTCTTTGCCGCGAGCCTACGGTAGAGGGCATTGAGTCCGGTCCATCCCCGATATTCGCCTTTGAGGTCGGCTTCCATAAATCCTACGTTGGAAGCGAGTCCCTCGAAGAGCGGACGTGCCGCGGGACGGCTGAGCACGGTGATGCGCAGATGGGGGTACTGGTGGGCAAGCGAAGCCACGACAGGTACGGTCATCGCCACATCGCCGAGCGCGGAAAATCGTATGATGAGCAGATGTTCGGTTTTCATAGGCTGACAGACAGGGTATGGGAGGCTGGGACGGGCCTTTTTTGTCTCTTGGCACTCTGCCAAGAGAAGGCAAACGGCACACATTCCCTCCACAGTACAAAGTGGAAAAGGGGGGCGTGCGCCCTACCCCACTCTACTGTTTGCGGTAGAGCACGGGATTGGTGGAGGGGTCGTTGTACATCTTCATCTGGCGGTACACCTTCATGTACTTGCGTCCGGCGGCGATATCGTCGAGCAGTTGGTCGATGGCCTCGGAGAGGTCGCGCTGCTGTTCGAGGAGCACGTCGAGTTTGGCACGGCAGGTGGCGCGGTGCTGCTCGGTGGCATCGGTACGGGTGGTCTGCTCCTCCATGTGGTAGATCTTCAGGGCGAGGATGCTCAGACGGTCGACAGCCCACGCAGGACTCTCGGTATTGATGCGGGCGTCGGGCAGCACCTGCACGTCGCAGTACTGCTGACGGAAGTAGGAGTCGATCTGCTCCACGAGGTCGGTACGGTCTTGGTTGGAGCGGTCGATGCGGCGCTTGAGCGAGAGGGCTTCGATGGGGTCGATGTGGGGGTCGCGTATGATGTCCTCGAAGTGCCACTGCACGGTGTCTATCCAGCACTTGAGGTAGAGACGGTTTTCTATCTCGTCGCGCTCATAGGGATTGTGTATGGGGGTATCGACATTGTCGGTGACGTGGTAGTCGCGTATGGCCTGCTGGAAGACGCGGTTGCAAAGTTCAGAGAATGACATTGTGTACGTTGTATGTATGGTTTTTTCTCCCCTGCGAGCGTTTGTCGGTAACGCATACAATCTGTGGGGTAGGTACTATTATGGCGTGTTCTAAAAATTCCACGCATTTTTAAATTTTTATTTTGGACGGAATGCTCTTTGTGCCTTTTTGATTTTATCCGGCATCTTTCCCTTTCTTCTTCAGTCGTATAGCCCGCTATACTCCTTCAAGAAGAAAGAAAAATCTGCTCGGCTAAAATGCAAAAATCCATCAAAGGTAATTTTTAGAACCCGCCATCATACAAATGTAAGGCAAAAGTGGCAGATGTGCAAACCGCCCGCCACTTTTTTAAGAAAAAATAAGGCGGACGCACCCGTCCGCCCTGGCAGCGGCAGAATGTCCGCCGCCTCACACCATTTTTTTTGTTATTATTGGTTCCGAAAAAATTATATTGATGTCCGGTAAAAAATTATTCCTTTATGGCGGGTTCTATAAATTACCTTTGATGGATTTTTGAATTTTAGCCGAGCAGATTTCGCTTTCTTTCTGAAAGAGCATAGCGGGCTATGCGACTGAAGAAGAAAGGGAAAGATGCCGGATAAAAACAAAAAGACACAAAGAGCAATCTGCATAAAATACAAATTTAACAATGCGTGGAATTTATAGAACACGCCTTATTATTGGTGCCCTTCCGTCTCGGCGAGCATGGCGAGGATGTCGTCGGCGATCTGTTGCTCGGTGAGGTGGTTGTCCTCGAGGAGTTGTCGGGCGTCGTAGCGGTCGTAGAGGGCTTTGCGCACACCGAAGTTGATCACGCGCATGGCCGTCGGACCGTAATGTCGGCTGATGCGCTCGCCAAATCCGCCGTCGATGCTGCCGTCCTCAAGGGTGGCCACGACGGTGTGGTCGGCCGACAGACTGTCAAGGAGGGCATTGTCGGTGCCGGAGAGGTATCGGGGATTGACGAGGGTGGCGTCGATGCCTTGCTCGGCGAGCAGGGCGGCCACACGCTGGGCGCGGGCCCAGAAACTGCCCACGGCGATGAGGGCCACACGCGATCCGCTGTGCACTACACGGTAGGTGTCGATCTGCGAGTAGTCGTCGTCATAGGTCTCTGCGGAGTGTTCCACCTCGCCCTCGGGCACACGGATGGCTACGGGCCAGCGGTCCTGACGGATGGCCCAACGCTCCATGGCAATCATCTCTTCATAGGTGGTGGGGGCGAGGTATACCAGTCCGGGAATATGACTGAGCATGGGGATGTCGAAGAAGCAGAGGTGGGTGATGTCGTTCATGCCCAGTACGGAGGAACCGATAACGTTGATGACGGCCGGATTGCCGTTGACGGCAAGATCCTGGGCTATCTGGTCGTAGGTGCGCTGTATGAAGGTGGCGTAGGTGGAGAAGACGGGATGTGCCCCGCGCTTGGCCATGCCTGAGGCCATGGCGACGGCCTCTTCCTCGGCGATGCCCACATCTACATGCTGGGCACCTGCTTTTTGGCGCACGGTGGCCGTAAAACCGATGCTGGTGGGTACGCCGGCGGCGATGCACACCAGTCGCTCGTCGCGCTCCATCTCCTGTTGTAGCCACTGTCCGAGCACGGCGGCGGCACTCTCTCCGCCCCCTGT
Organism: Flexilinea sp.; assembly: GCA_963653995.1. GTDB lineage: Bacteria > Bacteroidota > Bacteroidia > Bacteroidales > Bacteroidaceae > Prevotella. The sequence continues at coordinate 3,623 of CAVJZJ010000044.1, forward strand.
GACGGTCTTCTCTCCGGTGGCGGGGTCGAAGGGCATGCTCCAGTGCCATGCTTCCTTGTTGGCCACGGCGGGGGCATAGCCGTGGCCTTTCTCGGTGTGGATATGCAGCACGAGGGGGCGTGGGGTGTCCTTCACTTGGCGGAAAGCCTCGATGAGGGTTTCTATGTCGTTGCCTTGCTCCACATAGCGGTAGTCGAAGCCCATGGCGCGGAAGAGATTGCACTCGGCCTTTCCCTGGGTACTGCGCAGAAGGGCGAGGTTGCGGTAGATGCCGCCGTGGTTTTCGGCGATAGACATCTCGTTGTCATTGACCACGATGATGATGGGCGTACCCAGTTCGGCGGCCATGTCGAGTCCCTCGAAGGCTTCGCCGCCGCTGAGCGACCCGTCGCCGATGACGGCCACGATACGTTCCTTGCCGCCGAGGATGTCGCGGCCTTTTTGCAGACCGGTGGCCAGGGCCACGGAGGTGGAGGTGTGACCGATCTCGAAGTGGTCGTACTCGGGCGACTCTGTGGGTGAGGTGTAGCCCGACACCTCACCAAACCGCTTCTCGTCGAAGTAGCCGTAGGCGCGGCCGGTGAGCATCTTGTGGGGGTAGACCTGATGCGACACGTCGAAGACAATCTTGTCGGTCGGGGTATTGAGGGTGTAGTGCAGGGCGATGGTGGCCTCTACAAATCCGAGGTTAGGCCCTACGTGTCCGCCGTAGAGACTGTCGCGGTGGATGATGCCCTGGCGTATCTCGTCGGCCAAGATGTGGAGTTGTGCGATGGTCATCGTGCGGATGTCGGCGGGCGACTGTACGGTGTCTATAAGTCTTTCTTGCATGGTGTGTGGTGTTTTTGATTTATATTGTGTATCCTTCTTTTTCGGTGGCAAAGGTAGCGGTTTCGGGGCGCACGGGGGTTACACAATTTACGGATAATATGACCAAAATGGGGGAAAAGGCCCGAACACAATACCCATTGAAAAATATTGGTGTCCAATAAAAAAGAATTCGTGAGATTCGTAATATTCGTGGTTAAAAAAAACACCCGCCATTTGCGGTTAATAGAACCACGAATTTTACGAATCTCACGAATTTTATTCTTTCTCCACTCTTTTTTTCTTCCTCAATACCGTGCCTTGTCGAGATCGATATGGGTCACGTTGGCCCGCTCGTGGAGGAAGATGGTGGCGACCTCGCTGAACCGCTCCTCGCTCTCGGTGGTGAGGTAGCGGCAGGTGCCGCCCTCGGTGATGCGGGCCCGCATGTCGGGATGGCGCGTGAGGTAGTCGGCGAGGCTGTCGGCCACATAGGTGCCCTGCGAGACGATGCGCACACCGTCGGGCACGTTCTTCACCACGGCGTTCATGAGCAGGGGGTAGTGGGTGCAGCCCAGCACGAGGGTGTCGATGTCGGGGTCTTTGCGCATGAGCTGGCCGATGCGCTTGGCCACAAAGTAGTCGGCGCCGGGCGAGTCGGCCTCGCCGGCCTCTACGATGGCGGCCCACAGGGGGCAGGCTACGCCCGAAACGGTGATGTCGGGGTGTAGTTTGCCGATCTCAAGCGAGTAACTGCGGCTGCGTATCGTGCCCTCGGTGGCGAGGATGCCGACGTGGCGGGTATGGGTGAGACTGCCGATAACCTCGGCCGTGGGGCGGATGATGCCGAGCACACGGCGTGTGGGGTCCCACTCGGGCAGGTCGCGCTCCTGGATGGTGCGCAGGGCTTTGGCCGAGGCGGTGTTGCAGCCGAGGATGACGAGGTGGCACCCCATATCGAAGAGGCGGAGCACGGCTTGGCGGGTAAACTGGTAGACGACCTCAAACGAGCGCGATCCGTAGGGGGCGCGGGCGTTGTCGCCGAGGTAGAGGTAGTCGTACTGGGGTAGCAACTGGCGTATGCCGTGGAGTACGGTCAGGCCGCCGTAGCCGGAGTCGAACACGCCAATGGGTCCGGGGGCGACAGGTAGTGGTGCGGGCATGAGGGTATCAGTTTTTGCCGAGGGCGTTCTTGACGAGGATGGTCACGTCGTCGCCCGAGGCGGGGTCGATATAGGGACAGGCGTTGCCGTCGGTGTTGAGGATGAAGGCGTAGCCGTGGTCGCGGCCTACGCGGGCGATGGCGGCGGCGAGACGGGCGCGTATGGGGGCGAAAGCATCGCGCTCGGCGGCGGCGAGCAGTTGGCGGGCTTGGTCACGGAAGGCGGTGTTGCGCTCCATGAGGTCTTGCAGTTCGGCTTGGCGTTTTTGCAGGATAGAGGGCACAAAGTCGCGCTGTCCGTCGAGGAACTCCTCGTACTTGGCGTTGAACTCGCTTTCGGCGCGCTGGGTCTCGGCGGCGTACTTCTGCTTCAGGTCGGCCAGCGTGCGGCAGGCGGCGGCATACTCGGGCATGGCGTGGAAGACGGTGTCGTAACTGAGGTAGCCAAATCGGGTCTGCGCTCCGGCCATGAGGGGCAGGAGGGTCAGGAGCAGGGCTGTGAGGATTTTTTTCATGTGCATGTGTGTTTGTGGGGGTAGTGGATGTGGTTTGTTCCCAAGCCGAAAAGTGCCGATTGTGCTGACCTTACAGGCCAGCCGCCTTTCCGTGTATGCAAAAACCCAGGGCGACGGACTTCGCTTCGCTCCGTCCTCACCCTGGGCTGGGATCGTTACGCCCTTGCAGGGCTTAGTATGCCTTAGTGACGGTGAAAAAGGCTTGGTAGGATTTGTGGCTTTTATACGATGGTATTTTTATACCCACGTCATCAAATCCTACCGGCGTTGATTTTCCTCGTCAATTACTTTTTGGCAGGAGTAGAGGTGGTCATCTTGGCCAGTTCAGCCTTCACCTTGGCGGTGACATCCTCGCTGAGGGTCTCGCTGATGTAGGGGATACCAGAACCGATGTCCATGATGTAGACGTAGCCGCCGGCCTTGCCTACGGCCTTGATAGCGTCAACGAGTTTGGAGGTGATGGGGGTCATCTTCTGCTGCTGGGCCTTCTGGAGAGCCTGCTGGTTGTCCTGGTAGGCCTGCTGTATCTTCTGCTGGAGTTCCATGAGCGACTGCTCGGTCTCCTTCTGCTTGGTCTCGTTCATGGTAGAGCGGTTCTTGTCGTAGTCCTCGGCCTTGCGCTGCAGTTCGGCCTGCATAGCCTTGAGGTCTTCGTCGTACTGCTTGGCGGTGGCTTCAAGTTCGGCCTGTGCCTTGGTGAACTCGGGCATGCCGGTCATGATCTCCTGTGCGTTGATGTGTCCGAATTTCTGTGCGAACGCTGCTGCGGGTGCGAGCATCATCAGTGCCAATAATAACTTTTTCATGTTTCTTTGGTTTGTTTTATTTGTTTGTTTTTTCTGTTCTTTCTATTGGGGTCTTTTTTTAGACGTGTTCTATAAAATTCCACGCACGACTAAAATCAGTTGCCGTAACCGAGTTTTTGTAGCACCTCGTTGGAGATGTCTATCTTGGGCGAACCGAAGATGATGCCCGAGTCGCTGGCGCGGTCGAGCACGAGGGCGTAGCCGCGGAGGTCGGAGATCTCCTTGACGGCGTTGTATATCTCTTCCTGGATGGGGGAGATGAGACTCTCGCGCACCTTGAAGAGTTCGCCTTCGGGACCGAAGTACTTGCGCTTGAGGTCGGCGGCTTCCTTCTCCTTGTTCATGATTTCTTCCTGACGGGCCTTTTTCTGTTCGGCCGAGAGAAAGACGTTCTCGTTCTGGTAGTTCTTGTACATGGTGGAGGCTTCGGTGCCGAGGGCGTCTACTTCGGCCTGCCACTTCTTCGATACTTGATTGAGTTGCTCGTTGGCCCGCTCGTAGGCGGGAATGTTCTTGAGGATGTATTCCATGTCGAGCAGGGCGAATTTCTGTGCGCTGGCTGTCATGGCCGCCATGACAAGGGCGAGGGTCATCAGCAGTTTTTTCATTTTTTTTGCGTTTTTGTTGTGAGGCCCGTTTTTATTGGGGCGTGGGGTGGGGGTTAATTATGCGTCCCTTACAGGGGCAACACGCCTTAGAATTCCTGTCCGAGGATGAAGTGGAACTGGCTGCCGCCCTTGCGGGTGCTGAGGTTTTCCTTGTCGAATCCGTAGGCCCAGTCTATACCCATGAGGCCGACCATGGGGAGGTAGATGCGGACGCCGACACCGGCGGAGCGTTTCATGTCGAAGGGGTTGAACTTCTTGGTGTCCGACCATGCGTTACCGCCTTCGAGGAAGGTGAGTCCGTAGATGGTGGTATTGCCGAGCATGAAGGGGTAGCGCAGTTCGAGGGTCATGCGGTCGTAAGCGTAGGCGTCGTAGGCGATGGATCCGTTCTCGTATCCGCGCAGACCGATGGTCTCTGTACCGTAGGAGGTAGAGTAGCCGGTCATACCGTCACCACCCATGTAGAAGGTCTCGAAGGGTGACTTCTTGTGCTTGTTGTACGAACCGAGGATACCCATCTCGAAGCGGGCCATGAGCACGAAGCACTTCTGTCCGCCGGAGAGGGCGGTGAAGGTGCGGGCCTTGAACTTCCACTTGTAGTATTCTACCCAGCGGTACTTCTCCTGCTGCTCGCGGTTGTAGGTGGCGGAGTAGGGGTCGTTGGCGAGGTTGGCGTAGTCCTTGTGGTCGAAGAGCGACCATGGCGGGGTGAGCGAGATGGAGGCCTGGAAGTCTGATCCGCGACGGGGGAAGAGGTTGTTGTCGGTAGAGGCGCGGCCGAGGGCGAGGGTGAGGTTGAGGTTGTTGGAATTACCGTTGTTCATCATGAAGTAGTAGTTCCAGTTCTTCAACATATAGCGGTTGTAGGCCAGCGAGAGTGAGAGTGAGAAGTAGTCGTCGGGCCAGCGCAGTTGCTTACCCCATCCGAGCGACACACCAAACATCTTGACGTACTTGTCGGGATCGTAGTAGTTCTCGTAGTTGTAGTACGAGTTGCCGTAACTGCCGTATCCGTAGAGGTAGTTGTAGTAGTTGTTCATCAGGCCGCTGTTGTAGTAGGTGCTCGACACGTCGCTCTGCTTGGAGTAGTACACGCCTACGGAGAACTGCACGGGGCGCTTGCCGCCGAGCCAGTTGGTGGAGTAGGAGAGGTTGTACGACTGGTAGTAGGAGGCGTTGGTCTGCACGCCGAGCGAGAGCACTTCGCCGTCGCCGATAGGCATGATGCCGCGGTGTTCCTTATTCTTGTTGAAGAGGTTGCGCATGGAGAAGTTGTTGAGTTTCAGTCCCACACGTCCGATGATACCGGTCTGTCCCCATCCGAGCGAGAACTCCACCTGGTCGTTGGATTTCTGCTCCAGGTTCCAGTTGATGTCCACAGTACCGTTCTCGGGGTCGGGCTTGACGTCTGGCATGACCTTCTCCTGGTCGAAGTGTCCCATGGAGGCTATCTCGCGCTGTGAACGCTGGAGGGCTTCCTTGGAGAATAGGTCGCCGGGCTTGGTACGCAGTTCGCGGCGCACGACGTTCTCGTAGAGGCGGTCGTTGCCGGAGATGCGCACATGATTGATATGGGCCTGCGGACCTTCCATGATACGCATCTCGAGGTCGATGGAGTCGCCCACGATGTTGACCTCGGTGGGGTTGAGCGAGTAGAAGAGGTATCCGTTGTTCCAGTAGTTGTTGCCCACGGCATCCTCGTCTTCGGTGAGTCGCTTGCTCATGAGTCGCTGGTTGTATACATCGCCTTTCTTCATGCCGAGCACGTTGGAGAGGTAGTCGGTGGAGTAGATGGTGTTGCCCACCCAGGAGATGTTGCGGATGAAGTATTTCTTGCCCTCGTCTACACGCAGACGGATGGAGACGTGACGGTCGTCGACGTTCCACACGCTGTCGCCGAGGATGACGGCATCGCGGTAGCCCAGTTCGTTGTACTTGTCGATGAGTTTCTGCTTGTCGCCCTTCCAGCGCTCGGGGGTGAACTTCTTTGACTTGAGGAACGAGCCGATGGTGCCGGCCTCATGGGTCTTGGCGAAAGCGCCCTTGCGGAAGAGTCCGCCCTTGATGCGGCGGTCGGTGAGGGCGTTGTTGCCGTCGATGACGATGTGGCGCACCTTGAGTTTCTCTTTCTTGTCGACGATGACATCGAGGATGACTTGGTTGCGTGCGGCCACGTCGTCGCGCTGTACGACCTGTACCTCGGCGTTCTGATATCCCTTCTCGTCGAAGTATTTGCGGGCGAGGATCTTGGCGCGGTCTACCATATTGGGTGTGATCTGCGAACCCTTGAGCAGACCGAGTTTGGTCTCGAGATCGCTGCGCTCAGACTTCTTCACGCCGATATAGTTGATGGTCGACACTCTGGGGCGCATCTGCAGATGCACGTGGAAGTAGGCTTTGTCACCCACGATGGAGTCGACACCGAGGCTCACCTCGGAGAAGAGTCCGTACTTCCAGTAGCGCTTCACAGCCTCGGTCAGTTCGGTGCCGGGCAGGTCGACGGTCTGTCCTATCGACAGTCCGGAGATGCCGGTGAGCATATAGTCCTCGTAGCCTTCGGCGCCGCTGACGGCGATGCCTCCCACCTCGACGGTGCGCGGGTTGCCGGCGTAACTCACCTCGGGGTGTACGGTCTTGTCTTGGGCGACGGCAGCAAGGCTCACGAGGAGCGCGGCTGCGAGTGTCATCATCTTCTCTGCTATATTCATGATCTTTGTTGGATGGAGGTGCGTGCGCTTTTGCAGTAGGGTCACAATACCCTTTTCCTATGGTGTGGGTTGTGCGCGGCGTCCTCGCTTATTGATTACGTTTCCTGTAAGTGTGTATGGGGTGCAGGGTGTGTGGGGCGTGTATGTTATTGTTGGTTTTTTGCCGTTTCTTCGTTGTCTTATGCGCCCTGTGCCTGTTCGTTCTCGGCCTGCTCTTCGGTCTTGCCGTAGCGTCGCTGGCGGCCTTGGTAGGCATCGATGGCCTCGGCGAGTCCTCGCTCGTCGAAGTCGGGCCAGTAGGTGGGGGTGAAGAAGAGTTCGGTATAGGCAATCTGCCAGAGCAGGTAGTTGCTGATGCGCTGCTCGCCGCCGGTGCGGATGAGCAGGTCGGGGTCGGGCATGCCTGTGGTGGTCATGTGGGCCGTGAGGGTGTCCTCATCGATATTGTCGGCATCGAGTGTGCCGGCCTTCACCTCACGGGCGATGGCTTGTGCGGCTTGGGTGATTTCCCAGCGTGAGGAGTAACTCAGGGCCACTACCATGGTCATGGCACTGTTGGCGGCGGTGTGCTCCTCGGTCTCGCGCAGTTTTTGCTGCACGGCCTCGGGCAGACGGGCCGTGTCGCCGATGACACGGAAGCGCACGTTGTTGCGCATGAAGATCTCGTCTTCGAGCGAGGAGAGCACCAAGCCCATGAGCGCGGCTACCTCGTCGGCGGGCCGTCCCCAGTTCTCGGTAGAGAAGGTGTAGAGGGTGAGGTACTCCACACCGAGCCGTACACACTCGGAGGTGATGCGGCGCACGGCTTCCACGCCGGCCTGATGGCCGTAACTGCGGGGCTTGCCCTGTGCGGCGGCCCACCGTCCGTTGCCGTCCATGATGATGGCGATGTGGCGGGGGATATTGTCGTGACGGGTGTCGTTGCTCATCGTTTATATATATTTTTTCTTTACGTTTTTTTCTTGTCTGCCCACTATGTGGGGCTGATCATCGGAGTATGGTATTCTTCTTTCCCGGCTCAGTATTTCTCCATGTCGTTGTGGCAGGTGCGGCACTTGGGCATGAAACTGTAGGTGAGCGAGAGCGAGAAGGCCGAGTAGCAGTCGGTGTTCTTGAACAGGCCGCTCGAGGAGATGCCGTAGGGGTCGGCCACACCGTCGAGTTTGTCGCTCAGCGAGAAGTGTATGGCCCACTCGAGTCCGACATTGAGCCGCCGCGCTACCTTGTACTTCACGCCCAGGCCGAGGGGCACGTTGGCGGTGAAGACATTGTTGCCGCCGCCGGTGACATAGGTGGCACCCAGTCCGCCGAAGATGAAGGGGGTGATGCGCTTGGCACCGCGATAGTCCTCTCCCGTGCCGTAGGGCCAGAAGTTGTACTCGTAGGTGAGACTGCAGTCGATGAGGGTGTTGTCGAAGGTGTAGGTCTTGCCGTCGGCGTAGTCGGGGTAGTAGGTGGCGGGGGTGTCTGACGACCCTTTGAGCCGACCGTAGGTGGCGGCGAGACGGAAGCCCATATAGGGATTGACGATGCGGCGCAACATCACGGTGGCGCCGGGCTGCATGCCGGTGAAGATATTGCCGCCGAAGTCGCCCTCGTAGGTCACCATGGAGAGTCCGCCGCCAATCTCCATGCGATACTCCTCATCGGTCTGCGCTCCGGCGTGGAGCGCGGCAAGGAGCAGTGCAAGCGTGGCTACGGTCTTTCTCATGCTACAGGTTTTCAGCGCTTTCTTCTTATATATATTTATAATGTGTGCGATGGCCGCACCTCTATATATTATTCGTTGTAGATGGTCTGCTCCTTGCGCCAGCCGAGACGGGCGAGACGGCCGCGCCATACGTGTCCGGCACCGGCATCTACAAACCATACGTAGTTGTTCTTGTCGACAGTCACGGCGTAGTGCTCAGAGACGAGGATTGACACATCGTCGGGCAGGGAGAGCAGGGTGTCTTTCTCCCACGATATGCCGCCGTCGTTGCTGCGGTAGAAATATTTCATGTGGGTCACACGACCGTCTGTCGACTGACCGCCCGTAGCGTAGAGGGCATCGTCGTAGGCGAAGGCTTGCATATAGCGCATGCGGGGTGCCGCCCAGGTGGAGAGGGTGTCAACGGGATACCATGTCCAAGACTGCTGACGGGAGTAGTCGGCGGTCTCGTCGATCTTGCCCCATACATAAGCCGACTTGTCGGTGGGGTAGGCGGTATAGTCGCGGTTGCCGATGAGCAGCACGCGCCATGCCTGCTTGTTGGTATTGAGCGGTATGGTGACGGTACTTACATCTTCGGTGGGCAGAAGTGCAGCGTCGCTGTCGAGGTCGGATGTCTGCCATGTAGCGCCGCCGTCGGTGGAGACGACGATGCCGCCGCCGACGGCGTAGGCATAGAGTCCGGCGGGACTGACGGCCACAAGACGTATGAGGTCGGCATCGGCGTGGGTGGCTGTCCAGGTGCTGCCGTCGGTGGTGCTGAGCACGCTGCCGGTGGTGGCATCCCAGAGGTACATCGCATCTTCTCCGGCTACGACTCCGAGGTAGGCGTCGGCGGTGAGGGCGTGACCGATGGTGGTGGTGAGGTCTTTCCATGTATGACCGTCGGCGGTGGAGTAGAGGGCGGTGGCGGCTCCCTTCTTGCCGAAGACGTACAGATGACCGTCGAAGCAGACGGCCCGCAGACTCTCAAGCGAGGGTAGGAACGAGGGGTCGGTCATGGCCGTCCAACCGAAACTGTCGGCCTTCTCCTGATGCACGTTGACGTGTACGGTGTACTGGCGCGACACCTGTGCCGAATTGCTGAACACCTGGAACACTCTAGGCTGCGAGAAGTCTACCGAGTCGGTAGAGGAGTAGTAGCCCAGCGAGTCGCTCGTCATGCTCTTGATGACCACCGAACCGGAATTCTTCGTGCTGATCGTGCAGAGTACTTTCTTGGCATCGGTGCCGTAGGGCAGGGAGTCGACATTGTAGATGGTGTGGGTGGTCTGGTCGATATAAAAGTTGTAGGCGCTGCAGTCTACCGTATTTTTGTATATGCTGTCCTTACCCTCCGACGAGGTGGCGTGCCCATACACATTGAGCGTGCCGACAGAGAATGCGGTGATGGCCGTATCGTCGGTATAAGTGTACTCGGTGCTGTCGTTGTCGAGGCAGGATACCACGAGCGAGGCTACGACCAACAGCAGGGCGAAGGGTAGAATGGTCCGTTTCTTCATTTATAATATGTGTTTTTGTGTGCAAATTTACGCAGATTTCTGCAAATAGTACGGATTTACGGGGGTTTATTACGATATTTATCGAAAGCGGACAACTTTTTTAAGTTTGTTTATGCTTTCAGAACCCATGGCCCCGTAGGGAAAAACGTTATAGGTGGGTTCTATAAATTACCACCGCAGCAAAGCTAATTTATAGAACCCACCTATAGACTAATTCTATAATATGGTTTATATTTCCCTTTTTTTTAGACGGTTTCGCCAACTGAGGATATAGAATATAGCCAACCGAGGAAACGATTTTTTGCCAACTAAAGAAATAAAATACAGCCAACTGAGGAAATACGAAAATAACTTAGTATCTTTACACTTGAAAATCAAACAATTGTAGACATGGAGTACAAACACAGAATTGCAGACCAAATGCTGGCAAAGAAATTGGAAAGCAAGGGTGCTGTTTTGATAGAAGGACCAAAGTGGTGTGGTAAGACAACCACAGCAGAACAACAAGCCAACAGTATCTTGTATATGGACAATCCTGCCTCGTTGGAAACCAACCTACAAATGGCGGAGATAGATGCTTCTATATTGCTGGCCGGTGATACGCCTCGACTGATAGACGAGTGGCAACTGGCACCCAAACTTTGGGATGCTATACGGTTTGAGGTGGATCATAGACATAAAATTGGACAATTTGTCTTGACAGGCTCAGCAGTTCCTGCCAAGGAAAAAAATATGCATCATTCCGGTACAGGACGTTTTTCTTGGTTGACCATGCGCCCAATGAGTTTGTATGAGTCAGGCGAATCGAACGGAAAGGTAAGTTTGGCACATCTGTTTGAGACACCGGAAAAGATTGTTGCCATCAATAAACTGAAGATAGAAGACCTTGCCTTTTTGATTTGTCGTGGCGGATGGCCTTTCGCTTGTGGATTACAGCATGAAGCAGCCTTGGCGCAAGCATTCGATTATGTAGACGCCATCATCAAGAAAGATATTTCTAGGGTGGATGGGGTCAACCGTAATTTGACTACAACAAGATTGCTACTACGGTCATACGCTCGCAACCAAGGGTCTCAAGCCACCATCGGAACTATCGTTGCCGATATGATGACAAATGATGAAAATGAAATCAGCGTAAAGACAGCGGGCCATTATTTGGATGCATTGCGTAAGATATTCGTCATTGAGGATTCGGAGGCCTGGAACCCTAACTTGCGTTCCAAGACGGCTATCCGCACTGCCAACACTCGATATTTCATCGATCCGTCCATTGGTACAGCCATCCTTGGCCTTGGACCTAAGGATCTTATCAATGACCTCAATACCATGGGACTTTTCTTCGAGACCCTTTGTGTGCGGGATTTGCGAATATTTGCCGATGCTTTGGATGGAGAGGTATATCATTATCGCGACAAGAACGGCTTGGAGTGCGATGCCGTAATACATCTTCGTAATGGCAATTATGGACTTGTCGAAGTGAAACTGGGAGGTGACAAACTCATTAATGAAGGTGCCGAAAGCCTAATAACTCTTGCAAGAAAAATCAATACAGATAAAATGAATGCACCTTCTTTTATGATGGTACTTACAGGGGTGGGCGACTATGCTTACCGAAGAAAAGACGGAGTGTATGTGGTTCCTGTCGGATGCCTAAAAGACTAAGGAGGCAGTCTGCCTGGACCGTCGCATCCATGATTTTGATATCCAGTAAGGTGGATTATAGAACCCACCGTAATACAGAAAAAAAGCGTAGGAACATCTTGCTCCTACGCTATTCTTTTTTCATCCCTTGTGGGGACGTGTGTGTTTACTTGTTTTTACTTCTGTACGTGCTTCTTGCCGTCCACGATGACGATGCCCTTGTAGTCCTTGCCTACGCGCTGGCCGGCGAGGTTGTACGCAGCACCGCTCTTGACGGTCTTGTCGGCATTGATGGTGTCGATGCCGGTGGGAGTCTCATCCTCCTCTACGAGTTGGTAGAGGTAGGGAAGTACGGCATTCTCCTTAGCCTCGTCGTACACGCCGAAGGTGGTGTAGGTACCCTGGCCCCACTGGATGTAGTAGTCGCCGAAGAGCATCTTGAATGTGCCGTCTGCCTGGGGCTCTACGTCCCAAGTCTTCTCTTCTTCAGTAGTGAAGGAGAAGGAGTTGTGCGAACCGTCGTTGTAGAGGTAGCGGCCGTAGCAGTCGACGATGGAGTAGACGCCGTCGGCACCGGTGAAGGTGAAGGCATCGTCATAACTTGACTTCACCTGGATGGTGTCTACCTGATCCTTGATGATGCTGGTATAAAGGTAACCGTAGTTGTAACTCTCGGCTGCGGGCATAGCGTATGCGGTGGTGTCGCCGCGCTGAGCCACGAGGAGGTACTGCTTGCCCGATACGATAGAGGTAGCCTTGGCGTAGGTGTTGTAGTGCCATACATAGACGGTGCAGGTGGCGGTGCCAGCCTTGTACTCGTCGTTCTCCTCAGCGGTGGCGGTGATGACGGCCTTGCCCTCAACGCCGGTGGGGTAGATGGCACCGCTTGCGTCTACGGTAGCCACCTCTGTATTGTCGGAGGAGAAGACCACATCAGCGGTGGTCTCCTTGGTGAAGGTGGGCATGGGCCATACGGTACCCAGTTCGTAGTCTACCTTCTCTTCCGAGAAGGCCAGACCGGCAGCCTTCTTCTGTACGACAGGCTCGCCGCCCTCGGTGGTGATGGTCACCTTGTCGACATTGAACTGTCCAGCCCTGCTCGCACCCTCAGTGCCATAGGTAGCCTTATCACCTACGGTGAAGGTCACCTCGCTGACAGCCTCGTCAGAGGTCCAGGTCACAGTCCAGCTCTCCTTGTCTACCGTGACAGTACCCGTAGAAGGGGTAATCTCTGCCTGACGCTTCTGACCGGCAGTAGAAACCACGAATACCATCTCCTTCATCGACGTACCGCTCACAACGAGGGTATTGCCTGCATAGTGACGCAGATCCTTGGATTTGTTGTTCTGTATGGGCGTGGTCTGACCGCTACCAATACTGGCGGTGAAGGTGAAGTCACCCTCGGTGAGCGTATAGCCCTTCGGGGAAGTAGTGGCCGTGACGGTCAACTGGGTAAAATCGATTTCAGTCTGTGCCAACGTCATCTGAGCGATGAGCGACAAAACTGCCACAAGTGCAAAGTGTAAAGTTTTTTTCATAAAGATATTGTTTATAATGTTGTCTTTCAGGTTGTTTGCGAACACGGGAAACCCTCGTCCGCTACTCATGCAAAGTTATATAATAATGTGAAAACCTACAAAGAAAATACTGAAAATAGGAAAAATGAAACAACCTTGTCACACCTCTCCCCTCCGCACTCCTATAAAAGCCTTGGGGATATAGCGGTATGCATTGTGGATAACCTTTGTGGATAACTCCAAAAGCAAGCACCCGTTGTTTTCCCGCACAACAATGTTTATCCACATCGGCCCAAACGCCATCCACCGAAAAAGCGAGGTTTATCCACATAGAAATATAATAATTTTGTGTTTATATACAGAGAGTTATACAGGTTATCCACAATTTGCATGGTTAGAGGTTATCCCGTTATCCACAGTGCTTTTTGCAATAACAAAAAAAAGACAAAGAAGGCGACAAGGTTGTGTTACGGTACAACATCAGCCCCGCATCAACACCCGTCATTGGCCATACCATATGGGTAGGGTGTTCAAAACCCCACAAAATTCCGCACATTTTTTAATCCAATTTTGAAATCCTATCTTCCATGACTTGGGATGCAAACCTTACATTTCCACTTTTTCCTTATATGTGGATAACTTGTGGATAACAATATCCAATCCTTTGTAAACGAACGCATTGTACAAAAACACAATATGTGGATAACTCGGTGGAAAAGGTATCTTTCAAAAGCACCTTTTGCCCAATACTACAAGGGCCTTGTACGAGGGGTACAAAGCCTTTGTAGCGATGCTACAAGGGCCTTGTAGCAACAGTACAAGGCCCTTGTAGTAATTTGAATTATTGAATTTTAAACTTGTTGTTTCCCAAATGTAAGTCCTCCTTGCCAGACATACGTTTTTTTTGGAAAAAAAAGTTCGCCTTACGAGAGTTCGAGCATGCGGCGGATGGGTTTGACGGCTTCGCGTGCGATATCTTCGGGCACGTCGACCTCGGGCCATCCGTGAAGGAGGGTGTTGTAGAGTTTCTCGAGGGTGTTCTTCTTCATGTACTCGCACTCGTTGCAGGAGCAGCCGGGGCCGCCCTCGCTCACTTCGGGGGGTACGGGGTAGAAGGTGACGTCGGGACAGGTGCGCTGCATCTCGTGGAGGATGCCGGCTTCGGTGGCGACGATATATTCGGCGGGACCATGTTCCTGGGCGTACTTTAGCATGACGGCGGTGGAGCCGGCTACGTCGGCCATGGCGAGCACGGGCCCCTTGCACTCGAGGTGGGCCATGACGAGGGCACCGGGGTGCTCACGGCGCATCTGTGCGATGGCTTCTACGGAGAAGCGTTCGTGTACGTGGCAGCCGCCTTCCCAGAGGAGCATGTTGCGGCCGGTGGCGGCGTTGATGTAGGAGCCGAGGTTGTAGTCGGGTCCGAAGATGAGTTTTTCGTCGGCGGGGAAACTGCCTACCACGCGCTCGGCGTTGCCTGAGGTGACGACCACGTCGGTGAGTGCCTTGACGGCTGCGGTGGTGTTGACGTAACTGACGACCTTGTATCCGGGGTGTTCGGCTTTGTAGCGGGCGAGGTCTTCGGCGCGGCAGGAGTCGGCCAGTGAGCAGCCTGCGGTGAGGTCAGGACAGAGTACGGTCTTGTCGGGGGAGAGGAGTTTGCAGGTCTCGGCCATGAAGTGTACGCCGCACATGACGATCACGCTGGCGTCGGTGTCGGCGGCTTTGCGGGCCAGGGCGAGGGAGTCGCCGATGAAGTCGGCTACGTCCTGCACATCGCCTACGGTGTAGTAGTGGGCGAGGATGACGGCGTTTTTCTCGCGGGCCAGGCGGCGTATTTCCTCTTTGAGGTCGATGTCTTGGGGTACGGGCTCATCGACGTAGCCGCAGGCTTTCCATTTGTTGTCTGTCATTGTATATGGGTTTGTGCGAATCGGGAAGCGGTCATTTTTTTGTTCTTTTCCTTTTCCACAGTCTTTTTATTATTTTCTATTTTGTCTTTTTTAAAAAAGAAAATCTATTAGTAGGATGATGGGGTGTGGATATGTTGGGAAGTGGTGGACTGTTTTTTTGGTGTTTCGGTTGTCCACTTGGGAGGGTTGGTCCTGCACAGATGGTCTGAATATCTATGTATTGGTTTTCAGTAGAATGGGCAGGTTTTCCCCAATGGGGGGTTAATAGTGCAAAGTTAATAAGTTTATATCTTTTTATGGCAATTATCTGTTGAAAACTTGCTGAAAGCCTTGGGATAACCGCATGGTTTTTCCCCACGCCTTGGGTGTAGAAAGTGGGGGTGGGGAAAAGGTTGGAGTTTTCCACGGGTTTTCCACAGGGGTGTTGGGGAAAATGGGGAGAGGGTGGGGAAAGGCTATGCGTCTGCTTCGGGAATGAGTCTGAGGATAGTTTCGATGAATTGATGCTTGTGAAAGAAAGCGTCTTGCTTTTTCTCTTTGCAGGTGGATAAGTATTTGTAGGTCTTCTTTTTTCATTTCACACGATTACTATTCCATCGCGGTTTACATTTTCGTAGAAAGGGGTGAAGTGGTATGATTCCCATTCTTTCTTGGTGTAGAGTATGGGATTGATTACTGTATCGAGGTCGCATCCCAAGAGAACAAAGGGATAACTTACATTGTCATAGTCGGATTGCTCTAGTCTGTCTTTGTCCAAAAGTATGAGGATGTCCCAGTCGGAATCGCTACGGGCATCTCCTCTTGCTCTAGAACCATATAGTATGGCTTTGCTTCCGAGCGGAATGGTTGTGAGGGCTGTATCCTTGATTTTCAGCAAGGTGTTGTCGTCTGTTGTCATAAGCGTGTGTATGGATAACGCTTCAAAAATACGATTTTTATGTATTTACCCCAAATATTTTATGTAGAAAAATGTTGCGTGAGAAAAAGTGGATGTGTGGAAAAGTGTGTTAGTATGTTTGGTAATATATTGTTTTACAGTATGTTGTGTTTTTCAAAATATATGGATAACTCTGTGGAAAGTCAAATGTTTTGTTTTGGAAAAAGCAAACGGCGCGGCCTGGTGTGTGTATCTGGGTCGCGCCGTGGTGTGGGGGATAAGGTGGGGGTGTTGGTGAGGATGGTGTGTGTGGAAAAATCAGTTTTTCCGGAGTTTGCTAGTGTCGATATTGTCTTTTTGTCCGTCGGTGGTGAGGTTTTTGGCGGTGCCTTTGAGGGTGATGTCGCTGGCGCCGTAGCAGGTGGCACTAACGGTGGTGCAGGTGACGTTGGCGTCGATGTCGGATGATCCGGCGGCGTTGAGGCTGAGGGTGCCGCCTTGGTAGGTGAGGTCGACGTCACCTGTTCCGGAGATGTCGATGTTGGCCTTGTCGGCCTTGAGATGTACTTTGTGTGAGGATGATCCTGCGCCGCTGATGTTGGCGGTCTTGGCGGTGGCGTTGATGTCGATGTCGGATGAGCCGGCGACTTGCAGGTCGAGGAGTCCGGTGGTGACTTTCTTGAGGATGAGGTCGCTCGCTCCGGCACAGTCGCTCTTGAGGGTGTTGCAGTGTGTGTCGGTGATGGTGAGGTCGGTCGATCCGGCGGTGGTGAGGTCGGCGGTCTTGGCGGTGAGTTTTCCTACGGTGATGGTGCTTGCGCCATGGGTGTCGAGGGTGAAGGTGCCGCAGTCGAGGTCATCGGCCTTGATGGTGGTCGATCCGGCGGTGATGAATTTCAGTCGGTCGGTCTTGATCGTGGTGGTCTGGAAGTCGGTGGCGGAGGCGAGGTTGACGGTGTAGAGTTGGGGTGAGGAGATGTAGAGGTCGAGGGTGGTGTTGCCCGGGAGGTTGACCGTGCCGCTTGTGCGGTTGATATGGAGGGTCTTTTCCTTGACGGTGATGTTGGGTGTCCAGTCGACGTTGGTGACGAGGCGCACGGCGTACTTTTGGGCTTGTGTGTAGTGTATGGTGACGGGTACGTCGCAGTCGATGACGGTGAAGCCGGTGCAGTCGTAGTTGTGGGTGACGGTCTTGCCGAGGTGCTTTATATTTTCGGAGGCGCAGGCGGTGATGCCCATAATGAGTAGTAGGGTGAAGAGGAGGGAGAGTGTCTTTTTCATAGTGTGTGGTGTTTTGAGTAAAACGTATTTTTTGAGGGGTGTGTCTATGATTTTGGACGGTGGAGAGGGGAGGAAAAGTTGCGGGAGGGGTGTTTTTTTGGGGGAAAAATACGGGGTGGGTAGGTGATTTTTAATCCGATTTTGAACACCCTACCTTTCGAGGCTTTATTTTACTTCTCCTCTTTTTTGTCGGCCTCGATGAGTGCGAGGAGGTGTTCGACGGCCTCTTCTTCTGGTATGGCTTTTTCCACACATTCCTTGCGTCGGTAGAGGGAGATGCGGTGGGGTCCTGCGCCGACGTATCCGTAGTCGGCATCGGCCATTTCGCCGGGTCCGTTGACGATGCAGCCCATGATGCCTATTTTCAGGCCGCGCATGTGTGCGGTGGCGGCTTTGATACGGGCGATGGTGGTGCGGAGGTCGTAGAGGGTGCGTCCGCAGCCGGGACAGGAGATGTACTCGGTGCGTGAGGTGCGCAGGCGTGCGGCCTGGAGTATGGCGAAGGTGGTGTCGGAGAGGTCGCGGGGGGTGATGTCGCCGTCGTTCATGATCCACAGTCCGTCGGCGAGTCCGTCGATGAGGGGTGCGCCGGTGTCGGCGGCGGCTTCGAGTTGCAGGGCGGCTTTCTCCTCGGCTTTGTGGCGGTAGGGCAGGGCGAAGATGATGGGGTTGGTGAGTCCGGCTTCGGCTATCTCCTGGGCGAGGGCGCGCATCTCTCCGGGGCGGTTTTGGTGTTGGGTGAGGCCGACGACCACCACTTCGGGGTGGTGGCGCAGGCAGGCGAAATATTCTTCGGTGGGGGTGCCGTACTGCAGGACGAGGAATTTCAGCGGTGCCTCGGATGCGGCGATGAAGGGCATGGCGGCGGTGGGGTAGATGGGGTAGGTGTCGGCCTCGCCCTTCCAGGCGTTGAAGTCGACGATGTAGCGGCAGCCGGGTATGCGCTCTTCGGGCAGGGTGGCTCCGGTGTAGAGGTAGTCGGGGGTGGTGTCGGGGTGGTACTCGGGATTAGTGCCGGCGGGCAGGGTGGCGATGACGGCGGGTACGTTGTCGCCGCCGATGCCGAGCACGGGGCGGGTGGTGCGGCGCACGGGTGCGATCCATTCGTAGTAGGGGGCGGGGATGGCGGGTATGATGCGGTGTCTCTCGCGTGTGGCGATATAGTCGACGAGTTGCCGTGCGACGGGTATCTCGGCTTCGGGGTCTTCGCTGAGGCTCACGCGTATGGTGTCGCCGATGCCGTCGGTGAGCAGGGCGCCGATGCCGACGGCGCTCTTGATGCGTCCGTCTTCGCCTTCCCCGGCTTCGGTGACGCCGAGGTGGATGGGGTAGTACATCTCTTCCTTGTCCATGGTGTCGATGAGGAGGCGCACGGAGCGTACCATGACGACGGTGTTGGAGGCTTTGATGGAGATGACGACATCATCGAACTGCTCGCGTCGGAAGATGCGGAGAAACTCCATGCAACTCTCCACGATGCCTTCGGGCGTGTCGCCGTAGCGCGACATGATGCGGTCGGAGAGCGACCCGTGGTTGACGCCGATGCGCACGGCCGTGTGGTGTTCGCGGCAGATGTGGATGAAGGGCACGAGGCGTTCTTCTATCTTGCGGAGTTCGGCGGCGTACTCCTCGTCGGTGTAGTCGATCTTCTTGAAGACGCGTGCGGGGTCGACGTAGTTGCCGGGGTTGATGCGTACTTTCTCGGCGTAGAGGGCGGCGGTGTCGGCTACGTTCGCATTGAAGTGTACGTCGGCCACGAGGGGGGTGGTGTATCCGTCGGCGCGGAGTGCGGCGCTGATATTGGCGAGGTTTTCGGCTTCGCGTCGTCCTTGGGTGGTGAGGCGCACGAGTTCGCCTCCTGCGTCGATGATGCGCTTGGCCTGTGCGACGCAGGCTGCGGTGTCGTTGGTGTTGGTGGTGGTCATCGACTGCACGCGCACGGGGGCGTCGCCGCCTATCTGTAGGTCGCCGACATGTATGGGGGTGGTGTTGCGGCGGCGGTAGTTGAAGATGTCTATATTTGTATCCATGTATGTGTGGGAAAGATTGTGGGGTGAGGGGTGATTTGGGGGATGTTGGGGGT
>CAVJZJ010000045.1:0-21565 GCA_963653995.1 Flexilinea sp.
TCCCCTCCGGCGTGTTCGGCGACCAGACATGGTATGACAACGACCTCATGACCGGACGTACCAACGAGCCGCTCACCCTCTACTACACGCTGGGCGACGAGACTCCTGAAACCAACCTCTTCACTACCGATCCTGCGGCCGGCAGCACTGTGACTTCACTCCAGCACATCGTCATCAGCATCGGTGACGGTTCTGACGACTATTCTTCTTCTGACGGCAAGGTATCGATCACTGCTCCCGACGGCACGGTCATCTACAATGACGATCCCTATGCCATCTGGCCTGACGACTGGTCGGCACCCATCTACCAGTATGAGATCAACCTCGACGAGGCAGCCACCGCTCCCGGTGTCTACACGATGACCATCCCCACTGGCTACTTCATCGACGCCAGCGGCGAGCCTGTGACCGGTACTACCATCACTTGGACCATCGAAGGCGATACTCCGTCAACGGGTATCTTCACCACCGATCCTGCAGCCGGTAGTACCGTGGCTTCGCTCCAGCACATTGTCATCAGTATCGGTGACGGTTCTGACGACTACACCTCTTCTGACGGCAAGGTATCGATCACCGCTCCCGACGGCACGGTCATCTACAATGACGATCCCTATGCCATCTGGCCCGACGACTGGTCGGCTCCTATCTATCAGTATGAGATCAACCTCGACGAGGCAGCCACCGCTCCCGGTGTCTACACGATGACCATCCCCACCGGCTACTTCATCGACGCCAGCGGCGAGTCTGTGGCCGGCGCCACCATCACATGGACCGTTGACAACGCTACCGGCATCAACGGTATCACCGTAGAGACAACCGACGGCAAGGCATACACCATTGGTGGTGTGCGTATCGACGCACAGAAAGCCAAGGGCGTTGTCATCATCGGCGGCAAGAAAGTCGTAAAGAAATGATCACCGCGGTCTGACAGTCAGACCGACTCATAAAGTCCTTCTATAGGACACATACAAGAAGAGCGTAGAGGCCACATACCTCTACGCTCTTTTGACGTTTTGTGGTGGAAGGTCTTCTCTGATCACCAATAATTGTTCACCGTCACATAGCACCCACAAAAAAAGAAGGATGGTCAACTTTTTGCTAAAATAAATAAGCAATTCGGACAATCTTGTGTAAGTTTGCAGAATAATAGCAAAATGTCGCGACTATGATGGAAGAATTGAATGATAGACGACTGCCTGTGGGCATCCAGTCCTTTACAGAAATAAGGAAAGAAGGATATTTGTATGTAGACAAGTCCGGCTTGGTTTGGGAACTTGTCAATAAGGGTAAAAAATACAATTACCTGAGTCGTCCGCGTCGCTTCGGAAAGTCTGTGCTTGTAGATACCCTTCAGGCTTATTTTGAGGGAAAGAGGGAACTCTTTGAAGGACTCAAGATTATGGACTTGGAGAAAAATTGGATTTGTCGTCCCGTCATCCGATTGGATATGAGCCGTGGCGGTGCCAGTGCTGAGACCTTGCGCTCTTATCTGAATATTCGTTTCCGTCAATATGAGGATTTGTACGACATCACCCCTGAGGCTACAGCCCAACTTGCTGACCGTTTTGACGGCATCATCTTGGCTGCCTATAAAAAGACGGGTCAGCAGGTCGCCATTCTCATCGATGAGTACGATTCTCCCCTGCAGCACTCTTGGAAGACCCCAGAGCATGACCGATGCACAGAAGTATACCGGGAAGTGTTTGCCATTTTGAAAGCAGACGATGAGTACGAGAAATTTGTCTTCATCACAGGTATCACGAAGTTTACGCAGATTTCTCTCTTTTCCGTTCTCAATAACCTCAGCAATATCAGTTTCGATGCTCCGTATGCCGCCATCTGTGGCATCACCAAGCCGGAGATCACCGACAACTTCATGCCGGAGATTGAGGCGATGGGAGAAAAGAACGGATGGACGGTGGAGGAAACCCTTGAGCAGTTGAAGACCAATTATGATGGCTATCATTTCAGTGCAGACAATATGGTAGACGTATTCAATCCATTTAGTCTTGTCAATGCCCTGTCTGATAGAAAGACAAGAAACTACTGGGCTTCATCAGGTGCTACATCTTTGTTGTCGAAGTTTGTGGATGATATCGAAGTCCGTCTGCAAGATTTCGACCACTGTGCCATGGTGGGAAGGATAATCGAAACTTCGGATGTTGCAGGCGGTGGAGCAGAGTTGTTCCTCTATCAGTCCGGTTACCTCACTATCAAGGGGTATATGAACGGTGTGTATTTTTTGGGGTTCCCAAATCATGAAGTGTGTCAAGCCCTCAACGAGATGGTCTTGCCTGCTCTTTCCCTGCGCAAGAACAATGACCTACAATCCACACAGGCTTACCTCTCTTATTATCTCAGCATTGGCAATCTCTCCGAGGCGAAGAAATGTTTGAAGGCATTGATTGCCGATGTACCCTATAGCAACAAAAAACTTGCTTCGATGGATATGGAAGAGCGCTATCGACTGATTATGAGTACCATCTTCAATGCCATCGGATGCCGTGTGGAGGTAGAACACATGCTTTCCACCGGAAGAATCGATATGGTGGTGGAGATTTATGACTATATCTATGTGATGGAGTTGAAACTGACCAGCAATGGTGGTATGGCTGCTGCAGAGAAGCAAATCCTGACAAACCAATACGCAGCACCTTTCAAGGCGGACAAGCGAAAGGTTGTTGCCCTTGCCGTGGAACTGGACGACATGGGCAAAGGACTGATAGATTGGAAGGAAGTGTGATTTTTTTTAGAGCGGGTTCTATAAATTACCTTTCCTCTAACTTTCTGATGAGCGACTTTTGGGGCACTGCCGGTGCAGAGACAAAATCACACTGCATGAGATCCATCATCAGATAGGGAGCGTCTTCCATGTCGAATGTTCTGCCGACGCTCTTCTTCATGCGCTGCATGGTATCGGGGTGGCGTCGACGGTAGGTCTCGGTCGTGTAGATGAGGAGGGGAATGTCGTGTCCGGCCTTGCTGCTGACGGGATTGTCGGCATTGCTATGGGCGGCAATGTCGGGATGGCTCTCGAAAATGTCGAGCCCGTGGTCGGGTGCATAGACAACGACGGCTTCGCGATGGCGCACCATGTCCATGAGGGTACTCACGACATAGTCGTTGTAGCGCACGGCATTGTCGTAGGTCGCCCGCTTCTTCCGCTGTTTGGCAGGATAATCGGTGTAGTCGCTCTCCTTGAAGTAGGCAAACGTGGAGGGGTAGCGCATGGCGAAACTCATGTGACACCCCACAAGATGAATGACGTAGAAATCTTTGGCCAACGGACGTGCGAGCATGCGCTTGACCACAGGCAGCAGTTCGCCGTCGACGGTCGCACGGTTTGCTCCGCTGTACTTGTTGCCGATGAAGATGGTCGTGTCGCACAGGTCGGCATATTGCGACACGATATTGTCCCAGAGTCCCTTCTTGCTTTGATTGGAAATCCAATGGGTGCGGTAGCCTGCGGCTTTGGCAATGTCGGGCAGAGCGGGTACGTCATACCATCTCGTGCTGTCGGCCGTGCCTTTCGCATAGGTGCCCATCATCAGTTGGAAAGCCTGCTGGGTGTGGAGTTCGGCAGCCTTCACGCCAGTGAAGAGCAGTGCTTCGCCCTCGTTGACCTTCTTTTGCAGTAGTGGGTTGGTGGGTTTCGCATAGCCGTAGAGCGAACAATGGTGACTCGTGAGCGACTCGCCGATAATCCATATCACAAGTGGTGGTTGGGCCGTGGAGGTGATTTTGACGGAGGGGTGGGTATGGTGAATCTTTGTGCCGAGCGTTTCGTGGATGGTGGTGAGACATGCCACAAGGTCTACCGATGTGTGACAATAGAAACTTTGTCCGTATTGTGTGGTGATGGCCATACATAATAAGAAGATGAGAACACCGGCATGGCGAACAATACGCCGTGACATGAAACGCAACTTTCCGCCTATCCATAAGATGGCAGCCAGGAATAGCGGTAGGAAACACAGAAACACAATGACCCGTGCGTTGCAGAAAGAATCGATAAACTCGGTGGCTTCGCTGGCGTTGGTGGCGAGAATGGCAGCAGCGATGTCGTCATTGTAGGGATTGTTCAATACACTCAGGCAGGAAATCTCCAGCAAGCAATGTACGAGCGCAAAAAGAAGCAGGACGGTGTAGAGGGTGTTGCGTGCATGCTTGTTGCGGATCAGCGCACCGACAAGGGTGATAAAGTAGGAAAGGGCGAAAGCCGCGGCGCACATACGGACAGGGTTGCCGTACCAATCTGTTTTGATAAGCGTCGGGTAGAGCGTCACGCCCGTTGTCAGGAGCAGCATGCGCCAATGGCCGCCCAGGTCTCCGCGAAAAAAGTGTTGGACAAGTGTCCGCAGACGGCGGACAATACGTTTCAGAAGACTACACGTCTTGTTTTTACCCCCCCCCTTATGTGATGGGTAAGATGTTGATATTCAGTAGACTGCATTGGTGTGATGGTGTGATAAAACCCGTTGCACGCATGGCCTTCTTTCCCGATGGATGAGTGGAAGAAAAGTGTGGCGGATGTAACGAGTTTGTAAAATTAGTTACAAATCCGCAATCCGCCAAATATTCGGGTGGGGAATTGGGAAATATGTACGGCGAAGCCGGTTGGCAGTGAGGTAGGGTGTTCAAAATCCGATTTGAAAATGTGCAAAACTCCACAGAATTCCGCACATTTTTCAATCCGATTTTGAACACCCTCCCTTACGGGGATTAGTATTCGATTCTGGAACCTCGGCTTATTCCGTCTTGATACTATCGACCGGATTGCTTGTGGCCACGTGCCAGCATTGTGCGGTGACGGTGAGCAGGACGATGGCGGAGACGAGGATGAGGGCCAGGGGGAAGAGCCACCATGATATGGGGGTGTGCTCGGTGAAGGTCTGCAGCCATTGTCGGCTCAGCCAGAGAGCGATGGGTACGGAGACGGCGAACGAGATGGCGAGCGGCAGGATGTAGCGGGCGGCGAAGAGGCGCACGACCTGTCCGACGGTGCTGCCCATGACCTTGCGTATGGCCATCTCCTTGCGGCGGTACTCGGTCTCGAACATGGTCAGACAAAAAACACCGATGAGGGTGATGACGATGCTGATCAGGGCGAACATCTTGACCTGTGCGATGAAGCGGAACTCGTCGGAGTAGGTATTTTGTAGGGCATCGTCGAGGAAGCGTACCTCGTAGGGTTGAGAGGGGTCGAGGCGTGTGAGGGTCTTGGCTATTTGGCGCTTGGCCTCAATTTTGTCGTATCCCTTGGCGGTGCGCACGAACACGCGTCCGGCGTTGTCGCCCCACGATGCCATGTCGGGGCCGGGTATGAAGAAGGCGGCGCAGGTGCTGGCATTGTCCTTGCGTATGGAGTAGAGGCGGAAGTTTTCGCATACGCCTACGATGGTGTAGTTTTGGCCTTCTGCCTTGCCTGGAAACAACTTCTCGCCGACACGTATCCAATCGTATTTCTTCATCATGCTACGGTTGATGATATACGCCCCTTGGGGTGTGTCGGATGCCTTGAAGGTGCGTCCCTCTATGATCTTGATGCCGATGGTCTGCGGATATTCGGCATCGCAGGTCAGGGCTACGTATGACACGGTGTACTCGTCTTGCTGGCGTCCCCAGGTCATATAGGTGTCACCAGAACCGATGACCGACTGCGCATAGCCGACATGAGTGACGAAGGGCAGGCGTTTCAGTTCGGTGCGTATGGCCTCCTTCTTGCCCATAGCGTCGGGCGAGAGTGAGGCGAAGAACACCTCGTCTTTGTTGAATCCGTAGTCGCTGTGGAAGATATAGTGCGACTGTGCCGTCATCACGCCGACATAGACGACAAGCACGAAGGCGACGCAGAACTGCACGGCCATGATGGTCATGCGCAGGCGGCGGCCGCGGGGGGAGAGTCCGAAAGAACCCTTGAGCACCAGTGCCGGGGCGAACGATGTGCTGTATATTGCCGGCACGATGGCCGAGAGAGCGCCCAGGGCGAGTGCGGTGGCGACGGTGGCGGCGGCGAGCAGCGGATTGTCGGCGATGGCGATGCTGCCCGATACGAGTTGCATGCAGTCGGCACTATGGGCGAAGGCTAGCACAAGTGCAGCACCGATGAGGGTGCCCACGGCACTGATGATGACATTCTCGATGACGATGCCCAGCCGCAGTCGGGCTACGGAGGCCCCCATGACGCGCCGTGTGTTGATGCCGCGTATGCGCATCGGGGTCTCGGAGAGGGTGAAGTTGAGCAGATTGAGCAGGGCGAAGAGGATGATGGCGATGGCCGACACGGTGAGCACGTTGGTGATGTTGCGGTTGCCCTTGTCGTGAGTGGATACGCCCGAGAAGTAGATGTCGTCGACGGGGGTGAGGCGGAAGAACAAGCCGACCAGTTCGTCGAAGTCCTTTTCATCTTTTTTGTCGATACCGTAACTCTTCATGGCCTGCAGTTTCATGGCGTGTGCCACCTGTGCGGGGTCGGCACCCGGGGCGAGACGGGCGTAGATGTGGTACGACCATTCCTGGTTGTTGTCGCGGTTTTCGTCGCCGAGACTTTCGTAGATGTCGCTGGCGAAGGTGTTGTTGGCGGGCGTGTCCTCGCATACGCCGACGATGGTGAAGGAAATCTTGTGTCCTTGGTATCCCGACCGCGTGTAGGTGCGTCCGACAACATCCTCTGTACCGAAGAGACGGTGGGCAGCGCTGCGGGTGATGATCGATGTGGTCTCTCCCACCCAGTCTTTGATGCTGCCGCTGACAAGACGGGATCCGAAAAAGGCTGGTCCGGGCTGGCCGACAGACAGGGTACTCATGTCTATTTTGCGGTTGCCGTTGCTTATGGTGCTGTTGTTGTCCATCATGGTGGAGTTGTTCATCATAGAGGTGGCCAGCGTCTTTTCCACTTGAGGGATGTCGGCCAGGAGAGTCTCCATAGGGCGCGAAATCATGGCACTCCAGTCCTCGGACATCATCTTGGAGTGCATCTCGAGCCGGTAGGTGCGGTTGTGGTCGGGTATGGAGTGGTTGTAGGTGCAGTTGTACACGACTTGTGTCATGAACAGGTAGAAGGCCGCTACGGCCACGCCCAGTCCGACCAGATTGAGCAGGGTGGCCACTTTGTATCGGCGGCAGAGGTATATGAGACTTTTCATCATTGTTGTTCGATTCTTCTGTTCGTCTTCTTTTTTGGGGAAACTTGGGGCGTTTCGGGGGGGGACTTTTGGGATGATGGAATGTTCACAATATCAGTCGGCGTTGTTGACGACCTGTCCGTCGAAGAGGCGGATGATGCGGGTGGCCATGGCGGCGTCGTGTTGCGAGTGGGTCACCATGACGATGGTGGTGCCTTCGGCGTTGAGTTGGGAGAGGAGTTGCATGACGGCGAGTCCGTTTTTGGAGTCGAGGTTGCCGGTAGGTTCGTCGGCGAGTATGAGTCGGGGGTTCCCGACGACCGCCCGTGCGATGGCCACGCGTTGTTGTTGTCCGCCGGAGAGTTGTTGGGGGTAGTGCTTGGCGCGTTGGCTGAGGCCCACCTTGCGCAGAATCTCGGTGACGCGCTCGCGCCGTTCGGCCTTGGGTGTGCCGAGGTAGCGCAGTTGGAGGTCGATGTTTTCCTCGACGGTCAGTTCGTCGATGAGGTTGAAACTCTGGAAGACGAATCCGATGCGTCCCTTGCGGTAGGCCGTGCGTTGTTTTTCCTTGAGGTGTCCCACTTCCTCGCCGTTGAGGAGGTATTGTCCGGAGTCGGGGTTGTCGAGCAGTCCGAGGATATTGAGCAGGGTGGATTTGCCGCATCCGCTGGGGCCCATGATGGCGACGAATTCGCCGTCTTCCACTTCAAGGCTTACTCCGTTGAGGGCTATGGTTTCTACTTCTTCCGTGCGGAAGGTTTTGGTGATGTTGTCAATCTTTATCATGTCGGTAGGGTTTTGTTGTCAATTTTATTTGATGATGAGCACGTCATTGTCTTTGAAGGCTTCGTAGCCGCTGGTGATGACCCGCTCGCCCGGTTCGAGTCCGTCGGTCACCTCGTAGTACTGTGGGTTTTGTCGTGCGATGGTGATGTTGCGGCGGTAGGCTTTGCGTCCCGACTTGTCGACGACGAATATCCAGTTGCCGCCGGTGGTCTGGAAGAAAGTGCCTCGGGGTATGAGGACGGCCTGTCCCGACTTGCCGAGTTGCAGGTCGACGTAGCAGGTCTGTCCGCTACGCAGGGCGCCGGGCTTTTCGCCAGTGAAGACAAAGTCGGTGCGGAAGTATCCGTCCTGCACTTCGGGGTAGACCTTGCGGAGGCGCAGCCGGTAGGTCTTGCCGTCGCGGGTGAGGGAGGCGGTGAGTCCCGATCGCACGCGGTCGATGTAGTGCTCGTCGATCTTGGCTTCGATCTTGAGGTCGGAGAGGTCGTTGATCTGTCCGATGTTCTGTCCGGCGGTGATGCTTTGTCCGAGAGCGGCGTCGAGCAGTCCGAGTTCGCCGTCGATGGTCGACCGCACTTCGAGTTTATCCTTGCGTTGGCGTACGAGGAGCACGTTGCGGCGCATATTGTCGAGATTGTCGGCCATCTGGTTCATCTGTACCGATCGGTAGAGGCTGTCCTGTCGCAGCCGTTGGGAGATGAGGCGTTGTTTTTTGCGGGCCAGTTCGTAGTCTTCCTTGCTTTGTAGATAGGTCTCGCGGCTGATGAGATGTTCGGCGAAGAGTCGCTGGTTTTGCTGGTAGGCCCGTTGTTTGCGTACGACCTCCATGTCGAGCGATGCCTGCTCGGTGCGGTTGTTGAGGCGGTCTTGTTGCATGGTGATTTGCGTGTTGCGCAGCAGGTTTTGCTTCTCGGCCAGTTCGGCTTCGGCGTTGAGTATCTGCAGGTCGAGGTCAGCGTTGGCCAGGCGGAGTATCACGTCGCCCTTCTTGACGTGTGTGCCCTCCTCGACGACACGTTCGCGTACGATGCCGCCCTCCTCGGGTGAGATCTGTACCACCTGTATGGGCACGACCTGTCCGTTGAGGTGTACATAGTCGTCGAAGCGTGCGCGCACTACATCGCTCATGGTGATCTGCGATGCCTCGACTTTGGCTGTGCTGGCCGTGCCGCTGAAGGCAAGCCATGCAAGAAGAATGACGGCGACCGTGCCGACGGCAATATGTAGGGCATAGCGGCGGAGGAAGGGGCGTGGAGTGAGAGGTTTGTCCATATTTTCAAGTAGAGTATTGTCCTTGTTATTACAATAAGGTATTGTTCTTATAATATTGTAGGAGTTTGCGGTTGTACATGAGTGTGAGTCGGCTCTGCAACAGGGCGGCGCGACTTTGCAGGAGCGTGACGGCGGCGGTCTTCACATCGATGGGCGAGGCCAGTCCTTCCTCATACTTGCGTACGGTGAGATAGGCGGCGATGCTGTCTGCCTCTACCTTGGCGGCCATCTTCACTGCCTCGCGGGCACTGTTGTCGGCATCGGTCTGAGCCTCGGCAGCGAGGCGACGTAGTTCGCTGCGCTCGTAGGCAAGATTTTCCTTGGCCAGGCGTAGCGCGGTGCGGCCCTTGCGTATGGCCGAGACGGTGCGGAGGCGGTTGAAGAGCGGTATGGAGAGCGTGGCGTAGACGTATTCGCCGGCGTTGTTGCGTATCTGGTCGGCAAAGCGGGTGTAGGCACTGCCGTCCATATTGCGGTAGAACGTGGTCGACACCCCGGCACCGATAGAGAGGGTGGGCAGAAGCGCGCCGCGAGCGGCCCGGAGAGAGTATCGGGCGGCTTTGGCGGCTTCGGCGGCCTGTCTGACGCGGGGATTGAGGTCAGACATGATATCGACCATTGGTGCTGTGTATGTGGCGGGTGTGTTGTCGGCTGTCGACAGGGTGCAGTCGATGGCGAGTGTGTCGTCGGCGGGGTAGTTCATGAGACGCTTGAGGGTGAGGAGGGCCTTGGTTGTGAGGCTCTGCATGTGGGTCACCTCATAGTCGTCGGCGGCAAGGGTGGCCTGCATCTGTGCCACATCGGCATCACTCTTCTGTCCCACCTCGGCCATGACCTCGGTCTGGTGGAGCAGGGCGCGGCTTTCCTCGCGCTTGCTCTCGGTCATGGCGACGGCTCCGTGGCAGTACAAGAGATCCATGTAGGCCTTGTATACCTTCAGTGCCACGTCGTCTTGGCTGGCTTGCAGGGCACTGTGTCCGGCCAGAACATTGGCCTTGGCCATGCGCAGTTCGTTGTAGCGTTGCAGTCCGTCGAATATCTTGAGCGAAGCCTCAAGCGCATAACTGTTGTAGAACGTGCTCACATCGGTGTAGGTGTTGGTCTCGGGGTCGATGGCGCGGCCGAAATTGAACTGCGCCCCGATGCTTCCGCTCACCGACGGCAGATACTCGCCGAAGGCCTGTGTGCGAGCGGTGTGGTAGTCGACGAGGGCGTACCGCTGGGTGGCTACGGTGTGGGCATGGTCGATGGCGTAGCGCATGCACTGCTCCACGGTCCACGGTTCGGCGGCCGGAATGTGCGAAGCGATGGCGAGGAGTGTTGCTATGATGAGGTGTCTTTTCATGTCACTTGCTGTTTTCTGGTGCAAAATTAGGGCGAACCGTTCGTCCAAATATTGAAGGAAAGGCGCAAAAACAGCGTTTGTATGACAATCATACAGCGTGATGTATGAAAATCATACACAATCAGAGAAATGGTGTCGTTAATAAATGTCTTTCGGACTTTTTCGTTACCTTTGACCATAGAAAAAATACTACACCACACTATGAATACACCATACGGAACCCTGCTTGCCGTGGACGACAACCTGGCCATACTCACCGCTCTGAAAATCTGTCTTGGCGGTGTCTTTGCGCGTGTTGTCACGCTCAACAATCCCGACGGTCTGCTTGCGGCACTAGCCAGTGAAACGCCCGATGTCGTGCTGCTCGACATGAACTTCTCGCCTGGGGTGGACTCCGGACTGGACGGCCTCTTCTGGCTCCGTACCGTGAAGAAGCGTCATCCCGGTACGCCCGTGGTACTGATGACGGCCTATGCCGATGTGCAACTGGCCGTGAAGGGACTGAAGAACGGCGCGGCTGACTTTGTCACCAAACCGTGGGACAACGACGACCTCGTGCGGGTGCTCAAGGATGCTATCGACAAAAACCGCGAGGTGCTACCGCTCGACCGTATCGAGGCCGATCATGTGCGGCGTGTCGTGGAGCAATGTAAGGGCAATGTCAGCCGCGCCGCTGAGATGCTCGGCATCACGCGGCAGACCCTCTATGCGAAAATGAAAAAACAGGAAAAATAGTTTTTCTTCTTCAATGATGGAATTTTGTTATTAATCGCTGATCACCCACACCATGCACACCTCATCTCCCCTTATCGCTCTCGTGGCCGTCGCGCTGACAGTCATCCTTGGTTTTGTACTGTGGATGTGGCGCCACCAACGGCTGTTGGCCCGTCGTGCCTGGCTCATGCGCGAGGCCATACGCAACCGCGACTTCACCTTTCGTCTGCCCGTCAGCGGACTGCTTTTCGGCGAGCGGGCCTTGCAGAGCACGCTCAACGAAATGGGCGGTGACATCAGTCGGCTTATCTCGCAAAACGAGGTGGAGTCGTGGCAACGGCTCACCCGTGTGCTTACCCATGAGATCATGAACGCCGTCGCGCCCATCTCGAGCATCAGTCAGGCGTATCTCGGTTTGCCACAGGTGAAGGATACCCCACTTGAGGAGGGTATGTGTGCCATACATGACACCTGTGCGGGGCTCTCGGTCTTTGTCGACAGTTACCGCAAGATGACGCAACAGCAGGTGCCCTCGCTCCAAGAGATAGACCTCGGTGCTTTTGCCGACAGTATTGCCGCGCTTTGGTCTGATGTGGAGTGGCATATAGATACGCTTGCTGGAGAGACGGTCACGGCCGACATCAATATGCTGCGGCAGGTGACGGTCAATCTGGTGAAGAACGCTGTCGAGGCAGGTGCCCGTCGTATCGATCTGCGCAAGGATGCCGATGCGCCCCGCCTCCTTGTCAGCAACGACGGTGCTCCCATACCGCCCGATGTGGCACAGGAAATTTTCATCCCCTTCTTCACTACCAAACCCACTGGTTCGGGTATCGGCCTCTCCCTCTCACGCCAAATGATGGTGGCGCAAGGCGGTGACCTGCGTCTTGCCACCACGCCCGTCGTCGGCTATACCACTACGTTTGCGGTGGAAACGCGGGGGTAGGGGGATTGCCTATTGCAGTTTGAAATTCACCGGTGTTTGGATTTTTACTGCTACGGGATGTCCGTCTTTCATTCCTGGTGTCCATCTAGGCATGGAGTAAACGACGCGCAGGGCCTCTTTGTCGAGTGCCGGATCGACAGATCGTACGACTTGCGCATCGCCGATGGATCCGTCTTCATTGACCGTGAAACTCACATATACATTGC
This sequence comes from Flexilinea sp., assembly GCA_963653995.1. Taxonomy (GTDB): domain Bacteria; phylum Bacteroidota; class Bacteroidia; order Bacteroidales; family Bacteroidaceae; genus Prevotella. Next base: position 12,394 of record CAVJZJ010000045.1, read on the forward strand.
CTTGCACTCCGTTCTCTGCGGCTACTGTGGGGTATTTGGTGTGTGAGGCAATGTACGCTATGAGGGCTGCATCGCCACCGGGGAAACTCGGCATTCGTTCTGTCTTGTCATAGACGCGGTGATAGGAGGAATGTCCCGTATACGGACTGAAGGTGGGAATGTCCACTCCGTCATCATCATCGTCGTCAACTACCACCTTCGCAACACCGCTGAAAGGTATCTCCACACTATATCTCACACGGACACGGTTGCCTTCATTTCTTCCCGGATACCACCGGGGCATGGAACGTACGATGCGCAGCGCCTCGTAGTCGAGCGTGGGGTCATCGGAGCGGGTCACCTCCGCATTGGACGTGTATCCGTCGCGCTCTACAACAAACTGCACACACACCTTCTTTGTGCGGCCTGTCGGTGGAGTAGGCGTGGCCTTGCTCCCCTGACTGGTGATGTAGTGCCGTAGCGCATCGGTGCCGCCGGGAAAGGAGGGCATCTCCTCCGCAGTCAGATAGATATAGTCGGGTATGCGGTTGTCGTTTCTGTGTCCCGGTTCGTTGTGTACCGTAGTACGTACTGTCTTGCGCTTGGTGGTCTGTGAGAGAGCAGGAAGACAGAGACCTAATGTCAGCACGGAGACAAAGGCCGTGCGAAAGAATGTGGAGAAGGTTAGGGTTTTCATAGGCAATGTGTTGACTTTTTGCAAAAATACGTTTTTTCTGTGAATAGGACAAGACCTTTTCCCCGTCACATGGTGTACTTTCTCCCTATATTTGGCCTACCCGTTTGTATATCCGGGAAATTATTGTTAATTTTGAACGAATTATATATATGGTGGGTATTGTAAATGCCGCCCGCCAAGAAAAACGACAAGGAGACAGGGGAAATGAGTGACGAAACGAAAGACGATATTTTGCTTGAAGGCCAGGAGGCCGAAACCACATCGGGTACACAGGATGTAGACGATGTTGCGACCACCGCGCAGGACGCATCGGATGCCGATGCTGCCGACGGGGAACAACCGACCGCCGATGAAGACGCGGCCGACACCACCGCTACCGCTGAAGGACATAGCGACTACAAGCCGGTCAACCGGTTTGATGCCTCTGCCGTACATCATCTCAGCGGCATGTACCAAAACTGGTTTCTCGACTACGCCTCCTACGTCATCCTCGAGCGTGCCGTCCCCCATATCGGCGACGGACTCAAGCCCGTGCAGCGTCGTATACTCCACTCCATGAAGCGTATGGACGACGGTCGCTACAACAAGGTGGCCAATATCGTGGGACACACCATGCAGTTTCATCCCCACGGCGACGCCTCCATCGGCGACGCTCTCGTGCAGATGGGACAGAAAGACCTGCTCGTAGACTGTCAGGGCAACTGGGGTAACATCCTCACCGGCGACCGTGCCGCCGCTCCCCGATACATCGAGGCCCGTCTCTCCAAGTTTGCCCTCGACGTGGTATTCAATCCCAAGACCACCGAGTGGCAACTCTCCTACGACGGACGCAACAAGGAGCCCATCACCCTTCCCGCCAAGTTCCCGCTATTGCTGGCCCAGGGCGCGGAAGGTATCGCCGTGGGTCTGAGTTCGAAAATCCTTCCCCACAATCTCGGCGAGATATGCGATGCCGCCATACACTACCTGCGCGGCGAGGAGTTCCACCTCTACCCCGACTTCCCCACGGGCGGCAGCATCGACGTGAGCAAGTACAATGACGGACAGCGCGGCGGCGTGCTCAAGGTCAGGGCCAAGATCGAGAAACTCGACCAAAAGACTATCGTCATCCGCGAGATACCCTTCAGCAAGACCACTACCACTCTCATCGACTCCATACTGCGGGCCATCGACAAAGGCAAGATCAAGGCCAAGAAGGTCGACGACAACACTGCCGCCGAAGTGGAGATACAAGTACACCTCGCCCCCGGTGTCTCCTCCGACAAGACCATCGACGCCCTCTACGCCTTCTCCGACTGCGAGATCAATATCTCCCCCAACTGTTGCGTCATCGAGGACAACAAACCCTGCTTCCTCACCGTCAGCGACGTGCTGCGCCACTCTGTCGACACCACGATGGCCCTCCTCCGCAAGGAACTTGAGATACGCCGCGGCGAACTTGAGGAGCAACTCTTCTTCTCGTCGCTCGAGCGTATCTTCATCGAAGAGCGCATCTACAAGGAGCGCAAGTTTGAGCAGAGCCAGTCGCAGGATGAGGCCGTCGCCTTCATCAGCATGAAACTCGAGCCTTTCCGCCAGCAGATCTTCCAAGTGACACTGCCCGCCAAGGACGGCGACAAAGCACCGCGGACGGTGGAGTACGCCTTCCACCGCGACATCACCCGCGACGACATCCTCCGTCTGCTCGAGATCAAGATGCAGCGCATACTGAAGTACAACAAGGACAAGGCCGACGAACTCATCGCCCGCATCAAGGCCGAAATCGCCGATATCGACAACGACCTTGCCCACATGACCGACGTGACCATACGCTGGTATACCTTCATCCGCGACAAGTACGCCCACGAGCATCCCCGCCGCACCGAGATACGCAGTTTCGATACCATCGAGGCCACCAAGGTCGTCGAAGCCAACCAGAAACTCTACATCAACCGTCAGGAAGGATTTGTCGGCACAGGACTCAAGAAGGACGAGTTTGTGTGCAACTGCTCCGACATCGACGACATCATCGTCTTCTACAAGGACGGCAAGTACAAGGTGGTGCGTGTGGCCGACAAGATTTTCGTTGGCAAGAACGTGCTCCACGTGCAGGTGTTCAAGAAAAACGACCGCCGCACCATCTACAACGTGGTCTACCGCGACGGAAAGAACGGGCCGGCCTACATCAAACGCTTCAATGTGACCACCGCCACCCGCGACCGCGAGTACGACTGTACCCAAGGATTGCCCGGCAGCCGCATACTCTACTTCACGGCCAATCCCAACGGCGAGGCCGAGGTCATCAAGGTGACACTCGAAGCCAACCCGCGACTGAAAAAGATATTCATCGACCGCGACTTCTCCGAAGTGCTCATCAAGGGACGTGCCTCCAAGGGCAACCTCGTCACCCGAAACCCCATCCACCGTATCAGTCTTAAGAGCCGCGGACACTCCACTCTCGGCGGACGAAAGGTATGGTTTGATGCCGATGTCAACCGACTCAACTACGACGAGCACGGACGGCTGCTCGGCGAGTTTGGCGAAGACGACCACATCCTCGTCGTGCTCGAGGGCGGCGAATTCTACATCACCGACTACGATGCCAACAACCACTACGAGGACAATATCCAGATCATCGAGAAGTGGAACCCCGACAAGGTATGGTCGGCCGTCGTCTTCGATGCCGACAACAACGGCTATCCCTACATCAAACGCTTCCTCATGGAGGCCACCAAGCGCCATCAGACCTTCCTCGGCGACAACGCCGACAGCCGCGTGGCCCTGCTCACCGACCAACCTTACCCGCGTCTGCAGGTAGATTTCACTCCTGTGGCCGCTCCCGACGGTACTGTCACCCAGCGTGCCCCGATGGAGATTGACATGGAGGAGTTTGTCGGGGTCAAAGGGTTCAAGGCCAAGGGCAAGCGTATCTGCACTTGGGAGGTAGACCGTGTGTCGCTGCTCGAACCGACCCGTTTCCCCGAACCCGAGCCAGAACCGGAACCTGCTCCCGAGAACACCGAACCGGAAGAAAATCTCGATCCCGATGCCGGGAAAAGCCAGCAACGGATCATCGACGAGATGACCGGACAACTCAATCTCTTTGACGATGAAATCATGTAGTCTTTTCCTTCTGTTGCTACTTGCCCCCATAGGCATGAGGGCACAGTGCGTCGCCGATACCGTCGTATCAGACAAGGTCATCACCAATGCGCGGATGATCGCCGTCGGCGCCACCAATATACTCGACACCTACCTCTCGCCCGAGAAGTACCGCGGCACGTCTGTGCGCTACATCTCGCATACCACCCGCGACAAGGACGGCAGTCCCTGGGCACGCACGATAGAGCATGAGGGCGAGTTCGCCTACGCCGACAACCGTGCCGGAGAGGGCGGCGAGATGGCCGGTGCCTATACCTTCCGCTACGGCGTACACTACCGTTGGTCACTCCTAAGCGACCGCCTGCACCTGCGTGGCGGACTCCTCGGGGCTGTACGTCTCGGATTTCTCTACAATGTGCGGGGCAGCAACAATCCCGCCCAACTGCAAGCCGCACTCCATATCGACCCCTCCTTTGCGGCCGACTACCGTTTCCCGCTCTTCGGCATCCCCTTCACCGCACGCTACGAGGCTAGCGCTCCGATTGTCGGACTGATGTTCAGTCCCCACTACGGCCAGTCGTACTACGAGATTTTCTCGCGCGGCAACTATGACCATAATGTCGTTGTGACCAGCGTCGGTTCTACACCGTCGCTCCGACAAAGCCTCTCGCTCGACTTTCCGCTGCTCCGCCTCACCTGGCGCATAGGTTATCTGTGCGATATCAATCAGGCCAAGGTCAACCAACTCAAGTCGCACTCCTACACCCACGCCTTCATAATCGGTGTGGTGAAGCGTTTCAAACTTGTCAAGATACGCCCATGAAAAGATTTCTATCCCTTTTGCTCCTCATCGTCGCGCTGCTATCAACGGTCACATCGTGTGTCGACGAAGAGGAATATGCCAACGACCCGCAAGGCAATTTCGAAGCCCTGTGGCGGGCTGTCGACCAACACTACTGTTTCTTCGACTACAAGCGCGAAGCCTTCGGACTCGACTGGGATGAGGTGCACGACCGCTACGCCGCACAGATAGACAGTCGTATGACCGACGCGCAACTCTTTGAGGTGCTCGGCAATATGCTCGGTGAACTGCGCGACGGCCACGTCAACCTCTATTCGCGTTGGGACGTGGCACGCAACTGGTCGTGGAAGGAAGACTACCCCACCAACTATTCCGACACGCTCGTCTCACGCCGCTACCTCGGCACCGACTACCGCATCGCTACCGGACTGAAATACCGCATACTCGACGACAACACGGGCTACATACGCTGCACCTCTTTTGAAAGCGCTATGGGTGCCGGCAATCTCGACGAAATCATGCTCTACCTCGCACCTTGCACCGGACTCATCATCGATGTGCGCGACAATGGCGGCGGACTGCTCACCTCGGCAGAGGAATTGGCGGCACGGTTTACCAATACCGAACTGCTTGTGGGCTATATGCAGCACAAGACGGGCACGGCCCGCAACGCCTTTTCAGATATGGAGGAGCAACGGCTCAAGCCCGCCAAGGGCATGCGCTGGCAGAAAAAGGCCGTTGTGCTGACCAACCGCGCCGTGTACAGTGCCGCCAACGAGTTTGTCAAGTATATGCACTGTTGTCCCAAGGTCACCGTCATCGGCGACCGCACAGGCGGCGGAGCCGGCATGCCCTTCTCTTCCGAACTGCCCATCGGCTGGAGCGTGCGCTTCTCAGCCTGTCCGATGTACGACCGCGACCGCGTCAGCACCGAGCAAGGCATCTCTCCCGACCGCTCCGTCTCCCTATCGACCGATGCCCTCCAGCGTGGCGAAGACTCTATCATAGAGTATGCCCGCCGATATCTGCGGGGAGAAGAATAGTGATATTTTTTTGTCATAGAAAGCCTAAAGGTGGGTTCTATAAACTACCACCGTAACAAACAATAAAAAATATGGGTTACGTTTTGCCGTCTTTTGAACTCTTTTCGACCCATATCGCCACCTCGCTCGGTCGTAATGCCCGCATTACTCCCTTACTCGCTGACGATATGCATTCGAAAATAGTCTCAAAATCCAGCAAAGCTAATTTATAGAACCCTCCTAAAATTTTATTTATAGGTGTCTGGTAAAACAATAAAAAAGCCGAAAGTACAGGAAATAAGTTTTCTCAACTTTCGGCTTTTCTATTGTTCGCTTTCGGCGATATATTTTACATTTACAATACAGTAATCGTCTCTGTAATGGTGACGGTATGTTTGGGTTTGTTCTTCTGAGTTATGGAAAAGACCTCCTCTGTATTTATTTTTTCTATTGTATCAAGGCAATAGCAGTCTGCAGACTTATATTGTATATGTTCTATTTCCCTTTCATAATATACTGACTTTCCCCAAAGTTTAAATGATCTTTTTTTTGCACTTTCTGTCTCGTCAAACGTAATCACCCTTCCATCTGTAGAGCGTGTAACAGGCCACGAATATCCAGTGGCAATAGTTTCGGCCTTTACCTTTCCAGGTCTGAGTATAGTACAGTTCAACTGGTGTGTGACATCAGGAAAGATCCATAATTGATCTTTTTCGTCATCGCAAAGCGTGATTTTCTCTGAGGATAAAACTTTCCGCTTGAAAACCAATTTGTTCTTTTTCTCAGTAATTCGGTATTCTACTTTTCTCTTGTTGCAGAATACGTCTTTACCGTCATGGTTTTGTATAGACTGCTCTTCCGTGTAGATTTTTATTTCGCCGTTACTGTCCTTGTTGCAGAGTGTGAGATATTGGGAGGCACGTAGAAGGTCTGTTGGACTTTCTTGTCCATAAATATTTGTATAAAGTCCTATTGCAAAAAGACAGGCAATAATGGCTCTTTTGCAAAAAAATCTGTTCATCGTCATCATATATTTTCTCATTCTTCGAACTTCCATAATTTAGAACTTGCATAACCTACAGATACACCCATCTTCAGAGCATCCTTGTCAGACTCTGGAATATTGGATTTGGTAATCAGTTTTATTACGTCTTTGCAATATTGTTCCCACTCCTCATCGGTCGTGACCTGTTCCATTCCTTCAAAAAAATCGGTTGTCGTTTCCATCATATTCTTCAGTTCGGGATATTGTGTAGCGCAGGCGTTGAGCAATTCTTTGTAGTCTTGACACTCTAAGGACTTGTTTCCGATGAAATCACAGAATCTGAGCGTTTCTGCACTTATGATGGTGTCATTGTACGTGGCCGTAGGTATGGTATTGATGATTTCTTTGTTGAGTTCCAAAACGCAAGCATAGTTGGAAACGCCTTTCCAATAATTCAAGTTGTTGTTCTTTTCGAACAGAGAATAAATGACGGCATTGTGGTAATATCCAATACTGTCATTGAAATTTGCAGCGGTTGAATCTCCTGTCAATATGAGGTTATGCAGTGCGGTAGGCTTGGGTTGCAAGATCTGAGTGATAGTTGTGTCCTTGTCTGTTGCATAGTCCTTCAATGTAATTGTGTATGTAATTTCTACATTAGTTTTGTTTTCGTCTTTGTCTTTTTTTGTCGCAACTACTGCGGATGCCCCTTGAGCAGATTGCCATATATTATTGCCCTGTATGGCTCCTTTTATGGCACCGACACAATCAGATACGAAAACGTTGAGTATTTTTTTGAACAATTTTCCCAAGAAACCTCTTGTTTGCTGAGTCTCAAAATTGGAATTGAGACCTTTGATGCTTGCTTGCAAGTCTGCATAGTCTTGCGTGGTCTCTTGTACGCTGATAGGCTCTTGTTCCACATAATTGGTGGAGCAAGCGGAAAAAATTAGAAGGCATACTGATATGCCAAAGATAGAAAGAATTTTTTTCATAAGCATTTTTGTTAATTAATGAGTGAGTAGATTCGCCGTACTGTCGACTATCTTTGTTTTGAGAAATAGATATTTTGTCTTTTTGTAAAAAATCTTGACGATTGTCTTTACATATGGCAAATATATGAATATATTTATTTACAACAAGACCTTTTATTTGTTTTTTAGTATTTTTTAAGGACTGATAATGCTAGGTAAAAACCGTGAATTCAACAAGCAAGTGCAAATTTATGAAATCTTTTCTAGAAAGCACTCTCGTGGTGTACGAAAATTTAATCTTTCCCTTGGACGTGTGTTAATCTTCTTCATATAGCTTGTAACTTTTTGATGACTCACACTGGCAAATTCCGTAGATTTTGGGATATACTGCCTAAGGAGTCCGTTGACGTTTTCTATGGCTCCTTTCTGCCATGAAGAGTACGAATCGGCAAAATAGATTCTTACGCCTAAACTTTTGCTGATTGTCTCATGGCATGTAAACTCTATTCCATTGTCTGTTGTTATTGTCTTTACATGGCCTTTATATGGCTTTAAGAGGTGTACGACAGTTCGAGCCAACTCTTTTGGGCGTTTACCTCCGTTGAGTTTTCTCATAAGCAACAGGCCAGTACTTCTTTCTACAAGTGTAACAATAGCACCATGGTTTCCCTTGCCTACAATGGTGTCCATCTCCCAATCTCCGAAGCGCGTACCATTGGCCTCTTTTGGTCTTTCTGCAATACTTGTCCTGTTAGGAATCGTACTACGCTTTTCACCACCAACAGGTTTGGACCTGTGTTTTAGTTGGTGTCTACAGTTTTTGTAGAGGTCACCTCCCTCTTCCTTGTCTTTACGTATCATGCGGTAAATAGTTTCGTGCGAGACCAATATCCCTTCTTTCGCCAGCTTGCCTGATATCTGCTTGGGAGACCATTGCTCAGTGATAAGTTTTTCCTTTACGTTACTGACGACAGCATCCTTTATACGACGGTTGCCAGGTTTACGCCGTTTCTTGTATGCTGCATTTGCTTGGGCAGTTTCCCAATTATAGCGTCCTCTAACACCGCTATTACGGTGCAACTCACGAGATATAGTACTTGGACTAACTTTTAATATGAGAGCGATGTCTTTTTGTTTCGCTTGTCTTTGGAGTAATACGGAAATTGCGTACCTTTGCTCCGAGGTTAATTGTTTGTACTTCACAATGCAAAATTAATTAATCTTTAGGAGACTTCGGTCTCCTTTTTGTTTTTATGCATTGCTTGTTGAATTTATCCACTGGGGGGCTTCTCGCCCCCAAACCCCTCGGTGTTTTCAGGTATAGATTATTCTGGCTATGCTAACACCGAAAATTGCAGTTCTATGTTGAACTTGCGAAACCGCATGTGCTCGAAGAGACGAAAAATCTTAGCATAAATGTCTTATGTAGGGACTATATAATTATCACAAAAAAGGCAAGCGTACTAATGCCATTTCCGATATTTTTGCTAAATTTGCCATTGTAGGCAATTAAGTGACGATAAAAAAATAACTTGGTACGATTTGAAAACTATGAATACAGGTTGATTGTCCGCTTTATCTTTTTGGCTGTTTTCGCCTCTTTCATCGGTCACATAGCCCGCTATGCTCCCT
>CAVJZJ010000046.1:0-20371 GCA_963653995.1 Flexilinea sp.
CATCAACCGCCTCGGCTACCGTCGCGGCGTGGTCATGGGTCTGATGCTCTTCGGCATCGGTTCGCTGCTCTTCATACCGTGCGCCGCAGCAGGCACGTTCTACGCCTTCCTCGGCGCTCTCTTTGTCATCGGTTGCGGTCTGGTGTTCCTGGAAACGGCGGCCAACCCCTACGTCACCGAACTGGGCCCGAAGGAGACGGCCACCAGCCGCATCAATTTCTCCCAATCGTTCAACGGTGCCGGATGTATGTTTGCCACACTCGGTGTGGGCGCCTTCCTCTTCCGCGATGGTGGCGATGGTGGCAACGTGGCCGTACCCTACGCCATCATGGGAGCCTTGGTACTGCTCATCGCCCTTGTGTTCTCCCGCGTCAGCCTGCCGGAGATTGTACACGACGACGATGCCGCTACAACCGAGGGTAGCAAGAATCTCTCCCGACTATGGCACAACAAGTGGTTTGTCTTCGGACTCCTCGCTCTGCTGAGTTACGAGGTGGCCGAGATTTCCATCAACAGTTATTTTGTCAACTTTGTCACCGGAAAGGGATGGATGGGCGACCGTATGGCCTCAATGCTCATCACTGGTGCCTTGGCCACATTCATGGCAGGCCGCTTTCTCGGCAGTTGGGTGATGCGCCATATCGCCGCCGAGCGACTGATGCTTGCCTGCGCCGCCGGTTCGGTGGTGTGCATCGCACTGGTGTTGCTCGGCTTGGGCCGCGTGTCGATGATTGCCTTGCTCTGCAACTATCTTTTTGAGGCCATCATGTTTCCCACCATCTTTGCCATGGCCCTGCGCGGACTGGGCGGTCTGACCAAGAGCGCGTCATCGATTCTGATGATGACTCCCGTAGGCGGTTGCGGATTTCTTCTCATGGGCTACATCGCCGATACCACGGGCAATCTCACCGTTCCCTTCCTCATCCCTCTCATCGGCTTCGCCATCGTATTGGCCTACACCGTCTGCTATGTACGCCGCGACAAGAACAAGGCGTGACACATAGAATAAAAACACACACAGAAAAACCCCGCATCGGTATTTTGGCCAATGCGGGGTTTTTCTGTGTATACCTTTTATTCTATGTATACCTTTTATTAGGAAACAAACTATTACTTGCTCATGTCGAAACCGACACGCACACCGTCATAGTTCTTGCTGATGTCTCCGATAGTGCTGAGGGTGGAATTGCCGCTCATGGCAGCCACCGTCTGCAGAAGGGTAAGCACCTTCTTCGACTCGAAGAGCACGGCGATACCGTCGGAGTTTTTCTTGGCGTATCCGGAAAGACTCATGAGGAGCATCTTCATCTCGATCTTCTTGGTCGACTCATCGAAGGTGTACGTTCCGCTGACCGACTTGCCGGCTACCTTTCCGGAAAAACTATTGTCTGATCCGAAAGTAAGATAGGTATTCGACGAACTCAGTCCCAGTTTGCTATACTGCGTAGAGAGTTTCTCCTTGACTGTCGATGCAGCCACCTCGCCACCAGCCTTGGCCAGGGCATTGTCGCTGGTGAAGGCGCAACCCGGACCTTTGTAGTGCCAGGTGCCCACAAGTTGCTGCTGGGTGAGATTGTCAAGTCCCAATACGCTACCCAGCACATTGCCTATCGTGCTGCCCGTGGAAGAACCGCCAAGAATACTACCCAGTATACTGCCCGTGGATGATGTAGAGCCCGACGTACCCTGTCCGAGGGTACCACAGCCGGAAAGCATCACTGTGCCGGCTACAAGCACACTGCCTAAAATTGTCTTTGTCATCTTCATAATATATATTTCTTTGATTTGGAAATTATCCTTTTTTATCTTCCTTTACTAGCGCACAATGTCCGGCGCACAAATACAAAGGTACAAAAATCAAGTGTAAAGATACAAAAATTTTGTGCCCGAAAAACACAAGGCCTCACGGCACTAAAAATGATTTCGGGCACAAAAAAAGGGGCTCCGCTGAGTCCCAACCTTTGTTAACCTTAAATCTAATACCATGAAAAACATTGCAAAGATATGAACATCTTGTTAAGAATGCAAGATGTTGACATGAAGAAAATCATAAAAACATGGTTTTCTTGACATAAATCAATTCGCAAGACAACAATTCCTCCATATTTCTCTCTTCTAAAGACCGGACGAAAACACACAAGCCACAGAAACACGAACAATATATCGTACATATTCCGATAAAAGTTTATACCTTTGCGTACATTTGAGAAATACTTCTCTTCCACCCTTTTATTACTGTATTTATATGACGAAGTCATTGGCTTTTTCCATCTTCCGCACCAACTACCTGTTCTCCACCTTTCAGAACGAGCATTTCTCCCACTTGGAGAATGCCTACCTTGCACTCATCGGTGGTTGTCACTGGATACAGTTATCCATGAACGACACTACAGACGACGAGATAGAACACACCGTCCGACAACTGAAGGCGGCCTGCGAGGGTGTCGATGCCGTTCTGACACTCGAAGGTCATGTAGAACTGGCCCAAAGACTGCAAGTCGATGGCGTATACCTCACCAAACACGATATGCCTGCCGACGAGGCACGCAAGATATTGGGCGAAGACCGCATCATCGGTTGCGAGGCCCACACCTTCAACGACATCCGGCTGCTGCAGGCTTTGGGAGCCGACTACGCCTGCTGTGGCCCGTTCCGCCAAGTCTCCTCCCAGAAAGATATTCCTGCGTTGGGACTAACGGGCTACCGGACACTCATCCATCAGATGCAAGCCCACAACATTGATCTGCCACTGATGGCCACCGGTGGACTGACCGAAGAGGATATCGAACCACTCACCCAATTGGGCACATGGATGGGCATAGACATGACCGATGCCATCATCCATGCCGACAATCTGGTAAAGGCTGCAAAACAAATACAAGACAAGAGATTTGGGGCGCACATCGAGAAATTCATCGAGGAGCAAGAATACTAAGTGACGATAAAAAAACAACTTGGTACGATTTTTCTATGAACAACGGAAACAACCTACTCTATCATCTCGTAGCCTTTGTCACAGTAGCCATCTGGGGTACTACCTTCGTTGCGACCAAGGTGCTCATGCTCAACGGACTCTCACCCGCCACCATCTTCACACTCCGGTTTACCATCGCCTACGTGCTGATGCTCGCCTTCTACCACAAACACATACTGTCTGACTCATGGAAGGACGAGATCAAGATGGCCTTGCTGGGCATCACGGGCGGCTCGCTCTACTTTCTGAGCGAGAACGAGTCGATGAACTTCACCACCACGACCAACACCTCACTCATCGTCTGCTCCTGTCCGCTCTTTGCCACCTTGCTGGTCAGACTCGTCTACCGCGACTCGTCGCGCATCAGTCCGGTGCAGTTGATAGGATCGCTATTGGCCTTTGCCGGCATGGTCATCGTGGTACTCAATGGCAAGTTCGTACTCCACCTCTCGCCCATCGGCGACACGCTGGCCTTCACAGCCTGTCTTTGCTGGGCCGTCTACTCGCTACTGATGAAAGCGGTGAGCGGCCGGTACAGCGCAGCCTTCATCACCCGAAAAGTGTTTTTCTACGGGGTACTGACCATTCTCCCCTACTATCTTTTCACCCCCAGCCTGCCGTCGCCAGACATATTGACCCGCCCCCAAGTGGTGGGCAACCTGCTATTCCTGGGTTGCCTTGCCTCTATGATCTGTTATCTCACATGGAACTGGTGCATCGCCAAACTCGGAGCGGTGAAAGCCACCAACTGGGTCTACTTCAACCCCATCACCACCATGATCTTCGCTTCATGGGTACTCGGCGAAAAAATCACTCCCTACTTTTTGACAGGTGCCGTCTGCATATTGTTGGGCATGTACATGGCCAACAAGACCACCAAAGAATAAAGGTGGAGTTTTTATTCTAAACTCCACCTTTACACCGTTCTATTTATTTCAACTCGCTTCTTACCGTCACTTCGTCATTGACAGGTCATAACCCTTGAAGGTAGACAAAAAGCGTTGGTCGGCCTGAGATATCTCACGAGAAGCGGCCGGCAATGAGCAGGAATCATCACGCACTGTATCACGCTTCGAAACAAGACGTTTGTCGGATATTGCCGTCGGACTGATGCCCATCTCCTTGTAAACAAGATTGCCTGGCCCTACTTCACGGTGACATTTTCTTTTCATCTCCGCTGCAATGTCATAGGGAGCAGGCATCTTTGAGGCAGCCACCCACTCTTTGTCGTAGAACATGCTGAGACCTCGGTTGACCCAATAGCCGCGATACACGATAATGTCGTTGAACGCATCAGACGGTATCTGCACCGTGAGCGGCGAGAGGATAGCCGTAGACGTAGGCTCGGCAAGCACACGCTCACGCTTCGTCATCTCGCGGTCGTAAGCCACAATCGTCCCTTTGTAGATCAGTCTTGCCGCCTTGCTGCTTGCCGAAATCTTCAGTATCGCCGACGATACGAGCAATACGGCGAACAACGGCAACGCAAGCCGACGATACCCCGACACTCGGCCACGCACGATAGAGCAGATGGCCAGCGCATGACCGCTGAGCGCTCCGCCATCGGCACGGCGATGCTGCAACGCTCCGGCAAAGTAGTAGATATTGAAGGCGATGAGCCAACACATATTATAGGTGTAGAGGTTCTGCATACGTCCGGGGCCTTTTATACCGAGGGCATAACATATGGGGAATAGGAACACGAAATACAGACACAACGACGCAACGAACACCAGCCACGGACGCTCGAAGACGTAACGGCTACGACGCGCAATTTTGGCCAAGGTCGGCGTGATGGCGACAAAAAGCAGCACCATGATAGGATTGAGACTCTTGGCGATAAACTCCACACCCTTGCCTATGGACAAGCATGCCGCCATGAAAGGATTTACCGAGTGTGGCTCAGCGATACGGCGGTACTCATTGCCCGGAGCCAGCACACTGGCCAAAAACGCCAAACAGTAGACAGCGAAAACCACATAAAAGAGTCGCGGCACACGCTTGCCCCGCAACCACATCACGCCAATCGTGAAGACCATGATGGCTGGCGCGGCAAGGCCGGTGGAGAAATTGCCGCCTGCGAGAAAGACGGTCAGCGGCAGAGCGACCACGGCCGTCACCTTGTGCCACAGTCCGTGACTGGTGGCATGAATGACAAGGAGGGCGGCAAGCACCAGCATGACGGCGTAGTAGAACGTGTAGTAAACCGCTCCATTAAACCAATAGTACGCATCATATATCGATGCGATAAACTGTATGCTGAGCATCGTCACAATGGTGGTCACCAGTACCGCTTCTGAAGTGCGGGCTTTCAAGATGCGACACATGACGGTCATGCCAAATATATAGGAAGCCGCAATATAAGAACCGATTAGGATGAAAGGCGTAAGCCAGTAGTATCCGAACGCCCCCGGCTGCAAAGCCATGATGAAACAGGCCGTATAGGTCCCCTGCCATTTATGGTACATGGTGACGGCCACATCCAGCGCCGCCCGCATGACGGCTGCAAAAGAATGAGTATGAAGCCATGCCTGATGTACGGGCGCTGCAAATACATAATCATCGGCCATGGGATGTAGATAGCCGCTCACGGCGAGCAGCGGGATCAGAGAAAGAACGAGTGCCGCCACTGCGAACATCGCCATTCGTCTTGTCAGTTTGTTGTTCATTATCCTAAAAATTCATAATCTTATCTATAAGGAGAATGTACGCATCTATAGGGTCGTACATTTACAAAATGCAAAGTTAAGAAGAAAATTGCTTGAAACAATTGTTATTTTTTTATTTATTAACAATCGCCGCATTTATTCCCCATTTTACCCGGAAAATCATACACACAAGACCTTTCCGATGCAGTATTCGGCCTTAAACATTCGAGTATTCGGCCTTAAACATTCGAGTATTCGGCCTTAAACACTCGAGTATTCGGGCCAAACTACTGGAGTATTCGGGCTGAATACCAGAGTATGCAAGCCCGAATACTGGCGCAAGGTAGACAAGAGCATTCTACGGAGGAGGTGCGGACTACCCTCCGAAGGGTACGACAAAACGCACAGAGAAGTTGCGCCCCATGTTGTAGACTCCGCGACGCTGCGTCACGCAGTTGACATCGGTGTACTTCAACCGGCTGAGATGGCTTTGGTAGGCACGGTCGGCGATATTCTCCAGCGCAAGGTAGAGAGAAAAAGCGCGGCGGCCCTTCACTTTCACATCTGCCCCAGCATAGAGATGCATGAGGGTGTACGAAGGGGTGGGTGTTTCTGTACCGTTGGCCGCGAGGTAGTGGTTCTGCCGCAGATTGCAATCTACGGTGAACTGCAGGTAGAGATTGTCTACCCACCGCTTACCACAAAGAAACTCATACTTGACGTCAGACAACCAACGGGGAGCGGGCGTGAAGGGCAGATAGCGGGTGTCGCGGTCGCTGTACAACTGCACCGAGTGGACGTAAGAAAAACTGCTGCTCACATGCAGATGGGGGATAGGGTGAACATCGACGCTCGCCTCTCCACCCATAATTCGGGCATCGCCGGAGGTGAAGCGATAGGCCGGCTCGCCATCGATGAGTATCTCTTGTCCGTCGGCATCGGCCATCTTCTGCGAGAATATGTAGTGGTCGATGCGGTTGGCAAACAGGGCCAAGCGTGCCGTGAACACCGATGACACATAGTCGGCACCCAAGTCGGCCTGCCAACTGTTCTCGGCATTGAGCGCGGCATTGCCCACCTCATATCTCGCCGTACCCTCGTGTACGCCGTTGGAACCCAGTTCGCTGACATTCGGCGCACGAAATCCGCGTGAGAGATTGGCTTTGATATTGAAGGTGGGACTGATGTCGACGGTCACACCGAGACTTCCGGTCACACCGTCGAAACTGCGGCTGAACGCCGTAAACCGCGCTTGGCCCTCTTCCATCAATCCCTCACTGTGCAGATGACGGTGATCGTAGCGCAGACCTCCGCTCAGACTGACACGTCCGGCGGTACGGCTCGCCGTGACAAAGAGACCGTAGTCGAAGAGACGATAGGCCGGTATGAGATATTCGGTACCGAGGTTGGCCGACCGTTGGTACATACCGCCAATACCGACCGCCCACTTCCATCCGCCAATCTCGGGCGAGAGATAGTGTAGGTCGTAGTTGACGGTGTGTAGTTGCATATCCAGTCCGCAGACGTCGGGCGTCTCCTCTTCCTCGAACTCCTGCCGACGGTTTTGCTGATAGGCCACAAGTGCCTTGAATGAGCCATCACCTATATAGAGCAGATTCTCCCACGCAGCCTTGTAGTGGTGTACTTGCTGATAGGGCATCGGCGTGCCGTAACTCTTGAGACGGTAGCCGTCGGGCACGGCCAACTGTCCGGTATTCTCGTCACGTTCACCCTCCACGATACCGGGGGTGAGGTGGAAGTAGTCGAACGAGAGGCGGGAATGTCCCCGAGAGAAATTGTAACCTACCTGTTGGGCGAAAGCCTGCTCGCGATAAGCCGAACCGTACACATATCCATCGTACTTGTTGCGGTAGGCATGCGCCAGTTTGCCACTATACCGGGTATTCCACGACCAGTGTCCGAGATGTCCGGCATTGTCGACAGAGTAGTCTATCAGTCCGTTGTTGCTCTGGTAGCCCATACTCAACTGACCGGTGACCGTTCCTGAGGCTGGTATAGGATCGCCATGGAACACAAGTACGCCTGCCATAGCGTCAGACCCATACATCAGACTGGCCGGACCTTTGAGTATCTCGGCCGAGTGTACGGTGTGGGCATCGATTTCCACACCATGCTCGTCGCCCCACTGTTGCCCCTCCTGACGGATGCCATCTTTGACGACCACCACGCGATTGTAGCCCAGACCGCGTATCACGGGTTTGGAGATACTGCCGCCCGTGGTGATCTGCGACACCCCGGGCTGACGGGCCACAGCATCGATAATGTTGGAGGTGGGCATCGATTCGAGTTGGCGGTGACTCACGACAGAGACCGGCGCCGGCGACTGCCGCAGTTTCTGACTTCCGGTGAGTCCGGTGACAACAACCTCGTTGAGTTTCACATTGGTTTCGGTCATAGGCTGATGCATCACACTGTCGGTACATTCAGCGACGACACGGGCCTGTGCCGACGCAACTGACAACGCCAACAGCAGCCCAAGACATTTCTTATTATATATTGTCATGATTGGGTTTCCTTGTATGATAAATATTACTTAAGTTTCAGCCAGTCCTCGCCTAAATCCGAAACTTAAATTACTAATAATAAGGTGTTCTACAATACTTCATAGAACCACCCCATACAAGGAGGAGCCCGCAAAGATACAATGCCCCGGACCGACAGACGGCCGACCCGACACACCAATTGCGGCAATGTAGTCTCCGCAACGGCGAAGATCACACCGGTCAAAACGGCGGGTACAAGACAGGGCATAGCCTGCAACTGGCAAAGCACGCAAGCACCATGTGCAGGCAATTCGACAGAAAGATGGCCCGCATGCTTGATATGGCGGGCACAGTCCTGACAACACGCCACGCTGTCCTGCCCGACATCCTCGTGTCGATGGACAGACACGGCCAACACCATCGCTGCATAAATGACCAGCAACAGCCAGGCCGTACGTATTCTTCTGTTGTAGGGCTTGCGCATTTCGGATGCAAAGTTAAGACAAAAGCAAGGAAGAAGCCCCAAAATAGGGCAAACAAATGTAAAAAGTGTACCGAAAAGTTGGCCAATCGGCAAATATACAGTAACTTTGCAGCCGCTATCCATGGTATTGCGCCATGGAGCAACAAGTATCACCAAATAAAATAAAACAAAAAAGACAATGATTATTGTACCCGTAAAAGATGGCGAGAACATCGAAAGAGCACTCAAGAAGTTCAAAAGAAAATTTGAAAAGACTGGCGTTGTAAAGGAACTGCGCAGACGTCAGCAGTACAACAAGCCGTCTGTACTGAAGAGACTCAAGATGGAGCACGCTATCTACGTACAGCAGTTGCGCGCCAACGAGGACTAATCTCCCCGACAAGCGACAAGACCAAACAAGAAAAACAACAGATTTTGTTTTAGGAGGTGTCTTTCCCCAGAAATACGCAACAATAGAAATACTCGCAATACACATTGAACTGATCGTCAGGTCAGAACAAGTAGTGTGCGACACCCACGGGGTGACAAGGAGCAAAAAGCAAGAAAATGCCGATGTCCGTGTCACTCCGTGTTTTTTTGTATCTGCTCGTTTGGACAATCGGAACAAAAGACCTAACTTTGTGGAGAACAATAAAAAATCCATACTCAATAAAAAAATCCATACACATGAAAAAGAAAGAAGAAGCCGCCTTTATGGAGTTTGCCGGTAACTTGCTCTTTAACGCCATACAAGAGAAACTCGGGAAAGACGCAACTGAAGAAGAAATAGAAAAATACATAAGCAGTCTGACTCCCAAGGATATAGAGAAAATGGTAGAAGAATCCGTCTCTAAACTATGCCTCGACCTCCCCTCGTCTGATGGCGCAAAAGACGACTTTCCACTACCCTTCATGGAGGGAGACGACGAAGAATACAATGAAGGATACGACGAAGATGAAGAATACGACGAAGACAGCAGCACATACGAGTACGATAGTAGCGGATGTCTAGAATGTATGCCCGCCAAGGAAATCAAGAAATACACCCTCCGTATCAAACTGCGCGGCATCACCCCCAGCATTTGGCGCAAGATTGTTGTTCCGTCCTCAATAAAACTCACATCGCTTGCTGAAATCATCATCGAAGCCATGGGGTGGTGGAACGAGCACCTGCATCAGTTCCGTAAAGGCAACGCCTACTACGCCACAAAACACATGGAGAAGGAAGAAGCAGGATGGAGCAATACCCGCTGGGGAGGCGACTACAGCATAGCCCACCTGCTGAAGAAGGAGAAAGACAGCGTCGTCTTTGAGTATGACTATGGCGACAGCTGGGAACACGACATCACACTCAGCAAGATAGAAGACTTCAAAGAGAATAAAACACCCTACGTCAGACTCCTCGGCGGCAAACGCGCCTGTCCACCCGAAGACTGTGGCGGCGTACCGGGCTACTACAATCTCTGCGAGGCTATGGAACATCCCCGCTCGGCTCACGCCAAGGAAATGAAAGACTGGCTGGGACATACCTTCAATCCCGAAGAATTCGATTTTGAGGAGACCGAGATGATTATCGACGGATACAACAATTTTGATTACGACGACAACGAGGAGGATACTGACGACTAATCATCCATGTTAACGTCTATGACTGCACACACCACCATACAACAACGCATTGAGGCTCTACGCCAACTGATGGAGCATGAACACCTCGCCGCCTTCATCTTTCCCAGTACCGACCCACACAATAGCGAATATGTGCCAAGCCGATGGGAAGGACGGAAATGGATATCTGGCTTTGACGGGTCGGCAGGCACCGCCGTCGTCACCCGTCATGCCGCCGCCCTGTGGACAGACTCACGCTACTTCATCGCTGCCGAAGAGCAACTCCAAGGTACTGAATACGTACTTATGCGCGAACGTATCGAAGGCACACCAAGCATCGCAGAGTGGCTCACCGCACAACTCCGCGACAGCAGCACGACAGAGATAGGCATCGATGGACTATGCGCCACGACCGTCGAGGTAGAAAGCCTCATCCAGGACTTACGGCAGTCGGGCATCACCGTCCGCACCAATCTCGACCCGCTGCAAAATATCTGGACCGACCGCCCCGCCGTTCCCGAAGACAAGATACACCTTCACGACCTGCAATACACGGGCCGCACCTGCCATGACAAACTCAGCGACATACGCACCGCACTCCACCGCTGCAAGGCCGACGGCATGTTGGTGTCTGCCCTCGACGACATCGCCTGGACACTCAATCTGCGCGGAACCGACGTACACTGCAATCCTGTATTTGTAGCCTATCTGCTCATCGCCTCCGACCGGGCCACTCTCTTCACCAATACGGAAAAACTCACCCCCGAGGTCAAAACCTATCTCACCACTGAAGGGGTAGACACAGACGACTATTCCAACATCGCCGACGGACTACGCGCCTACTTCGAATACAACATTCTGCTCGACCCCTCGGAGACCAACTACACCCTCTACTCCATCGCCCGACAAAAACATCACGTCATACGCGCCGCATCGCCCATACCGACGATGAAGGCGGTGAAGAACGAGGCAGAAATTGAAGGTTTTCACAACGCTATGCTACGCGACGGCGTGGCCCTCGTGCGTTTCCTGCGCTGGCTACGCCCAGCCGTAGAACAAGGTAACGAGACAGAGATGAGCATCGACCGGAAACTGACTGCACTACGGGCCGAACAACCGCTCTTCCGCGACATATCTTTCGATACCATCGCCGGATATGAAGTGCACGGAGCCATCGTACACTACGAGGCTACACCAGAGACCGATGCTCCTCTCCGCCCCGAAGGTCTGTTGCTGCTCGACAGTGGCGCACAGTATGAGGACGGCACTACAGACATCACACGTACCATCGCCCTCGGCCCTGTCAGCGAAGAGCAAAAACGAGTATACACGCTCGTACTCAAGGGACATCTGCAACTGCAGAACCTCTGTTTCCCCGACGGTGCCTGCGGCTCGCAACTCGATGCCGTGGCACGCATGGCCATGTGGCACGAGGGTATGAACTTCCTCCACGGCACCGGACATGGTGTTGGTGCCTATCTCAACGTACATGAGGGCCCACACCAGATACGCATGGAGTGGCGGCCCGCCCCACTACACGCTGGCATGACCGTGACTGACGAGCCAGGCTTCTATCTTGCCGGACGTTTTGGCGTGCGCACAGAGAACACCTTGCTCATACGCCCATACAAGGAGACGGAGTTCGGACGCTTCCTCTGCTTCGAACCGCTCACCCTCTGCCCCATCGACAAGTCGCCCATCATCATCGAGATGCTCACACCCGACGAGCGCAGATGGCTCAACGAATATCACCAAAAGGTGTACGACGCCCTCTCGCCTCTGCTCGATGCCGACGAACAGACATGGCTTCGCGATGCCTGCAGTCCGCTATAAACAACTACAAGTCCATAGAAAAGCCAGGAAATATTACACAAAAAAGCCGGGAAATCCTTCGCCATTCATCGGATTTCCCGGCTTTTCTGTATTTTCAAAACGACAAGGATATATTATATGTTCTATCCTAAAATCATGCGAATGCATACACCATACATATTTAGTAGATATATTCGCAAACAAATCGCACAACATCATGATTTTCAGAGCGGGTCTACATCATAGTAGACCATCACCGCGGCATACCGTTTGTCTTGCAGGAGTGAAGTCTGTATTTGGCGCAGACCGGCACGCACCTGACGGAGGTCGATGCCCTGCTCAAGTTTGATAACCATCTTGCGGATACACTGTTGCTTGACGCGGGCCACGGCCGGCTTGTCAGGTCCGAGCACACGGTCGCCGAGAAAATGACGAAGACCAGCGGCAAGGGTCGCGGCAGCCGCCTCTACGATGCGGTCATCGCGATGGCGCAAAAAGACATAGACAAGATGGAAGAAGGGCGGATAGTGAAAGAGGCGGCGCTCTTCAATCAGATCACGATAGAACGAGGTATAGTCATCGCGCACTACCTGTTGGATGACCGGCAGGTCAGGACTCTTGGTCTGCAAGATAACAAGACCGCGACGACCACGGCGACCCGCACGTCCCGCCACCTGCGACATCATCATAAAGGCATGTTCATAGGCACGGAAATCGGGATAATTGAGCATAGAGTCGGCCCCAAGTATACCAACGACGCTGACACCGCCGAAGTCAAGCCCCTTGCTCACCATCTGCGTGCCGATGAGCACATTGGTGCGTCCTTCGGAGAAATCGGTGATGAGCCGATCGTAGGCGTTGCGTGTACGGGTGGTGTCCAGATCCATGCGTGCGATACGCGCTTCGGGGAATAGACCGCGAATATTGTCTTCTATCTTTTCCGTACCGTAACCGCGGCCCCGCAAATCGGTACTCTCGCAACAGGGACACTTTGTCGGCACGGCATAGGTATAACCGCAATAGTGACAGGTGAGCACGTTCATCGTCTTGTGCAACGTGAGCGACACATCACAGTTTTTGCAGTGCGGCACCCATCCACACACGCGACACTCTATCATCGGCGCAAAACCGCGACGGTTCTGAAAGAGTATCACCTGTCGGCCAGCCTCCAGCGCCTCACGCATGGCGGCAAGCAGTTGGGGCGAAAAAGGTCCGGTCATCATCTTGCGACGCTGCAGATCCTTGGTGTCGACAACCTGTATCTCGGGCAGGGCTACATCGCGGTAGCGCGTAGCCAATCGCACAAATCCGTACTTGCCCGTTTGAGCATTGTAGGCGCTCTCCATCGACGGCGTTGCCGTACCGAGAAGGGTCTTGGCTCCATAGAGGCTGGCCAAGACGATGGCGGCCGAGCGGGCATGGTAGCGCGGCGCGGGATCTTGTTGTTTGTAGGAGGTCTCGTGTTCCTCGTCGACGATGACCAATCCGAGCCGTTGAAAGGGTAGGAATACGGCCGAACGGGCACCGAGTATCACATCGTAGGGTTCATCAGACAGTTGTTTGCGCCAGATTTCCACCCTCTCGGCATCGCTGAACTTGGAATGATAGATACCCAACCGCGGTCCGAACACATGGTGCAACCGCTGCATGATCTGTACGGTGAGCGCTATTTCTGGAAGAAGATAGAGTATCTGTTTGCCCTCGGCGATAGCCTGCCGGATAAGATGGATGTAAATTTCGGTCTTGCCGCTCGACGTAACACCATGCAACAGAACGACATTCTTGTGTGCAAACGACGCACGGATGGCATCGTAGGCCGTCTGCTGCGCCTCGCTCAGCGGTTTGATATTCTCGAGATGGGCCGAGCCTTCCACATTGATACGCCCTACCTCACGCTCATAGATGCGCAAGTATCCGCGGTCGACAATCTGACGGAGTATCGTGGTAGTAGCGTGACTCTCATTGAGCAGTTCTTCACAAGTCACTTCAGTGATGGTCGACGATGGGGTATCACCGTCCAATGTATCCCAATGGGAAAGCGAAAGATAGGCCATGAACACCTCACGCTGGCGCGTGGCACGTCCGAAAAGGTCATACGCGACACGCAACGCGCGCTCACTACGCAGATTATCGACCAAGGCCACATAGCGTTCCGTCTTCGGTCGGTAACCATCCTCGGCTTTGAGTCCCGAAGGCAAGGCTGCCTTGAACACGTCGCCGAGAGGAGCCATATAGTACTCTGATATCCACTGCCAGAGCCGGAACTGCCGTTCGGGCAACACCGGAGCGTCGTCGATGACGGCCAGTATCGTCTTCACTTCGAAGTCGGGCTTCTCGTCATGCAGCCGCACAGCCATCGCGGTATAGGTCTTGCTCTTGCCGAACGGTACAAGCAGACGCACGCCAAGACACACGCCGCCGGCCATTTCATCGGTCACACCATAGGTGAAAAGACCGTCAAGCGGCAAGGGAAGGACAACGTCTACGTAATGCATGAAAATATCTTTTGGTGGATAAGAGAAACAAAAATAGGCATTTCGGTCGAAATGCCCAAATTATAAAAGAGGTATTTGGAAAGGAAGATTTTCACGGAAGTGTCCCGCAAAGGTATCCCTATAGTCTCAATAAAACTCAGAGAAGCGCATCCGCCACAGTGACGAATGCGCTTCTTAGAATAATTATTGCCTATGAACGGCAAGACAGTACTACTTCACGGTCACCTTCTGTCCGTTGATGACATAGACACCCGGCAACAAGAGTTGGGTAGAAGTCAAACCTTCGCCCACAAGTTTGCCATCAATGGTGTACACATTGAAAGGCTTGGTCTCGCCAGCGGTTTCGATATTGTCGATGCCCGTAGGAACAGATGTGGCCACGGTGGGTGCAGACTCGCCGTCAGTGTAGACCGCGGTCACGGCGTAGACGCTCGTTTCACTGGTGCTGGAAGCATCGGTATACTTCGTAGTGGAAGCGTTGACCGTACCCAACAACTGACCGTCGCGGTAGACATTGTAACCCGTCAGTACGCCGTAACCGGCCTTGTAGGTCACATCGTCGATACCGAGCAGGTAACCGCCCTCAGTGGTGGTATGGTGAATGGCAAAATGGGTAGCGCCGGCAGGCACATCGAAGGTCACTTCTTCCCATGCTCCATTTTCTATGGTGACGGTCTTGACGGGCGTGAACTCATCCTTGTCGGTGCCACCCATAGAGTAGAGCAGTTCGATGGTTTCAGGATAGTTGTTCTCCGAGTCTGCCTGGTTGAGGGCATAGAACTTGACGGTCTGCTGCTCGCCGGAGAGCGACGGACTGATGAGCCAGTTGTCGGCATCGACGAAATTGTCATCCAGCACACTGTACATGGCAGCCGCATACTTGTCGCCCGAGTGGGGAGTCAGTTCGGGATTGTTGTCGAGCATATCGGGATCGATATCATTGGGCTCGAAGATAATGAAGGCGAAAGGTGCACCTTGGTTGTCGTAATCATAGCCGTTGAAGATGCTACCGGTATAGCCTTTGTCGCCATCAATGCAAGTCCAGTCGTCGAAGTTGTCGACAGTCCATGAGTCATAGTCTTCGAAACTCTCGGTCACTTCCTTCTTGTCGGCAGCGGGAGCGGTCCATTCGACCACAGATCCGGTCGTTCCTGTGACTACGGTCGCCGAAGCGGGAGCGGGTTTGGTCGAAGAGATGAGGTTGATGGTAGCGGCAGCCTTGTTGTTGCTATTGTCTTGATCAGCGTCGTAGATGACCTCGGCCGTCAGTTCGGCCGTCTCGCCATCATGGAAGATGGTCGGCGTGTAGTCGAACGATAGGGTATCGGAAGCCATCGGGACAAGCGCCTTGCTGACGGTCTTGCTGTCGACAGCCTCATCGCCATCGAGCAGACGCACGGTATAGGCCGATGCGGTGTTCTCGCCGTAGTTGACGACCTTGACCGTCACCTTGCCTGTCTGTCCCTTCTTCATCTCTTCAGGAGCGGTCATCGTAGCACCGAGGTCATCGGCATAGACCTGACGTACCTGTACGTTGTCGATAGGGATGAGTCCTCTACCATTGCCGAGGAAGCGCACGATGATGTACCGCTCATTGGCATACTTGGCCAGTGAGATACATTCCGTCTGCCAGGGTGTAGTGTCTTCTGATCCGTCGAACTCATAGGTTTTGAGATTGTCTACCGTACCGTCGCTCTTCTGTATCTGTACGGTGAGCGTGGCCTTGGCTTCCATCTCACCTCGTAGGGTGAAATAGAGTTTCAGGTTGGTGGCACCAGCAGGTGCTATCTTGCCCGAAGCGAAGTAGGACTCGTCGCCGCAGCCGTCGTACACGACGACACCGGGAGTGCCGCCATCCTCAGAAGCCACGTCGCTGCTGAGATACCATGACGATGATCCTTCGGCATTGTACCACCACAGGTCGTAGGCGACACCGCCATTGTCGAACGGTTCGCTGAAAGGTATCGCGTAGGGAGCACCCGTCACGATAGTCATGGCCTTGCTGTAGTCGCCCATACCCTTGACGTTCTGCGGTTGGATATGTACGGTCAGCATATTTTGGTCACCCTCATCGGTATTCATGGTGACGGTACTCTGCGAGGTGCCGCAGACGCTGTCGAGACGGTTGCCGTACTCATAACCATAGAAGTCGTCGTAGGAAAGGTTGTCATAGAGACTATACGATATCTTGGCGGGATCGACATAACCGCCGTTCTTGCCTTGGGTCACCCCTTGCCATGATATCGCCAGCGAGGAGCCGTTGTCCTTGACGGCGATGCTCTTCGCATCGACAGCAGAGGGAATGTCGGTGCCTACAAAGACGCTCTTCATGGCCGACACACGTCCGGCACCGCTCTCATTGTAGACAATGACCTTGTAGGAGTAGATGCTGTCGGTATCGACAAAATTATTGAAACTTACATTGCAACCAGGTTCAAGACCATCTGATATGGTTCTCACCAGTGCTCCATCGCGATAGACCTCAGCCTTGGTCACAGATGTGAGACGCGATCCGTCAATAGCGGTCTTGGGGATGTCAAACGAAACTTTGACACGGGTTGCTCCCTGCTCATCG
Organism: Flexilinea sp.; assembly: GCA_963653995.1. Lineage (GTDB taxonomy): Bacteria > Bacteroidota > Bacteroidia > Bacteroidales > Bacteroidaceae > Prevotella. The sequence goes on from CAVJZJ010000046.1 coordinate 17,080, forward strand.
GGGGTCAACGTCAGATGACTGACGGAATCGGGAGCGGAAAGGCTCGATCCTTCACTCACATGGACACCGAACAACAGAAGGTTGAACATATCGGAATCGCTGAGCGCATGGAAACCTATCTTCACGTCACCGTCTTTCTCGGGCGTGATGTAGGAGGTGAACTCCTTCTTTTCTGTCAGCACGGTCGGTTCGAGCAACGTTCCGCTGAAGGCGGTCGGGTCATCACCCTCGCCATACTTCACTTCCAGTTGTTCGTCATAGAGGTCGATAGTGTTCGAAGCGGTGAACGTGACGGCGTACTCCTTGCCGGCCTTCATGCTGATTGGAGGCGTGAGCAACCAGTCGTCGCCGCTGTTCTCACTACTATAGACGTAGTAGGCGCACATCTGATCGGGATGATAACCCCAAGTGCAACCGTCACCATTGGCATCGATGATGGTCATCAGGTCAAGCGAGGTCTCATCGGGGAAATCATTGTCATAGGGAGGAAGGAGGGCAGGACCGACAACGGCCTTATTGCTCGTGGCCTCTCCGCTGCGCATATCGCCGTTGATAGCCACAACGCCATAAGTGTAGGCCGTAAGTTGCTCGGGCTGGGGCGTGTCGGTATAGGTAGTAGCGGTAATTCCTTCGGCTACGGTCACGTTATCGGGATAGCGTATCACGTCGTACTTCAGGTCGCCGACATAACCATCGTTGTAACTGCCTGTAGGAGCCGCCCAAGAGAGCGTTATCTCGCCTGTGGCACTATTTGACTTGATGGTAAGGTCTTCTACGGGATATGGTTCGTCATAACCCACAAACTGACTGACCTTGGTCTGCGGACTGCGACCTACCTCATTGGCCGTGGTGACAACGAAGGTATGGTTTCCGCTGGCACTGACGGTCACTGATTGTGCTACTGTTGCACCTGCCGTCGTGGTACCAGTAGCCAGCGTATCATCATCGGCTACTATAGTATAGGTAAGCGCACCGCTCAACGTGCCACCGGCAAAGGTAGTCGTGGGAGCGGTGAAGTTGACCGTACCCGTCAGCGATGCGCCCGAGAACGACAGGGTCACATCCTCGACAGCGGCCGGAGCACCATCTTCTGCCGCCGGAGCGGGAATGGTGAGGGCATAGATTTGCTCCTGTCCTGTAAACTCACCCACCCGCGATGCGGTACCCGTGGACAAGTCTACGGTATAGAGGGCTGACAACTCGCTACCTGTGATGGCTGCCCAATAGAACGTGCCGGTCTTTTGGTCGATTTCGCCGCTCTGTCCGTACACGCCACCCGAACTATTGGTGAGTGATACGCCCGTGGCACCGACCAAGGTTTCCTTGGCTGTCTTGGCATCAATCTTGTAGAGATTGCCGTCAGAGGCGACACCATAGAGCACATTGTCCTTGGTGATACCGAGGGCGATGTACCAGTTGGCGAGCGAACCGATAGTGGAGCGGGTCATCGTGGAATAGTCGATGATACCCAGTTCGTAGCCCGTCGCTTCGGAATTGTAGAACTCGCCATACACCGTGCCATCGTATGCCACGGCCAAATCGGTACCGATAAGCGAGAGATCATCGAGACCTTCGGATGAAAGCAGTTCGCCTGTCGTGGCATCAAAACTGCAATAGGTGATGAACACGTAGCCATCGCTTTCCGACCAGTTCACCTCATGGAACACGCCATTCACCAGCGCACCGCCGCCATTGGCAGCCATATCCTCATTGAGCCAAATCGACTCGGGATCAATGGAGTCACCAGCCTTGAACGTATACAGTCCGCGCTTCATCTCATCCCAAAAGGCACTATAGACCACGTTGCCGTAGAGTTCGCGACCATCGGCGGTCTTGAGCAACGGACTTTTCGGTAGGGAGGCCGTAGGCTTCGGTGCAAACGGTTTCACGCTCCGTAGCGGACTCTTTAGGGTCGAGGCGTCGACCATCTTGTTTCTCACCGCACAAAGGGCAGGATAGTTTTTCTCAAACGCCCTGATCCTGGCCACCCGCTGCGCGGGCAACACCTTCTGCTTGACAATGTGCTTGCCGGGAATGTCGGGGATACGCAGTCCGTACCACACCCTTCCAGCCGTCGAAGGCAATACTGCCAACGTCATTGCACACGCAAGAATGAATGATTTTCTTTTTACCATAGACTAAAAATATATTTCTATAAAGTGTAATACCTTTGCAATTTCAAAATGAATAGAATTACACTATAAAACTTATAATATGCAAAAGTAAACATAATTATTCAATGTGAATAAAGAAAATGTATATAATTTTCGGAAATATTGCACACTATTCGGAAGAATTGTCCTAATTTTGCAACGATTTAGCAATGAGAAACAATAGAAAGCAATGAGAAAGCACCTACTTGCCGTCTACCTGCTATTGTTGGGATGCAGTGCCGCCTATGCTCAAAAGGCCTACACCTACGTCCAGCAGAACGGCACAAGGATAACTAACCTCGGTACGGCAGCCTTCGATGTAGACCGCAAGGAGCACCCCACCGTGACCTTCGACGAGACTGGAAATGCAGTGATGACCATCGGAACGAACAAGGTGGCACTGCTCCCGACCACCGACGGCGGTGAACTGGTAGTGGAATTCCAATGTCCATCCGATGTATCGGCCGATGATGTCAACAAAATCAGCAAGAAGTTCTCCGTACCCTACGCCACCATCTACTCCCCCTTCCAACTACAGATGCCGGCAAACGGCAAGGGGGTATATGCACCCACCTACAACCAAGAGAAGCACACCCTTCAACTCAATACCGACACCCAGGTTGCCCCAGGCTCCATCATTCCCGTAGGCACCGGACTTATCTTGACCGAGAGCATAGACTTCACCTTTTCTGACGATGCCGCTACCGACACCCACACAAGCTCTCTGAGCGGATCGGCCTTGAAAATCGCCAATCCTACAAAAGCCGGTGCCGTAGACGGCAAGACGGTCTATACCTTGGGACACGAAAGGACAGACCCGACCGACTTCGGATTTTTCCGCTACATCAGCGACTATCTCAACCCCGGACTGGCTTGGCTGCTTGCCCCGACCGTAGAATCCACTCCGTCTGAGACTCAAACAAAAGCCATCAGTTTCTCCTTCGACGAGGATGACGCCACTGGCATCAGCACAGTCACAACAACACCTGCGACCACCATGTACGCCAAGCGTATCGAAAACGGCCGACTGATCATCGTGAGAGGAACCAACAAGTACAACGCCAACGGACAGAAAGTAGAATAAGGCGGGTTCTATAAATTACCTTTGTTGGATTTTTGAATTTTAGCCGAACAGATTT
>CAVJZJ010000047.1:0-19675 GCA_963653995.1 Flexilinea sp.
GTTCACTAAAAAAAGGTCCATATATCAACGTGTCGCTTGAGAAGAAAATTCTCGCTATGAATGAGAGCGGCAAGAAGACGGTCGTGAAGACCTGGGCCAGAGCATCAATGATTTCCCCCGATTTCGTGGGACACACTGTTGCAGTTCATAACGGTAACAAATTTATCCCTGTTTACATCACTGAGAACATGGTCGGCCATAAGCTCGGCGAGTTCGCACCCACGCGTAGATTTGGTGGTCACGCTGGTAACAAAAAGTAGTAGGGACAAACCATTAAAATCAGAAAATAAATAATGGGAGCAAGAAAACATATTGCGGCTGAAAAAAGAAAAGAAGCCCTGAAAAATCTTTACTTCGCAAAACTCAAGGGGGTTCCCTCTTCACCGCGCAAAATGCGTTATGTCGTAGACATGGTTCGCGGTATGGAAGTGAACCGTGCCCTGGGCGTTTTGCGTTTCTCCAAGAAGCAAGCTGCTGTCGATGTTGAGAAACTGTTGCGCTCAGCTATTGCCAACTGGGAAGCCAAAAACGACCGTAAGGCTGAAGAAGGCGAACTTTATATATCCAAAGTTTTCGTTGACGAGGGCGTTACAATGAAGCGCATGAGACCCGCACCTCAGGGACGCGGTTATCGCATTCGTAAACGCAGCAATCACGTGACTCTGTTTGTTGATTCCAAAACTAATGACGAAAATAAATAAGTAGAATGGGACAGAAAGTTAATCCAATAAGCAACCGTCTCGGTATCATTCGTGGTTGGGACTCCAATTGGTTCGGAGGCAAAAACTTCGGTGACAACTTGGTTGAGGACCGAAAAATCCGCAAATACCTCAATGAGCGTCTTGCTAAGGCAAGCGTTTCTCGCATTGTCATCGAGCGTACTCTGAAATTGGTCACCATCACTATTTGCACCGCCCGTCCTGGAATCGTCATTGGTAAAGGTGGACAGGATGTTGACAACCTTAAGGAGGAGTTGAAGAAACTCTACAAGAAGGATATCCAAATCAACATCTTCGAAGTAAAGAAGCCTGACCTTGATGCCAACATCGTTGGCAACAATATTGCTCGTCAGGTAGAAGGAAAAATCGCTTACCGTCGTGCTATCAAGATGGCTATCCAAAACGTTATGCGCGCTGGTGCTGAAGGTGTGAAAATCCAAATCACCGGCCGTCTGAATGGTGCCGAAATGGCTCGCAAGGAAATGTACAAGGAAGGAAGAACACCTCTCCACACTTTCCGCGCTGACATCGACTACTGTCAGACTGAAGCCCTCACAAAGGTGGGTTTGCTCGGCATCAAGGTTTGGATCTGCCGTGGTGAAGTCTACGGAGACTGTGATCTCACCCCCAACTTTACTCAGGAGAAGTCTAGCAACAACTCCGGTAGAGGTCGTGGTGGTCGCGGCAACCGTAAGAGAAACAATAACCGTTAAAAAGTAAGAGATTATCATGTTACAGCCCAAAAGAGTAAAATATAGAAGACCTCAAGATGGACGTGGCAACAAAGGCAACGCTCACAGAGGTACACAATTGGCTTTCGGCTCATTTGGTATCAAAACCCTGGAAGCAAAGTGGATTGATAGCCGCCAGATTGAGGCTGCTCGTGTAGCTGTCAACCGCTACATGCAGCGCGAAGGTCAAGTTTGGATTCGCATCTTCCCGGATAAGCCTATCACGCGTAAGCCTGCTGACGTACGTATGGGTAAGGGTAAAGGAGATCCCGCAGGATGGGTGGCTCCTGTTACCCCCGGACGTATCCTCTTCGAAGTTGAAGGTGTAAGTTTCGATGTTGCCAAAGAGGCACTTCGTCTCGCAGCCCAGAAACTTCCCGTAAAAACTAAGTTCGTTGTAAGACGCGATTACGATAAAAACGCTTAAGCTATGAAGATCAATGAAATAAAAGCTCTCGATGCCAAGCAGTTGGCCGAGAAACTCGAGGAAACCCGCGCTCAACTCCGTCAGTTGAAGTTGAACCACGTCGTTACTCCGCTTGCAAATCCATCAGAGATTAAGTCCGTTCGTCGTGACATCGCACGTCTTGAGACTGTAATTCGCCAAAATGAACTTAACAAATAAGCAGTGGTTTAGATGGAAACAAGAAATTTAAGAAAGACAAGACAGGGTGTTGTGACTAGCAACAAGATGGACAAGACCATTGTAATTGCGGCTAAGTTCAAGGAAATGCACCCTATTTATGGTAAGTTTGTCCAGAAGACAAAGAAATACCATGCCCACGACGAGAACAACGAAGCCAACGTAGGCGACACCGTTCTTATCATGGAAACCCGTCCTTTGAGTAAAACAAAGCGATGGAGATTAGTTCAAATAATTGAAAAAGCTAAGTAATTATGATACAGACAGAATCAAGACTTACCGTTTGTGACAACAGCGGTGCCCGTGAGGCATTGTGCATCCGCGTTCTCGGTGGTACCGGTCGTCGCTATGCAAGTGTCGGTGACGTGATTGTCGTAGCTGTCAAGAACGTCATCCCCTCAAGCGATTTGAAGAAGGGTGCTGTCTCAAAGGCTTTGATTGTCCGCACCAAAAAGGAGATCCGTCGTGCAGACGGTTCATACATCCGTTTCGATGACAACGCTTGCGTACTTCTCAACAACGCTGGCGAACTTCGCGGAAGCCGTATCTTCGGTCCTGTAGCACGTGAGTTGCGTGCTGTGAATATGAAAGTCGTGTCCTTAGCACCTGAAGTTCTCTAATTATAAAACGGAAACATTCAATGAGTAAGTTACATATAAAGAAAAACGACACTGTCATTGTTCTTGCCGGTGAGGACAAGGGCAAGACAGGCAAGGTGCTCAAGGTTTTGGTAAGCGAGAATCGCGCCATCGTTGAAGGTGTCAATATCGTTTCCAAGAGCACAAAGCCCTCTGCAAAGAACCCTCAAGGTGGTATTGTTAAGCAGGAGGCTCCCATACATATCTCTAATTTAAGCCTTGTTGATCCCAAGAGCGGCAAGCCCACTCGCGTAGGCATCAAGTTAACTGAAGACGGCAAGAAAGTTCGTGTCGCTAAAAAGTCCGGGGAGGAAATCAAGTAATGGATACAGCACAGTTAAAGAAAGTATATGCTGAGAGCATTGCTCCGGCGCTGAAGAAGCAGTTCAACTACTCTTCCTCAATGCAAATTCCCGTTTTGAAGAAGATTGTCATCAACCAAGGTTTGGGTGACGCTACTCAGGACAAGAAGATCATTGACGTTGCTATCAACGAGATTACCGCCATTGCCGGTCAGAAGGCTGTCGCTACCTTCTCAAAGAAGGATATCGCCAACTTCAAACTCCGTAAGAAGATGCCCATCGGTGTTATGGTAACATTGCGTCGTGAGCGTATGTACGAGTTCCTTGAGAAACTCGTTCGCATCGCTCTTCCCCGTATCCGTGACTTCAAGGGTATCGAAAGCAAGTTCGACGGTCATGGCAATTATACCCTCGGTATCACTGAGCAGATTATTTTCCCTGAAATCAATATTGATTCCATCGATCGTATTCAGGGTATGAATATCACTTTCGTGACTTCTGCACAGACCGATGAGGAAGGTTATGCTCTGCTGAAGGCATTCGGTCTTCCGTTCAAAAACGCTAAAAACGATTAAAGCAATATGGCAAAAGAATCAATGAAGGCACGCGAAGTAAAGCGTGCCAAGCTTGTGGCTCGCTATGCTGAGAAGCGTGCGGCTCTGAAGAAAATCATTGCAACGACAGACGATCCTTCTGCTGCTTACGAGGCTGCTCGCAAATTGCAGGCCATTCCTAAGAATGCCAATCCCATCCGTCTGCACAATCGCTGCAAAATCACAGGACGTCCTAAAGGCTACATCCGTCAGTTCGGTTTGTCCCGTATTCAGTTCCGTGAGATGGCTTCAGCAGGCCTTATCCCTGGCGTAAAGAAAGCCAGCTGGTAAAAAGCATATTATTTAATATTGTCGGGGTAGTCCCGATTAATTAAACATTTATATAAAATGACAGATCCAATAGCAGATTATCTGACCAGACTCAGAAACGCAATCATGGCTCATCACCGTGTTGTTGAGGTTCCTGCGTCTAACTTGAAGAAGGAAATCACTAAGCTCCTCTTCGAGAAGGGTTACATTCTCAACTACAAGTTCGTTGAGGATGGTCCTCAAGGTACTATCAAGGTTGCCTTGAAGTACGATCCCGCAACCAAAGTAAACGCCATTAAGGCGCTGAAGCGTGTTTCTACTCCCGGTCTCCGGAAGTACACAGGTTACAAGGACATGCCGAGAGTAATTAACGGATTGGGTATCGCAATCTTATCCACATCCAAGGGTGTAATGACAGACAAGGAAGCTTCTGCACTGAAGATTGGCGGAGAAGTTCTTTGCTACGTTTATTAATTGGAGGATTGAATATGTCAAGAATAGGAAAATTGCCAATTAGCATCCCCGCAGGCGTGACTGTAACATTCAACAACGGTGTTGTGAATGTAAAAGGTCCCAAAGGTGAGTTGTCACAGAAGGTAGATTCTTCTATCATTGTGAAACTCGAAGATAATCAGATCACATTTGAGGTTGACGAGAATAGTCCTGTCAACTACAAGCAGAAGAACGCCTTCCATGGCCTCTATCGTTCACTCGTTCACAACATGGTTGTTGGTGTAAGCGAGGGTTTCAAGAAGGTTCTTGAGCTTGTAGGTGTAGGTTACCGTGTTTCCAACCAGGGCAATATCATTGAGTTCGCCCTCGGTTATACTCACCCTATCTTCATTGAACTTCCCAAGGAAGTGAAGGTTGAGACCAAGAGTGAGAGAAACCAGAACCCCATCTTGACCCTTGAGTCTTGTGACAAGCAGTTGCTCGGACTCATTTGTGCAAAAATTCGTTCTTTCCGTATGCCTGAACCTTACAAGGGTAAGGGTATATTGTTCCAAGGCGAAGTCATCCGCAGAAAGTCTGGTAAGACTGCTGCAGCTAAGTAACATTCTTAATTTTGCGATTATGACAACAAAGAAAGTAGAAAGACGAATTAAAATCAAATACAGAATTCGTAAGCGCGTAAACGGTACCGCTGAGCGTCCCCGTCTTAGCGTTTTCCGTAGCAATAAGCAGATTTACGCTCAGGTTATCAACGACCTGAACGGCACCACTATCGCTTCCGCTTCCTCTCTCGGACTTGAGAGTATGCCGAAAGTGGAGCAGGCCGCCAAAGTTGGCGAACTGGTAGCAGCAAAGGCCCAAGAGGCTGGCGTTACAACCGTTGTTTTCGATCGTAACGGCTATCTGTATCACGGTCGTGTGAAAGAGTTGGCTGATGCCGCTCGTAAGGGAGGTCTCAAATTTTAAACGAAAATGGCAATGAATAAAGTAAAAGTATTAAGTGATGTAGAACTGAAGGACCGCTTGGTTGCTATCAATCGCGTTACCAAGGTGACGAAGGGTGGTCGCACTTTCACATTCGCTGCTATTGTCGTTGTAGGCGATGGCAAGGGCGTTATCGGCTACGGTCTTGGTAAGGCTGGTGAAGTAACCGCCGCAATCTCCAAGGGTGTAGAAGCCGCCAAGAAGAACCTCGTCAAGGTTCCCGTACTCAAGGGAACCATTCCTCATGAGATTGAAGCGCGTTTCGGCGGTGCTCAGGTATTTATGAGACCTGCCGCTCCCGGTACCGGACTCGTAGCTGGTGGTGCTATGCGTGCCGTTCTTGATAGTGTTGGTGTAAAGGACGTTTTGGCAAAGTCAAAGGGATCCTCTAACCCTCACAATCTTGTAAAGGCTACGATTGAGGCCTTGTCTCAACTCCGCGACGCTTATACCGTCGCTGGCGTTCGTGGCATCAGCATGGACAAAGTGTTTAACGGATAAAGGGAACTCATACAATGGCAACAATAAAGATTAAGCAGATTAAGAGTCGTATCGGCGCTCCCAAAGACCAGAAGAGTACTCTTCTTGCCTTGGGCTTGCGTAAAATCTCTCAGGTAGTAGAGGTCAATGATACTCCCAGCGCTCGTGGTATGATCCGTAAGGTTCATCATCTGGTAACCGTAGTTGAATAATATTTTAATCAGAAGCAAATTATGAAATTAAATAATTTAAAGCCAGCAAAGGGATCTACACACTCTCGCCGTCGTATTGGCCGTGGACCTGGTTCAGGTCTTGGTGGTACTTCTACCCGTGGTCACAAGGGTGCAAAGGCACGCTCTGGTTACAAGCAGAAGATCGGCTTTGAAGGAGGTCAGATGCCTCTTCAGCGTCGTGTTCCGAAGGCTGGATTCAAGAATATCAACCACAAGGAGTACTTTGTGGTCAATCTTTCTACTCTTCAGGAATTGGCAGAGGCCAAAAACCTCACGAAGATTGGAATCGAGGAATTGAAGGCAGCTCACTTGACCAATGGCAAGGAGTTGGTAAAGATTCTTGGAAACGGCACACTCACTTCCAAAGTTGACGTGGAGGCTAATGCTTTCTCCAAGTCTGCTGAGGAAGCAATCAAAGCAGTTGGTGGTAACGCAACTATAATCTAAGTAGATGAAAAAGTTTATTGAGACACTAAAGAACTGTTGGATGGTTGAGGATTTGCGTCAGCGACTCCTCATCACCCTCTTGTTTACGGCTATTTACCGTTTTGGCTCGTTCGTGGTGCTTCCTGGCATCAACCCGGGCATGTTGGACAAACTCCAGTCGCAAACAGCTGGCGGACTTATGTCTTTGCTTGACATGTTCTCTGGTGGTGCATTTTCCAATGCGTCAATTTTTGCACTTGGAATTATGCCATATATCTCAGCTTCCATCGTCATGCAGCTTCTCGCTGTTGCTGTACCTTTCTTCCAAAAGATGCAACGCGAGGGCGAAAGTGGCCGCAAAAAAATCAATTGGTATACTCGGTGCCTGACAGTCGGTATTCTCGTTTTTCAGGCTCCGTCTTACCTTTTGAACTTGAAGGCGCAGGCTTCTCAAGCTTTGGCTTCAGGTGTAAGTTGGACTGCTTTCATGATTACTGGAACAATCATACTTGCCGCAGGCAGTATGTTCATCTTATGGTTGGGTGAGCGTATCACTGACAAGGGTGTAGGCAACGGTATCTCCATGATTATTATGATTGGTATTATTGCTCGTCTGCCCCAGGCTTTTGTACAGGAATTGGGTTCACGTTTCACCGCTATTTCTGGTGGTGGTATTGTGATGTTCATTGTAGAACTTCTTATCCTGTATGCTGTTGTTTGTGCAGCGCTCCTTTTGGTGCAAGGTACCCGTAAAATCCCCGTGCAATATGCAAAGCGTGTTGTTGGTAACAAACAATATGGTGGTGCACGTCAGTACATCCCATTGAAGTTGTTTGCTGCTAACGTGATGCCTATCATTTTTGCACAGGCACTGATGTTTATACCTCTTGCATTCGTGCGTTATCAGAATGAGGGAACATCTTGGGCACATGCTTTCATGGACAATCGTAGTCTGCCGTACAATATTGTTTATGTGATTCTCATTATCGCATTTACATATTTCTATACGGCCATTACATTGAACCCCACCCAGATGGCTGAGGATATGAAACGCAATAACGGTTTCATCCCTGGAATTAAACCTGGCAAGGATACAGCCGACTACATTGATACTGTGATGTCGCGTATCACTCTGCCTGGATCCATCTTTATCGCTTTCATCGCTATCATGCCGGCACTGGCTGGTCTGCTCAACGTTCAGCAGGCATTCTCTCAGTTCTTCGGCGGTACGTCATTACTGATTCTTGTAGGTGTTGTAATCGATACGCTTCAGCAAATCGAGAGTCACCTGCTCATGCGTCACTATGACGGTTTGCTGAATTCCGGTCGTACACGCGGTAGTGTGTCTGCCTATTAATTCAGGCTTGTCTTATTCATAGAAATGAAAATATTTCTTAAGACAGAAGATGAAATCGAACTAATGCGCAAGGCTAACCGACTTGTCGGTGCTACCTTGGCAGAAGTTGGAAAAGCTATCAAACCAGGAGTAACCACTCTACAGTTGGACCGCATCGCGGAGGAATTTATACGAGACCACGGTGCAGTCCCAACTTTCAAAGGTTTTCCCAATCCTTATGGTTCTCCTTTTCCCGCAAGCATTTGTACTTCGGTCAATGAGATTGTTGTTCATGGCATACCCGATGACAAAACCATTCTCAAAGAGGGTGATATAATATCGGTTGATTGTGGAACGCTTCTCGAAGGTTATAATGGCGACAGTTGCTATACGTTTTGTGTAGGGGATGTCGCTCCTGAAGTTAGAAAATTGTTGGAAACCACGAAGGCATCTCTTTATAAGGGTATTGAGCAAGCAGTTGCCGGAAATCACATTGGTGATATAGGTAGTGCAGTTCAGGACTATTGTGAAGCAGAAGGCTACGGGGTTGTGAGGGAACTAACAGGTCACGGTATCGGGCGTGAGATGCATGAAGACCCGCAGATACCCAATTACGGGCGACGCGGAAATGGTGTTATGCTGAAAGCAGGCATGTGCATTGCAATTGAGCCGATGATTACGATGGGTGACCGCCGTATAGGATTGATGCCCGACAAATGGAGTATTCGTACCATCGACGGGAAACCGGCAGCTCATTTCGAGCATACGATAGCCATCCGTCGCGGAAAAGCTGAGATTTTATCAACGTTTGAGGAAATAGAAAAATAGAAACCACATCGAATTATGGCAAAACAGTCCGCAATTGAGCAAGACGGTACAATCCTTGAGTCGCTTTCGAACGCAATGTTCCGTGTAGAACTCGAGAATGGTGTACAGATCATTGCCCACATCTCAGGCAAGATGCGTATGCATTATATCAAGATATTGCCTGGCGACAAGGTGAAGGTAGAGATGAGCCCGTACGACCTGACCAAAGGCAGAATCGTTTTCAGATACAAATAACAAACCAAGATATGAAAACAAGAGCATCATTAAAGAAACGTACACCCGACTGCAAAATCGTTCGTCGTAAGGGTCGTTTGTTCGTTATCAACAAGAAGAACCCTAAGTTCAAAATGCGTCAAGGGTAAACAGGAAACGGGACAAGAAACTTGTCATTCGCGAGAAAGCAAGTAGTCCTGATGTAAACAAAATCATCATTTAATCAATTTTTTATTTTAACAAATGGCAATAAGAATTGTTGGAGTAGATTTGCCCCAAAACAAGCGTGGCGAAATCGCATTGACCTATATCTATGGTATCGGTCGAAGTAGTTCAGCAAAGATATTGGACAAAGCCGGCGTCAGCCGCGACCTGAAGGTTTGCGATTGGACAGACGACCAGGCAGCCAAGATCCGTGAAATTATCAGCGCTGAATTCAAAGTTGAAGGTGATCTCCGTTCTGAGATCCAGATGAATATCAAGCGACTGATGGACATTGGTTGCTATCGTGGTGTCCGCCATCGTAATGGTCTTCCTGTTCGTGGTCAGAGCACAAAGAACAATGCTCGTACCCGCAAGGGAAAGAAGAAGACTGTTGCTAACAAGAAGAAAGCCACGAAGTAATTCACCCTCTTAATCGTTAACAAATAGAATTATGGCAAAGAAAACAGCAACATCTAAGAAAAGAAATGTAAAGGTTGACGCTGTGGGACAGCTTCACGTACACAGTTCGTTCAACAACATCATCGTATCTTTGGCTAATAGCGAGGGTCAGATTATTTCTTGGTCTTCAGCCGGTAAAATGGGTTTCCGTGGTTCCAAGAAGAACACTCCCTATGCAGCACAGACTGCAGCAGAGGATTGTGCAAAGGTTGCCTATGAGCTCGGTCTTCGCAAAGTCAAGGCCTATGTGAAGGGTCCCGGTAACGGTCGTGAGTCCGCAATCCGTGGTGTCCACAGTTCAGGTATTGAAGTAACAGAGATTGTCGACGTTACGCCGCTGCCGCACAACGGTTGCCGTCCTCCGAAGAGACGTAAGGTATAGTCCTGATTGGGGATATTCCTATTTTCACAAGATACAAAATACAACAAAAGCACAGAATAAAATATTATGGCTAAATATATAGGTCCGAAATCTAAAATTGCCCGTCGTTTTGGTGAACCCATCTTCGGCGCTGACAAAGTTTTGTCCAAGAGAAACTTCCCTCCTGGACAGCATGGCAACAATCGTCGCAGAAAGCAGTCTGAGTACGCCGTCATGCTGGCAGAGAAGCAAAAGGCTAAATACACTTACGGTGTATTGGAGCGCCAGTTCCGTAATATGTTCGCTAAGGCCGCTAAGGCTGACGGCATCACCGGTGAGGTGTTGTTGCAGAACCTTGAGAGCCGTCTTGACAATGTTGTCTTCCGTATGGGTATTGCTCCCACACGTGCCGCTGCCCGTCAGTTGGTAGGTCACAAGCACATTGTTGTAGATGGAAAGGTTGTCAACATTCCTTCCTATGCTGTGAAGCCTGGTCAGGTTATCGGTGTGCGTGAGAAGTCAAAGTCTCTCGAAGTGATTGAGGCTGCACTTGCTGGTTTCAACCACAGCAAGTATCCTTGGATTGAGTGGGATCAGAACACCAAGTGTGGCAAGTTCCTGCACAAGCCCGAGCGTGCTGACATTCCTGAAAACATCAAGGAGCAGTTAATCGTTGAGTTGTACTCTAAATAATCATTAAATCAATGGCGATATTAGCATTTCAAAAACCTGACAAAGTTGTAATGTTGGAGGCCAATGACAAATTCGGCAAGTTCGAGTTTCGTCCTCTTGAGCCGGGCTTCGGTGTTACCATCGGTAACGCGTTGCGCCGCATTCTTCTTTCGTCGCTCGAAGGCTATGCTATCAACACCATCCGCATTGCAGGTGTTGAGCATGAGTTTGCCTCCGTTCCCGGCGTGAAGGAAGACGTCACCAACATTATCTTGAATTTGAAGCAAGTAAGATTCAAGCAAGTAGTAGAAGAATTCGAGAACGAAAAAGTTAGTATCACCGTCGAGAATTCCACCGAATTCAAAGCAGGTGACATTGGCAAGTATCTGACTGGATTTGAAGTGTTAAACCCTGATTTGGTGATTTGTCATTTAGATGTCAAGGCTTCCATGCAGATAGATCTTTCCATCAACAAGGGCCGTGGTTACGTGCCTGCAGATGAGAATCGTCAGTTCTGTACGGATGTCAACGTAATTCCAATCGATTCTATCTACACCCCGATCCGTAATGTGAAATATGCCGTCGAGCCTTATCGTGTTGAGCAGAAGACCGACTACGACAAGCTCGTATTGGAAGTTTCTACGGATGGTTCCATCGCCCCGAAGGATGCGCTGAAAGAAGCTGCCAAAATCCTTATTCAACATTTCATGTTGTTCTCTGATGAGAAGATTACGCTTGAGAATACTGATCACGAGACCAATCAGGAGTTTGATGAGGAAGTACTCCATATGCGCCAGTTGCTCAAGAGCAAGTTGGTAGACATGAACCTCAGTGTTCGTGCTCTCAATTGTTTGAAGGCAGCCGATGTCGAGACACTTGGCGACCTCGTACAGTACAACAAGACCGACCTCTTGAAGTTCCGCAACTTCGGTAAGAAATCGCTTTCTGAGCTTGATGATTTGCTCGAGAGTCTGAATCTGTCGTTTGGAACCGATATATCCCAGTACAAATTAGACAAGGAATAAGATGTCCGTGTCAAGTGCTTCTTCGAGGAAGCACTTGACCACGGCATTCTCCTATCTTAAAAAAAGAACAAAACAAAATGAGACACAATAAGAAATTCAACCATTTAGGTCGTACTGCATCTCACCGTAACGCTATGCTTGCAAACATGGCCATCTCGCTGATTATGCACAAAAGAATCACTACGACCCTCGCAAAGGCCAAGGCTCTCAAGAAGTATGTTGAGCCGCTGATTACCCGCTGCAAGGACGACTCTACCAACTCTCGTCGTGTCGTTTTCCGTTATCTTCAGAACAAGTATGCACTGAAGGAACTCTTCGGAGAAGTTGCAGCTAAGGTTGGCGACCGTCCCGGTGGCTACACCCGTATCATCAAGTTGGGTACCCGTCAGGGCGATGCTGCAGAGACCGCTTTCATCGAACTTGTAGACTTCGATGAGAACATGGCCAAGACCGCTAAGGCTGCTAAGAAGACTCGTCGTAGCCGCAAGTCTGCTGCTCAGGCAGAGGCTCCTGCTACCGAGGCTTCCGCAACTGAAGCACCTGCTACCGAGGCATCTGCTGAGGAAGCACCCAAGGCTGAATAATACGACTAATACTTCATTTCATAAGGCCCACTTTGCTCGGATGAGTAGAGTGGGCTTTTTTTAGATAGGTTTGGGGGTAACGTTTATCCATCATTCTCCATTTTTCTCACCTCCTTTTCAAACCTTCTCCAAAAGAGGAGTCCGGCGGCGGTAAGTCCGAAGGGGAAGGCAATCCAGATACCGATGATGCCGATGCCGCAGGGGAAACCGAGGGTGTATCCCATCGGGAGAGAGATGACGAAGTAGGCGATGAAGGCGTATGTTACCATCGGTTTTACGCAGGCGATGCCTCGTAGAGCATTGGCGAAGGTGTATTGCAGACCGTCGCCAAACTGGTAGGCTATCAGCATGAATATCAGCAGGGCTACGATGGACTGCACTTCTGCATTGTCGGTGAAGAGTCCGCCTATCTGATGACGGAAAAGCAGGATGGGCAATCCCAAGACAAGAGAAAATGTGAGGTTGAGTCGGAAACCGTCATAGGCATTCTGTCTCACGGCCTTGAAATCTTTTTGTCCTACGAAGTGACTCACGCGGATAGACATGGCCGAGGCCATGCCCGACAAGACGAGGTAGAACAGTTGAGAAATGGTAATCATGATTTGATGGGCTGCCAATGGCAGTGTGCCGAGCCATCCTACCATCACGCAACTTAGCGTGAATGCCGCCGACTCCATAGCCAACTGCAAGGCCACTGGCCAGCCCAGGCGGTTCATCTCCATGAAGTCAGCCCTGTTGACGGAGGATTGGAGGATACCTTGGCGGTACTGCCTAAACTTTCTATTGCAGAACACCACGCCTACCATTACGATGGACATGAAGATACGGCTACCCATTGTGGCGATGCCGGCGCCCAGCAATCCAAGTTCAGAAAACGGACCGATGCCGTAGATGAGTACCCAGTTGCCCAAGATGTTGATGACGTTACCGACAATCATCACCCACATTGCAACTTTGGTATGAGCGATACCGTCGAGAAACTGCTTCATCGTATTGAACAGTCCCACGAATATCACCGAAATAAGATTGACCACGAAGTAAGGCCGGATGAGACTTAGTAGTTCCTTGGGTTGCCCGATACGGTCAAGATTGAAGTAAAGCAAGATCAAGGCTGCAGTGAAAAGCACGCCCACGACCATGTTGGCGAATAGGGAGTTGCGCACTTTCTGTCCAATCTCGTTGGTGTACTCCATGCCATAGAGCCGTCCGATGACCGGGGTGAGGCCATAGGAAAAACCCATGTAGGAGACGAGTACTAGAGTGAAGATGTTGTTGACCAGTCCGGCTGCCGCCAGTTCCTGTGTACTATGATGTCCTATCATCAGTGTGTCGGCGAAGCCCAGCACGATGGTGCCGAGTTGACCGATGATGACTGGAATACCGATGGAGAGCAGTTCTCGATAGTGATGTTTTTTGTTTGAAGTGATAATATTGCTTATGTACAATCTTTCTCTTTTCTTTGTTCTCATGAAGATAGAGTGAATAAGGAAGGGATAGGATAAAAACTCCAGAGCCCGCCATTACACAAAATGTATTGATAGTGGATTCTAAAAAATCCTACATGAAAATTATTGGTAATCTACCTGCAAAGGTACGAAAAAGTGGTAGAAAGACAAAGGTGGGGTGTAGGCGTGAAATGCACGAAACATAATTGATTTCTCCCCTTTCATCGTTTCTTTTCGTCCGTTTGCCATATTGAGATAGCAATTCTTTGGTGGTGCAATAGAAATTTATTATTTTTGTACTCATAAAAAGAAGAAATCAATAGGTGAACGGCGTTGATGTGTATGTTTTTCAAGGTTGATTTGATACGGTATTGATAGATACGCATTCTCTGAACAACGTCTATAACGGCAAAACTCAATAGGTGACAAATATATAGCGGGAATTCAATCAAAGTCATAGGATGAGAATATCTCGCCCAAGGATGAATTTTTTCAATAGCGCGTGGTCAATTTTTGGGGGCCATGCAAAAATCTCATAAGGTAATGAAGAAAATACTCTTTCTCTTTTGGGCTCTCGTGATGAGCCTTAGTGTCGTGGCCGCAACCGATTTTGAAGAAGACGGCATCAGTTATGCCATCCTTTCTACAGACGGGCTGACGGCAGAAGTGGTCTACAACAATGGTGCCTATGTGGGCGACATCACCATTCCTGCCCGTGTGACCCATGACGGCAAGACCTATACCGTCACGGCACTTCACAATCAGGCTTTCTTCAAGTGTACCGAACTCTATGCCGTAAGCATCCCCGCTACGGTGACCGACCTTGGGCAGTATACCTTTTCCGGTTGTACCAATTTGGCTTCGCTGGAACTACCCGAAGGGTTGACCGCCATTCCAAACGGTACTTTTTATGGCTGTACCGCCCTTACGACTGTCACGTTGCCCGAAACGGTAGCGTCGCTTGGTGATTTCTGTTTCTCTACCTGCTCATCGCTCACGCAAATCAATATGCCTGATTCTATTACGAAGATGGGTAAGGCGGTACTCATGGGTACGGCCCTTGAACAGTTCACGCTGCCGCAAGGCGTCACCGAACTGCCTGCGTATGCCTTGTCGCTTACCACTCGGCTTACTACCGTGACGTTGCACGAAGGCACGACCGCCATTGGCGAATGTGCATTGCAGGGCAGCACCCTCCTCAAGACCGTTGCCTTGCCCTCCAGTCTTCAGACCGTGGGCGCATCGGCCTTTGCCCAGTGTCTCGCCCTTGAGGTGATGACCATCCCCGACGGCGTAACCGCGTTGCCCGACAAGTGCTTCTACAATGATATGAATCTTCAGCGGATTGTTGTGGGCAGCGGTGTCACTACGATAGGCACCGATTGTTTCGCCCGTTACAAAAATACCACTACGGCTCCCCGTCTTGCCGATGTCTATCTCGCCGCGCCTACGGTGGTCAGCGGCGGAGAGAGTTTCATCGATGCGGCCTGTGCCCAAGCCACCCTTCATGTACCCGAAACGTTGGTCGATGCGTACAAGGCACAGACTGCCTGGGCACGCTTCGGTAGTGTGGCCGCCATCGTCGATGGCGAGTTGAGCGGCATCAGGGACATCACAACGCAGTCAGTCCTTGGTGACGGCCATGTCTACACGCTCGACGGCCGCCCCGCCACCAAAGACCAGCGCGGCATCGTGATTGTGAACGGCAAGAAACTGCTACGCCGTAAGTGAGTACAATGAGAAAAACAAGAAGAAACAAGTATAATAACAAAAGTTGAATGCTTATGAACAAACTGTTACTCCCGTTGGTGTCGCTCTTCTGTGCGACGCTGTCGGTCAACGCCCAAAGTCCTGCGCTCAGTGAGGGTTTTGAGGGTTCTGATGTTCCGCCCGAAGGGTGGACGGTGCGTGCGTCGAGCGATGATGCAAGCAATGCGTTCAAGTGGGAACAGGTGACCTACACCTCCGACCCGCTCAAGTATCGTAGCGGTTATACGCAAGGCGGCACTTACGCCATGATGGTATCGTCGGGCAAAACCACCGATGCCGGTGTGCAACCTGACTCATGGCTCATTTCGCCTGCTGTCACAGTGCAGTCGGGCGATGTACTCTCATTCATGTTGGCCTATGCGCCCGTCTACAATGATGCCGTCACTGCGGCAACCGACCGTATGAAGTTTTCCGTGCTCGTGTCGACCACAGGCACCGATTCCATCGACTTCACCGAGACGCTTTGCGATTTCACCCCTTATGGCGAAACCGATTGGAGCAAAAAGGCGTTCAGTCTGGATCAGTTTGCAGGAAAGACCATCTATATCGCCTTCCGCGAATACGGCAACGGTACCAGCGGATCGAAATTTCTCAAAAACCGTACTTGGATTGACGATGTCAAGGTGGGGCAGGGTAGTGAGTCAGACCTCATCGCAGTCGGCTTGCTCTCGCCGTTGACTGGTCCAGAGACAGCGCAGATGGTGTCGTTCAAGTATACCAATACGGCAATGCCCAATGGTGCAACCACCGCCTCGTATTCGGTCAATGGAGCCGATGTGGTGACCGAGACGCTTACCGGTGAGGCCTGTGCTACAGGCGACACGCTGACCTATACCTTCCAGACCCCCGCCACGCTCGTCGCCGGACAGAGCAATGCCGTGAAGGTGTGGGTCACCGCCGACAACGATGGGGTACACGACAACGATACCCTCACTGCCAATGTCAAGATCGACAACATCTTCACTCTGCCCTATGAGATGAACTCCAGCAACTGCACTGTAGGGTGGAACTACACCTATCATAAAAAGTCGGGACGCAACTACACCGGATGGTGGTCGATGCCCGATGCTTCGGGCGAAAAACTCACCTGGACCTATGTGCTATGTGCCAAGGAGAGCATACTCGAAGGCCAGTGGTTTTCTATGGAGCAAGGCAAGGTCAACTTGGTGTTCAACTACACCTCTGGTACCGATGTACCCCTTTCTCTCGTGCTGACCGACTATGCTACGGGCGAGGCTACAACGGCCGACGTCACCTTGCCTGCCACTACCGATGCTGCTGACGGCAAGGTGAGCATCGAGGTGCCTGCCGACGGTAAGTACAAACTCGGATTGAAGCCCGGCAGTGCATACGCCGGACCGTTTGTGGTCAACTCCCTTGCCATCAGCAAGGCCGTCCCCAGTGATGTGCAAGTGTCGGGTGTCACCCTTGAGTCTGCGATAACCGCCGACGAGGTCCATCCCGTCTATGTCAAGGTGAAGAACAATGGTGAGCAAGAGGTGACCGATGTACCTGTCAAGGTTTGTGTCGATGGTACGCAGGTTGACGAGGATGTCATCCCGAGTATCGCTGCCGGAGTCACCGTCGATTGGAAGATAGGTCAACAGGACGAGTCGGCGACCGTGCACGGCGTGACCATGACCGCCGGTGATCATGAGGTGAAGGTATACACCGCCCTTGACGATGATGCCGATGCTACCAACGATACCGTCACCGTCAGCGTCCGCGCTTACGACAAACCGGCATTGCCCTATACTTACGGATTTGAGTCAGAAGACGACAACAAGTGCTGGACGGCACAAAATATGAGCGACAACGCCCTCAACTGGACTATCGGCACGGCCAAGGTGGGCAATGTCAACTGGGCTGTAGACGGCGAAAATGCCGCTTACATGTCGAGCGTGTCGGGAGCCGAACACAATGCAGTGCTCCGCTCGCCGGTACTCCATGCTTCCGAGGCCGGACAGGTGCGCCTCTCCTACTATTACACTACGCGTATGAAAGCCTCAGATGCTTCCGACGTGACCCTTATCACCGCCACCGTCAAACATCTGGGTACAGACACTACCGTGGTGGCAACTTGCACCAATGCCGTCACCGATGATAACCAAGGCAACTACCGTCAGGGCTATATCCTCATGACCTTGCCCGAGGAAGGTGACTATCAGATAGAGTTCCTCAATACCGGTATGGGCCACGACATCGTGCTCGACAAAATCGCGTTCGGCGTTGCGACGGATGTCGCTGTCGTATCGGCAGAGCAGACCGCCAAGAGTGGATACAACAATACGGTCAACAAGGTCACCGTGCATCTCGCCAACCACGGTTCTACGCCTGTAGACCAGGTGACACTCACGCTCGTCACCAACAATGACGCTGGACTCGTTTACACCACCAATGAGTATGACCAGACCCTCCAGCCTGGCGATACCGTGACTTGTACCTTCGACGATGTGGATGTCAGCACGCCCGGCACCTATACTTCTGTTGTGAACGTATCGTGTGCCGACGATGAGGATGCATACAACGATACATACCATATGCAGACCATCACCAGTTATGCCAACAGCACGATGCCTTACACCGAGGATTTCGACACCGAGACTGGGCAGGAGCAGTGGACGTTGACGGGCGCATGGCAGACGGGTACCTACACCTCGTCGAGTGCCGCCTACAATGGTACGGGTGCTATCTCTCACCACAAGAAAGCCGCAAACGCCGACGGCGACTGGGCCTTCTCGGGTTGCATCGAGATACCCGCAGGCACCTACGACCTCTCGTTCTTCTACCGTACCTATCTCAATGGCAAGACCCAGAGTCTCTACCCGCAGAACTTCGCCTTCTATCTCGGTACCCAACCGACGGCCGAGGCCATGACCCAGTCGCTCTATACCAGCCCGACCAACGTGTTGGCCTACGATAAACGTTACAAGCGCGTAGAACAGCAGTTCACCGTACCCGAAGACGGCAAGTACTACATCGGTGTGAAGTGTACCTCTACCTCGCCCTATGGCGTACTCTATCTCGACAATATCCAACTCTACGATGCCGCCAAGACCGCTCCTGTATTGGAGTCTTACGAGACCGACTTCTCCGACTTCTACTATTATGATCCGTCGACCCAGTTCGTGCAGTGGCAAGATACCTTAGAGGATGTCGCCCTTACGGCTACGCAGACCATCTACAATGCGGGCAATCCGTCGAAAGAACTGCCTGGCGCTATCGTATCGCCAGCCTTCACCATTGCTGAGGGTACAACTATCACCGCAACGCTCGAGTATAGTATGAAGGCCGACGATGCCTCCAACCTCACCGATGCCGCCCTCGCCCAGATGAAGACCTTGCTCTACATCTCCGATGCCGACACCTTAGGCACCAACAGTACCTTGCTTGCTGAAGGCACAGATGCCAGCGGTGACGTGGCCACTATCACAGCGACGCTGCATGCCCAGGAGACGGCTCCGCATTATTTCATTGTCAAGGTGGAAGGACCGACCAATTGTGTGGCCGACAACGCTGCGCTCACCTACAACCTCTATAGTCTGAAGATGTCGAGTGTCGCCACTGGCATCTCCACCCTGCGCACTCTCTCCGGCAAGGTGACGCTCTACAATGCGAGTGGCATCATGCAAGGCGTATACGACAGTGCAGCACAAGCCATGCAGCACGCCACCCACGGTGTATTCCTCCTCAAACCAACCGATGGCGGAGCAACCGTGAAGTTTGTGAAGTAAAGTATCAATCCGATTTCAATCCCATTCGGGATGTATAAGGTGGAATCTATAAAATTTCCACCATAAACAACAACGTAGGGTTGCCTGCATCAGCAAGCAACCCTACGTTGTTGTTCAGAACCCACTTTTTAAATTATTGGTGTTCGGTAAAAATATCGTCATTAACGATATTTTTACCGAACACCAATAATTCTTTATTCGCTTTTAAAAGTTTGCTTTGCACATATCCATCGCTGCTCCCATGGCTATATCCATGTTGTAGTATTCCCAATCTGCGAATCTGCCGGTGAAGAAGAAACCGTAGGGAACGAGTTCCTCCTTTACATGTTTTATCAAAGTTCTCGTTTCCCGAGTCTTGTATAAGATCGGTGTATGGGTTATACTGATGGGTTCGGTATTTCGGGCGAAGGGGTATCATATGCAGGAGATATTCTCCCGTTCTTTCTGTTCATTGGACTCGCTTTTTCGTATTTTATGTTTACCTTTGCTTATATGAACATAAAAACCGATTGACATTTATTGCTGTCCGCTAAAACTCAAAATGGCATAAAAATCCTGCCCGAAGCCCCTTT
>CAVJZJ010000048.1:0-19362 GCA_963653995.1 Flexilinea sp.
GTTCGGAGGCGCGGAGGCGCACGCCGGGGATGTCGATGTTTCCGACGGTGACGGTACAGGTGATGCCTTCCACCTTCTTGACGATGCCTTGGAGTATGGCGACACGCTGGGGGATGAGGGATGCGATGGAATCGCGGAGTTGTCGGTATTGGTCCATGGTGTTTCTATGTTGTACGCGTTGCCTTGCAGATTTTTGCGGTGTGGCCGTTGCTCCATTTATTGGCCATGCGTCCGAAGGGTATGCAATGGTGATTGAATACCGCTTGCGCCTTGTGCATCTTGCTCGCCAACTTGCGCCAGTTTTTGGGAAGCGGCTTGCCGTACCATCGGTGTTTCATGCCTTCGGTACTTACGCGTTTGACGATTTTTATTGCTTGTCTTAATTTCATTGGAGTTTTGTTTGTTTGTTAAATTATTGTTTGTATCTTTGCGGTGGTTGGAGCCGTAGGTGCTTTAATATTTGCGACTCTAACCTCTGAGCGGGGCACATGCCCCGTTTTTTATATATAACATTTGCTATCGTATGTATAGCATTTGCTTCCGTGTTTTACGATTATTACTCTCCTCTTTGATGACTGTCCCAAAAAGCCTTTGACAGTAGAACTGATTGTTTTTCTTGAGATGAATGCGGGTATTTCCAACACGATATTATCCGCTTGCTTCTTGGCCGACTTTATTCTGTTTAGGATGTCGTTGTGGTGTTTCTTCTTGTCGTAGGTCTTTACAACATTCATCATACTCTTTGCATCGAACAACATGTCACCAATATAGAAGTCCGGATTTTTTCCGTCCGGCACGCCTTCAGGTAGCAATACTTGTCGCAGAGGTGCTTGTATTGGACTTTTAGGATCAAGGCGTGGAAGGAGGTACACTTTGCGGCCAATCTTGTCTGCAATAAATGCTGCAAGCCTTTTGTTCTCATTTACCTCGTTTGCTCCATGATATGGTGAGGTAAAGATAAGGCCACCGTGAGAGACCTCATAGGTTT
The DNA here is from genome assembly GCA_963653995.1 of Flexilinea sp. Classification (GTDB taxonomy): domain Bacteria; phylum Bacteroidota; class Bacteroidia; order Bacteroidales; family Bacteroidaceae; genus Prevotella. The sequence continues at coordinate 989 of CAVJZJ010000048.1, forward strand.
CAATGGCAGGCGGCAAGACGTCTTCTGTCTTTTTTAACTCGTTTTGGGCAGCCTTCATTGCGTTGTCTATTTTGCTGCACTCGTAGCAATGTTTTTTCTCGTTTTTGAAAAGCGCTTGAACGGTGTTTTTGACGCCCTTGTTGAAGGGGCATGAAGAACAGCCGCTGGGGAAGTAGGGGTGGCGGTCGGAGAAGGTATGGCCGTCGGTGCCCGGGTTGTTGTCGAGTCCGGGCTGCGGGGTGTCGGCAGGGATGTCGGAGGGGCGGACGACGGGGTCGTTGTTCTGTTCGAGGGAACACTTGCAGTTCCAGTGGTCGCCGGGGTGGTGATGCTGCCAGAAGGGGTCGTCCATGGGGAGGTTGAGCCGTGATACCCAGTAGGCGCGGTGTCCTGCTTCGGGCTCTGCGGCGGTGGTGGGTAGCCATCGGAGATTGGGCATGATGTCTCGGTTGGCCTTGTAGACCTGCCAGTCGGCGGCGTTGTGTGCGCGTATGACGGCGGTGTCGTACTCGGTCTGCAACCATGCGCCGCACTGGTGGGAGGTGATGCCCTCTACATCGCGGCGGAACTGGTCAAAGGACTTGAGTTGGCCGTCGGGGGTAAGGAGTTTGGCTGCGACCTCCTGTTGGAGTGCATGCACCTTGAAGGCTGCGAAGACCTCGTTGGAGTGGCGGAGGGCGGAGAGGAACGCCCCGTTGTGGGTGGGCACGGCCTTGGCCTCGAGGAGGCCGTTTACTGTGGCCTCGTTGATGCGGGCGAGTATTTCGCGCCAGATGCCCTGCTCGATAGAGGACATGGTGTCGAAGCCGCCATGCACCTTGTGAAGGAAAGAATCGATGACGGAGAGGGAGACGCCCACCTGCGCCGAGAACCTCGGGGTGTGAGGCTGGCAGCAGGGGCAGGACTGGCCGTAGTAGAGGCGGTCGATCAGAAGTCGGTGGTTGCCCCTGTAGTAGGGGCGAGGGAGAAAAAACGACTCAAACGGTTTTTTAACGACTTTTGAACGGTGTTCAATTTCTGTTCAGAGGCGTTGTTTTCCTTGTTTTTATTGTCTTCTTCATCTTCCTTGCCGTCGTGTTGCGGTGCGGAGAGAGCCTGTTGGAGTGCTGTCCGCTCGGCTTCACGCTGCGCCTTGATTTCGTCGTAGTTTTCGGGCTTTTGTATAGAGAACGTCTCGTAGAGCCAGTCGTCGTCCATGGGGAGGCCGATGGAGTGAAGGCCCTGCACGATTTGCAGGTTGGTGGTGGGGTCGAGGCGGTCTTTGCGGGCATAGATGAACTCTCCGCCGGCGGTGTCGAAGCCGAGTGCGGCGAAGATGGGCTGCATGTCGTAGTTGAGGATGTTGAGAATGAACTCTCGGTCGTCGGCGTTCATGTCGTCTTCCTCCTCCTTGTGTACGGTGCCGAGGGCCTGGGTGCCGGTGTCCTGCGTATCGGTGGTGAGGGTGTTGCCAAGGACGCGGATAGAGATCTTACTATCCCAGTAGTCGGCAAAGGCCTTGTAGAGGTCTGAGGAGCCGGACTTGTTGCCCGCCTCGATGAGTGAGAGTTCGGAGTCCTTGGGATGGATGTAGACCGCGTTGGCCCCTTGGGAGCGTGCATCGGCAAGGAGGCGTCGGCGCGCCTGCTCGTCGCCTGCGTCGTAGGTGTATTCGCGGATAGGCATGCCGAAGATGTTGCAGAACTGCGCCCAGTCGGACATGTCGCCGCGCTTGTAGAGTACGGCGGGCATGAGTTCGCAGAAGATGCCGAGGCCGCGGTCGGAGCCGACAAAGAGGGTGTTGGGGAAACGGTCGATAGGGATGCCGTCCTGGTCGCCCTGATACTTGAGGAGGGTGCGCTGCACGGGGTCGTAGTGTTTTCGGTCGATGAGGTCGTAGCGTATGTTGCCGAGGTCGTCGAGGTAGAACTGAAGGAGCGTAAAGCCCCAGAACTCGGAGAGGATGAGGTCGCGGCGCAGCTGCTTGAACCACGGGGAGCGGAGTTGGGCGTTGATGATCTCATCGGGTTCACCGTTGCGCTGGAACTCAATTGGGAAGCGGGTGACACCGCGGAGCCGTTTTGCGAGCACGCCGGAGAGGTGGAGGTCGAGGAGTGCCGACTCATACATGTCGTAGAGGCGTACACGGGAGGAGAAGTCGATGCCTTTGGCGGCATTGACCGCCGACATATAGGCGCGCATGTCGAAGAAGAAAATCTCCGGCATTTGGAGGATGATGTCGGGTTCGCGGGCACCAGCGGGGCGGCGGAGGCCACCCTGAGTGATTTGGGGTTTGGTTTGCCGTTGGAGGCGTTTGAGAGTATTTTTTGCCATAGTTGAGTAGAATTATGCGCCCCTTACAGGGGCAGGGTTGAAGGTTGTCGTGGGAGATAGGGGTGAACCCCTATCCTATATTGTGTCGCCCCTACGGGGCTATGCACTGTTGCACTGGCGCATGTGTCTCTACGGGGCTGTGAGGTTGTCGCTATAAGAAAGTGGGTCGTACGGTGTCGGCCTCGGTGCGCCAGCGCGCATTCTCGGCGAGGGTATCTTCGGGCAAGAGCGGTGCGCCGTCGATGGTGATGTCGCCGTTCATTACCCCTTTGAGCCATTCGATAGCCCGGTCGTATCGGTCTTGTCGTATCTTGGACATCTTGTAGGGGTTGTGCTGACAGAAGATGTGGTAGACGGCGATGTCGATAGCAAACATGAGGATGAGGGCGTGGCGGTCGGAGCCGCGCGCGGAGAAGATAGCCTCGCAGTCGTAGGACTTGTTGAGGTAAGACCGCATCTCGGAGACGGCGCGGTCTTCGCAGATCTCGACGATTTGCGGGTCGTAGTCGGCGGAATCGGCGCGCAGGAGGGCGTTGAGGATTTCGCGGTGTATGGTAGCGTCGTAGTCGGCAGTGGATATGAAATTTTCCATGACAGTTACATTTTATATGGGTTGGATTCGTTGATTTCGTCGTAGGAAATGGTGACGGTGGGTTGCAGTTCGGCCGTCTTGGCAGCAATGATCGTCACCGCACCTTCGATGCAGTCGGGCCCGTCGGCGTTGTAGGGGAGGTGCATCTCGAAGAGTTTAAACTGGTTGATGAGTTCCTGCATGTGGGGATTGTCACGCTCATCGGCGTTGAAGACCCATTGACCGTTACGGTCTACGGGTTCGAGGTTGGCCTCGATACGCGTAGCCTTGTCGGTCTTCTTGCGCTCATCGGGACGGATGTAGAGGTCGCGGTGTCGCTTCTTGTTCTCGGCAAAGAGCAGCGGGCGGAAGACCTGCGAGAAGAACGGGTCTTGGAGTTTGTTGTTCTCCATGTAGCAGTAGACCGGGGTGCGCCCGGCGACATAATCGACAAGGTCGAAGTACCAGGATATGAAGTTGGCGTTGAGTTCGCGTGCGAGGAACCCTTTTATTATATAATACACCCCTTTGAGTTTTCCGACGAGGAAGAGCGCCTTGGTAGACGAAGCTTTTTTGCGCGAGTCGGAGTAAGCCGGGTCGCCATAGATGACGAGGAAGGGGAAGCGCGAGAGCGGCGGAATATGGCCGAAGGGGAGGTTCTTGAAGATAGTGCCCTCGGAGACGGGGTTGTTGAAGTATTCGGCCTGCGCGTTCTTGGATGAGATGTTGGCAAGCACCGTATCAATCTGTTCTTCGGTGTTCTTCTGCGGCCACGTGGAGCGGCCGTTCTTGTCGCGGATATTGACGATGTCCCAGTGCTTGGCATGATCACCGGCGCGCTTGATGCAGCAGTCCTTGGCGATGATGTTGCCGCACCAAAGGATGAGCGTAGGCTCAGAGATAGAGCGCGTGGGATAGAGTGCGCCCTCGAACCAGTCCCACTTCTTCTTGAGCGTCTCGGGGTTGCGGCAGTCCTCGTCGGTGTCGTAGTCGTCGAGGCAGATGACGTCGGGTCGCACCTCCTCGTTGCGCGCACCACGGGGTGCAGAGCCTGCACCGAGCGCCACGAACTTGGCGCCACAACGCGCAGAAAAATCGCGGTCGGTCCATTGTCCGAGCGTGACCTGATTGCCATAGAACTGGCGGAGGCGCGGGTTGTTCTCGAAGTTGAGCCGATAGGGTGTGAGGAGTCGAATGGCCGATGTCTCGGTGGCCGACGCTATGACAAAGAACTTTTTTCGGCCTGTGAGGGCGAGGTACATGTTGACGAACATGGCGACGGTGGACTTGGCCAACTCGCGGCTCCAGGATAGCACCTCGTACCACTCGGGATGCTCGACGATGCGGCGAATGGCGCGGACGTGGAAGGGGGCGAAGTCGTATTTTGCATACTTGGGGAAGAAATATCTGACCCACTCGACGGGGTCGGCCTCGAGGCGCAGCCGTTTTTTTGAGATGTCGCGTTGGGACATCCAGTCTTCGACGGGTACGTCGGCGATGAGAGCCTTGTGATGTTCCGCCCAACGGGTGAGGGCTTTTTTGTCGTCTATGGTCATGGTGAGGTGATATTAGTGCATTTGGTCTTTGAGGAAGGCGTCGAGGAGTTCGGAGAACTTCTTGGCCATGTCGAGGTCGAGGGGGCGCAGCCAGTTGGTGAAGCGTATGGAGACATCGACGATGTCGGCGATGCCCACGTCGGACTCAATCTTCTTGATAGCCGACGCGAGTTTGGCGAGGGTGTCGGCCTCGGGCACCGTGGCGAAGCGGTGACCTTCCTCACGGGCGTTGATGTTGTTGTTTATCTCAACGATCTGCCGGTTGAGCCCGGCAAGGATTTGCGCAGGCGTGATGGTGAGCGAGGCTTTGAGATCATCCCACTTGCCGTCACGAATCCAGCGCGCTACGGTTTGTCGGGTGACCCCCACCTTGTCGGCAATTTCCTCTTGTGTGAAGGTGCCGTTGATGAAGAGCGACTTGGCGATGTCGCGGCGGTCGAAATTGGTTTTGTTTGCAGCCATGGTCGTGTCAGAGTTTGATGTCCTCGGCGGAGAGGATGAGTTTGTATATATCGTCGGAGTAGGCGGTGATGGAAAAGTTCTGGTTGGCCGAGCCGGCGGTGAAAGGCATATCCCACGACTCAATGACAAGCCGCGAGATGCCGAAGACCTCGAGCAACGGCGAGAGACACCGTACATAGCCCGCCTCGCAGAAGGCGCGGAGGCGTGCCACGTCGGCAGAGGGATAAGACCCGTCGGCGGTGGAGAGGAAGCCGTTGATAGAGACCGTATAGTCGTTTTGCGCCCACCGCTCCTTGATAGTGCCGCGCACACGACCCTTGGAGACATTGCGGCGGACAAGTGCCTGGCCGCCCGAGACAGAGACCATAGGTTCGTTGGGAAAGAGCCACTCTTCGGAGTCCTGCTCATCCAACTGGAAGCGCAGGGGCTGCACCATGGGAATGCCGAGCGCATTGGTCTGGGTGATGTCGGCGAGTTCTTCGGAGGCGACATTGTCTACGGAAAAACCGTCGGGCGTGGGCATGGGGTGTGGATGCGGGAGAAGGTTGATGATGTTCATAGCCTATTGGAATTGCGTTTGGAACTGTCGGGCGAAGATGCCGAGACGCAGGCCGGAGTTGTCGCGTGCCGTGGCCGGCGATACCGAACGCGCCTTGCAATACTGCTGCATGGCGCGGTTGTAGGTGGTGTCGGGAAGCGCGAGGGCGGTGCCCGGTGTGGGGATGTCGGACAAGGACAAGTTGTTGGCGAGCGCCAATGCTGGCAGAGCCTCGAAAGCCCCATACTCCTGAATGGCGATGTCGGCGAGCGTCTGCCCGTCTTTTACGATAACGTTCATAGTTTTTTGGCTTTTATAATGGTGAGGGCAGCGGCTGCCGCCACGATGAGGAGAATGAAGATAAGCACGTCGGGCGGTTGGCTTCGCTTGGTACGACTCTCGGTGCGTGCCGATTTTACGGTAGTGGTGTCGGCACGGGTGGCGGTGTCGGTATCGGAGAGGGAGACCGATTTTTGGGTATTTTGTCGGGAGGAGCGCGCCCATGAGCGACTACCATTGACGATGCGCGCCCCGTAGAGCGGTCGGCCCGTGGAGTCGGTGATGAGGGCGAACGACCAGGAGAGCGACATGGAGTCGCGGTCGTAGACCTCGGAGAGGACGGCGAGGGCTGAGTCGGTGGCGGTGGTTCGGGCGGCGGTGTTGGCGGTCACGGTCTGAACGGTGTCGGACTGCGTGACGGAATGCTTCCTTGTGGCGCAGGCCGAGAGGAAGAGGATGAGGGCGATGTAAAATGCTTTGTTCATGTGTGTATAGAATGATGATTGAACGGCGTTCAAAGAGATTGAATGTCGGCATATTCGGCCTTGGCGTCGAACGAGGGGCACGCCTTGGCTACGCCCGGGAAATCGCGGTGGCCTTGTATAATGGCCTTGGGGTATCGGCTGTGCAGGGTTTTGACGATGGTGCGGAGGGCGGTGCGTTGTGCGGCGGTGCGGTTGTCGGTGGCCTTGCGGGTGGCAAGGTCGATGCCGCCGGTGTAGGCTACGTTGACGGTGCAGTGGTTGTAGCCCTTGACGCCATTGGAGACCAGTGCATCGTCGAGGAGTTGGTGGATGACGCCGTCGGCCGTGACGACATAGTGGTAGCCCGGATTTTTCCAGTGCTTGGTGTCGCGGAACTCTTTGAGGAGGTCGGCCACGGTGGCCGCCTGGTTGCCCGCCGTGCAGTGCAGGGCGATGTAGTTAATCTTTCTCATTGTGCGGATGATTGAGTTTATCGTTGATATAGTTGCGCATCTCTCCGAACTTGGTGGCAATGACCATGGCTACGCCGAAGACAGATCCGGCGTAGATGAGACACTGCGCTACGTACCACAGCACGTTGTCGTGGATGTTGTGGGAGATGAAATAGTCGATATAGGTGAGTACGATGCCCGATAGGAGCATGGTGATAGCCGAACCGTACTGAAGCCATTCTTTTGTAGATTTGTCCATAGTGGTGAGAAATTAGTAAGAGGCGTCGATAGTGATGCCCGTGGTGGTGATAGATACTGAAGAGACTGTCTGCCGGTCGAGGGCGAGTTGCTCCTTGATTTCGGTGCGCCAGAGCAAGGGGTCGTGGTCGAGGAGCATGTCGGCGATGCCAACGCCGGTATGGGGAGCCTCCTTGACCTCGCCCTTGTGGAGCAGGAGTATGAGTGTCTGGTTCTGCTGAAGAACCGGGCCGACGGCGAGCCGGTGGTTTTTGATGACCGGTTGCAGTATGGTGCACGAGGCATCGGCCCGTTGTAGTTGTATAGCGTTTCTTTCCATAAATCTAACTTAATCTAAACCCGAGTTGCACCTTGCGTACACCGCCTGAGGATGAAAACTCGGTGGTGACGGAGGTGACGAAATAGGTGCCGTCCTTGTAGGTGTAGTCGGCATCGTGGATGGCTGCTGCGCAGGCGGGAGCGATGAACGGCTCGAGCCATGTGGTGATGGAGCCCTCGTAGCCGTCGTAGCAACGTCGGCGGAGTTCCATTTCGCCGCGCAGTTGCATGGATGCGGCATCGGAGGAGGGCGACTTGATTTCGAGGCGTTCGCCCCCGGTTGTGCCCACCTCTATCTCGCGTACGGTGCCGTCGGGGAGATTGGCCTTGACCACGACGCAGAGTTTCTTGTCGTCGGCCTGTCGGTAGGTGAGGTCGGTCTTCTCGACGTTGCGCTGAAGGTCGTAGTAGACCGTGTCGCGGAGCAGTTCGCCAGGAGGGTGTACGTGGAGCGTGGTGTCGGAGATATAGATGTCGGCCCCGCACTCCTCTTGCACCTTCTTGAGTACATCGTAGGCCGAGGCGTTGTTGATGACAAATTTTTGATAGGTCCACTGGTAGGAGCAGGAGACCGAGAAGGAGAGCCCCGCCTTCTGGATGATGTGGGAGAGCAGCGCATCGAGGGTGACGTTTTGCAAGACCTCGTTGGGAATATCGCGGCGGAAGGTGTAGAGCGCGTCTTCGCAATGGAGGGTGATGTTGCCCCCGTCGGTGGATATGCGCTGGAGGTAGCCCACGAACTCGGAGTGAAGCCCCGTCTCGCGGTAGCCGAGCCAGATGTGTACCGGGTCGCCCCGGTGCAGGCGTGACTCCACGTCGAGCGTGCGCCCGAACTGCGCCGCCGGGAGTGTGATGACGGCGGTGTCGGCAAGGAGCTCGACAGAGGAGTGGATTTCGACCTTGTCGATCATGCCGAGGTGGTAGTCGGCCACCGCTATGTAGTATGCCATTGTGTACATAAGTGCGCGAATTACAATGCAAAGATAACGTGGTAAGGGCGTAGAAAAGAAACTGCGATTTCGTGGTAGCGTCGGCCACGGCTATGGTAGTGTCAGGTAACGCTACGATAGAAACACGGTTTGGAAAAACGGGCGCGGGCATGCTAAATTTGCCGAAAAATCGACAATCGATGAAGAAGAACGCAACGACATTTCTCAACATACAGACGACAGACGAGCGCGCCACGGTGCTGCTCTACGGCGACATCGGCGACGGTGACAAGGTGGAGAGCGCGCGGGTGGTGAGCGAACTGATGTCGCTCGACGCGGCATACGGCAAGATAGACGTAAGGATAAACAGCAGGGGCGGGGACGTGTTCAGTGGCATGGCCATATACAACACGCTCCGTCAGATGGCGGCAGACGTAACGATATACGTGGACGGCTTGGCCGCGAGCATAGCCGCCATCATCGCCCTGTGCGGCCGCCCGATGTATATGAGCCCGTGGGCCAAGCTGATGCTGCACAGCGTGAGCGGCGGGGCGTGGGGCAACGCGAGCGACCTGAGGAAGACCGCCGACCAGATAGAAGCCCTCGAAAAAGACCTGAGCGAGATGATCGCCAAGCGTCTGGGCATGAAGGCCGAGGAAGTACGACAGAAATACTTCGACGAGAGCGACCACTGGATAGACGCAGAAGACTGCGTGAAGATGGGGTTGGCCGACGGTCTGTACGACATGGGCGAGACTGTGGAAGCGCAGCCCTCGGACGCGGAAGAGATATACCAATACTTCAATAACCGGCTCAGAGAGCCACAAAACAACAAAGACATGGCATTGATAGACGACATCAAAGCACTTCCGAGTTTTGAGAACAAGGAAGACAACGCGTCGATAGTGGCGCACATCAAAGAGTTGGAAAACAAGGCTACGAAAGCCGAGGCACAGAGCCAGGCGATAGCCCAATACCAGGCACGCATTGCCGAGTTGGAAGCCAAGGAGGTGGACAACTATCTGGACAACGCCATTGCCTCGGGCAAGATCAAGGCCGAGCAGAAGGACCAGTACAAGAAACTCATGGTTGCCGACAGAGCCGCCACCGAGTCGCTCATAGACAGCATGAAGCCCGTGGTGGTGAGCGGCCCGAAAGCCAAGGACGTGTATCAGGAGACCGTGAAGGGCGGTTTTGAGAACAAGACCTGGGACGAACTGGACAAGAGTAACCAGCTGGGCGCGCTGAAGGCACAGAACATGGAACTGTTTCAAGCAAAGTACAAAGAGAAGTACGGGGTGGAGTATGCCGTGTAAGCCCCGCGAGAGAGAGAACGGCCAACGAAAAACAACATAACAACAAAGCAAGAAGAATATGGCACTAAACAAACAAATCTGGCTGAGCACCATCCAGGAGAACTTTTATCCGAACGACTCGTTTGCCGCCCACTCGGTGGACGACAGCGCCTTTGTGACCTACAAGACGGTGCACGTGCCGAACGCCGGCGCGCCGAGCGGCGTGGTGATCAACCGTACCACCAAGCCCGCGACCGTAAACCAGAGAACGGACAACGAGCTGACCTACGACATCGACGAGTTGACGACCAACCCGATACACATCCCCAACGTGGACGTGGTGGAGCTGAGTTATGACAAGCGTCAGAGCGTGCTGATGAACGACCGCCAGCAGCTGCAGAAGGCCGCCATGGAGAACCTGCTGTATAAGTGGGCTGCCGCCGGCACCACCATCAAGACCAGCGGCGACACCGCCGCCGCCCACACCTCGGACGCTGCCACCGGCACGAGAAAGAAAATCACCAAGGGCGATGTGCTGAAGATAGCGACCAAGTTCAATGCAGACGACGTGCCCTTGGACGGCCGCTACCTGCTGCTGGACGCGAGCATGTATAACGACCTGCTGACCGACCTTACGGACAAGGAACTGAGCGCGTACTTGGCCAGTGCCAACGCGCAGGGCGGCGTGCTGGGTAGACTGTACGGGTTTGACATCATGATGCGATCCCGCGTATTGCGTCTGAACGACGGCGCGGTGGTGAAATGGGACGCTGAGGGCGTGGCCACCGAGGTGGCCGCCGCCCTGGCCTGGCAACAGGGCTGCGTGAGCCGCGCGCTGGGCGAGATCAAGATGTTTGACTCGACGGACAATCCGCTGTACTACGGCGACATCTACTCGTTCCTTCTGCGCACGGGTGGTGCACTGCGCCGCTACGACAAGAAGGGCGTGGCACTACTGAGCGAGTAAAAGAAGGCTCTGTTTTACTTTCACTCATCATATATTCATCAGACCCGGTACGCACTCCGAGGGAACGCCCCAAGGTGGGGCGCGCCGGGTCTCTTTGTAAAAGTAACCCCATAAAGAACGACAAGAAATGGAACTACCCAGAGTAAAGATACAATTTCTGAACGGCCAACTCGGCACCGTAGGCGAGAGCGAAGACGGGCTGACGGCCCTGGTGTGCGGCGCGGTGGCCGTGACCGACACCTTCGCGATAGGCACGCCGTATGAAGTGGAGAGTATGGATGACGTGGCCGAACTCGGCATCACGGCAGAGAACAACGCCACACTGTACCAACACTTAAAGGCTTTTTATAACGAGGCCGAGAGCGGTACAAAGGTCGTGGTGTATGGTGTGGCACCGACGGCAAAGCCCTCGGAGATATGCGACTACACCAAGACCGACGCACCCAGCCTGCGCGACCTCATCACCAAAGAGAACGGAAGGCTCAGAGGTGTGGGCCTCTGCAATATGGCCACCGACGACCTTGCGACCGTGCTTGCCAACGCCCAGCAGACGGCAGAGTGGACCACGACGGAACTCTACGCCCCGCTGTTTGTGGCTGTGGAGTACAAGGGTTATGACGGCAAGGCCACCCTGCCCGACCTGACGCAGATGCAATATAACCGCTGCTGCGTGGTGGTGGGCGACACGGTGAGCGGCGGCGCTGGCGCCTGCATCAGCACGATGCTCGGCAGAGTGGCGAGCGTGGGTGTACAGAGGAACATCGGCCGCGTGAAGGACGGGGCGTTGGCTCCCGTGACGATGTATCTCGGCACAAAGAAGATAGACGAAAGCCAGAGCGCGGTGAGCGATGCCCACGGCAAGGGCTACATCGTGCCGCGAAAGCACGTGGGGCGCAGCGGCTACTACTTCGCCAATGACCCCATGGCCACCGACCCGACCGAAGACTACGCTACGCTGGTCAACCGACGGGTGATAGACAAGGCGTACCGCATAGCCTACGACACGATGTTGGACATGCTGCTGGACGACATAGAATGTAACACCGACGGCACGATACAGACGGCCGTGGCCAAGAGTTGGCAACAGACGGTGGAGAACGCCATCAACCAACAGATGACCGCCAACGGCGAACTGAGCACCGACACAGACGGGTCGGGCTGCGAGGTGTATGTGGACGAGACGCAGAACCTCATCTCGACAAGCAAGGTGGTGGTGACGCTGAAGGTGCAACCAAGAGGCTATGCCCGCTACATCGACGTGAACCTCGGCTTTAAAGTGGGCACTGAATAGCATGTACCCCGTACCGTTGACTTCTTAACTCCATAAAAAGACATAAGACAATGAAGAATACAAGAGAATATGAATGGGCCGACGTGAACGTGGTGGTGGCCGGAAGGACGGTGACCGGGCTGCGTGGCGTGAAGTACGGCTCAAAGCAAGAGAAAGAACTGGTGCACGCCAAGGGCAACAAGCCCTACGCCATACAGCGAGGCAACAAGACGTATGACGGCGAGCTGACCCTGCTGCAAAGCGAGTATGTGGCGCTGAGGGAAGCCTGTGGCGGCGATGTGCTGGACGGGTCGTTCAACATCGTGGTGTCGTATGGCAACCCGACGCAAGGCGACGTGATCACGACCGACATACTGGTGGGCGCAGAAATCACCGAAGACACGACGGAATGGAAGCAGGGCGACAAATTCCAAGAGAAGAGTCTGCCCTTCATCTATCTGAACCAGAAGTCAGTGTAAGAAGATTGAGGATAACAACCGGGGATTGAACGACGTTCAAGCACCGTTCAATCCCCACTTAAAAAACGAAAAGACGATGAAATACACAAAAGAACAAATCAGTGAGTGGAAGGCCAAGTGGGGCGAGTTGTTTGAGATAAGCGTGGAAGGCAAGAGTTGTGTGCTGCACAAGCCGACACGCAAAGACCTGAGTTACGCCAGTGTGGTGAAAGACCCGATAAAGTTGAGCGAGGTGATGCTGAAACAACTGTGGGTGGCCGGTGACACGGAGATACAAGAGAAAGACGACTTCTTCATGGCCGTGGTGGGCAAGATGGAAGCCGTGCTGGCAGTGAAGGAGGCCGAGATAAAAAAGCTCTGACGGATGCCGATGTGCCCGGCTCAGACGACGACGGGATGCCCAACGTGCTGTATATGGACACGCTACTGCGCTACTACATGCACCTGGACCCGTGGACGCTGAGCGACGAGGAGTGGGCATGGACAATAGCCTACCTCATCGACATCCGCAAACAAGAAAGCAAAGCCAATGGATAACGTACTGAAATTCCTCATCAAACTGCAAGCCTCGGAAGGCAACGTGCTGAGCGTGGCGAGGCAGACGACGCAACAGTTGGACGTGATAAGGCAGAAGGCCGACGGGGTGAAGGCAAAACTCCGGGAGGCTTTCTCGCTGGAGAACTTCAAGAGCCAACTGACGAGTCTGCCCGGCATGGACTTTCTGATGAACCCCTACACAATCATCGGAGCCGGCATCGGCGCGATCACCAAGTTGGGCGCGCAGGCCGAGATGACGAGCACCGCCTTCCAGGTGCTGGTGGGCGACGAGCAGAAGGCCGCCGACGTGCTGCGACAAATCAACGACTTTGCCGCGGCCACCCCCTTCACGAAACTCGACCTGGAGAAGGCGGCGCAGACGATGCTGAACTTCGGCGTGAAGAGCGACGGGGTGATGACCACCCTAAAGCAACTGGGTGACATCTCGATGGGTGACTCGCAGAAGCTGGACTCCCTGGCCCTGGTGTTCGGCCAGGTGAGTGCCGCTACCAAGATGTCGGGGCAGGACCTGATGCAGTTTATCAACGCGGGCTTCAACCCGCTGAAGGAACTCGCGGTGATGACCGGCAAGAGTTATGAGGAACTGCAAGAGGTGATGAGCAAGGGCGGCATCAAGACCGAGGATGTGGCGGCCGCCATTGCCCACGCCACGCAAGAGGGCGGACAATTCCACGGCATGATGGACGCTACGGCGCAGACCCTCTCGGGCAAGTGGAGCACCGCCATAGGCCAAATACAACAGCAGGCCGTGGAGATATTCGACCGCATCAAGCCGGCGATACTGGCCGTGGTGAACCTTTTCTCGGGACTGGCCAACGCGGTGATGGGCGTGGTGGGCTTCTTTGTGGAATGGAGCGACGTGATAGGCATCGTGGCCGCGTCGGTGGGTGCCGCCGCGGTGGTGCTGAACGGGGCGAAGATAGCGACCGCCGCCTACGCCCTGGTGACGCAAGGCGTGACGATAGCCACTACCGCATGGGCCGCGGCGCAGGCCGTGCTGAACGCGGTGATGGCGATGAACCCCTTTGTGCTGGTGGCTGCCGTGGTGGCCGCACTGACGGTGGCCGTGGTGGCCTGCTGGAACAAGTTTGCCGGGTTCAGGGCCTTCGTCAAGACGATGTGGGACGTACTGAAGGGTCTGGGCAATATAATAAAGGAGTTTCTTATAGACCGCATCAAGGGGTTTATGACCGGCATAGGCAAGTTGGGCGCGGCATTGGCCAAACTGTTCAGCGGAGACTTCAAAGGCGCATGGGCGTCGGCCGTGGACGGTGTGAAAGACCTGACCGGCATATCGGCTGCGGAGAAAGCCGCCGGAGCGATGAAGCAACTGAGCAAGGGCGTGGCCGCCGACTACGCCAAACACAAGGCCGAAGAAGATGCCAAGCAAGCCGCCAAGGGCAAAACGGGCAAGAACAATGCCATAAGCACGCCAAGACTGAAAGGCAACTACAAACTAAGTGGCGATTTGGCCGGAGGGGACGGCAGCGACGGCGGAAGCAAAGGTGGCAAGGGCAGCGGTGGTAAGGTAGCCGAAGCAATGGCTACGGGCGGCACGCGGAGCACCCAGATAACAGTGAACATAGGCAAACTGATAGAGAGCATGACCGTGACCATGGCCGATAAGACCGACACGGGCGAACTGGAGCGGGTGATACTGCAAAGCATAAACCGTAGCCTGGCGATAGCGACAAGTACAGACAGATAACCAACGAAACCGATATGGCACGAACAATAGCAGAGATAAAAAAGACAATGACGGATGCCTTCATGGCAGACGCAGACATAAGAGAACTTTACGGGTTGGAGGCTGATGCGACATGGGCGGAGAGCTTCTCGACGGTGAGCGTTGAGAATATTCTGCTGTATGTGGTGGCCGCCTGCTGCCATATTGTGGAGACGCTGACGGAACAATGGGTGAAGGAAGTGGAAAGCCAAATGGCAAACGCGGTGGTGGCGAGCGTGCCATGGTATTACAAAATGGCTCGTGCCTTCCAATACGGTGACGGGCTCGTGTTCTTCGACGACACCCAACGCTACGGTTATGCGAAGGAAGATGAGAAGAAGCAAGTGGTGAAATATGCCGCCGTGAGAGACCGCGGCACGAGCGTGGAGATACTGGTGAGCGGCGAGAAGGACGGCAGTCCGACGCCCCTTTCGGACGCTGTTTTGACGGCGTTCAAACAGTATATGAACAGAGTTAAAGTGGCCGGCATCGTGCTGAACATCCGGTCGCAAGCCGCCGACCGCTTGACGATAGCCGCCAAGGTGTGGGTGGACCCACTGGTGATAGCCAGCGACGGGACACTGATAAGCGACGGCACGCGCCCGGTGGATGCGACGATAGAGAACTATCTGAAGAACATCGTGTATGGCGGCACGTTCAACAAGACGAAGCTGGTGGACGCGATACAAGCCGTGGAGGGCGTGGAAGACGTGGAGTTGGGCGACTGTAAATATATGGCCTCGACAGCAGAGGCGTGGAGCACTGTGAGCGGCAACAACTACACAGCCGCAGGCGGCAGCCTGACGGTGGAAGGACTTGAAAACTCGATAAGCTATGTGGTGGAAGACTGACCTATTGAAGCTGGCGGTGGGAATGTTGCCACCGATGCTGCGTGGTGGGCTGACGGTGGCGCTACTGAAAGTACTGATGCTGCCCGTGAGGTATATGTACGACCTGCTGACGGCGCGGCGCAAAAATGCCAACCGGCGGCTGGGCACGACGGCCAATGTGGCGAGCATGGAGAAGGCGCTGAATGATGCCTTCTTTCTGACCGACGGCCAGATAAGAATAGATAGCGGCGACAACGACGACCGCACCTTCTGGCACATGAAGACCGAAGGGCAGGAGCCTGCTACACTGTGGAAGGCGACAGAGAAAGGCACGGTGCTGAAACGAAGGGGCGAAGCCTCGTATAAGGACAGTTTCACGGTGTGGGTGCCGACGTTTCTCTGCACATCGACGGACAGCACAGAGGACAAATACGGCGGCCGCTACCTGAGAGAGATAAAGATACTGCTGAACTACTACAAACCCGCGGGACGGACGTACCGCATAGAACTATACGACTATGAATAGACTGAAATGCAACGAGGGCGGACAGCCCGTGTATCTGGATGACCTTGAAACACTGCAAGCCAACGACATGCAGAGCATGGCACTATTGTTGGCGGCACTGACCGGCAGCGAAGGTGCGTATTTGCTGCAAGAACAGAAAGGTGAGGTGGCCGATGACGAAGGCAAACAGATGAAGATGTATGGCGGCGCAGCTGTGGTGAACGGCGAGATAGTGAAATGGGGCGACACGACGCTGACCGTGGACTCTTGGGATGATCCGTTGTATTTGTGCATAAGGCGGACCGATGCCGACCAGCGCACCTTTGAAGACGGTCAGACACGAGCCTGCGCCACAAAGACGGAAGGCTATTTGAGCACGAACAACAGTGGTACGACCGAGAGTTATCTTGTAACATCGCTGCCGGTAATGAGCAACCTTGTGCGCAAGGCCATAGGCATAAAAGAAGAAGCCGGCTACCGGCAGTTGAAGGTGAGCTTTATGAATGGTTACTCAGGCACGGTGGCGGTAAAGGAACTGACTGATGTTTACCGCTACAAGATAGACATAAAGAGCACGAACACAACGACGCTGACGGGGAGCGTGAGCCTTTTCTATTCGGAGGAGACGCTGCCCGGCGCAAGGAGCGAGAAGTTTGTGACCCCGACAACGGCTTTTGTATGCACGGAAAACGGCGTGACCGCCTTCACGCTGAGCTGCGCGGAAAACACCGTGACGGCAGACGTGGAGCTGCCTTGCGACGATGTGGTGAGCGCGTCGGGGTTGAGTGTGAAGATGATATTTGAACTGCCTAAATAAAGAAGATAGACATGGACACGATATACAATCTGCAAAAGCGTGCCGACGAGCTGCGCAAGAAGACCGAGACCGACAGTATAACGCCCGAAGCCGTGGGCGGACTGCATGCCGACACACTGGCCTATATGGCCGATATGGAACAGAACATGGACGGCCTGGGCATAAGGTGTATATACAAGACCTATGCGGCGATGACTGCCGAGGGTGAGACCCCGACGGGCACGAACGGCAAGGCGTTGCGCTACGGTCAGTTGGCCGTGGTGTATGACGCGGAGAACACGTCGCAGGCCGAGAACGGCAACATCTACGCCTGGCAGAAAGGCACGGGCACGACGGCGTGGCTACTGGTGGGCAATATAGGCAGCATAGTGGACTACGACTCGAAGATTTCTGCGGAGGCTGCTGCGCGCGAGGCGGCTGATGCGGCATTGCAGACGCTTGCCGAGGGCGTGGTGGGACGGATAGACGTGTCGGCCATTGACACGGTGCCGGGGAGTGTGGCGGATGCCCTTGCCATGGCTAAGGACATGATGCACTCGCGGTGGACGCTGACCTACCGGGACGTGTTGAACGTGGGCGTGGTGGACATATTCTCGGACAATATGGGGCATGTGCTGACCGAGGTGCTGACGACGCACTACACGATGAACAGTGACGGCGTGCTGGACTTTTCGGGGCACGTCGACGATGCGGTGACGCGGTATTGGCGTTCGTATAACATAAACTCGCCATATCTGAAGAACGAGAAGGGCACGTGGACTGACTGGGCGGAAGCCATTCCGAACACGGTGCAGACCAGTCTTGACGAGACAGGCGAAGCCGCCGGTGCGGCGCAGGCCGCTGCCGACAAGGCGCAGGAGGGTGTGGACACGCTGACTGCGATGAAGGGTGCGGCAAACGGATTGGCCGAGCTTGACGCGGACTTGAAGGTGCCGTTGGCGAACATGCCCGGCGGTGCTTTTGAGGTGTTGGAGTTTGCCGGGACGGTGGAGAATGTGACTGCTTTAAGCCAGTCGGTGATGCAGTGTGCCGGCG
Organism: Flexilinea sp.; assembly: GCA_963653995.1. Taxonomy (GTDB): domain Bacteria; phylum Bacteroidota; class Bacteroidia; order Bacteroidales; family Bacteroidaceae; genus Prevotella. Next base: position 18,611 of record CAVJZJ010000048.1, read on the forward strand.
TGGTGTTTGACACCGTGGCGTGCTGTTTCTATGCCTATGCGGTGAGCGGCGGCGGACTGTTGGGCAAGCGCACCTACTACAAAGCGTGGGGCAACTGGACGCACTATCAGAATGCCGCAGGCGGAAGCCCCTACACGGGCAAGATATATGTAGACACCACGACGAACACCATATACCGTTGGAGTGGCACTAAAATGGTGGCGTTGGGCGAGAAGCAGGTGACGCTGACGCAAGAGGAATATGACGCCCTTGTGGAGGCAGGGACTGTGGATGCCGACACTATATATAATGTGATTGAGGAGGACTGACGTATGATATACAAGAACGGACGGGAACTCTCGGCACGGTATGTGGGCTTACGGGCGGTGAGTGCGGTGTACTATGGGGCACGGGTGGTGTGGGAGGCCATATCGTCGTGCTTCGGTGCAGGAATGTGGATAAACTCGCGGCCGTGGAGCAACACGGATGCTTGGAGAAACGACAAATAGAGGCTGGGAGGAACCACGAATTTTACTAATCTGACGAATAAGACGAATATAACGAATAAACAGATACTATGGTAAAGAAGACATCACCCAATGCAATCAAGTCGCTCGCGGAAGACTGGGCGAATGATGTGGCGAGCGGCTTGCCCTTTTCGGGGCAGGCCGTGCAGGATTTTATAAAGGCGCAGTTCAGTGCCAAGGTGGGCTACTGGTGCTGGTCGCCGAGTGTTGACGACAGTAATTTCTATCACTTGTGGGGCTTTGCGA
>CAVJZJ010000049.1:0-18870 GCA_963653995.1 Flexilinea sp.
AATATGTTCGGCTAAAATTCAAAAATCCAACAAAGGTAATTTATAGAACCCGCCTTTACGGTTCCGGGCGTGTCGAGATGTCTGACGATGTCCGATGTTTGTTTTCTCGGTTGCAAACTTACGTAGATAGTTGGAAATAATATTTCCATCTGAAAATACTTTTGTTAAACAATATTATATCCATATCTCCGTTTTAGGTTTGATGCCCCGTTCTTCTTATTTTTTAGTGTCAACAATGAAAAAGACCATGTTGGAACCCCATTACTATAAAGACCTCATAGAGGCCGGCTGCGACGAGGCTGGCCGAGGCTGCTTGGCTGGCAGTGTCTATGCGGCGGCTGTCATCCTGCCGCCCGACTACAACAATCCGTTGCTCAACGACTCGAAGAAACTCACCGAGCGGCGTCGCTACGCGCTCCGCGATGCGATCATGGCCGATGCCGTGGCGTGGGCTGTCGGGGTGGTCACTCCCGATGAAATCGACAAAATCAACATCCTTCGGGCCAGTTTTCTCGCCATGCACCGCGCTCTCGATGCCTTGAAGGTGCGTCCCGAGGCCATCATTGTCGATGGCAACCGCTTTGTGCCTTACCACAATCTGCCCTATACCACCATTGTCAAGGGTGACGGCAAGTACCAGGCTATCGCGGCGGCCAGCATCCTGGCCAAGACCTTCCGCGATGACTATATGGACGACCTGGCCCACCAATACCCCTACTACGACTGGGAGAAAAACAAGGGTTATCCTACGGCCCGACATCGTGAGGGCATCCGACTGCACGGCATCAGTCCCTATCACCGCAAGTCGTACAATCTGTTGGGCGACGGCCAACTCTCCTTCGATTTTGCCGACGGAGAGGAGGAAAAATAACTGTGCGTGGCATTACAGGAACACGCCTATCACCTATCACTGCAAATATACTACCATTATGCGCATGGACAAGTATGGTCGCGAACTCGACCTGATCCTTCTGCTCACCGACAACAACCGTTATACGGCCCAGCAACTGGCCGACCGCCTCGGCATCACGCGACGCAATCTCTACTACTATTTCGAGTATCTGCGCACGTGCGGTTTCACCCTCATCAAGAGCGGCGTGACCTATAGGCTCGACCGCGGCGGCACTTTTTTCCGCCGTCTGCACGAGAATATCGCGCTCACCGAAGACGAGGCGGCCTATGTCTGTCGCCGTCTCGACATGACCGATCCCGACGGATATATGTCGAAGAGTGTGCGTACCAAACTGGCGCGCACCTACAATCTTGCCGATGCTTCCACGCCGGAGATACTCCGTCGTGTAGACCGCAATCTCGGGGTCTTGCGCCGTGCTATCGCTGAGAAGTACATGGTGACGTTGCACGACTACTCATCGCCGCACAGCGGGTCGGTGACCGACCGTGTCGTAGAACCCTTCATGCTCGGCGACGACAACCGCGACGTGCGTTGTCACGAACTGCGGTCGGGAGTGAACAAGACTTTTAAGTTGGCGCGTATCGGCAGCGTGGAACTCCTTGATGTGCCGTGGCTGCATGAGGACGAGCACCGCACGGTGTTTACGGATATCTTCATGTTCAGCGGTGAGGAGCGTCTGCCCGTGTCGATGCGGTTGGGTCAACTGTCGCACAATCTCCTCATGGAGGAGTATCCCGCCTCGGCCGCCTACATACGCGATGACGGTGACGGTCACTGGCGGTTTGAGACAGAGGTGGCCTCGTATCTCGGCATCGGCCGCTTTGTGCTCGGCCTATATCACGACATCGAAGTGACGGGCAGCACCGGTTTTCTCCAATATTTGGATGGAAAGGTGGAGGAAATGGTGGGGAGAAGAAAGAAATAAAAAAAAGTCCCGTAGGGAGTTGAACAATTGCGGACCCAATAGGCATTTCACAAGCGTGAATTATTCAAATCCCTACGGGACTCGTCACATTATAACAATGCTGCAATCTCGGCGTCAAGATCTTTGATCTGGGCGTCGCGCTTGTAGACGTTGGCGTTGCGATCGAGGAGGAAGAAGGTGGGGATGCTTTGCACGTTGTAGTCACGAATCACGCTGCTGGTGTTGTCGTCGACGCGGACGCAGATCCAAGGCAGGGCGGCGGTCTGTGTCTTCCAGAAGTGTTCGTCGGGGTCGACGGATACCTGATAGATCTCCAGTCCGCGGCTGTGGTACTTGTTGTATACATTGCGCAGGCTCATGATGCGCTCGGTGGAGTTGTCGCTGGCGAAGACGTGGAAATCGAGCAGTACCACCTTGCCCTTGAGCGAGGAGAGGCGTTGCAGATTGCCGCGGTTGTCGCGGAGGGCGATGTCGATGATGCCGGTGGTGTTCACCTTGCTGGCTTCGATGGTGCGGTCGGCTTGCTGATTGCGCATGATGCGCACGTCCTTCATGCCTTCGATGGCAATGTTGTGGAGATTGGTGCCGCGCTCATTGCCGGGATAGAAGGTATCCCAACTGGTGGCCACGGCGGCGAACACCTTATTGTCTTCGGCGTTGTTGCGGGGATTGAAGATGAGGGCCGACTGTCCGCCGGCGGCGATGGTCTGGAAGAGGGCGAAGTAGGCGTAGGCCTTCATCGGCTCCTTGAAGATATAGTTGACCTTGACATGCTGCTTGTACTGTTCGAGCAGCGTGAGAATACTGTCCTGCACGGCCTCGACACCCAGTCCGGGAGCGGCTATGGCGGCGTTGATCTGTCCTTGGAGTTGCATCTGCAGCAGGGCCAGTTCGCGTATCTTGGCGCAGTCGTCAGATCCGCTCACCTCATAGCCGGTGGCCATAGTGGGGTAGGAGGCCTTGACGGAGATGGTCTCGGTGGAGTCGACGGCGACGTTGATAATCTGTCCGGCGATGCGCAGACGGTAGAATTCAGGAGCGTCGGTGGCCTTGCCGTCGAAGGCGAACGTGCCGTCTTCACCGAGGCGTACGGAGTCGACTACGACAGGACCGTTGAGACTCATGTTCTCGAAATATAGTGTGGAGTCTTTGGCATCGGTGACGGTGCCCTCCACATGAAACTTGCGTTCGTTGCATGCCGTGAACGCGATGACGGTCAGCAGGGTGGCGACGGTGGCGAGCACGCGGGTCAATGATGGTATCTTCATATCGTATGGTATAGAATGTTTCGTTTATAGATTGCAAACTTACACATTTTTTTCCGTATTGGGGCATATTCAGCCAAAAACCACTAACTTTGCATAGTGAACCGCCCTCGATGTAACTGGCATGGACGGTCATTGTTTTACATCTGATTTTTCAACAATAACATTTTGGCGTGCCGTCAATGTGGAGGGTACGTCACTATAGAAAAACTCAAAAAATATTATGGCAAAGAAAGCACTTTTGATGATCCTCGACGGATGGGGCATCGGCAAACATGGTGCAGGCGACGTGATCTACAATACGCCTACACCCTATCTCGACTATCTGACGGCTGTCAGCGCACACTCCCAACTGCTCGCCTGTGGCGAGGATGTGGGTCTGCCCGACGGACAGATGGGAAACTCCGAGGTAGGTCACCTCAATATCGGTGCCGGACGTATCGTGTACCAAGACCTTGTCAAGATCAACCGTGCCTGCAAGGACGGTTCCATCCTTCAGAACCCCGAGATTGTCAGCGCCTACAGTTATGCCCAGAAGACTGGCAAGAAACTCCATCTCATGGGTCTTACCTCTACCGGCGGCGTACACTCTTCGCTCGACCACCTCTTCAAGTTTATTGAGATCGGCAAGGAGTACGGACTCTCCAATGTCTATGTACACTGCTTCATGGACGGCCGCGACACCGACCCGAAGTCGGGCAAGGGCTTTATCGAGCAGGTACAGCAATGCTGTGATGCCAACGGCGCACATATCGCCAGCATCGTGGGCCGCTTCTACGCTATGGACCGCGACAAGCGCTGGAACCGTGTCAAGGAAGCCTATGACCTGCTCGTAGAGGGCAAGGGCAAGCAGTCTGCCGATATGGTATCCGCCATGCAGGAGAGTTACGACGAGGGCGTGACCGACGAGTTTGTCAAGCCTATCCACAACTCCACTGTCGACGGAACCATCGGTGAGGGCGACGTGGTCATCTTCATCAACTACCGCAACGACCGTGCCAAGGAACTCACCGAGGTACTCACCCAGCAGGATCTCACCGAGGAAGGCATGCACACCATCCCCGGTCTGCAGTACTACTGCATGACACCGTACGATGCCTCGTTCAAGGGCGTGCACATCCTCTTCCCCAAGGAGAACGTACAGGACACGCTTGGCGAATATCTCTCCAAGCAGGGCAAACGCCAGTTGCATACCGCCGAGACCGAGAAGTACGCCCACGTCACCTTCTTCTTCAACGGTGGCCGCGAGCAACCCTACGAGGGTGAAGACCGTATCCTCGTGCCTTCTCCCAAGGTGGCTACCTACGACCTTAAGCCCGAGATGAGCGCACCCGAGGTGAAGGACAAACTGGTTGGCGCTATCGATACCCAGGAGTATGACTTCATCGTGGTCAACTTCGCCAACGGCGACATGGTAGGTCACACCGGTATCTACAATGCCATCGCCAAGGCTGTACACACCATCGACAATTGCGTCAAGGAAGTGGTAGAGGCTGCCAAGGCCAATGACTATGAGGTCATCATCATCGCCGACCACGGCAATGCCGACAATGCCATCAATGCCGACGGCACGCCCAACACCGCCCACTCGCTCAACCCCGTGCCCTTCATCTACGTCACCGACAACAACTCGGCTACCGTGAAGGACGGCCGTCTGGCCGACGTCGCTCCCTCCATCCTCCATATCATGGGTCTGGAGCAGCCTGCCGACATGACGGGTGAGAACCTTATCTCAGACAATAAGTAAATTATTGGGGTCTGGTAGGATTTCCAAATTATAGGAGTCCCGTAGGATTTTCGTAAACAGTGAGTCCCGTAGGGACGGCATAATACAGGGTAGGGCCTCGGCCCTACCTTTTTTGTTCTAACCTAACGTTGCCCCTGTAGGGTGTTCAAAATCGGATAAAAAAAACGTGCGGAATTTTGTGAGGTTTTGCATACTAAGCCCTGTAAGGGCGTAACGACCCCAGCCCAGGGTGAGCGAAGCGGCGTTAGCCGCGAAGCGTAACCCTGGGTATACGGTCGGTTTTCAAGGCTGGCCTATAAGGTCTGCACAACCCGCATGTTGTTGTGTTGACCTTACAGGCCAACCGTCCTCAGCATACATGAAAACCCAGGGTTGCGGATGTCGCTTCGCTCCATCCTCACCCTGGGCTAGAATCGTTACGCCCTTCCAGGGCTTAGTATGCAAAACTCTACAAATTTGGGATTTTGAATACTCTACCCTTTCAGAACTTTTGGTATGTATCTCTTACTTGATCACCTTCACGGTCTTGCCGTCAGCCTGCCGTACGATGTTAACACCCTTTTGCAGGCTTTGTACCTTGGCTCCGCCGATGGTGTAGATACCGGTGACGGTGCGGTCGGTGGTAGCGTCATTGATGGCGGTGGCGGTATCGGGACCGAACTTCAGCGTAGCGGTGTAGAAACCACCGTAGTTGATGGTGAAGTCGGCGGTCATCTCGCCTTCAGCGGTGGAAACACCGGTCATGGTGACGGTGCCGTTGTAGGCCGACCATTCACCGGGCAGTGCTGCTGAGGCCTCGGTAGCGGTGATGTAGGTGGTGCCGTCTGCCTCCTCTACGTTGACATCGAAGGAGAAGTCGCCCATGACCTCGCTGTCGGCATCGAGCATGTTCTTGATGATGAAGGTGTAGGTGTCGTCGGTCTTCTTGACCAGTTCGACGGTGGCGTTGCGGTCGCCGGCATAGGTCTTGTCGCCGTACATATCGAAGGTGTAGGCCATCTGTCCGGCGTAGGCTACGGTGTCGTTGGTCTCAGGATCGGGTGTGGTAGCGAGGGGCACGAGTTTGATGCTCTTGTAGAGCGCGTACGATTGCTGGCTGGTGCCTTCGCCGCTGCCGATGGCAATCTCGGTGAGGCGGTAGAGGCTGTCCATGCGGTTGGCGGCAATCTTGACGGTGCCGTCTACTACGAGGCCGTCGGCCTTGGAGATCTCGATGGTGACAGGATTGTTGTTTACGGTGTACTCACCGGTATTGTTGTTGCCCATGCCGTCTTTGCCGTCCCAGAAGGAGGTGAAGACACCGCTCGACTTTCTGTAGACGTGGATGTTGAGTTCCCAAGTGGTAGCGTCAGTACCTACGGATAGGATATCCTCGGTGGAGCGCTGGCAGTTGGTCACGTCGACGATGGCCTGTACCTTGTACTTGTCCCAATCGATCGGGGTGGTGTAGAGGAAGCCCGTGCCGTCGGCCTGATAATCCTCGGCGATGATGATCTCCTTGTCGGTGGCCTCCTCGTCCTTTGGTTCGGAACCGAAGGAAGCGGCCAGTTCGTAGGTATCGGTGCCGACAGTGCCCGACAGTTCCATATAAGCCGTGAAGTAGGGCTTGCCGTTCTCGGCGGTCAAGGGGGCAGCGTTGAAGATGTCGATGTTGAGCGTAGCGCCGTTGAAGGTCTCGTCGTCGGTGGTGAGGGTGACGGTCTTGCCGTCTTCCTCGATGCTATAGAAGTCGCCGTCGGAGTCGGTGTAGAGTTTCACGTCGTTGACGGTGACATCGCCGAGGTTGTGTCCGTCGATGCAGAAGTCTTTGAAGGTGAAGTGATAGGTGTCGTCAGACATCTTCTCCACGAGCAGTTGTTTGTCGGCAGCCTTGAGGATGGCGGGATCGCCCTCGTTGGCCACGATGCTGGTCATCAGACTGTCGGTGTAGGTGGTGTCGCTTACTACCGTGATGGGATCTTCGGTCTCGATGGGCAGAATCTCTACTGAGGTGTAGGTGGCGTTGCTACGGTTGGCACCTTCTGCGCTACCGATCTGTATGGTAGTGGCGGCCCACAGTTTGGCGGAGAGTTCCTGCCATGTGCCAGTCTGGTCGCCGTTGAAGGAGTTGTACTCCTCGCCGTTGACGAGCACGCCGTGCTCCTTGGAGATCTCCACGGTGATGGTGCCGGTGATGTCGGTCTTGTAGGTGAGCAGTGGGTGTCCGCCGCCGTTGGCCTTGGTGTCGAGGTAGTCTACCTTGAGCGCGTGTGCGCCGTAGGAAGCGTGGTTGACGGAGTAGTAGAAGTGCCATCCGCCGATCCACCAACTGTCGAGATCCTCGCCCACGGAGAGAATGTTCTCACTCGTTCCGGTGCAGGTAGACACGTCGATGACAGCCTTGACATACTGCTTGTCCCAGTCGATGGTGTAAGAATTGTCGTTGCCGAAGGCGGCACCACCGGGCTGATAGCCGGGCGTCACGACTTCCACGGGGTCGATGGCTGCCATAGCGGCCATGGTCACCAAAAGCATGGTGAAAAGAGATAGAATCTTTTTCATGTGTGATGTAGGTTTGTAGTTTGGGTATAATAAATTAAAAAATGATATAGGTCAGGTATTCAGATGTGCAAAGATAGGGTAAATCTCCCGCACGGACAAATAAAAGTCGGTCATTTCGCACAATTGCACAAAAAAACGACTAACTTTGCAATTATAGGTGGTGTAGTGTGGAGTACCCTGAGGATGTACACTTTCCCCCCTCGACCTTTTATCAACATTTTATTAACTATCACAATTATTTTATGAAAAACAGATTTTCAACGATTGTCTGTACGCTCGCTGTCTGTCTGTCTGTCTGTACAGTCACTGAGGTCAGTGGACAGGTGACAGTATCGCAGACCGACGGAGAGGTGACCATCGGCAACGAGTATCTGTCGCGTACGTTCAAGACGGGCGGCAAGAAACTCAAGCCCGGCGTCCTCGTCAACAAGCGTACCGGCGTGACGTTCACTCCCGGTGAAGGCAGTGAGGAGTTTGCTCTCAATCCTTCCAACCAGGAGAAACCTATCGCTGGACTGCTCGACCGCACCGGATGGACGGTCACTGTCGACGGATTTTCCTACGACAATGACGGCAAGGACGGATGGGCCGACCTCATCATCGACGGTGATGCCAACACCTACTGGCACTCCAATTACGACGGTAGCGACGCTACAGTGATGGAGATGCCGCACTGGTTTTTGATCGACATGCAGACGGAGCAGACCGTCAAGAGTTTCGGTTTCACGCCGCGCCAGCACTCCCTCGGTGCTGAAGCCAACGGACAGGTGAAGTCATGGGAACTCTATGCCGGCGACGATCCCGATGCGCTCACCAAGGTGACGGAAGGCACGTTTGAAACCTTCCAACTTGAGGAACGCTGGGTAGACCTGCCCGAGGCCGTGACCTGCCGCTACGTGAAGTTTGTCATCACCTCGTCCTTCAACGGACTGAAGTATGCCAACACCGCCGAGTTCCGTCTCAGCAGTGAGGCACAGACCAGCAGTGACGGCGAGACAGAAGAAATCACTCCGCTCGACCGCACCGGTTGGACCGCCGAGGCCGACTCATGGATACACGAGAGCAGCACCACGGGTGATCCTTCGTTGGCCATCGACGGCAACGAACGTTCGCTGTGGCACTCTTGGTATGAGGACTCCAGCCATCCCGAAGGCACTGGCACGGGTACCGATGTGTTGCCCCACAGTCTGATCATCACCCTGCCCGAGGCCACCGCATTCCGTGGATTTGGATACCTCGGCCGTTACGAGGGTGTGCAGACCAATGGTTGTGTGAAGGGATATGAGTTCTATATCTCCGACGACAAGACCAACTGGACGCTCGTCAAGAAAGGATCCTTCAGCTATACCACCATCGAGACCGAATGGGTGAGCCTTGGCGCTGAGTACACCGCCAAGTATGTGAAACTCACCTGCACATCGGCCATGAACGGCAGCAATTTCAGCGGTTGCGCCGAGTTCTATCTTACCGATAGCAAGATCGATGCCGACATCGTGAAACGTTCCTATCTCGTGGCCTCTGACATGACCGTCAACGAGGTACGCACCGAGGATATCGACGGCGGCAAGCGTGTCATCTTCGACATGGCTCCCTACAAGCACACCAACGCCGAGGACGGCGTAGAGTCTACTTGGGACATCGATATGGTCGTAGAGATGAAAGACGCCGACCACTTCATGCGCAAGTACCTCCTGATCAAGGCCGCCGACGACGTGGCGCTGAATACGCCCATCGACTATATCGAGATGGAGAACCTCGGCACGCAAGACGTGGCTTCCACCGACAAGTGGACCCGCTCGCAGACCTCTGGCGGTGTGGGTGGCATGACGGCTTACACCATCACCCTCGGTCAGCCGGTATATATCGACGGTATGTTCTTCGGATCTGAGTTCCCGCAGGCCGAAAACGAGATCGACGACGACAATATGTTCCACACCCGCTACTACAGCGGCAAGTCGCTCAAGACACTCGACAACAATGAGCACCGTCTCAATGCCGACGGACAGTTCCAGACCTGGAGCAACGTCATCGGCGCTACCCGCTCGGTGACCGACCTGAACATCGTGCGCACCGACTTCTTCAAGTACATCAACACCATCGCCCGCCCCATCCAGGCCCGTATGCAGTACAACTCATGGTATGACTGGATGCTCACCATCACCGAGGAGCGTATCAATACCTCGTTCAAGGAGATGGAGCGCGGCTTCAGCCAGTACGGTCTCCGTCCGATGGATGCCTATGTGGTAGATGACGGATGGAACAACTACAATGTCAGCGACGCTTCACGCTCTGGCACGACCAGCAATGTGACCGGTTTCTGGGAGTTCAACTCCAAGTTCCCCAACGGTCTGCAAGGTGCCAGCGACATCGCCAAACGCTACGGTTCCGGCTTCGGTATCTGGCTTGGCCCGCGCGGCGGATACAATTTCCCCAGCAGTTTTGCCAAGTTCCTTGAGAGCCAAGGCAACGGTACTTATAGCACTACCACCGACGATATCGTCACCGGTGACTCTGTATATGTAGCCAAACTGCGTGAGTTCTTCATCAAGCAGCAGCAAGACTACGGTGTGAACTACTGGAAACTCGACGGATTTGCCACCCAGCAACCCCAGGCTTCGAAGAACGGACGCTACATCGTGGGCGGCAAGAACGGCAACTACTACTTCACCGAACATTGGGAGCGTTGGTACAACGTGCTGAGCGACATGTACAAGGATGCCGACTCGCGCAACTCCGACCTCTGGATCAACCTCACCTGCTACGTCAATCCTTCACCCTGGATCCTGCAGTGGAGCAACTCCGTATGGATTCAGAACTCACAGGATATGGGCCGCAAGTCGGTCTACAGCCGCACCCGTGAGATGGATCAGCAACTCACCTATCGTGACGACCGCTACTATGAGTTCATCAACAACCAGCAACTGCAGTTCCCGCAAGCCAACATCTTCAACCACGACCCCGTCTACGGCAAGACCGACTGCGTGTCCGCCAACGCCATGACCGACTCCGAGTTCCGTGCGTACCTCTATATGATGTCTACCCGCGGTACCGCCTTCTGGGAGATGCTCTACAGTTACAACCTCCTCAACGAGGGCAATAAGTGGATGATCAATGCCGAGGCCCTCTCGTTCATCGACAAGAACTTCGACATCCTGCGCAACTCCATCTACTTCGGTCAGTCGCCTGTCAATGGTAACATCTACGGTTACTCCTGCTGGAACACTGCCGACAATGGTCAGGCACAAGGTCTCGTCTCCTTCCGCAACCCGTCAAGTTCGTCCAAGACCTACACCTTCACACTCGACAAGAGCGTCGGTGTACCAGAAAGCGCTACCGGTCTCTATCCCAGCCTTGTGATGGAGTACTCCGGCAGTCAGACTGAGGCCTCCACAGACATTACCAGTAATGTGAACGTCGGCACAACCGCTCTCTCCTACGGACAGACCTTCTCTGTGACCCTCAAGGGTGGTGAGATTCGTCTTATCCGCTTCGGCGCCAAGGACGAAACACCCGCTGCCGTAGAGACCGCAACAAGCATCACCGACGGACACGTCACCCTCAAGTTCGACGAACCCGTCATCGCCCAAGCCGATGAGTTTGTGCTCAAGGCCGACGGACAGACCGTAGCCACCGCTTCGGCCGTGTCTACTGCTGCCGACTACCGCACACTCGACCTCACCTTCGGTACTACGCTCGATGAGAGCAAGAAGTACACCGTAGAGGTGGCTGGTCTGGTCGACTGGAATGGTAATACCACAACTGCCGCATCGCCCGAGTTCTTCTACAACCCTGGTGGCGTTGTTGTCAAGGTGGCTTCTGCCGCTGACGTTACCCCCGCCGATGCTGCTACCGTCAAGACCGATCTGCACTGCGACGACGCCCAGCAGGCTACGCTCACCGGAGCCGTACAACCCACATCGGGCAAGTATTTCAACGGTCGCGGCGCCTTCTCGCTCTCCTTCCTCCTCAATACTACCGAGAGCAATGCCACTATTGCTTCTCAGGCTGGCGCATACAGTGTAGCCCTTGTAGGTGGAAAGGTATGCTTCACCGTCGGTGAACTGTCTTACACGGCCGATACCAATGTGAGCGACGGCAATAGCCATCATGTGGTTTGCCTGCGCGAGAACAACGGTATGATCAAGGTGTATGTAGACGGCGACCTCGAGGGTACGGCCTACGACAAGGAGCATATCTGTGAACCTGTAGCCGCTGGTGCTCTCACGCTCGGCGAGGACGGCAAGACCATCTCTCTGACCGGTTTCGAACTGCGTGTCGGTGCTTACAACTATTCCGAAGTAAGTACGGCCAGCACGACCAACAAGTATCTCGTGGTCACTGTTTCCGCCCCTTTTGGGGTAGACCTGAGCATCGCCAATGCTGAGAAGACCCTCACTGAGGATGACGGTACCGTACAGGGCCGTGTGTCCAAAGGTGGGTCGGTCACCTTCGGTGCAACACCGAAGACGGGCTATACGGTCACCAGTTATGTGCTCAATGGTGAGGAGAAGGCTGTGGAACTGACCGAAGGTCAACCGCTCTCTGAAACGCTCAGCGACATCAATGCCGATCAGACCGTCTATATCAATGTGGCAGTGCCTACAGGCATCAATGAGACCACTACTGGCTACGACCTTCAGATTGCCAAAGACCGTATCACCGTGACAGGTGCTGAGGGTCATGTTGCCCTTCAGGTACTCAACCTCGCCGGCCAACTCGTGGCCGCAGGTGAGGGCGAAGGTACGGCCGTTGTCAGCCGCGCCGGACAACCCGAAGGTGCCTATATCGTTGTGGTGAAAGCCAATGACGGAGAACACGCCTTCAAGTTTGTCAAGTAAGGTCCGCAATGAATATCCTGATAGGGGGATTGACGCAAACCGCAATCCCCTATCGGGATTTCTCAAACAATGAGTCCCCCAAAGGATTTGTTTGTACAAATAAAAAAGGCCTGCCACGTCGTTCGACGGAGCAGGCCTTTGGCTATTGTCTTATTGATGATGTTGCTTAGTGGTCGCGGCGTTCGCCACGCTCGCCACGGGGACGACGCTCGCCACGGGGACGACGCTCACGCTCTACGTAGCCTTCGGGCTTCTCGATGAGCACGCGGTGCGACAACTTGTACTTGCCGGTCTTGGGGTCAATCTCGAGGAGTTTCACCTTGATCTTGTCACCTTCCTTGATACCGGCCTCTTCTACGGTCTCGAGACGCTTCCAGTCAATCTCGGAGATGTGGAGCAGACCGTCCTTGCCGGGCAGTATCTCTACAAAGCATCCGTAGGGCATGATGGAGCGTACGGTACCCTCGTAGATCTCGCCTACCTCGGGGATGGCCACGATGGCCTTGATCTTGCCGAGAGCGGCATCGATAGAGTCCTTGTTGGGGGCGGATACCTGCACCTTGCCTACGCCGTCGGCCTCGTCGATGGTGATGGTAGCGCCGGTCTCTTCCTGCATCTGCTGGATGATCTTTCCGCCAGGGCCAATGACTGCACCGATAAATTCCTTGGGTATCTCAATCTGTACGATGCGCGGTACCTGCGGCTTGAGTTCGGCGCGGGGCTCTGCGATGGTCTCGGTGAGTTTGCCGAGGATGTGCTCACGGCCGGCCTTGGCCTGCATGAGTGCCTTCTCGAGAATCTCGAAACTGAGCCCGTCGCACTTGATATCCATCTGTGTGGCGGTGAGTCCGTCCTTGGTACCGGTGGTCTTGAAGTCCATGTCGCCCAAGTGGTCCTCGTCGCCGAGGATGTCGCTCAGTACGGCGTACTTCTCTTCGCCGGGGTTCTTGATCAGACCCATAGCGATACCGCTGACGGGCTTCTTCATTGGTACACCGGCGTCCATGAGGGCGAGTGTTCCGGCGCATACGGTAGCCATAGAGGACGAACCGTTGGACTCAAGAATCTGTGACACGAGACGTACGGTGTAGGGGAAGTCTTCGGGTATCTGACCCTTCAGTCCGCGCCATGCGAGGTGGCCGTGACCAATCTCGCGACGGCCTACGCCACGCTGTGCTTTGGCCTCTCCGGTGCAGAAGGGCGGGAAGTTGTAGTGCAGGAGGAAACGCTGGTAACTCTTGTCGAGTACGTCGTCGACCATCTTCTCGTCCATCTTGGTGCCGAGCGTACAGGTAGAGAGCGACTGTGTCTCACCACGGGTGAAGATGGCGCTTCCGTGGGGCATGGGCAAGGGTGATACCTCGCACCAAATGGGGCGGATCTCGTCGGTCTTGCGGCCATCGAGACGCTTGCCCTCGTCGAGGATGCAGCGGCGCATGGAGTCGCGCATCACGTCGGCGTAGTAGCGGCCCATCTCGGCGTGCTTCTCATCGAGTTCCTCGGGAGCGAGGTCGGTGTGGGCAGCGTCGTAGGCTTCCTGGAAGTCGGAGAGAATCTTGTCGAAGGCTTCCTCGCGTGACTTCTTGTCGTGGTCGCCGGCCTGGGCGATGGCGTAGCACTTGTCGTAGGTCTCCTTGCGGATCTGCTCGCGCAGTTCCTCGTCGTTGACCTCATGGCAGTATTCGCGCTTGACGTCTGTGCCGAGTTCTTTCGACAGTTCGGTCTGCAGTTCGCACATGGGCTTGATGGCTTCCATAGCGGCCTTGAGGGCACCGATCATATCTTGCTCGGATACTTCCTTCATCTCGCCTTCCACCATCATGATGTTCTCGGCGGAGGCACCGACCATGATGTCCATGTCGGCTTCTTTCATCTGCTCGAAGGTCGGGTCGATGACGTACTCGCCGTTGACGCGGGCTACGCGGACTTCTGAAATCGGGCATTCGAAGGGAATATCTGAACAAGCCATTGCGGCTGATGCTGCAAATCCGGCCAATGCGTCGGGCTGGTCTACGCCGTCGGCGCTGAGGAGCATGATCTGTACGTATACCTCTGCGTGGTAGTTGGAGGGGAAGAGCGGGCGGAGCACGCGGTCTACCAGACGCGACGTGAGGATCTCGTTGTCGCCTGCCTTGCCTTCACGCTTGGTGAATCCGCCGGGGAAGCGTCCTGCTGCTGAGTACTGCTCCCGGTAGTCTACCTGGAGGGGCATGAAGTCTGTTCCGGGAACTGCATCTTTTGCGGCACAAACAGTGGCGAGAAGTACGGTGTTGCCCATACGTAGAACAACGCTTCCGTCGGTCTGCTTTGCCACTTTCCCGGTCTCAATGCTGATGGTTCTTCCATCAGGCAATGATACTGTTTTTGTAATAACGTTCATCTATGTCTTAAAATAACATCTAAAAAAATATAATTCGCACAAAGTTACTCATTTTTGGTAGTATACATATCGTGTGCAGTGTTTTATTTTCTTTTTTTATGAAATATGTGAACGAGTGGAAGTGTCGGCCGCTCCTGTGGTGGCGTATGCTACGGAAAAAGTGTACCTTTGCAGCCGTTATGATAAAAATATTGATGGTGGCCCTCGGCGGTGCCGCGGGGTCGGTGGCGCGATATTGGGTGTCGCGCCTTGTGCAGGAACATGTGTGTGCGGGATTTCCGTGGCCCACGCTGGTGGTGAATGTGGTGGGGTGTCTGCTCATCGGTTTTCTCTATGGACTATCGGGTCGTGAAGCGATGGGACGCGAGGAGTTGCGCTTACTGCTCACGACGGGGTTCTGTGGCGGTTTCACGACCTTCTCTACCTTCTGCAATGAGGGTATGGGGTTGTTGCGGTCGGGACAGACACTTTCATCGGCCCTCTATGCCGGTGGCAGTGTGGTGCTGGGCTTTGTCTTTGTGGCGCTCGGCGCTTGGCTGGCCTCACGGTGCTGAGGCATTTTTTGATCGTGTACCCGCATACAAAAGGCCGGCCTCCGATGGGAGACCGGCCTTTTGTATGCGGGGTGCGATAATGCTTTGTCCAAGATAAAAAATTATCCTTCCTGGAAAGCAGCGTATATCTTTGCGGCGATGGCACAGAACTCGTCTTCGGTGAGCGAGAGTTTCGGATTGGCGAAGTTGAGGTCGCCCTCGCTCTGCATCGGTACGAGGTGGATGTGTGCGTGCGGCACTTCGAGTCCGAGCACGGCCTCGCCTACCTTGCGGCAGGGAAAGGCTTTCTTCAGGGCCACGGCCACCTTCTTGGCGAAGGTCTGGAAGCGTCCGATCTCGTCGTCGTCCATGTCGAAGATGTAGTCTACCTCACGGCGCGGAATGACCAGCGTGTGGCCTTTGGCGATGGGGTTGATGTCGAGAAATGCGTAGAACTCGTCGTTCTCGGCGCACTTGTAACTGGGTATTTCGCCTGCGGCAATCTTTGAGAAGATATCCATATTCTATCGTTTTTTTTAGTCGTTTTTACCGTAGATTCGAGTCTACTCGATGGTGATCTTCTCGATGCGGAGTTGTATGGTGCCGCGCGGAATCTTGATTTCGGCCACTTCGCCTACCTTCTTGTTGAGCAGTCCCTGTGCGATAGGGGTTTTGATAGAGATCTTGCCTTCGCGCAGGTTGGCCTCGTTCTCGCTGACGATGGTGTAGGTCATCTTGGCTTTGGTGGCGAGGTTGGTCATCTCTACTGTAGAGAGTATCTGTACGGAGTCGGTGCTCAGTCGTGAGGTGTCGACAATCTTGGCCTCGGTGATGGCCAGTTTGAGGCGGTTGATCTTGTCTTCGAGATGAGCCTGTGCCTCTTTGGCGGCATCGTATTCGGAATTCTCGCTGAGGTCGCCCTTGTCGCGGGCTTCAGCGATGGCGGCCGATGCCTTTGGCCGTTCGACGGCTTCGAGCCGCTGGAGTTCGGCCACGAGTTTGTCGTAGCCTTCTTGTGACATGTAAGCCATAATGTAATAAGTTTTTTATTATTATTAAAATTTCGGACAAGACAACAAAACAAAGAATTCCGACATCGTGTCTTGCTGTCGGAATTCTCTATTCTGCTGTCCTGTATGTTCTTCGGTTGCAAAGTTATGCCTTTTCTTCCAATTGACCAAACTTTTCCGGTGGAAAAGCGGTTCTTCTGTGTGTTGCCGTGTACCAGAGGAAGAAAGGTCTCACGTAATATGTGTGCCTAAAAACTCTCGAGCCAAGCGCGGAGGTCGAGCAGCATCTCCGTGTGATAGGGGAAGTCGGTCTTCATGCCGAAACCGTGACCTCCGCCGGGATAGATGTGCAGGGCGGCCGGCACGTCGTGACGGTAGAGCTCGGCGTAGTAGTTCACGCTGTTGGCTGCGAGCACGAGGTGGTCGTCGTCGGCGAGCATCAGACAGGCGCGCGGTGTGACGCGGGTCACCTGCAGGTCGTTGCTGTAGAGTTGTTCCTGCTTCTTCTTGGCATCCTTGCCCAGCAGGTTGTCGTGCGATCCGGCGTGGGTGAAGTCAGACATCATCGTGATGACGGGGTAGAAGAGGATTTGGAAGTCGGGTTTGGCGTCGCCCTTGGAGTGGGTGGCGATGGTAGAGGCCAGATGTCCGCCGGCCGATGATCCCATGATGCCCACATCGGCGGCATTTATCTTCCATGCCTTGGCGTTGCGGCGCACGAGCCTCATGGCTTCCTCTGCATCGCTGATGGGCACATCGGTATGTCCGTGCGGCATACGGTATTTGAGTACGACCACGGCGATGCCCATATTGTTGAAGAAGGGTGCCCAGTCGTAGCCCTCGTGGTGTATGGCGAGGGTCTCGTATCCGCCGCCGGGACAGATCACGATGGCGCGGCCTGTGGCCTTCGATTCTTTGGGAAGGAACACGCGCACGCGGGCCGTGTCGGTCGCGTCGCCGTTCTTGTTGGGTGTGCGTCCTTGCCAGAGATCAATGTCGAACGTGCGCTGTGCGCTCACCGCCATGGATACAAGGGCGAAGAGGAAGATTGTAAGCAGTCTTGTTGTTTTCATAGTCAGATGTGGTGATTTTGTGGTGTCATCATTTGCAAAGGTAGCGTTTTTTTCGTAATATTGCATTTGTATAACAGCAAAGCCGATATGCGTAAACGATTTTTAATGCTTTCTCTTGCCGCTGCTGCCTGCCTCTTGTCGCAGGCGAAGGTGCGGCTCCCACACATTCTTTCTGACAACATGGTACTGCAACATAGCACGGATGTGCGCCTGTGGGGATGGGACAAACCCGGACGTACCGTCACCGTGCGTGCCTCATGGACCGATACCCCTGTCACGGCCAAGACCGGACGCGACGGTCGCTGGTCGGTGCGCGTGCATACCCCCGAGGCCGGATATACGCCGCTCTCGCTGACGTTCGACGATGGCGAGCAGACTACGCTTTCGGGTATCCTTGCCGGTGAGGTGTGGGTGGCTGCAGGACAAAGCAATATGGAGATGCCCGTGCGCGGGTTTGACCAGTGTCCCGTCGAAGGATACAATGAGACCGTGACCTCTGCCGCTGCCTCTGCGCACGCTGTGCGCTACTGCAAGATACCGTCGCGCATGAGTATGCGTCCGCTCGACGATGCCGACTGCCGATGGTTGGAGACCACACCGGCCAATGTGACCTGGGCCAGCGCTACAGGTTACTTTTTCGCCCGTGCGCTGCACCGTGCCCTCGATGTGCCGGTGGGTATCGTAGAAGCCAACAAGGGCGGCACCCGTGTGGAGTCATGGCTCAGTGAGGACTGCCTGCGTGCCGAGACCGACGAACATCTTGACTCCGCTTCCATCTATGCGATGGAGACCGACTACTACCGTCCGATGGTGTGGGGCAACGCCACCTTCCATCCTATACTGCCGTACACCGTGCGCGGCATCCTTTACTATCAAGGCTGTTCCAACGTAGGCTACCATACCGCCGACTACGCCCACCGTCTGTCGATGCTCGTCGATGAGTGGCGCAAGGGTTTTGGCAACAGCGACCTGCCGTTCTACCTTGTAGAGATCGCTCCCTACTTCTACGACGATGCCGAGGGTACGGAGGGCGCGCTCCTGCGCGAACAGCAACATCTCGCCGCGCGACAGATAGCCCATAGCGGCATAGTAGGCACCAACGACTGCGCCTATCCCCACGAGATGCGGCAGATACACCCCACGCAGAAGCGCAAGGTGGGTGAGCGGTTGGCTTACCTCGCCCTTGGCGACACCTACGGTTGGTCGAACCTCATCTGCCGTTCACCCTCGTTTGAGAGTGCGTCGGTCGACGGCGACAAGGTCTATGTGCGCTTGGCCGACACCGAAAAGGGCGTGCAGCCCATCGATGGCATTGAGGGATTCGAACTGGCTGGCGATGACGGCGTGTTCCATAAGGCCACGGCCACGGCCGACTGGCAACGCGGCATCATCGTGACCTGTCCCGAGGTGAAAGCCCCCAAACAGGTGGCCTACTGCTTCCATAACTTCTCGCTCGGCAATCTTCGCAACCAAGGCGGATTGCCCCTGTTGCCCTTCAAGGAAAAATTAGGAAAATAAATAGTCTATGGCGGGTTCTCATAAAAACGGTTTTTATTGAGAACTCGCTTTTTTTATTCAGCATTTCATTAGAGGCGGGTTCTATAAATTACCTTTGTTGGATTTTTGAATTTTAGCCGAACATATT
>CAVJZJ010000050.1:0-18138 GCA_963653995.1 Flexilinea sp.
AGTTCCTTTTTGAGAATTATGCGGCTACGCCGCAATCTTCTGCAAACTTAGAGTAAGGGGCGCATATTTCAACTGTTACAAAAAAAATGGAATTATGCGCCCCCTAGGGCAACGTTTGCGCGCCAAACGAATACGTAGGGCTTACGCCCTACGCTATACTCTGTCGTCCCTACGGGACTCACGCTTGCGATTATTATTTACGGGACAATTCTGTTTTTATAGGGCTACCCCTCCGCCTTCAACGCACACTCGGGACAAAGCCCCTTGAGCACATAGTTGACGCCTGTCAACCGGAAACCGTCGGGCAACGGCACGACGGGCACGGCTATGCGCTTGAGACAAAACGTGCGGTGGCAGTGCTCACAATAGAAGTGGGTATGCTCGTCTTCTACCGAACAGTCGCAGTCGTCGGCACACACGGCGTACTTGAGCGTGCCCGTACCGTCGTCGACGGCATGAATGAGACGGTGGAGGAGAAAGAGGGCCAGCGTGCGCGAGATGGTGGACTTGTCGACCGTGGGCAGCAACCGCTCGAGCGAGGGCAACGAGACGGTCTCATCGCCTCGTATCATCTCGGAGAGGATGAGCAGGCGTGTGGCCGTGGGACGGATGCCGCGATGCTCCAACTTGTGGAGGAGAAATTCTTCGTTGTGCATAGGGATGGTATCGCTTGGGATGACGGTATGTTTCTTTTTCGGGGGGGGAGGGGACGAATATCGCTAGGTGACTGCCGTTTGGGAAGAGGGTGCCATTTAGACCAACAGCGATACGGAGAAAAAATTGCCGCACCCCTGAATCCATCAGAGGTGCGGCCAAAAAGAAGGATATGATACTTTATGAAAAATGTATTTTCCTTGTTGTCAGTCTGCCTATACCGCCGGCATTAGGCCTTAGCGGCGATGGCAGCGTCGCGCTTCTTGGCTGCACGTCCCAAGGTCAGATAGGCGATGGGCGAGGCCACGAAGATAGACGAGAGTGTACCGATGATGACACCGAGGCTCATGGCGAAAGCGAAACTGCGGATGCTCTCTCCACCGAGGAAGAGGATACAGAGCAGCACGATAAGCGTAGAGAGTGAGGTGTTGACCGTACGGGCCAGCGTCTGGCAGATACTCTCGTTGAAGAGTGAGTAGTAGTCCTGCTTGGGATGCAGGTGGAGGTTCTCACGGATACGGTCGAAGACGACCACCTTGTCGTTGATGGAGTAACCGATAACGGTCAGGATGGCGCCGATGAACGTTTGGTCTATCTCAAGCGAGATGGGCAACCAGCCCCAGCAGATAGAGTAGATACCGAGTACGAACACGGTGTCGACGGCCAGAGCTACAACCGAACCTACTGAGAAGGCGAGGTTGCGGAAGCGCACGAGGATGTACAAGAAGATGGCGGCCAGGGCGATGATGACGCTCACGATGGCGCCATAGGTGATATCCTTGGCTACCGACGGTCCTACCTTGGTAGAGGTGATGATGGAACCGCCTGTGCGGATGTCAGGGTTCTTGAAGGCCTTGACGTCTTTCTGGGTGACGAGACCGGCTTTCTTCAGCGTGTTGAAGAGGATGGTCTCTGCCTCGTCGTCGACGGCGGGGTTGTTGCTCTCTATCTTGTAGTTGGTGGAGATACGGATGGTCTTGCCGTCAGTACCGAGGGCCAGAGCACCGGTGTTGCAGCCGGGGAAGGCTTCGGCGAGCAGTCCGCGTACCTGCTCGGGCTGTACGGGCTTCTCGAAGGCGATGACATAGTTGCGGCCACCGGTGAAGTCGATGCTCTTGCTCAGTCCGCGTACGGCGAAACTTACTGCGAAGACAACGATGAAGACTGCCAGTACGGAGAAGGTACGCTTCCAGATGCCCATGAAGGGGAAGCGGACGTTCTGCAGCAGATTGCGAGAGATGGCGGTGGTGAAGTTGAGTTTCGTCCAGCGGTCCTTGTTGAGTTGGTGTTCGTACACGATGCGGGTGAGGAACACAGCGGTGAAGAAGGAGCAGGCGATACCGATGATCAGGGTCGTGGCGAAGCCGCGGATAGGTCCTGTACCGAAGACGTAGAGGATGACACCGGTGATGACGGAGGTCAAGTTGGAGTCGAAGATGGCCGAGAAGGCGTTGCTGTATCCGAGGTTGAGGGCTTGCTTGACGCCCTTGCCGGCGCGCAGTTCCTCACGTGTACGTTCGTAGATGAGCACGTTGGCATCGACGGCCGTACCGAGCGAGAGCACCATACCGGCGATACCCGACATGGTAAGCGCTGCCTGGAAGGAGGTGAGGATTCCGAGCGTGAAGAAGAAGTTGAGGATGAGGGCGCAGTTGGCGATCATACCGGGGATGAAGTTGTACATGGCCACCATGTATATCATCAGGATGATGAAGGCGATGATGAACGATACAAATCCCTGTTGGATAGACTGGGCACCGAGCGTAGGACCTACGACCTCTGCCTGCACGATGCGGGCGGGGGCGGGCATACGTCCTGACTTGAGGGTGTTGGCCAAGTCCTTGGTATCCTCGATGGTGAAGTTACCGGAGATGGAAGACTGTCCGCCGGCAATCTCGCCGTTGACACGGGGAGCGGAGTAGACGACGCCGTCGAGCACGATGGCGATGGCCTTGCCTACGTTGGCCTTGGTGAGGGCGGCCCAGCGGCGTGCGCCGTCGGAGTTCATGGTCATGCTGACCTCAGGCTGGCCTGTGAGGTTGTTGAACTGGTCTTTGGCGTCGGTCACAACATCGCCCTCAAGCGGTGCGCGGCCATTGTTGGAGGTGACGCGGATGGCGTGCAGTTCGTAGTAGTTCTTGACGGTGAGACCATCGGCGGGCTTGGCGCTCCAAAGCAGACGGCAGTCGGAGGGCAATACGCTCTTGGCGATGGCGGAGTGGATGATCTTGTTGACCTCGGCGGTATCGCGCACGCTGGCATAGCCTACGGTGCTGAGTGCGCCCTGGCCTGTGGGCTGGAAGATAGCGAAGAGGGGGTGCTGCTTCTTGGCCTCTGCGGTGGCTTCCTGTGCAGATACCTTCTGTGCGCCGTTCTTCTTGTCGGCCACCTTGAACTTGGGCTGTGCGGCCTTCTCTGCGGCGGCTTCCTTCTCTACGGCAGCGGTGTCGGTCACGGCTGTGGTGTCGGCCTTCTCGGTCTTTCCGCTGAGGGCGGCAGCGCACTGCTGGTCGATCTGTGAGAGGAAGGGGATGATTTCGTCGGAGTTGTAGGTCTCCCAGAACTCGAGGTTGGCGCTCGACTGGAGGAGGTTGCGCATACGGTCGGGGTCGTTGACACCCGGCATCTCGACCATGATACGGCCCTGCTGACCTTCGAGTTTCTGTATGTTGGGCTGCACGACACCGAACTGGTCGATACGGGTGCGAACCACGGTGAAGGAGTTGTCGACTGCGCTCTGTACTTCGGAGCGGAGCACCTTCTCTACCTCGCTGTCGGAACTGGTGGGCGACACGAGGCCCTGGAGTTGTTGGGTGGCGAAAATCTCGGCCAGTTTATGACCGGGAGCGGTGCGGTGGTAGGCATCGATGAAGAGGGTGATGAAGTCTTTCTGGCTGGTTTCCTCCTCAGCCTTGGCTTCCTTCATGGCCTTGGTGAAGCCGGCGTCGGTCTTGTGGTCGGCGAGTGTCTCCACTACGTCGGGCACGCTGACCTCGAGGATAACGTTCATACCGCCCTTGAGGTCAAGGCCGAGTCCGATCTGTGTCTCGAGGCACTTCTGGTAGGAGTAGATGCCGAGGTACTTCACGGAGTCCTTGTAGTCCTGCTGAGCGATGGGATCTTCAATCTTCGCGGCCTGTCCGTCGTAGTAGCGTGTGGCTACAGAGAAGGATAGGTAGAAGATGCTTGCAAGCGTCAGTAGGACGGCGGTTGCAATTACAATTCCTTTGTTCTGCATTTTGTTGTTTTTATGATTTTTTATTTTCTGTTCCGAACAAGTCGTGCAAAGATAGTATTTTTTTCAGACTGATGGAAATTTATGGCTCGTTTATCGCCATAAACGCCGTTTTTTTTGGGTTTTGCGCGCCGTATTGTCTTGAAAAGCACACGTTTCCCTGCACGCTCGCCCTTGTCGGCTCAGTGTCGGGGACGCTTGCGGAGTACGCATACCACGGGATAGTGGTCGGAGGCGCTGATGGAGTTGTCTACGCGACAAGAGAGCGGCTCCCAGTCGTCGGTACAAAAAATGTTGTCGATGCGCACGTAGAAGCAACTGTAGTGGTAGGAGATGCCGGGGCCATTGCCCACGGCGGCGTAGCAGTCGGTGAGTCCGCGGCCGACGGTACGGTGGACGTAGGAGATGGGACTGTCGTTGAAGTCGCCGCAGACGATGGCGCTGCGGGGGCGCCAACGGCTGACGTAGGCGGCCACACTGTCGGCTTGGGGAGCGCGGCGGGCGGTGGCGGCTCCCAGTTGACGGAAGAGGTGGCGCGACTCGCCGCTCATCTGTCGGGCGGGCACATCACCGTGCAGCATATCGCGGAAGTTGCGGCGGTCTTCGAGCGAGAGACCGGTGGTCTCGAGATGATTGACAACGACGGCCACGGTGTCGCTGTCGATGACCAGGTGGAAGGCGGCCGAGATATTGCCGGGCGAGCAATACTTGATGCGCTCCTTGCCGACGATGGGGTAACGGCTCCAGATGGCTACGCCGTCGTTCTGGTGGGCGATGGTGACCGTGTCGGTGTAGGGGTAGAGATCATTGAGCATCCTGAAGAAGAGGAATTGCTTGTCTTTGTTCATTTCGATCTCCTGCAGACAGACGATGTCGGCATTTTGTTTTCTGATGTAATAGGCAATGTCGCAACGGTTGTCGGGATGGGTCCAGGTCTCGAGATTGTAGATGTTGTAGGTGAGTATCTTCACGCAACCGCTGTCGGGCACTTCATGCGATAGATTGAGCGGACAGTAGGTGCGCGTCGGACCGTAGCAGACGAGAAAGCCGGCCAGCGGAAGGAGGGTACGGCGCACGCTGACGAGCGTCCAAAAGACGAGAAAAGCGAGATTGGCTACCAACAATACGGGGTAGACCAATCCCACACTGCCCACTATCGGGTGGGCCACGGGATTGATACGGTCGCTGTAGCCTACGGCGGCCATGGCGAGTATGGTGGCAAGATTGGCCCCAGTGATGAGACGCAGGGTGAACTTCTTAATTTTCTTCATCCGATGACGGATTTTTTTGTGCGTTTTTTATCTCCTCAAAAAAATATTCGCGCATATTTTTTTGAGAAAAAAACACGATTTTATCTCCGACTGTTGTCGAAGAGACGTTGCTTCTCCTCACGGGTGAGCGAGTCGTAACCGCTGCGGCGTATCTTTTCGAGTATGCGGTCTATCTCTTCCTGCTCGGCCTTGCGGCGGGCATTGTAGTCCCAGTCGGCATTGTGGGTGGTGGTGTCGCGGTGGGCAGACTGGGTATTGCTGCGCGATGAGGTGCTGGTCCACGACGATCCGCGACGACGCTCCCATGAGGAGCGCAGACCGTCGAAGAACTGCCGTCCGCCATTCGGGCCATAACCCACACCGGGATGACGGCGCCAGTAGCGTATGAGGAAGAAACCGAAGGCCATACCGCCGAGGTGGGCCAGATGGGCTACGCCGTCACCTGAGGTGAGCAGGGCCATGTATACTTCCACACCAGCGTAAAGCATGACAAACCACTTGGCCTTGATGGGCACCGGAAGGGGGAAGATGAAGATACGCTCGTTGGGATAGATCATACCGAAGGCCAACAGGATGCCGTAGATGGATCCCGAAGCGCCCACCGTCGTCCAGGCGTTGAGCAACGCTGCATTGGCACGGGCCACAACGAGGGTATCGGCAGGAGAGAATCCGGGCAGATTGTCGGCCGCGATGGTCCAGAACTGCACAAGTTGTGCGGCCTCCTGGAAGAGTCCGGCACCGATGCCGCACACCAGATAGTAGGCCAGGAATTTCTTCGGACCCCACGTCCGCTCCACTACACAACCGAACATCCACAGGGCGAACATATTGAAGAACAAGTGGCTCCAGCCACCGTGCATGAACATATAGGTGAAGAGTTGGAAGACCTGAAAGTCGGGCGCAAGGAAGAAGTGCAGACCGAAAAGGTCGTTGAAATCTACGATACGGCTCGCCATGACGCACAGCAGATAGGCCAGCACGTTGACGATAAGCAGATTGCGGGTGACAATGGGAATATTTCGCATAACGGTATGTTCAGAACAGTTGTGGGGACAAGCCCCCATCCAACGATTATCAACGGCAAAATTACGAAAAAATATCGCTTTGCACCCTAGACCCCCGCAGCAAAGCGGCTTTTTACGGAATTTTATGCACTTTTTTCCGTTTTTTGTTTGATTTATGGGGGGAAACTCCTAAATTTGCACAACCGCCACTCCCTGTGCCGTTTACCGCCGCACGACGTACAGACGGCCGCCGGAAACGCCCGGTCACACGGAAGCAGGGGAGCGGACGACAATACGTCAATATAACAACAAACAATAACAAACAATATTATGAACAAGACAGAACTGATCGAGAAGGTGGCTGAGAAGGCCAACCTGACCAAGGCTCAGGCCAAGAGCGCAGTCGAGGCATTTGGTACAACCGTAAAAGAGGCTCTCGTGGCTGGCGACAAGGTACAGCTCATCGGCTTTGGCACATTCAGCGTCAACGAGCGTCCCGCACGCGAGGGTATCAACCCCGCTACCAAGGAGAAGATCACTATCGCTGCAAAGAAAGTGGCCAAGTTCAAGGCCGGTGCAGAAGTTACCGACGCCCTCAACTAATTTTTGGGCTGATAAAGAAACACTGGGGAATACGCAATGTCTGCGTGTTCCCCATTTTTTATGGGATTTTTAATTGCGGATTTTTAATTGCAATTTACCCACAAAAAAAGGACTCCACTGCCGTTCGCTTGCGGCGGGGAGTCCTTTTTTCTTGCTTGTTCATTCTTTTCACTTTTTTCCTAAAACCATTTTTCGTTCCTGTTATCCTTTGTTTCAATCTTTTCTGCCTTGCCGAAGACGGCTGGCCTATTGACGGTGAAACCTAAAAACCAATCTAAATCTTAAACCTTTTCAAATCTTAAACCATTTTCCAATTTATTTACCAAAATCCTTCTCAGTCAGTCCTGTGTAGCAATCTTTCTGTTGTCTGTTTCCTTATTTTATTTTAAGAAGAGAGTTTTTACTTTAAAGAGTTTTTATTTTAAGAAGAGAGAGTGCGGGCGCCCGTCCTTTGCGGGGAGGGGCGAAGCCCGCTATTATATTTGGGTATGTGTTCTCAACGTATCTCCGTATCAACATTAACGGATGCGGATTTTCGGTGCTGCGGGGGGCGTATCCGGAGTCTCGTCCAATTTTTTTTCCTTCACCACAACGGTCTGGTTGGAAGCGTCCTTGGAGATAGCGTACTTTGTGCTGTAGAAGATGGGGTTCTCCAAGAGGTACTTGTTCATGCCTTCCTTGGTGAGGTTCTGCTCGACGTGATGGCGGCCCAGTTGGGTCTTGCTGGCCTCGGAGTAGGTGCCGTCGGCGAACTTGCCTGAGAATACCAGCAGGACGGTGGCACCGATATTGTACTTGTCTTGGGTGAGTTGTACACCGGGAAGTACCTTTTGACGGACAATGATACTGCCTTCAGTGGGAATGCCGTCGGTCTCGACGCCTTTGATCCACATGGTCTTGTCCACCGTTTCTACCTTCTTCTGACCGGTACTGTCGATAAATTCGACGGTGAACTCGCAGAACTTGGCCGCGTCGGCTGTCGGAATGATGGTGACCAGTGTCATGGTCTTCTTCATCTCTCCGTGGTTGACGGGAGTGGGATTGATGGTCTCCGTGCCGTCATCGCTGGAGCAACTTGTCATACTGGTAGTCATTGCGGTTGCTATGAGAAGAAGGGCGGCGGCCTTCATTGCAGTTTTCATTGTCTTCATAATACGTGTCCTTTCTTTTTGTTGATGTTTGATGTATTGCTTTTTCTTTCTTTCACCACCCGCCCTACCCCCGATCCGACAGCGCATGGCTCGCGCCTTATAGGATTTCAGTCTCCGGGGTTGTTGTCGGATGACGGTTGCAAAGGTATGGACGGGGATGCAATGCTCCAAATATTTTTATAACAATTTTTCGCAAAACACAAAAATAAAACCCCGAAAACTAACGGAATTCCGCGGGTTTTCGGGGTTTTTCTGTGAATTTTACATAATATTAAGTTTATATTCCTTTCATTCCTGTCATTCCATCACTTCCTATTTTTGATATTCTACCATATACGCACCGTGCAACTGATCACGGCGAGTATGGAAGTGAGGAGGGCGACGATACGCAGCACGAGCAGGATTTCGTCGCCCGTAGGGTGTCTACCGTTCACCGCTGGCCTCCTGGGTACCGATGGCGCCGAGCAGTGCGGTGGCGATAGCGATGATGATCTTGATGACCATGCGCCAGTCGGCGCCGCGCGAACTATTGATATTGCTCATTGTTCTTGTTCTTTTGTTTGTTCAGACGTGCAATAGCCGCTTATTCTATTCGCTGACAGATTGACTGTCAGTTGCGTTGTCGGTCTGGCCTTCCGCCTGGCTGTCGGTGCCGTCGCTCTTGTCTACATCGTAGATGGATGCCTCAGACACCTTGACACCGCTGAGCAGTTTGTAGGTGCGGTTGTGTTGGGCGTCGATGGTCACTTCGGGTTGGAAGAGCATATGGGTACCGGTGATGTTGGTCGAAGCCTTGAAGTCGGCGGCGGTGTCGGCTCCCTTGGAAGAGAGTCCTATCTTGAAAGTGCCGAAACCGTCGATCTTGACGCGCTTAGAACTTTGCAGTTCGCGGGTCATGGTCTCCACCAGTTCGCGGAGCACGGCCAGGATATCCGATTCCTTGACGGTACAGTTGGCCTGCATGATGGAGGCGAGTCCGTTGAGGTCGATGGTGTCTTCGTGCACGGCGCGTGCATACCATTTGTTGGCGGTCTTGTCGTTGCGGGTGCTCTTGTACATTTTGTATTTCAGTGCCATAGTGTGTTTTCCTTTCTTTTAATTTTTATGGGTTAATGATTCTTGTGTTTGTTTGTGTGTGTGTTGTTGTTCCCGCGGGAGGGGACAGACGGGCGGTGTACCGTTCTTGCCGTGTTTCCACAGAGGTTGCGCGCATTCCCGGCTTGGTCGACATGGGCCGGTGGAATATTCCTTGGTGCAGAGACGGCGGCAGATGGCGGTACGTCATCCGTCTGTGCAGTCGTTTTTTCCTGACTGCACGGCAAAGGTAGACAATGGAAAGACCCGTGTCAAGGGTCTTTGGGGATAAAAGGATGGGTAAGTGACGAAAAAAGGGGAAGAAAGTCGGTTTTTCTTCACCCCACAACACAAAAAAGGGTCACTTTATGAGATAAACCGGTGCTTCGGGTCCCTCGTTGAAGAGCAGGTCGAGGATACTGAGATTGGGTTGGAAACCATGCTTGGCGGCGTACACTTGATAATAGGGGTGTGGGGTGAACGCTTCATCCTCGGCGGGATGTTTGGGCCGTATGGCGTCGCGCAGGTCGCAAGCACCGAGTGCATGGGCATCGGCGTAAGCGTCGGTGTGACGGATGTCGGGAGTGATGTCGAGCAGGTCGCAGAGGGTACGGGTGATGGCTTCGTTGTAGTCGGCGAGCCATTCCCAGCGTTTCTCGAAGAAAGGTCGTAGGTCGTCGGCATAGAATTCGAAGAAGGGGCTTTGGCCGTAGGCCGAGACGAGGGCGTTCCAGTGCAGGTGTCTCCACTGTCCGTGGTCGCTGATGCGGATGTCGGCCACGGCACATTTTCCTTCGCCCGTCCGCTCTATGGGTACGGTGAGGGCTTGTGTGCCGGCGGTGGTGGCGATGATGCAGCGGTTGCGGTAGGTCTGCTTGATGTAGTGTTCGTGGGTATCGATGAGACAGGGCTGACCGGAGGCCAGTTTGCTATACCACTGCACGGGGCCGAAATAGGTGGTGGAGAGGAGATACATTTTTTAGTCGGGTTCTAAATAAGAATTCCACGCATCCTTAGATTTAGCGACGGTAGATACATTTTCCCATGACGTGCGTTTCGTGTACGAGCGTGTGGTGTCTGCCTATCTTGACGAGGTAGTTGCGTGGATGGTCGCAGCCGCAGTGTGGACAGCGGCGGATGTCGGGGATGACGTAGCGCCGCTTGCCGTCGTTGGAGGTGAGGGTGTCGCCGGGGGTCATGACGATGCGCCCGATGAAGTCAGACGATCCCATGTCTACGATGACGATATCGCCTTTTTGCGGATGCTCCTTGGCGAGGCGGCACAACAACACCCGCTGTCCCCGATGGAGTTCTGGCTCCAGCGTGTTGTCGGGGACGGCGTAGACGGTCAGGATGCAGGTACGCACGGCGAGTGCGGCGGCTGCGGCGATGACCGCGGTGATGATGATGCCGATGGCCTTTTTCATGCGAGGCCGTATGAGTGGTTTATCTGATATTGTCGACAAGTCTGAACAGGCGTGACCAGCGTATGCCGCTGAAACCGTGTCTGTCGGGGTCGCTCGACCACCAGATGAAGATTGGTTTGCCCACGATATGGTCTTCGGGTACGAAGCCCCAGTAGCGTGAGTCGAGCGAGTTGTGGCGGTTGTCGCCCATCATCCAGTAGTAGTCCATGGCGAAGGTGTAGTAGGAGGTCTGCTTGCCGTCGATGTATATTTTGCTGTCTTTCACTTCGAGGCGGTGTCCCTCGTAGGTGCGTATGCAGCGTTCGTAGATGGCGATGTTGCCCATGGTCAGGTGCAGGGTTTTGCCTTTCTTGGGTATCCATACCGGACCGAAGTCGTCGCGCGTCCACTCCTTGTGTCCGTTGAGGGGGTAGATGTCCATGCAGGTGCCGTAGTCTACGATGTGTATGTACGACACGAGGTCTTTGCGTGCGCCGAGCGTCTTGGCGGCGGAGGCGGTGAGGGGGATGACGCCGTCGCGGTTGAGCATGGCGAGGTCTTCCATAGAGATGCCGAGTTGCTCGATAAGGTCTTCGGGCAGTTGCGCTTTCAGTTTGACGGTGTAGGTATACTGTGCATTGTCGGGTTCCTTGAGGGCCTTGCCGTCGGTGTAGATGGTGCGGTTCTTGATTTGCAGTACCTGTCCGGGCAGACCGACGCAGCGTTTGACGTAGTTTTCGCGGCGGTCGACGGGTCGTGTGACGATGTCACCGTAGACGGCGGGTTGTGCGGCGATGTAGGCGCGGCCGAGTCCGTAGATGTAGTCGAAATAGTCACGGCGCTTCTGCGGGGTGAGCGTGCCGGGGTCGAGATTGTATCCGCCGCGCTGCTGTGCGTCGAGTTGATATCCGTAGGAGTAGGCCATCTGGTAGAAGTCCTGTGCCTGCCACTGGGCGGCGGAGCAGAGGGTGTCGCCGGCGGGGTAGTTGAAGACGACGATGTCGCCCTGCTCTATCTTGCCCAAGCCTTTGGCGCGCTCGTAACCCCACTGCGGCCACTCGATGTACGACTTGCACTCCAGCACGGGCAGGGTGTGCTGCGTGAGGGGCAGGGTGAGGGGGGTCATGGGTTTGCGCGGTCCGTAACTCATCTTCGACACGAAGAGGTAGTCGCCGGTGAGGAGTGACTTTTCGAGTGAGGAGGAGGGGATGACGTAGTTTTGGAAGAAGTAGAGGTTGATGAAGTACACGGCCACCAGTGCGAAGACCAGTGCGTCTACCCACGACATGATGAAGCGGGTTACGCCTTCGGAGTCGCGCCACCACTGCCAGCGTATTTTCTTGGTGATGTATACGTCGTAGATGAAGGGTACGGCGAGTAGTCCCCACCAACTCTTCACCCAGTAGAGGAAGGCGAGGTAGAGTACGGTGACGATGGCCAGTTTGGTCCACTGCCGTTTCATGTTGAGTTTGGCTTTCTCTTTGTCTATCATTTTTCTTGTTGGCCTTCCGGAAGGTTGGGGGAAGGACTTTTTTTGTGTGATGCTTGCCTGTTTGATGTATCCCAAATGATTGGGGTACGATTAGAATACTCCGTATGTGCCAGTTTAGAACTGAAAAAGGTCGCTCATGGTGAGCAGTCCGCTATGGTCGCGGGTATACTCGGCGGCGAGCACGGCGCCGAGGGCAAAACCCTTGCGCGAGTGGGCGTCGTGGGTGATGGTGATGGCATCGGCTTCAGAGTCGTACACTACGGAGTGTATGCCGGGCACCTCGTCGCGGCGTATGCTCTCGATGGCGAGGGAGTCGGTGCCGCAGTCGTTTGTTCCGCTGACGGTGCCGTCGGCCATCCGTTGTACACCCTTGGCCCAGTGGGTCTTGCGGTCGAGGGCTTCCACAATATCCTCGGCCAGGGTGATGGCGGTACCCGATGGAGCATCGAGTTTGTGTATGTGGTGGGTCTCCTCCATGTGTACGTCGTACTGGGGGTAGGTGTTCATGATGCGGGCGAGGTAGCGGTTGACGGCCGAGAAGATGGCCACGCCTACGGAGAAGTTGGAGGCCCAGAAGAGGGTCTTGCCTTCTTCGGTGCAGAGGCGGCGTACATCGTCGCCGTGTTCGGCCATCCATCCGGTAGAACCGCTCACTACCTTCACTCCAGCTTTGAAGGCGCGGAGGTAGTTGCCGTATGCGGCGGCGGGTGAGGTGAACTCTATGGCCACGTCGGCCGAGGCGAAGGCTTCCGACGAGAAGTCGTCTTGGTTGTCGATGTCGATGATGCTCACGATTTCGTGTCCGCGCTCTCGGGCGATGGTCTCTATCATGTGTCCCATCTTGCCGTAGCCTATCAGTGCTATTTTCATTTTTTTCTTTATTCTTTTATGTGGTACGTCTTGGAAAACGTCCGCACTCGTTTTTTATATTATAGATGTGTGGAGTGTCTTGCTTTGCAAATATATATGTTTTTTGCGTCATTGTTTGCTCTGCAGGTGTTTTTTCTTGTTTTTTAGTGTTTTCCGCTGACGATGCGCTTGATATCGTTGAGTTTGTTGAGTGCTTCGACGGGGGTGAGGTTGTCGATGTCGAGTCCGAGTATCTCGTCGCGCACTTGGCAGAGCACGGGGTCGTCGAGTTGGAAGAAACTCAGTTGCATGCCGTCGCCGCCGACGGGCTGCAGCCGTTCGGTGTGGGGTTTGGCGCTGACGGTGCCTGCGGTGCCTACGTCGGCGTTGTCGGCTTCGAGTTGGTGGAGGATGACCTCTGCGCGCCGCACGATGCTCTTGGGCATGCCGGCGATGTCGGCCACGTGTATACCGAAGGAGTGTTCTGATCCGCCGGGCATGAGTTTGCGCAGGAAGATGACGCGTCCGCCGTCTTCGCGCACCGACACGTTGTAGTTGCTGATGCGGGCGAAGTGTCGTTCCATCTCGTTGAGTTCGTGGTAGTGGGTGGCAAAGAGGGTGCGTGCGCGTGCTTTGCGCTGTTCGTGCAGATACTCCACGATGGCCCATGCGATGGAGATGCCATCGTAGGTGGAGGTGCCGCGGCCCAGTTCGTCGAAGAGTACGAGCGAGCGGGGGGTGACATTGTTGAGGATATTGGCGGCCTCGGTCATCTCGACCATGAAGGTCGACTCGCCGAGCGAGATATTGTCGGAGGCGCCCACGCGGGTGAATATTTTGTCGACGAGTCCTATCCTTGCGCTCTGTGCGGGCACGAAGCATCCGGTCTGGGCCATGAGCACGATGAGGGCGGTCTGTCGGAGGAGGGCCGACTTACCGGCCATATTGGGTCCGGTGATGATCATGATCTGCTGTGTCTCGCTGTCGAGGGTGATATCGTTGGGCACATACTCCTCGCCGGTGGGCAGTTGGGTTTCGATGACGGGGTGCCGTCCGTCCTTGATGTCGATGGTCTCGCTGTCGTCGACCGTGGGGCGCACGTAGCCGTGTTCGTCGGCGGTCTTGGCGAAGGAGAGCAGACAGTCTATCTGTGCCACGGTGCCGGCATCGGTCTGCACCTGTGGGATGTATTCCTGGAGGGCGGTCACCAATTCGCCGAAGAGCCGTGTCTCGAGGGCGAGTATTTTCTCGTCGGCGCCCATGATTTTTTCTTCATACTCCTTGAGTTCGGCGGTGATGTAGCGTTCGGCCTGGGCGAGGGTCTGCTTGCGCACCCAGTCTTGTGGCACGCGGTCGCGGTAGGTGTTGCGCACTTCGAGGTAGTAGCCGAAGACGTTGTTGTAGCCCACCTTGAGCGAGGAGATGCCGGTCTGCTCTATCTCGCGTTCCTGTATGCGGAGCAGATAGTCGCGTCCGCCTCGCGAGATGTCGCGCAGTTCGTCGAGTTCGGGTGAAAAGCCGGGGGCGATCACGCCGCCGCGCCCTACGATCTGTGGGGCGTCCTCATTGAGTTCGCTGGCGATGCGCTCGCGTATGGTGTCGCAGGGATTGATGCGCTCGCCCAGTGACCGGAGGGCTTCGCTGTCGGCTTTGAGACAAGCCTCGCGTATGGGGACGAGGGCTTGGAGGGCGGTACGCAGTTGTACCACCTCGCGGGGGGTGACCCTTCCGACGGCTACCTTGGAGATGATGCGCTCGATATCGCCGATGAGGTGCATCTGTGCGTCGATGCTTTCCTTCAGGGCGGTCTCCCGTCGGAAGTGGTCTACCACGTCGAGCCGCCGCTCTATCCTTGCTACATCGCGCAGGGGGAAGACGAGCCATCGGCGCAGCATACGGCTGCCCATCGGGGTGACGGTACGGTCGACCACATCGAGTAGCGACACGCCGTCGTCCTGCATGGCCCGCACAAGTTCGAGCGAGCGTATGGTGAAGTTGTCGAGGCGCACGTAGCGTTCCTCGTCGATGCGGGCCAGCGAGGTGATATGTCCGATATGAGTGTGCTGGGTCAGTTCGAGGTACTGCAGGATGACACCTGCGGCCACCACGCCTGCGTGCAGGTGGTCGACACCGAATCCTTTGAGGGTGGCCGTACCGAAGTGGCGGAGGAGTTTTTGTCGGGCGCTCTGCTCGGTGAACATCCAGTCGTCGAGTTCGAACACGCACCACCGGGTGCCGAACCGCTGTTCGAAGGCGGTCTTTTCGGCCCGGTCGTAGAGTACCTCCTTGGGTTGTATGCTGGCCATGAGTTTTTCCACGTAGTCGGCGGTGCCTTCTCCGGTGAGAAACTCTCCGGTGGAGATGTCAAGAAAGGCTACGCCGACGGTCGTGCGACCGAAGTGCACGGCGGCCAGGAAGTTGTTTTCCTTGTAGTTGAGCACATTGTCGCCCATGGCCACGCCGGGCGTCACCAGTTCGGTGATGCCGCGCTTGACGAGGGTCTTGGTGAGTTTCGGGTCTTCGAGTTGGTCGCAGATGGCCACACGTCGTCCGGCCCGTATGAGTTTGGGCAGATAGGTGTCGAGGGCGTGATGGGGAAAACCGGCCATCTCGGTGTCGACGCCGTTCTGCCTCCCGTTTGACCGTCGTGTGAGGGTGATGCCGAGTATGCGCGATGCTTCCACGGCGTCGTCCATATAGGTCTCGTAGAAGTCGCCGCAACGGAAGAGGAGCAGCGCGTCGGGGTGCTTCTCCTTGAGGGTGGCAAACTGTTGCATCATGGGCGTGAGCCCCTTGTCTTTCGCTTTCTTTTTCTCGGCCATAAGTATGGGTTGTTCCTGTCGGGGGAGGTGCTACAATACTGCGGCTATGCGTCGCACTTGCGCAAGCCTTTCCATAAACGACTGGTCTTTCTTGGCACACTGCATATTATATCTCATCTGCAGTCTGAGCAGCGGCTCGGCATCCACACCAAGGGCAGCCTCGAAGAGCAAGGCTGTCTTCTCGGTCAGCGGACGACGCTCGTTGAGTATTTCGTTGAGAGCCGAATAGGCAATGCCCATATCTTTGGCCAAACGGCACTGGGAGATGCCCCTATATTCTATTTCTTCCTTCAGCACAGCACCGGGATGGGTGGGATATGCCGGAACAAGGCGGTCAGCCTGTATGCCGGAGATATTCTCGTTGTCGTTCATCCTATAATTATTTGTAGTGATTGGAAAGTTCCGTTATATTACAGATTGTGGCTACTTTCTCTCCGTTTTTTGTTTCTTCTTCAAACTCTATGCGATATTGGTCGTTCACACGTACGGAAGAAAGTCCTTCCTTATCTCCATGAAGATGCTCATAGTTGAGCGAATGATATTTCGTAAGGGCAAGTACATCATCCACTTCACGCATCAGATCGATTACGCGTATGTATTTCCTCACTATCTGAGGTTGAAAACGGTGTTTTTTGTCTGTCACGCCCGTTGTATACAGGTCGCACAAGTAGGTTTTCTTGAAGTTGATGTTCACTTTTATCTGTTTTCACAGACTGGGAATGCAGCCTATCCTTATGCAAAGGTACGAAAAATCCATCGTCTTCACAAAAACCGCGAATGTATAGCATTGTTTAACAAAGATATTTCGGGATTGAAAAGTTACTTCCACTTTTATCCATACTTTTGCCCCCGTTCCTCCACAGCACGTTGGCCGCCAGTGATGTCGGCTGCCGCTGCGAGAGAGGGACTTTGGAAAACACCATTGGCGGGTTCTATAAATTGCCTTTGATGGATTTTTGGATTTTAGCCGAGCAGATTTTACTTTCTTTCTGAAAGAGCATAGCGGGCTATGCGACTGAAAGATAGTGCAAGTCGAACGCAATGAAGTTTACTTCAATTGCTGAGACGCAGCCTATCTTATGTAAGAAGAAAGTGAAAGATGCCGGATAAAAACAAAAAGACACAAAGAGCAGTCTGTCTGAAATACAAATTTAACGATGCGTGGAATTTATAGAACACGCCAATTATCTATCATCATTCAAGGCGTGGAATCTATAAAGCACGCCATTAGTTTATTAGTTTAAAAGGTTTAAAAACAAAAAGACACATGAACAACTACACCGAAAAATGTCTCGAGTGCGCCGTTCCCGGCCCCACTCCCCGCCGCGTGACCGACGAACAGATGGCTACAGGCCGTCGCGAACTGGGCGAGTCCTTCGTCCGCTTGCTTTCTTCCCGCTACGACGACAATCTCTACTGGGTGGGCCTGCAGACCGACCTGCTCGAGGTGGTGCGCATCGTCTTCGACGACGGACTGGTGCGCGACCGTGCCGGCGTGCCGCTGCCGCTCCTCCACCTTGTGCGCCACTCCTGCGCCGTGCTCCATCAGTACATGCCGCGCAATCCGTACAGTCTCATGCAGCGGGCCCGCCGCCGCAAGGGTGTACGTCGGCAGACCATGCTCGAGCGCTACTGCTGGCGGAAATATGTGCAGGGCGTGCCCGACCCGCTGGCCGATGAGGTTCTGCGACTCTCGTCCGATGCCTCTCCCCTACCCTCTTCTTCGCCGTCCGACGATGACCATCAGCCGACAGGTGTCATCCATGCCGACACGTGCAATACGTCCGGCCATGCCGACATCTCCACCACTTCCGACAACCTCACCGCCACCGACCGCCCATGACCGACACCGCTACTGCTCTCCCGACACACGAGGAATGGCTTTCGCCTCACTTCCGGCTGGCCGACCTCACGGTGTCGGGGGTGTCGGTGCGCCACCGCATCGACAACACGCCTCCGCCTGAGACCATCGCCCGGTTGGGTAGCCTGTGCCGCGAGGTGCTCGAACCGCTCCGCCGCCGTTTCGGGGTGATACGTGTCACGTCGGCCTACCGCTGCGAGGCGCTCTGCCGCATCGCGGGCATCGCCGCCCCCTCACCCTACCTGACGGGCGATGCCGCCGACCTGCACGTCTCCTGCCGCGAGCAGGGCGAGCGCATGATGGCCTTCATCCGCCAGCACGCCCTACCCGCCGATGCCACACTCCACCACCGCGAACGTTCGGCCGTGTGGTGGGTGGAGGTGAGAATGAGAGAAAGGGATAAATATCGCGAAAAATAGACAAAACAGAGAGTCCCGTAGAGATTTTACGCAAGTTCATATAAGAATTTCGCAAGCGTGAGTGCCGTAGGAATTTCGCAAGCAAAGAGTCCCAACAGAATTTTCGCCAGCAAAGAGTCCCGTAGGGACGACAGATTATAGGGTAGGGCCTCGGCCCTACCTTTTTCGTTCATACCCAACAAATTGCCCCTGTAAGGGGCGCATAATTCAATATTTTTGTAATGGTTGAAATATGCGCCCCCTACTCTAAGTTTGCAGAAGATTGCGGCGTAGCCGCATAATTCTCAAAAAGGAACT
>CAVJZJ010000051.1:0-17053 GCA_963653995.1 Flexilinea sp.
AGATTCTTGGAGTTCAAACAGGTCATGACTGTGATATTGAGAGTAGTATTTCTTTCGACTTTCTGCAGTTTTAACACTCAAAGGTAGTCATTTCTTGAGAATCAAGCAAATATTTTATGTGATAACGTGTTAAAAATCAATTATTTGCAATTAATTGGCAGATCCTATATAGTTTTCAAAATATACCGAAAGGTAGTAAATCTGCCTTTCGGTACATACATTTGAATCATAAAACTCATGAATATTATTTGACGGTACGGGGAAGGTGGAATTCGTATGAGCGATCAAATACCTGACTCACTTTATTGATTTCTAAGAACGTTGTGCCGCCGTTTTCACCAAAACTACCACTCATATATGCAATTTTGTCTTCCAATGTGATATAGCCTTTTTGTCGGAGCATACGCAATGCTGCAGAGAATATGTATTCTGGTGACATATGCTCTTTTTGGAAAATAGGCGTAACGCCATAACTTAGATTTAGCCATCTTTGCGTCTTCTCACGATAGCATATCGCCAGTATCGGATTTGGTCCTCGGAATGCAGCCAGATGGCGGGCTGTTTCACCGGTTTCACTATCGGTGATGATACCAGCTACTCCTAACTTTCGTGTCGCGTCAATAGCAGCATGAGCCAAAAATTCTCTTTGTGTACAATTCTCGTTCATAGGAATTTCTACATCACCCAAAGCTGCTCTATCCTGTTCCGCTTGCTCTGCAATAGCAGCCATGGTCTGTACTGCCTCTAGAGGATACTTTCCACTTGCAGTTTCGCCGCTCAGCATAAGAGCATCGGTATTTGAATAAATTGCATTGGCAATATCTGTTACCTCAGCTCTTGTCGGGCGTGGGTTTTTAATCATTGTGTGAAGCATCTGCGTTGCCACAATTACGGGTTTCTTTTTCATGACACATTTGTGTATGATTTGTCGTTGAATACCCGGTATCTTTTCAATGGGTACTTCTATTCCAAGGTCACCGCGGGCTATCATAATACCATATGATGCATCAATAATCTCATCTATATTGTCAACGCCTTCTTGATTTTCTATTTTGGAGATGATTTTTATATCACTTCCGTGTTTGTCAAGGATATCTTGAATAACTTTGACATCTTCGGCAGAACGTACAAATGAGTGGGCAATAAAATCAATGTCTTCTTCTATTGCCAACTCTATATTGCTAAGGTCTTTAGGTGTGAGCGCAGGTAAGGCAATGTGTTCTCCTGGAACATTTACACTTTTATGAGCACCTAATACGCCATCGTTTTGTACTTGCGCAATAAGTATAGGCCCATCTGTAGCAACCACTTTCATACATAGTTCTCCATCGTCAAAAAGAACATCATCACCTATTTTTAGGTCTTTTGCAATGTCTGTATACGAAACATTGATAATGTCGTGAGTTGTGTCACATTCTGGTCTACCAAGTATCTTCACCATCTCACCTTTCATATAGGTTATTGGAGCATCAACGTTTGTGGTTCTTACTTCGGGACCCTTGGTGTCTATCATCAAAGCCAAGTGAGGAGAAACCGTTCTTACGTTTTTAATAATTGTGCGTATGCCATCGGGCGTTGCATGCGCTGTATTCATTCGTACAACATTGATACCGGCAAAGAAAAGTTTGCGGATAAAATCAACATCACAACGTCTGTCACTGATTGAGGCAACGATCTTGGTTTGTTTCATAACAATCTATTTCCTTTATTTTTTATTTGCTGAGGTTTAGCCTATCTTTTGCAAAGATACATAAAAATTTTCACAACATCTGAACATTCACATCTAAAAAAGTTCTGCACAATTTGCAAACTTATACAGGGTTTCAAATGGACGTTTTTATTTTGTCTTGAAATTTATTTCTTTGGTAATAATCTCTTGAATTTACCCAACAAAGTAGTTTTCCGAGACAATGTAAATATTGAAATGGTTGCACTTATTACAATAAGAACTAACGACAGAATCCAATAAGTATATCTGGATGTAACCATTGTCAGAGAATAGGCAGCGATACCAAAAAATAGTTGAACTACAAAATACACAGTGGCAGACTTGCTAAAGCGATATTTATAGCGGTATCGGTAATAGATATATACTCCGACGACCTCTATAAAGGAGGTTGAAGTCATAGCACAACCGGCTCCCCAAAGTCCATCTGAAATATATCCATATATGACGGATGGAGTTAATACAAGAGAACTAAGCAACTCTATGGACATATATACCTTACTATCGCCTCTCGAAAGAGGAATGTATTCAAGAGGAAGATAAACTGCGCGCATATATAATGACAATGCGGCAATCTGTACCATACTTATTACAGGCAGAAATTTTCCACTATATAATAATGGTAGTAATATTGGCATAGAAACAATGAAAATGACCAACAGAGGTGAAAGTATTAGCAATGAGACTTCTATCTGCATATTCACAACATTGTTCATATTGTGTCCAATAGTCGGTATCGCTGATAGCCTCGGAAAAAAATCCGTTTCCATTGCAGAAAATACCATTCCTGCGTATGTAAAAATCATCATGTAACACGCATTGTAGAGGCCAACAATTTCCTCATTTCCAGCATTACTTAGAAACGATCTAATGGCGAATTCTGAACCACTGCCAATGATACCTGCAAGTACGAATGCAAGACCTACTCTTACAATATGAAAACCCCGTATTAGGAACCTGCGTCTGAAGCAAAATTTCCATGGATATATTTGTAATGAATAATATAGAGTAAAAACTGATTGGCCAAGCGCTATCAAAACAAGTGATGGTACAATGCCACTCATTCCAAACAAATAGTATATGGGGATTGAGACGAGAAGTGAAACAATAACACCATATATGGAAATCATCGCAATCTTTCGCAATTGTCGTGTGGCTTTCAAAATGGCAATTTCGCCTCCGGTTATAGCAGTCAATGCAACAATAGGGGAGAGAAATATAAAATGCGATGTATGGTTTCCCCATGAGAATGTCCATTTATTAAGTAATGGACTTATCAGTATACAAATAACCATTCCTGTAATGGCTGTCAAAACACTCCATGACCTGATGATATTTATTGTATGGTTAACATAATTACTGCTTCTATTTTCATATACTTCAGATATCTCCCTAGTGGCACTTATGGGTAAACCGAGATTGGTGGAGTTCTCCAATAGTGACAATGAGGACGTGAACAAAGATACCAATCCCATACCTTGTGGTCCCAGTATCATTGCGACAAACTTGTTTCGTACAAGTCCAATAAGAACGTTCAATACTTGTACGCTTCCAAAAAGACTTGTGTATTTAAGTATGTGAGAATAACTTCCCCGTTTTTCCATCTAAAAAAATAACGTGATATAATTCTTTTTATTATTTTTGCAAAAAGAAAGTTGTAAAATTGACCACCATCATGGAGAAAATACCACAGAAAAATACTCAGTCGATACTTGTTTCCTTCATTGTCACAACGTATAATCTCCCCGTAGAATTACTAAGAGCGTGCTTGTCAAGCATCCTCTCTTTATCACTTGGTGAAAATGAGAGAGAGATTATAATTGTTGATGATGGATCTGAGGTGTCTGTCACCAATGATATACCAGACCTACGCGAAAATATTATATACGTCAGACAAAGAAACCAAGGATTGTCCATTGCAAGAAATACAGGAATACGTATGGCAACAGGAAAATATATACAATTTGTTGATGGCGACGACCTTCTTATACAGGCACCCTATGAGCAATGTCTTGATCTTGTG
Source organism: Flexilinea sp. (assembly GCA_963653995.1). GTDB lineage: Bacteria > Bacteroidota > Bacteroidia > Bacteroidales > Bacteroidaceae > Prevotella. The sequence goes on from CAVJZJ010000051.1 coordinate 3,750, forward strand.
CGTTACCATAATCCTGATATCGTAATTTTCGAGAGTACGAAACAAGAACATGCGGAACCACAGTTCTTGTATGAAGGACCGCAAACGGGGAGTTTTTTTATGTGTTTTCACAATTTGCGTTCATCCGCTTGCGGTTATATATTTCGACGTTCACTGATAGGAAATAACCTTCGGTTTCTCCCCCACATCTTTCATGAGGACGAGGACTTTACCCCACAAATTTTTCTGAGAGCAGAGCGGGTGTTCTCTACAAAGGCGCGTGCTTATTTTTATAGGGTGAGAAAAGATTCTATTACCAATTGTCAAGATGCAGGTCACATATCCAGAAGATTGGAAGATACAGAGAAAATCATCTACCATTTGCAATCATTGTTAGATACTATACCCGAAAGCGACAGGTCAGGACTCAATCGTCGCATTGCTCAACTCACAATGGACTATTTATACAATATTATCAAGAATACACATAGTAAGTTGCTTCTTGATAGAGCGATAAATCGCTTGAGTGAAAAGGGATTATTCCCTTTGCCCGACAAAAAATATACCCGGAAATATAATTTTTTTAGAAGAGTTATCGACAACAAGGTATCTCGTCGGTTATTATTATTTGTTGTAAAGTGAAATGAGAATTCTACTCATAGGAGAATATAGCAATGTACATTGGACACTGGCCGAAGGACTAAGAATATTAGGACATGAGGTAACAGTGTTGTCTAATGGTGATTTTTGGAAGGACTATCAACGAGATCTTTCACTTGTTCGAAAGCCTACAAAGATGGGTGGCATCCAATATTTAATGCATCTATACAGATTGCTTCCCCGGTTACGAGGATATGATGTGGTACAACTTATCAATCCGATGTTTCTTGAATTAAAGGCTAAACGTTTATTACCTTTCTACCGTTATTTGCGGAAGCACAACGGGAAAGTATTTTTATGTGCGCTTGGTATGGATTACTATTGGGTCAATATGTGTTCTTCTGTTATGCCATTACGATATAGTGATTTTAATATTGGACATGTATTGCGAACGAATGAGGATGCGGTAAAGGAACGAAAAGATTGGATAGGTACTGAAAAAGAATTTCTCAATAAATACATTGCCAATGATTGTGACGGTATCATCACAGGACTATACGAATATTGGGTGTGTTATAAACCCAATTTTGATCAGAAAACGACCTTCATACCATTACCTATTAAGGAGAATTTGTTTCGCGTTGGAAAGACCGTTTCTAATTCATGTCCACGACGTATAAGAGTATTCATAGGCGTTAATAAACAACGGAATGCCTACAAGGGTACAGACATCATGTTAAGTGCAGCCCAAGATATTGAAAGGAAGTACCCCCAGTATATGGAACTTGTCAATGTGGAGTCTGTACCATTTCACGAATATTGCAAAATTATGGAAGGCTCTGATGCGATACTTGACCAGTTGTATAGCTACACGCCTTCAATGAATTCCTTGCTTGCCATGAGTAAAGGCATTATCTGCATAGGTGGTGGAGAGCCTGAAAATTACGAAATACTAAACGAACATACGCTCCGACCAATTTTGAATGTGGAACCCAATTACGAAAGTGTATATTCGGTTCTAGAAAATTTCATACTACATCCTAAAGACATACAGCAGATGAAGAAAGACAGTATTGCCTATATCTGTAAACACCATGACTTTGTCGGAGTTGCTCAACGCTATGTCGATTTTTACAGATGTTGTGGGGTGATTTGAATTTTAGAGTAAGTCAGTAATACTTCAATAGGGTAGAGTTATTGGATATTCAGGATTGTCAACATGCTCTTTTCTTATGGCATCAATCAATTCCTGTACGATTTCAGGATAATTTTCACAGAGATCAAAATCTTCATGAATATCGTTTTCTAAATTGTACAGATGGGGCTTTCCATTTATAACGACCAATTTCCAATCCCCTTTACGGACTCCGATTTGATTGGTTTCCGAGAATTCCCAATACAAATATTCGTGCCGTTTTTGTAGTTTGTCTTGTCCTAAAAGTGTAGGAGCGATGGATATTCCATCAAATTCATCATAAATTTTCTTGCTAGCGTATTTTTTTTCATAATTTTTTATTCTCATCAAATCGCAGAATGTCGGCATAAGATCATAGAAGGCAAATGGAATATCTTTTGTTGTTCCAGACTCTATCATCTTTGGAGACCATACGATAAAAGGAATACGTATTCCACCTTCATAGCATTGGCGTTTGAGTCCTTTCAATTTGCCGTCTCTCCCGAAAAAATCGGGATCGGCGCCACCTTCCTCATGAGGTCCATTGTCGCTTGTAAAAAATACGATGGTATTCTTGTCCAATCCTTTCTCTTCCAGTTTGGTAAGAATTTCACCTACATAATGGTCAAGTCGAGTTATCATAGCAGCAAATTGTGCACGTGTGTGTTCCACGGCGTTATATCGTGAATCTTTTTGTCCTCCCCATGTTTTGTCATCGAAAAACAAGCTTTTGTAATATTGTACGATACTATCTTCGGGTTGACTTAATTCAGCGTGGGGTAGGGTATAGGTAAGGAAACCGACAAATGGATGTTTTGTATCTTGCTTTTCAATCCATTGCATTGCCCTTTCGTGTATCAAATCTGCGGAATATTGTGTACGTTTCTTATAGTTTCCCCCGAACATGGGAAATTTGATATTCTCAAGAAGAACATCTCTTACAACAGACGAATCCCCTTCCTCTTTACTGAACCTGTTCAGAAAATTCGGGTAGTACAAATGAGCTTGAAATTGACATATGTACCCATAGAAATCGTCTATTCCACGCTTGTCTGGGGTGGAGACGGAGTTTTCATATCCTCCTGCCCATTTGCCAAACATAGCTGTCCTGTAGCCTTGTGATTTGAATATTTCAGGGAGGATAACGTGATGAGGATCATAAGGTTCCTGGCCGACGATAGCATAGTCTATATTTTTACCATACATAATGTTTGGTGCATCTTTCCAATATTCCTTATTCCCCCGGACGTGTGTATGTCCGGTATGTTGCCCCGTCATCAAGGTCGCACGAGAAGGCGCGCTGACGGGAGCACCGGCATAGGCTTGAGTAAAACGCATACCTTCTTGCGCCATACGGTCTATGTTGGGGGTATTAATATATGGTTGGCCATAACAAGACAAATCGCCATATCCCATATCATCGCATAGGATGAAGATGATATTAGGACGCGATGTGACATTTGCCATCAATATAGGATGTGCAAGTATTACACACAACCCAGTAAAAACATATTTCTTATTCATAGGTTTGGTTTTATTTTGCCAATCAAAATTGACGATTTTCTTTCAATGTAGTTTTTAAAGTCCCACCATATTGTTCGTTTTTGGAGGATTTTATTAGAATCCCGCTAAAATATTATCGCAACTGTATCTGTTGGTAACCAACAAGTCGATCAGTCCGTTCCCCCTGCCCTCTATAGTAGACTAAGCATTGATATGTATTCTCCGTTTGGTAAAAGTTTCCTTCGCTTGGTAATGGATACACTTTCCCTTGTGAATCTTGTGATAGGTAGCGGTAGGAATAATAGCCTTGCTTCAGTAATACCTTTTTTTCATAGCAGTGAGAAATGTTATTGTATTCCATTTCATAAATTTCTGTCAGTTGGTCATTTGTCCATTTTCCATTGAGATAAATAGGGTAGGGGTAATGTGGTGTTTTTAGTTGAAAATGTACCCATACATATTGTGATGCATAATCATTCTCGATATTGTCGCTATTGCGTATGTAAAATGCGCCGTTTGCATCCTCATCATAAATGTAATTCGGCCTTGGTTCGTCAGGCAAAATGTATGCATGGTATTGTTTGCCATCCCAACCTATCGATTCCAGTCCCATAGTTGTATGAGACACATCAAGAACCTCAAATTTTCGATACTCGTTTCCTGCTTCAAATATTAGTTCTCGGTTGTGGTACCATTGGAGTGCTGTTTGTGAGATAATTTGTGGCGTAGGGTCTATTCTCTTCATTAATGTTGATCCATTTTGATATATTCTAGTAGATATTTCTTCAGAAGGATTTGTCACTCTCAAATTATTATAATTAAGTACAATATTTACTTGCTGATGTTCTCCATTTACGTCAATGTCTGTATTTGTAGTCGCCTCCATCCGAATCGAAACGAGCTGGTCTACAATGCTAAAACATGCAATAGCAGCAGTGTCCTTGGTGTTCTCGTCATATATAATAGCACGATAGTTTCCAGCCATCTTGAGTCTGCATTTGTCATTTGGAAAAATGAGCTTATAATGAATATATAGTTCGTTTGTATTGATTGATTCGGAGTAATCATCAATAATATTTCCGTCTGAGAATCCTTCACAATAGTCACTAGGAAATAATTCTATCGATGGATTCCAATTGACATCACAATGTTCGATTCGGTAGACGTAGCGTTTATATTCGTGATTCATGTCATCAAAAGAAATATTGATGCAATTTTGCCCTTTTAAATCAATAATCGGCAACGACAACCAATTATCTTCTGCAACGACTTGTAAGGTCGAAATAGAAGGAGATATGATTCGATTGTTTTGAGCCATTGTGAATGGCGAAAACGATATAAAGGCAATTACCCAAAAGACAATTCTGCGCACCATCATCATTCTTTACATTAGAAGTCACATGCAATTTTTATATTGATTTGCCGACCCGTCAAGAAATTAGGTACAGCATATTGTTGTCCAGTGACATCGGTTACCCAATAATAGGAATTGACATTGCTGATGCCAAAAAGATTCAAACAATCCAATCCTAACCACATATTCTTGATGTAGTGTTTTCTATTTTCGCTATTACCACCCATCAGCCGATACGCCATACCTATATCAACTCGTTTATATGCCGGTGCCCGAAATACGTTTGATTCCAATTCTTGATGAGGGGCAGAGAAGGGTAATCCATCGGCGAAGGCCAATTTTAAGGACATTTTCCATTTTTCGGTGCCAGGGAAATAGTCTGTAAAGAAAAGATTGACAGCATACCGTTGATCTGTCGGCAATGGTATGCTTTTGCCATTAAGATTCATTTTTGTATTCATCAGAGACAAACTGACCCAAGAATCAGTACCTGGTACAAATTCTCCAAATAATTTCATGTCCAGCCCTGCTGCATGTCCAGTTGCTATATTATTACTATAATATACTACTTTTACATTACTGACACTATATGGCACAAGATTGCCCATTGCCTTATAGTATGCTTCTAATGTAAACTTAAATGGACGCTCTTTCATCTTGAACCGATAATCGAGTCCTACAATAAAGTGTATCGAACGTTGACTTTTTGCTTTACTATTTAGGTTGGCATAAACAACCCCGTTGTAAGTAGTGGTGTCTCTAATCTCTTTGTAAAATGGTGCTTGGTAATACAAACCGGTGGCTAATCTAAATGTCATATTGTTATTGAACGCTGGTATTATTCCAAGCGATACTCTCGGACTGATGATAGATTCTCCTGTGAAGCTCCAACGACTGAAGCGGAAACCATAATTCAGAGTAAATAACGTATGTTCATGTGGGCTTGTAAATCGATATTCATCTTGAACGTAAGCCTCCAGTCGTGAAGCATTTAGACGATTAGTGGCTCTCATACTATACATCATATTTAATTCATTTCCAGTATGAGGTACACTATATCCGCTAGAATCGCGCATTTCATATTCAACGGAATTTTCTATAATGTGCTCTCTTTTAAACGAGAAAGCTGCTTCTATATTATGCTTCTTAATCTTTGTGTTCATTAGTAATTTTATATTTACCACATTGGCCTTTAGATAGTTGCGCGCATGCTGAAAATATGTTCCAACGCCCAAATTTTCGCTGGTCTCTGTCTGAGTAAGCCAATATTGACCTTGTATGTCATATTTTTCTTGCTCTTTTGTGGAGAATGCAGATGTAATAAGGGACAATGCTGTGTTTTTCCCAAATTTCCGTTTTATGCTTAATGCGCCAAAGTACGTTCTGAAAAGATCCTTTTCTTGTCCATCAAAATATACGCGGAACGATTTTACACTTTCCAATGTACCAAAACTAGTTTCTCTATCACTTGGAACAAAGTCATAATGGTTATCCGATATATTTCCAAGAAAGTCTATCTGCCACCGATCATTTGGTGTGAAACTCAAGAATGTCTGATAATCTATAAAACTTGGTCGGTATTCACCCTTGGTATCCATACCACCAAGTAAGTAACGTGTTGTCTTATACCGAAGCGCATTACTCCAAGCGATTTTTTTATTACTAATACCGATAAAAGCGTTGACCCCCAATATACTAGCGGTGATAGAAGCTTCGAATTTTTTTGGTCTACGGTATGTAATATCTAATGCCGATGACATTTTGTCTCCATACTTTACAGAAAATCCGCCAGTAGAGAAGGATATTTTGTCTACCATATTAGGGTTAATTATAGACAACCCTTCTTGTTGTCCACTTCTCACAAGAAATGGACGGTAGACCTCTATGTTGTTGATATACACGCTGTTTTCATCAAATGACCCGCCGCGGACGTTGTATTGTGAAGATAATTCATTGTGTGTGGACACGCCTGCTTGACTTTGTATCAATTCCTCAACGGCATTACCGGAAACAGATGGTGTATGCTTGGTATCCTTTGTTTCTATTTCCTGCATCTGTCCAGTCAGTCTCCGAGTACCGCTTATTGTAACTTCAGATAATGTATTATCCTCATGAAGGACAATTTGCAAGGTTTGTTTTCCACGAGGATTGCGCAAGATTCGTGTTTTTGCCTTATAGCCAATCATCGAATATTTGATTACAACCGAGTCTGCAGATTGTAGACTCAATGAATACTCTCCTTTTAGCGATGTCATTGTTACTTTTCCTTGTTTTAGACAAGAAACCGTTACCAACTCAATTGGATTTTGTTGATCATCAGTGACGCGACCTTGCAGTATAAATGTTTGTGCTTTTATAACACAATTAACCACAAATAAGTATGTAGTGATAAAAAAAAATCTGTTCTTGAAATTCATATATAATCAACGAATATCTATTTCGTTTATTGCAAAAAATCCGGAAAATATTGATAGTTCCGCCACTGTTTATCATAATGTCTATTATTGAAAATGCCTTATATTTGCGTTGTATTCCAAATTTTACATAATATGAACCGCAAGCCTATTCTTCGACATCTCAAGCAAAATGATAAAAACGTTTTGTTGTATAGCGTTGAGGACTATTTTTGTTGTAGTACTGGTAAGCATACCTATATCTTACATATATTTGGTTCTGATGGTAACGAGATTGAGTATTTTGCTTTCTCTTCTTTCATTGCTGCGTATGATTTTCTAAAAACTAATTATGATGGTGTCTAAAGATGTTTTTATACTTATTCTTAAGTGTATCGTTGCTATTGCTTCTGCTATACTTGGTGTCCTTGGTGTTGCTTCGATTTCGTCTTGCTCCGCATCACGCAATGTTACAAGCCTTGGCGTTACTCGCATTGTTACTACTGATACAACTATTGTTAATCATAGTGGTTGCTACAATTTGAAGTTTTCCAGATGAAGTATCCATTTCTCAATTGCGAACATCCAGTTAAGGTCGTTGACCACATTACAAAGACGGTTGCTTATCGTCCTTGTGGTAAGTGTCGTGCGTGTGCCTTGTTGAAAGCGAAGGAAATGTCTACACTATGTGACTTTGAAGAAGACGAACACGATTGGTGTTGGTTCATTACTCTTACGTTTGATTCTTCTCATCTTCCTTTGATGAAGTTAGAGCGTAATATTGAGGATAATGGTTATACCGCTATTAACCTTACCGCTCGTATGAATAAAAAGCGTGAAATTGGTAATGTGTTGTTCGAGTTCTCTGATGAGGAAATAAACCTTACGGTTGATGGTCGTTTTGATGATTTGTGTCATAAAGTTATGTGGAATCCAGTAAAGAAGTGTTCTACTGGTGTTCCTTATGGCTGCTTCCCTTATATCAATTCATTTGAGGTTATACAATTCCGTTCTCGTTTGAATACCGCTATAAAGCGTGAAATTCGTAAACATTTCCATCTGACTAAATCCCAAATTAAAGAATTACATAAATATGGTGATTTCTCGTTTCGCTACATCATTACTAGAGAGTACGGACCCCTCACGTTTCGTCCGCATCTCCATATGTTACTCTTCACCAACTCGGCGCTCGTCTCATCGGTATTACGAAAGTGTCTTGATTCGGCTTGGCCATACGGTGATATTAAGTTACGTAAGTCCAACGGTGGACATCAAACATACCTTACGGAATACGTTAATAACACTTTCCTTGTTCCCGATTTTCTCAAGGCTCGTTGTGTTCGTCCCGCTTCGTCGCATTCGTTGTTTTTTGGTTCGCTTTCTTATCTCAAGGATGCAAAAAAAGTCTACGAAAAGCCTAATGAAGAGCTTTGTCCGCTCACAGTCCAATGCAAAGGAAAAGTATTTGATAAACAATTATGGATGTCTATTCAAAATAACTTGTTCCCACGATGTACTCGATATGCTAACAAGTCTTTATCTGACAAACTGGAAAGTTACCAGATGTATAAGAGATGCGCAAACTTCTTTGAAGAAGGTCGAATAACTAAACTTGCTGAAAAGTTAGCTGCTTGGTTGCGTTTCCCTACGTTTTTAAAAGATGGTAGTCGTGATATTTATGCTTACTTTAATAATCCCCTACTTTCTCCTGCTGCTCTTCATATTAATTCATCCCGTTTGCGTATTGAACGTGATGGTAAAGATAAATTAATCGGTTCTTTGGTGTCTGAATTATATAAAGGTAAACAATTCTACCGTCTTACAAAATTTGGCCGTTTGGACGCTTCTAAAGTCCTTGATAGAATAGATAGTTATTATTCATTTAAGCAGCTGTTAAACCTAAAGAAATGGTATGAGCAACAAGATGAGTTTATGAATGACCCTTTAACGGATAAATCGTTATTTCCGTTTTTCTATAATGAATTTACGTTATGGTCTTGCAAGGAGGATATGTGTGCTGGTTCTAGTTTTCGTAATCAACAACTACGTGAACCTCCTGAATTATCCGTATTATACGGTTCTTCTCTATATGAAAAGTTCACCTACGACAATATGGTAAAAGTGAATGATAAAATTAAACATCGTGAAATGAAACAATGTGTAACTAAATATAATTACAATGGCGAATAGTAAATTAATGGGTCTTACACAGTTGAAGAACAAACCGAATCGTTCTTCTTTCGACCTCTCGTTTAACAACTCCTTCACGTGTAATGTTGGTGAGTTGATGCCTGTTTGTGTTAAAGAGGTTATGCCTGGTGATAAGTTCAAATTGAATTTGTCTTCCTTTACTCGTACACCTTCCTTGCAGACTTGTGCTTTTACTCGTTTGAAAGAGTATTATGATGTATTCTTTGTTCCTTACAATCTCTTGTGGCGTCTTGCCCCCGATTTCTTTGCTAATGTCGGTAATACTTCTATTGCAAGTACTCCTAAGAATGGTATAACTCCGCCTAAAGGTATGCCTTATGTTACTCTTAATACTATTTCCCAGTATTGTGCTGATGATGGTAATTATGATACATTTGGTTTTCCTTTCTCTTATCTAACTCAGCGACTTGTTAGTGCTCTTGGTTATGGTAAACTTTGGATTGCTAATGGCTCTAGTAGTGATGCTTATACGCTTCCTAAGTACCGTAATCTACATGTTAATATTATGCGTTTTCTTGCTTATCAAAAAATTTGTGAAGATTTTTTCCGCTTTGACCGTTGGCAATCTCCGAAACCTTGGTTGTGGAATTTGGACTATATCGTAAGTGATAGTCAATTACAAATGGATGATATTAATCGTGAAGTCTTTGCTCTTCGTAGATGTAATTGGGAAAAGGATTATTTTACTGGTCTTTTGCCAAATAAACAATTTGGTTCTTCGGCTACGGTTGATGTTAATATGAGTAGTTCCGATTTCTCTAAGGTCTTTAATGGTGCACAATTGGTTACTAAGAATACTAGTGGTAATATTGCTACTGCCTATAATGGTACGAATCAAGTTACCGTCCAAGGTCTTAGTGATACCAAAGGTCTTAAGTCTTTGTTTGATGTTCTTCAACTTAGACAAGCGTCCGCTCTTCAGAAATGGCAAGAAGTCGCCCAAAGTGGCCGTCTTGACTATATGCATCAAGTCGAAAAGCATTTCGGTGTTAAACCTTCAAGTTCTTACGCTCGTATGGCTACGTACCTTGATGGATTTACTAATCAATTGCAAATTGGTGAGGTTGAAAATACTAACCTTGTTGACAATACGCCTATGATTCGTGGTAATTGTCGTGGTAGTCTTCAAAATGGTGGTAAGTATGAGTTTAGTGAACACGGTATATTTATGGTTCTTTATCACGCTACTCCTCTTCTTGATTGGCAAAATGTTGGTATAGACCAGTTTAATCTAAAACTTGCTCCTACTGATTTTGCTATACCAGAATATGACAAACTTGGGATGCAACCTACACGTTTGTATGAAATGACTACTTTTAATGATAATAGTGGTGATTACGATTATGTTGACCCCTCTACTATTCTCGGTTATGCTCCTCGATATATTGAGTATAAGACCAGTAAGGATATTGTTCAAGGTGAGTTTCTTGGTTCTCTTGCTTCCTGGTGTGCTCCTCTTACTGATGCTTGGTTGCAAAAGATATTACTAGCTACATCTTCGGGTTCTGACCAACCTAAGTTGTGGAACCGTTTCTTTGAAATAGACCCGTCCGTGCTTGATAGTGTGTTTGGTGTTTCTGCCAAATTGGCTAATCAGTTGTACGTTAATTGTGGTGTCGGTCTTTCAGCTGTTAGAAATCTTGATTTTGATGGTTTACCCTATTAATACATTTTGTTATGGATGGTTCAAATATAAAATTTAATATTAGCCAGTTACTTGGCTCTCATTTGGTTGAAAATGACCCTTTAGACCAATATAATGTGGTTCGTGATGATAATGGATATGTGTGTGAAATTCATTCAGATATTACTACGTTGTTGATGTCTCAAAAGATGTCTAATGAGTTGGATAAACAGGACATTGCCGATTACTTAAGTAGTATTCAAGGTTCTGATAGTGCTTTGTCTTCTGCTTTTAAGGAGTTGTCTGATGACCAATTATTTCAGTTTGTTAAACCTAGACGTATTCAATCTTTCAGTGAGTTGAAAGTTTGGTCGCAGTATTTGGACGGTGAAATGTCTAAAGCCTTGGAAGGTGCTAAGGAAGAAAACAAGAAGTCTAAAGTAAGTCAATTCCTTTTGAAAAAGTTTGGTATTGATTCTGATGGTAATATTGATGATGATGATTAATTTATGTTTCAAGTCTTCTAGTAATTAAGTTCGTTTTTTTGGTTAACTACGTTGTGAAACGTGGTTAGCCTTTTAATTAAAATTTATACCCTATGAAAAAGTTTGATGTTGGCAAATTATTTATAGTTGCCTTTGTTTTAGGCTCTTTTATGGATTTGTTATTTCCTTTATCTAATCATTGTTGTAAAGCTGAAGCCCTTGTTGCTGCTGCTGCTATTGCTGGTGCTGCTGCATTGATTAGTGGCCTTCTTGGTGGTTCATCTTCTAATAAAGCGTCGAAGGCAGTTGCCCAAGCTAGTTTGCAGGCAACTCGTGAAACGAATGATATTAATTATAAGATGTTCCAAGAATCTAATCAATTTGGTTTAGATATGTGGAATCGTGAAAATGAATATAATACCCCTTCTGCTCAGGTTCAAAGATTGATGGCTGCAGGTTTAAATCCTTACTTAATGCTTAATGGTGGTTCTACTGGTAATGCCGGTAGTTTAACTTCTGCTACTCCGGCCCAAGCACAAACAGCTGATTTGTCTGCTTTGCAGAATAATACCGGTACTTTAGGTGTTCTTAGTCAAGGTCTTTCCTCTGCGCTTAATGGTTTGAGTGCCGGCATACAAATGTATGATGCTTCCCAGAAGGCTAAAGTTTCTGCTTCTGATGCTAAATTTGCTGATGTTCTGAATGCTGCAAATCTGAAACTTACTAGTGCCCAAGGTTCTTTAACTCATAATCAGGCTCGTTCTGCTTTATCTAATGCTATTGTTGATGAGCGTACTATTGGTTCACGTATTGTTGGTTCTCAATTGGACAATGATATTAAAGGTTATCAACGTGGTATTTTGTCTACACAAGACCAAGTGGCTAGTCAAGATTTTGCTGAAAAAATGCGTAATAATTACTTTGCCTATAAGACTTTGAATGATATTGAAGTAATGCGTCAAAGTGTTAATGGAATGGACTTGGATAACAAGTATAAACAAAAGCAATTGAATTGGTACGATACTCTTCAGCAAAAAGGAATTGATGCAATTAATTCTAATATTAAAAAGAATCTGTCGGATATTGAAAGGAATAATAGTCTTAATGGTCTTACTAATAGTCAGACACTTGCCCAAGATATTCAGAATGCTGTTAATGGTGATGGTGAAGTTAAGGAAGCTGCACGTAAATCTTTAATTAATCGTGCTATGGAAGCAGGTCCACAGTCATTTGGTGAATATGCCTGGAGTGTCTTTAATGACCCTAAAGCAAGTACTTGGCAAAAGTGGAAAGCTGGCGGTGCTTCTATTCTTGGTTTCTTCGAGCGTGCCGTTGGTGGTGCTTCTGAAACGGCTGCACGTAATTATGCGGATGGTAAGACTAGACACGAGCGTGTTGAAACGCATTCAGAGGTTACTACACGTTCTAAACATAATACCACTAAAAAAATTGTTAGGCGTATAAAATAAACTTTTTTCATTTCCGTTTGTTTGGTATGAATAAGTTTATAAAGTTTTGCCTTTGCGTTGTCTTAGGTTGTTTTACATTGTTGGTTTTATTCTTGTTAATCATTGGTCTTGGAGCATTGATTACTATGTAAGTTTTAGTCCCTGGTATTACATTACCAGGGATTTTTGTTTTTTATCACGCCTACCCTTCCGCAAATCCCCACAACTCACGGAGTTTCCACCGTGGCTAACACCCCCCGAAACGGCACGTTTCGGTTAGCCACATTCGCTATTAAATGTTAATCGTTACACTTTTTTCCGTAAGGATTTTGGCCTTGTCGTTAGCCAAAACTATCTTTCTTGGTGTTCAATAGAAAAAGTGAACCCCCCCCTAACCTAGTGCAAGTATATAATGTTAATTATCATTTAATAAAATAGGTTTATAGTTAAAATAATATTAATGTAATTGTTATCATATTGTCTATTATTGATTTTACATATGAGAGAACATTCTACTAGCGCACCCAAGCAAT
>CAVJZJ010000052.1:0-16603 GCA_963653995.1 Flexilinea sp.
ATACCGAATGTACCTAGATGCAAAAGGCAATCCCGATGGCTGGACGATAGAAAATAAGGAGTCTCATCAACAGAAAATGTTTGAACTTCTTGTAAAAACATTCCCTTCTAACAGTCAATCAGACAATGAAACATAGAAGCCAATGTTATATATTGCCACATTTTGGCAATAAGACCGTATATACTTAAGTTTCGGGTTTAGGCGGAGGGGCGGGCTGAAAGCCCAACAAGCACTTAGCCCAGGGCCACGCCCTGGGTATGAAATGCGCGAGGATGACGCTCTGAAAGAGCAAAAGAATTATTGTTTTTGTTCTCATCTTCTCGAAATAGAGTTCTACTGACACGTATAATGTTATTGCACAATGTATTATGCAAATACCATTGGGTATTAGCCTGGCTCTTCAGTGGTATTTATATCAATTTCAAGTCTTTCGCTACCCGGCAGGCTTCAATAGAATTTTTTACCCGTAGTCTGCCTAAAATTCCTTGTCGGTGTCGGCTGACCGTGTTAATGCTGATGGAGAGACTCTCCGCGATTTCTTTGCTTGTCAATCCTTTGTCAATAAGACTCAATACTTGTTTTTCTCTGGCGGACAATATCTTTGTGCTGTCTTGATCGCTCAATTCTATCATCTGCCCGTTGGTGGAATTGACAATCATGCCTTTGGCGGGAATGTCAAGTAGCAAAGGACTATAGAGACATAGTGCCAGCCATAATGTGCAGTCGGGTGAGACTGTGATATAGAATATCCGGTGCAGTACGGGTATGTACCCATTTCGCCCATTTTTCATGCGAAGTTTGCTTGCCAGATAATAGTCGGCACGTTTCTGCTCTTGCAGACGCTTGATAAAATGTGAGAAGCAGAGTTCCTGTAGGTATTTGCTTGCCAAATCGTCAGGGTGGATGAGCCTTAGAATTCTATCCTCCCAAATAGACGGTACTTTTTCTTCGCTTCCTTTTTCTATTCCCAGTGTTTGTGCAAAACCTCCGTAATAGATATAACTGGTATTGGTGTGCAAATCACTCAATATGGCAATGGTGTTCTCCATTTGTGCATAGTTGCGGGCTGCGGTTTTGTAGGTGTCTAGCAGTTTTGCAAATGATGGATCTTTTTCAAAACACTGTTTGGAGAATTCCTTGTTCAATATATCTCTGTTGCTCATTGTGCCGAGGGCAAAAATGGTTAATAATAATCATTGTGCGGTGTATGACAATGCTCTACCTTTGCAAAGGTAAATAAAACTATTAAAACCTATAAAATTTGAAAATGAGAAAAATTGTATTGACAGCCTGGATGTTGATTACCTCATTGACAGGTATGGCACAGTCGATGGATAAGATGCAGTGGTTCAACGAACCGGAACAATGGACAATCGAGAACAACTCGCTCTCGATGAATGTCACGCCTCGAACCGATTACTGGCGAATTTCCCATTATGGGTTCACGGTAGATGATGCCCCGTTTCTTTACACTTTGCGCGGTGGGGAATTTGAAGTGAAAGTGAAAATCTCAGGAGATTATAAAGCCCGTTTCGACCAGTCGGGGCTGATGTTGCGCCTTGATCACGAAAATTACATAAAGGCGGGTATTGAATATGTGGATGGAAAATACAATCTTAGTGCAGTTGTCACCCATCATACGAGCGATTGGAGCATCATACCTTTGAACAAACCCGTACCTTTTGTTTGGATAAAAGCGGTGCGCCGGTTGGATGCCGTTGAAATTTTCTATTCCTTCGACGATAAGGAATATACGATGATGCGCAATGCTTGGTTGCAGGACAATCATCCCGTCATGGTAGGAGTCATGGGGGCTTGTCCCGATGGCAATGGCTTTAAGGCCAAGTTTGAAAACTTCTCTATCAAGCATCTGCCGGATGCACGCAGGGTGGAATGGTTGAAGAAAAATAGTGAGGATGTAAAAAAGTAGTTGCCTCAAGTGAAGCGGAAATCCCCGATATCGGTGACTTTCCGCTTCACTATTTTTTTGTTTTTAGAAGGTCATGGTCTGCGGTTTTCCCGCCTTGACCTTCACTTTCTTTTTTATACCATTTCCGCGCAATGTGACGGTGCCGTTCTGCTTGCCTTTTATTGTGACAGACAGTACCTTTCCGTCTTTCCACGTCATATCGAGTCGGTAGCCGCCTCGTGCGCAGATACCGTTGACCGTGCCGTCGGGCCATGCTGCGGGCAGGGCGGGA
This sequence comes from Flexilinea sp., assembly GCA_963653995.1. GTDB lineage: Bacteria > Bacteroidota > Bacteroidia > Bacteroidales > Bacteroidaceae > Prevotella. Next base: position 2,202 of record CAVJZJ010000052.1, read on the forward strand.
AGCAGGTCGATGATGCCTTGGTCGCTTTGCACCAACATCTCGCATACACCGGCTGTGCCGCCAAAGTTACCGTCAATTTGGAATGGTGGATGGGCATCAAACAGGTTGGGGTAGGTACCGCCACCGCCCCATACGCCTCCGCGGCGTCGGTCGGCACCTTGATAATCATCGGGACTCATGTAGGAGAGTAGTTTTTGGAACATGTGGTAGGCCATGTCGGGGCGGTGCAGGCGCGCCCAAAGGTTGATTCTCCATCCGGTACTCCATCCTGTTGTGGCGTCTCCCTTGATGTCGAGCGTCTTGGTAGCGGCGGCGCGTAGGGTGGAGTCGGTGAGGTGGTGTCCGGGATACAGACCGATGAGATGCGACTGGTGGCGGTGATGCCAGTCGGCATCGGCCCAGTCGTGATACCACTCTTGTAGGTTGCCACGGCTACCCACCTTGTAGGGATGCAGTCGGGCGAGCGCACTGCTGATCTGCTTTTGGAAATCCTTGTCGATGTTGAGCGTGCGGGCCGCTTCGAGCGTGTTGATGAAGAGTTCGCGAATGATGGCCAAGTCGGCCGTACCACCATAGAGTGTTCCACCCTCGAAACCGCTGTCGGTGATATAGTCGGCTTCGGGTGAAGTAGAGGGCGCAGTGATGAGTTCGCCCGGCTGTTTAGGATTCTCCGTAAGCCAGTCGAGACAAAACTCGGCGGCACCCTTCATCAGTGGATAGGCGGTCTGTGACAAGTATTTGCGGTCGCTGCCAAACTGATAGTGTTCCCAAAGTGTGTTCACCAGCCATGCCCCGGCCATGTTCCAGTTGGCCCAGTGAGGATTGCCCTCGCCACTGCCACACGGATTGGCCATCGCCCAAATGTCACTGTTGTGGCCTGCACACCAGCCGCAGTTTACGCCATAGAAATTTTGTGCCACATGACGGCCGTTGATGGAGAGTGCCTTTAGGTAATCTTCGAGCGGCATCACCATTTGTCCGAGTCCCGTCACTTCAGCCGGCCAGTAGTTTTCTTCCAAGTTGATATTCGTGGTGTAACCGCTATGCCAAGGTGAGTAGAGTGCCGGTGCCCACAATCCTTGAAGGTTGGCAGGGACACCCGGCGTGCGTGACGCGCTGATGAGCAAGTATCGTCCGTACTGGGTATAGAGCGTCTCCAAGTAGGGGTTGTGGCCGTCTTGGTCGGAATAGTCGAGGAGTTGTCGGTCGGTCGGACGTATCGTGTCATACTTGCTGCCGCCGAGAGAGAGCGAGAATGTGTCGAATAGCGCCTTGTAGTCGGTTATGTGGCGTTGGCGCATTTCGTCGTAACTTAGGTTCTTCAAGTGCCATAGGTCATCCTCCACCGTCTCCAAATAGGGCGCGGCTTGTATTACGGGATGCTGGTCGAAGCCGTTGAAACTGGTCTCGTTGACAAAATAGACCGTGACTTCGGTGGCACCGCTGACAGTCAGTGTAGAGTCGTTGGCCGAGATTTGTCCGTCGGTGGTCTGCGCCTGTAGCATAGAACAGTAGTGTATGGTGTTCATCTCATTGCCCAGTGCGTGACCGGTCAGCGTGAGTTGCGATCCGCTGGCCTTTGTGTGGTGGGGCGTTTGCGCTGTAAGAAGAATCTTGAAGGTCAGCGCCCGGGCTTTGTCGGCCCGGAGTTTTACGGCAAATGCCTTGTCGGGGTGTGATACGAAATATTCGCGGTTGACGGTAACGCCACCGCGGGTGTATCGGTCGCTACAGATGGCATTGTCGATGTCGAGTTCGCGGTAGTAGGCCGTGGCGGCCGTTGTGTCGGCATCGATGAAGTGTAGGGTGGCCAGCGGTTGGTAGTCGGCTTCCTCTCCGCCTTGCACATGTTTTTGCAACTCATTGGCCTCCTCGTATTTTTCTTGGTAGAGTGTTTCCCGTATCTTGGGTATCCACTCAGACTTACCCTTGCCCATGTCGCGGTCTACGGGTTGACCAGTCCAAAGGGTGATGTCGTTCAGATAAATGGTGTTGTCTGTGGTGCCGCCGTAGACCAGCGCACCCAGTTTGCCGTTGCCCAGCGGCAACGACTCTTCAAAGAAATTGGCGGGACGGTCATACCATAGTTTCATTGGCAGTTTCTCTTGCAGAGCGCCCATAGCGCTGGCGGTCACTGCGAGGAGCATCACGAGCAGAAAGTTTTTTCTTGGATTCATGGCGATTTTATTTTATTGGGTGGAAGTTTTTGGAAGTTTCAATACTCCGTCTTGTTGTCATTCGCTTGCCACATCTCGAATGCACCTTTTGCTTCCTCGGGCAAGAGTATGCGCATGGGTTTGTGGCGTTCAGAAGGTTTAAGTGCAATCTCCTTGTAGATGAAGTCATCGTCAAATCCGATGGCGGCAGCGTCATTGCGGTCATTGGCATAGTAGATATTGTCAAGATGTGCCCAATAGATGGCGCCAAGGCACATAGGACAAGGTTCGCATGAGGTGAAGATATCGCATCCGCTTAGGTCAAAGGTGCCGAGCCGTAATGTCGCGGCCCGTATGGCACTGACCTCGGTATGGGCAGTAGGGTCGTTGTCGAGCGTGACGCGGTTGGATGCTTCGGCGACAATTGTTCCAGCGCGGGCGATTACCGCTCCAAAAGGGCCTCCACCCTTACGTACGCTCTCCTCGCTTAGGGCGATAGCGCGTCTCATCAATTCTTCATGGGTCATATAGGTATTGTTTTTTAGTCGATGGATTCTGATTATGGGGTAGGGGATTCGCCTACGACTACAAAGATAGTTAGGAATTTTGAAGAAATGTTCCCAAAGTGACGAAAAAATCGGCATATATCCTATCTTGGTCAGTGCAGGTTGGTCATCGGTCGGCGATAGTAAACATTTCATCTACAGAAATTTGCGGATGTCGGGAAAAAACAGTAATTTTGCACCGCTTTTCGGCGTAATCGCTGGCGGGAAGAAGTGTTGCTCGTTATGTTGCGTTGGAACGATAAAACAAATTTAATTTATCAAAGAAATGGATTTAATTAAAGTTGCTGAAGAAGCATTTGCAACCGGCAAGAAGTTCCCGGAGTTCAAGTCTGGTGACACTATCACTGTCGCTTACAAAATTATCGAGGGTTCAAAGGAGCGTATCCAGTTGTACCGCGGCGTAGTCATCAAGATTTCCGGCCACGGCGACAAGAAGCGTTTCACCGTTCGTAAGATGTCTGGAACTGTCGGCGTAGAGCGTATCTTCCCGATTGAGTCTCCCAACATCGAGAGCATCGAGGTGAACAAGCACGGTAAGGTGCGTCGCGCCAAACTCTACTATCTGCGCAAACTCACTGGCAAGAAAGCCCGTATCGCAGAGAAGAGAGTCGTTACTACCAAGTAATACCAACTCCTCAGACTCAAGAAAGAGAAATAAAAAGAGGTTTTCCCCATCGGGAAAACCTCTTTTTTTGATGATATGATTTTGATGATATAATTTTGTCGATGATATGAATTTGACGGTATGGCGAAGCGGATGGTTTTTCTGCTCCGCCATTTTTTTTGTTACGCCTATGGCTTCACTACCTTGTAGGCGATACGTTGGCGATGCCAGGTGTAGGTGATAAACAGTTGTCCGTCCTTGGTCTCGATTATGGCGGGATAACTGTATTCTCCCTCTTTCGTGTTTTCGAGAGAAATCTTTTGTTCCATGTGACTCATGTCTGGCGAGAAGATGGCAAGGGCGAGTGAGTTGCGCGGGCCCATATCGCCACCATCGGGTGTGACGAGGTCGTTGTACACGAGTGCGTGACGTCCGTCTGACATCGTCACTGCATCTACGCCCGAATTGTTGTTGGGTAGATCGGTGGCAACTATCGGTGTCCATGACAGACCGTTGTCGGCGCTGTAGGTCGTGGCAAGAAATCCGTTCTTGGTACGGCAGAGCGCCTGTAGCGTGCCATCGGGCAGATGGATGACCGTAGGCTGGATGCAGACAATGGGCTGCAGTACCTCTTTGGGGCGATCCATTGTCGTTGTGGCGTTCTCGGTGGTGAGCGGTCCGGTGTAGTGCCACTTGCCTGTGGTGAGGTCCCAGGTCTCGAAATGTACGCGCCAGTAGTCTTTCTCCTTGCTCGACGGACAGAGCAGTCGTCCGTCTATGACAATGGGCTTGTCCTTGATGGGACCAAGAAAACCGTTGGGCAAGGCAACAGGGTCGCTCCATGTATGGCCGTCGTCGGTAGAGGTCTTGTACCATCCTGTCCATGCTTGCACGTTTTTGCCTATTTTGTAGAACAGTACGATGCGTCCATCGGGCAACTCGGTGAGTACTGGGTTGTAGCAAGCCGTGCCGTATCCATCGGCCGCCATTGACATTTTCCAAGTCTTCTTTCCTTTCTCGCGTCTTGAAATCCATATTTTCACGTCGTCTGCTCCTTCGTATTCGCCACCGAAGTAGGCAACGAGCGTTGATCCTTGGCGAGTCTCGAGTACAGTGGAGGCGTGGCACGATGGAAAATCTGTTTTCTCATAGAGAAATCCTTCTTCTGTGATTTTGGCCTGTGTAGTGTCACTCTTTGCATTTGCGGTAAAAAATGTTCCGGAAATGATTGTGAGCGTGGTGGCCACGGCGATGGTCTTGATGATGTTTGTCATGTTGTTTTTTACAGGTAGTTTGGTGGAGGTGTGGTGCTACTCATGCACCGTTGGTATTGCAAAGTTAGGCATTAATGGATTAGTGGACTGATGTTTTTGAGAAATTTTTCAAAAAAAGTTGTTGAGTGAAAAAAAATGCGTATATTTGTTGCCGAAAATTAAATCTATTTAAACGACCTTATTGTCCGCTATTGCCTGATTCTAATATAAAGAACACAAAAAGAGTGGTTTTCGCCACTCCTATTCTGCGTTTTCATTGTGCAGAGCAAGACCGGAAGAACGAGTGAAAAGCGATTTTGGCCATTTACACATTATATAATATATATGATGTTGGCTTGTTAGAATGAATTTATACGAATAACCATTATTTACCAAAATTAAATTTAACATCTATGTCAAAGCGAATAAAAACAGTCAGCACACTGATGGCGCTCATGTCAATGAGCGGTGTCGGTATGGTCTATGCTGGGACCAGTCCTGCTGGCAATGCCACACTCAGTGCGCAGCAAGACGCAGAATGTCGGGGTGTCATCAAAGATGCTTCTGGTGAATCTGTCATCGGTGCTTCTGTCGTAGTGAAAGGCTCAACGACGGGTACAGTGACCGACCTTGACGGTAACTTCGTCATCAAGGCTAAGAAGGGTGCTGTTCTCCGTATTACTTATCTGGGCTTCGAACCTCAGGAAGTAGTCTTCAACGGCAAACCCCTCAATATCACTCTTAAAGAGAATGCCAAGTCTCTCGACGAGGTAGTCGTTACCGCCCTCGGTATCAAGAAGGATGCCAAGAAACTGGGTTACGCAGTAAGTTCTATTTCTTCTGACGACCTCACAAGAACTGGTGGTAGCAATATCGCAACCGGTCTTTATGGTAAGGCTACTGGTGTACGTATCCAGTCTGCTCCTGGTGGTGGTACTTCTTCTGTATCTATCACCGTCCGTGGTCTCTCCTCTATCTCTGGTAACACTCAGCCGTTGCTCGTACTCGACGGTGTGCCTATCCACAATGGTAATGCCAACAACGGTGACTACTGGTCAAGCCAGCGTATCGAGTCTAACGGTCTCGTCGACATCAACCCCGAGGATATCGAGAATATCTCAATCTTGAAGGGTGCCGCCGCTTCCGCTCTTTACGGTTCTGAGGCTGCCAACGGCGTTGTGATGATTACCACCAAGAAGGGTAAGGCCGGTTCTGGTACTCATGTTGACTTTAGTGCCAACGTAAGTTTCGACAAGGTGGCTTACATGCCCGAGATTCAGAAGGAGTATGGTCCTGGTTACGACAACTACGTACTCGGCGACAAGGCTCCCGAAGCCCTCTCTGGTTTCCGTACCACAAGAATGGACCGCAACGGTAAGACCATCACCACTCCCAACCGTGAGTCCTACTATTCTTACGGTGCCGCTTACGATGCCAGCAAGAAGGTGACCTACTTCGACGGCAACGAGCGTGCTTATACTCCGATTGACCACAACCAGTGGGCTGATATCTTCCGCACCGGTATCAATCAGACTTATAACCTCGCGCTGACCAACAGCACCGAGCACAACAATGTTCGTTTCTCTTATACCTACAACGACGTACAGTCGATGCAGTATAACTCAAACAACAACAAGCACAACTTCAACCTCAACGGTACGTTCGACATAACCAAGAATATCAAGTTGAACTACGCCGCTACCTTCACCACTCAGTATATCAAGAACCGTGCTTACCGTATTGGCCGTTTGACCAATAACTATACTGGTATGTTCGGCGGTTTCACTGATGTGAAGTACATCCGTGAGCACACGGTGACCAGCGCCGGCTATATGAACTCTATTTCGAGCATCAACGGCGGTACTGCCAATACCGTTACTCCCGATGAGCAGTTCCTCTACACCCCGATGGGTTCTACATCTCTTGTAAGTGAGTATTTCTGGAACATCTTCGGCAAGACTCAGGAAGAGCGACACAACCGCTTCATCGGTTCTATCAACCCCACATGGGAATTTATCCCCGGATTGAAACTGAGTGCCCGTGTTGCACAAGACCTCACCACCGATAAGATTGAGAACAAGAACAGCGCAGAGAATGCTCACTCCTTCTCTACCGACGGTCACTACTCTGACTCTTACGGTCTCACCAACTATCAGTACAGCACCGTTTATGGTGACATCATGTTGATGCTCGACAAGACTTTCGCTGTGAAGCACAACGTGACAGCTAACTTCGGTTGGACCGCACGTCAGGAGAGCCTCTATCAGAGCGCTGTCAGCACTCAGAATGGTCTGTTGCAGGAGAACTGGTTCAACCTCAACGCATCTGTAGGTACCAAGAACGCCAGCATGAACAAGCAGGAGCAACTCCGCACCGGTCTGTTCCTCACTGCAAGTTATGGCTACGACAGTTGGGCATACATCGAAGGATCTATCCGCAACGAGAAGACTTCTACTCTTGCCAAGGGTCACAACGCATTCTGGTATCCCTCAGTGAGCGCAAGTTTGCTCTACACCGAAATGCTGAAAGACAAGCGTCCGAGCTGGTGGAACTACGGTAAGATCCGCGTATCTTACGGTATCGTAGGTAACGCCCCCGAACTCTACAAGGCCAACCTTGTGTACAACGTAGGTTCGCTGCAGCGTGACAAAACTTATACTTACATCTACGTTCCTTCATCAGTAGGTAACGAGAGTCTCCAGCCGGAGAAGAAGAAGGAGTTTGAAATCGGTATCGAGAACAAGTTCTTCAACAACCGTTTGGGCTTCGAGTTCAACTACTACCACAACGATATCACCGACCAGATTCTTCAGACCACAGCCGCCGCTTCTATGGGTGGACAGAGCATGTGGATGAACGTGGGTGACTTGACCAATGAAGGTATCGAGTTCAGCGTGAACGGTACTCCTATCCTCAACAAGGACTGGCGTTGGGATGTACGTGCCAACATCGCATGGAACAAGAACACTGTCAAGAAACTTGCTGACGGTCTTGATGTACTCGAGCACTACAACACCGACGGTGCCGTACGTCTTGAGTCTCACGTAGGTGAGTCTATGGGTGACTGGTATGCTTATACATGGAAGACCGACGAGAACGGCAACTACATCATCGGTTCCAACGGTCTCCGTATCGCTGATACTTCTGAAATGCACAAGGTCGGCAATGCTATGCCTAAGTTCACTGGTGGTATCGGTACCAGCCTGAGTTACAAGAACTGGACCCTCGACATGACCTTCGACTTCCGTATCGGTGGCGACGTGCTCAACCTCCCCTGGCAGTACATGATGTCTGTAGGTAACATCACCGATGCAGTCGGCGTACGCGACGGCGCGCACGGCGGTATCTACTACTACAGCAAGACCGACAAGGTGACCGACAAGACTTCTCTTGTACGTGTGACCGATGCCAACATCATTGCCAACTACAAGCGTGGCGAGACCATGATAGACGGCCACTATGTATGGGACAACGGTATCATCGTTGACGGTGTGAAGGAAAATGGCGAAAAGAACGACATCATCGTTACTCAGTTTGAGGCCAACGACGGTCACTATGGCTGGGGTTCAAGTGTAACTCAGAGTTATGCTGACGCCGTACAGAAGAACTCTTATCTGAAGTGCCGCGAAATCAGCCTCGCTTACACCTTGCCGAAGTCTATCACCAAGAAGTTCGCTTGCAGCAACCTCACGGTATCTGCCTTCGCTCGCAACCCGTTCTACATCTACCGCTCTATGAAATTGTTCGATGCTGAGACAACCGACGGTACCAACTGGATTTATCAGTCAGTCATCGGTGGTTCTACCGCAAGTGCACGCACCTTCGGTTTCTCCGTTCGCGCAAGTTTCTAATTCGTAAGAATCAAAAGAAATTATAAAATTAACAGAAAAGTATATGAAAAAGAATATATTTTCATCGATTGCGGTAGCAGGTATGGCACTGCTCACACTCGGTTCATGTGCTGATTCGGACTATACCGAAAAGTACCAAAACCCGTCTACCACAAAGGATGCCACCGTAGCTGATGCGTTCACGGCGGTACTCTACAAGGGTAATACCTGGATGAACCCGATGTACTACCGCTACTACTGCCAGCAGTCTACTTCTGGTGTGTTCTCCGGTATCATCGGCGACAACAACAAGAATGGCCGTTTCAAGGGTGCTGGCGAGGCTCGCTACAACGACCGTTGGAAGTCTTTCTACGACATGCTCACACAGTATCGTCTTGTTGTGAAGTCCTATGAGGCTCTCGATGAGTCGCAGAAGCCCAACAACGAGGTGTTCGTCTACCTCTCTCGTGTACTCGTAGATGCTCAGTTGCATGAGATGCTCTCCCTCTATGGTAGTGTTCCTTTCAATGGAGCCGGAAGCCTTTGGGAGAACAGCGACTACGCTGGTGCCAAGACCAAGTGTGTCTATGACAAGGATACCGACTTGTACAAGCAGATCCTCTCCGACCTCAAGGAAGCAGCCGACTACTTCGCCAACGGTGGTCCCAACAGTACAGCCCAGACTTCTCTCAAGAACAAGGACTACACCTCGGCTAATGGTAGCGTGATGGCCTGGAGAAAGTACATCAACTCTCTGCGTCTGCGTATCGGATTGCACCTTGCAACCAATGGTGACCTCACTGCAGAAGGTCGTGCTACTATCAAGGAAATCGTGGAAAATCAGGAGACATATCCTTGCATCGATTACAATGATGAAAACATGGGCGTAAGCGCAAGCACCGCCAATGATGACTTCAACTTTGGTAAGAGTATCTCTCAGGCTCTTCATAGCGCCTCCGGTCCTTCTCAGACCTATCTTGACGTGATGAACTTGCCCGCCAACGGTGTGCCTGATGAGAATACTGACCCGCGTATCTATGTTCTCCTCGACCCGAACCCAGACAACGAGTACATCGCTTATGACTTGACAAAGTCAAGCACTGAGATTAACAATATTGCTTCTGATAAGCTGAAGGAGTATGCCAACCGTGAACCTAAAATCACGAACGCCAGCTACTATTGCTCACTTGACTCTACCGCTTATGCCGGTATCGCTGAGTACAATGGTAATACCAACACCTTCGGTCTTTGGATTGGTGCTGCCGAGGTTTACCTTATCAAGGCTGAGGCTTATCTGATGGGCTATGGTGTTGCAAAGAACGATGCTTTGGCAAGAGAGTATTTTGTACAGGGTATAAAATACTCCATCGACTACTACTGGGATGTAAAGCAGAAGAGCTCTTTGTATGATGCTACCAACCCCAGCGACAGTTACTATAGCAAGCGTGAACTGAAGCGTCCTGATAGTATTATCGAAACAACCGAGTATGCAGAGAAGCAGTGGAATGGTACTCAGGAGTGTATCGCCAAGCAGATGTGGCTGAACTTCAGTTGGACCAACATGCTCGAGGCATGGAACGTGACACGTCGTACTGGTTATCCTACTGTTGAATTCGCAGAGGATGGTATCACGACAAGTTACCCCACACCTCCCTCTCGCCTTCCTTATCCCTCTGATGAGTTGAACTATAACACAGCCAACTGCCAGGATGCTATTTCTAAGTATTACGATGGTGGCACCAATGACGGCGTTGCTGGTTACTACACCAAACTCTTCTGGGCTAAGAGCAAGGAATACTACAAGATCATTGCAAAGCAGTAATAGACTGCACTTCTGAAAACTCTGTATGTCGGATGGCTTTTGCATCCGACATACAGACAAAATAAAAAAATGACTCCAGTACAACTATGGTTGGCTGGAGTCGTTTTGTAATAATTGATAGTCTGAAAGTACATGAACATATTAAAATATTTAAGTACCCCTTTTTTGCTATTTGATAGACGTGTAGTCTTACATTGGACTTTGCTCTTTCTCCTGTCTTTTGTGTTGTTGCTTTTGCTCTCTCCAGACTCCTATTTGGCAGATAGTTATGCGTTGCGTTGTGATTCAGCGTGGTTTTTCACTTGTGGAAAGGCTTGGATGGAAGGCATGATTCCTTACGTTGATTTTGCAGACTCAAAAGGTCCGTTGCTTTGGCTCATTTATGGTTTAGGGTATCTGCTCTCTCCGGTATCTTATCATGGTGTGTTTTGGCTCAGTGTGGTTGCCTATATGATAACGCTCCATTTCGTTTGGCTTACTGCACGATTGTTTTTGACACCGAAGGAATCTGCGTTCGTGTTGGTGGCGATACCATTTTTCCTGTTTCTCATCATCTACCATAATGAGGTGCGAGCCGAGGATTTTTGCATTTCAGCCATCTGTGGAGGTATCTATTTCGCTTGTCGGGAATTACTCAACACGTCCAGTCCTATGAGGGGGGGGGATAGAAATTGCTTTGGAATAGGTTTCTGCTTAGCCTGTTGCCTTTTCATTAAGTGGACCTGCTTTTTTATGATGGGTGGCATTGCGCTTGCTGTAGCGGCCATTTCCATCCAACGACATAAACCATACAATATACTTTGGGGCTTGGCAGGAATTGGTATTGTTGTTCTACCTTTTATTGTCTATTTTCTGTGTGTGGGAAATCTTGCGGATTTCGTCAACGAGTATTTCGTCAATACATTTTACATTACCAACAATCCTGACGGCATTTTTATTAGAGACAAGACTATTCTCACTTTTCTATTTGCTTTTATCGCGTTTTTCAGTTATCGCCTACGTCTGGGCTATTGGTTGTTGATCGCCTTTCTTCCTTTTTATGTGTTTCTTGTGATGCGTTCCATGTTTCTGCATTACTTTTCTGTAGCCATGCCTTTCTTTGTGTTCGTGCTCATCTATATAGTTCAAAAGTTTTCTTGTTATATCCATCGATTAGGTTCTTGTGTTTATGCCGCTTTGTTAGCGGTCATATTTCTTTTCTGTATAGTTTTCAATCTGCGTATATCTTATTTTACTCCGTTTTCAAATACGGATGGAATGCGTATCGCAACAATGCAATATCTTGCTCAGACCGACCAACCCAAAATTATGTTCTCCAAATATGAACTTGGTCATGGCTTGTTGGCTCGTGCGTTGCCCGCCTGCAAATATTGGGCGCAACAAAAGGATGCGTCAGAAAAAATGATGAAGGAAAGGGAAAAGGACGTGATGGACAGGCGGGCCGATTTTATCATAATATCCAACGCCAAAGAAGCATCGAAGTACTTTATTCCCCTCGTCTTAAAAGCCGGATACCATCAATGCTATGGGCCTGTAACAGAGAACGGCAAGACAGAAATAAAACCGTTGCCGCTCTTTGAGAAATAGTTTTTGGGGAGAAAGTCTATTATTCTCCGGTTGCAGTATCTTCCTTGGAAATCTCCCCGCATAGGGAACGGTCCATATAACTGCGGATGATGTTGTTGTCGGAGAAGTGGGCTTGAAGGAACATCAGTTTGGTGACTGCGCTCTCTACGGTACTGTCGTATCCGCTGATGACTCCAGCCTCTTTGAGTTGGTATCCGGTGTCGTAACGTCCCATCTCTACGCAACCGGCAACGCACTGGCTGATATTGACAATGGTGACGCCGCGGCGTACTGCATCGTGGAGAAGACGAATGAGCCATGGACTTTGTGGGGCGTTGCCACTGCCGAAACTACGCATGACGATGCCGCGCAGTTCGGGTGCTTCGAGCACATGACGCACGATGCTTTCTTGTATGCCGGGGAAGAGGGAGAATACTACAACGTTCTGGTTCATGCCCGTGTGCGAAATCATGGGTTGGCTGAAGTCCGGTTGCAGGATGTGGTGGGTGCTAAAGGAGAAGGTCACGCCCGCCTCACAGAGGTGAGGATAGTTGAAGGAGGCGAAGGCGTTGAATCCGTCTGCATTCTGCTTTGTACTGCGGTTGCCGCGGATGAGTTTTCCGCCGAAGTAGATGCATACCTCGGGCACCATAGCGTGTCCGTCTGGCCGTTTGGTTGATGCAATCTCGATACTTGTCACCAAATTTTCCTTGCCGTCGGTGCGTAGTTGTCCCATAGGCAACTGACTTCCGGTGAGAATGACCGGTTTGGTGAGATTCTCCAACATGAACGACAATGCGGAAGCCGTATACGACATGGTGTCGGTGCCATGCAGAATGACGAAACCATCGTATTGATCATATCTTTCGGCAATGATGCGCACCAGTTGAGCCCACATCCGCGGACTGATGTCGCTGGAGTCTATCGGCTGGGTGAACTGATAGGAGTCGATATCTGTCTGCAAATACGCAAACTCCGGCATATTGTTGATGAGGTGGTCGAAATCCAATGGTTCGAGGGCACCCGTATTGGGATTGACCCCCATGCCGATGGTACCGCCGGTGTATATCAGCAATACTTTGTTGGTGGTGTGTGTCGTGGCGATATTCTGCATATATTCCGTTCTTGTTTATGCGGCAAAATTAATGAAAAAAAGTGATTGTGCAACAATAGGTGCCTTGTATTTTGTCAAAGAAATGATTTATACTTACAAATTGTCATTTAGTATGATTTGTTTAGGTGTTTTTCTAATGATGTGTAAGTGGACATTGCAAAGTTTGTCTTTGCGTTCTGACAAAGTGTAATTTTAGACCTAAAAACAAATGGACTGTATGGATGGTTGGTTGACCATTTGCCATGCAGTCCATTTTGTGTTATGATGTTTGTGCAACAATCGTTGCCATGTTATCGGTGATTAATATTCGCCCCATGCCTTGATGTCGATATCCTCAATCTTGGTGGTGCAGAAAGCGTAGATGAATGCGCTGGCCAGTCGTGAATTGGTGATAAGTGGCACGTTGAGGTCGATGGCTGCTCGGCGTATCTTGTAGCCGTTGCTCAGTTCCGATGAGGTGAGGTTCTTCGGTATGTTTACCACCATGTCGATCTCATGTTTGTGCAACATATCGAGTGCCTTGGGTTCGTCGCCTTCTTCAGATGGCCAAAGTACATGCGTATTCTCTATGCCGTTCTCTGTAAGGAACTTACTCGTGCCGCCTGTGGCGTAGAGTTTGAAGCCGTGCTTTTGCAGCATGCGGGCGGCTTCAAGCATGTCGACTTTCTGTTTGGCGCTACCTGTAGAAAGCAGTATGGAGTGCTTTGGTATACGGTGGCCTACGCTGAGCATACTCTTGAGGAGGGCCGTGTTGGTGTCGTCACCCAGACAACCTACCTCACCGGTACTGCTCATATCGACGCCGAGTACGGGGTCGGCCTTTTGCAGACGGTTGAAGGAGAATTGCGATGCCTTGATACCCACGTAGTCGAGGTCGAACAAGTTCTTGTTGGGCTTTTCTACGGGAAGGCCGAGCATTACCCGGGTAGCCAGTTCGATAAGGTTGATCTTCAATACCTTGCTGACGAACGGGAACGATCGCGATGCGCGCAGGTTGCACTCAATGACGAGGATGTCGTTGTCACGCGCCATGAACTGGATGTTGAACGGGCCGTTGATGTGCAGTTCCTTTGCAATCTGACGTCCCACGCGCTTCACGCGACGTACTGTCTCGACATAGAGTTTCTGTGGCGGAAACTGTATGGTGGCGTCTCCAGAGTGAACGCCGGCGAACTCGATATGCTCTGATATGGCGTAGGCGATGACTTCACCGTTCTTGGCAACGGCATCCATCTCGATTTCCTTGGCGTGTTCGATAAACTTGCTCACCACTACGGGATGGTCCTCACTTACGTTAGCGGCCAATTGGAGGAAACGTTTCAGTTCGTCCTCGTTGGAGCAAACGTTCATGGCAGCGCCGGAGAGTACGTATGACGGGCGGACGAGTACGGGGAATCCTACACGTTCGATGAAGCGGTCGATGTCTTCCATACTTGTCAGTGCGCTCCATTCGGGCTGGTTGATGCCGTTGTTGGTCAGCATCTGCGAGAA
>CAVJZJ010000053.1:0-14546 GCA_963653995.1 Flexilinea sp.
ACCCGGAACCTTCTGATCCGTAGTCAGATGCTCTATTCAGTTGAGCTACGGAGCCATTTCTTAATTGCGAGTGCAAAGGTATGGATAAAATTCGATATAAACAAATGTTTGGGGATTTTTTTTTGAAAAAATATTGATTTTGGCTTTTCCACATTATATAAAGCGGCAGTTCGTATTTTTGCACTACCTTTGCATTGTCTCAGCATTTTCAAATAGGGTAGTCGGTATTCCCCATCCCTACACACAAGTCAAGAAGCAAGAACATCATGAACGAGAAAGAGCGAATACTGCAATTGCGGCAGATACTGCACGAGAACAACTACAAGTACTATGTACTCAATCAGCCTACCATGTCTGATCAGGAGTTTGACACTCTGATGCATGAACTTGAGGAACTGGAAAACCTGCATCCCGAACTCCATGATGACAATTCTCCGACGCAACGTGTGGGAAGTGATCTCAATCAAGATTTCAAGCAGGTCGCCCATAAATATCCGATGCTCTCGTTGGCCAATACCTACAATGAGCAGGATGTCGCCGAATGGTATGACAGTGTTCGGCGTGGACTTCAAGGGGAGGACTTTGAGGTCTGCTGCGAGATGAAATACGACGGTCTTTCCATCTCGTTGACTTATATTGACGGTAAACTTGTGCAGGGAGTCACTCGTGGTGACGGTACACACGGCGATGATGTGACGGCCAATGTGAAGACCATACGTTGCATACCGCTTGTGCTTCCAGGTACCGGATACCCCAAAGAGTTTGAAATACGCGGTGAGATACTGATGCCGTGGAAGGTGTTTGAGCATCTCAATGCTGAGCGTGAAGCCGCAGAAGAGCCTTTGTTTGCCAACCCGCGAAATGCGGCGAGTGGCACGCTGAAAAGTCAAAACTCTCGTCTTGTGGCTTCGCGGAAACTTGATTGTTATCTCTATTATCTGCTATGCGACAATCTCCCAACAGATGGCCATTACGAAAATTTGGAAGAGGCGGCCCGTTGGGGCTTCAAGATAAGTTCGGGTATGCGCAAGGCCCATACGCTGCAAGACATCTACGACTTTATCGCTTACTGGGACACTGAGCGCAAAAACTTGCCTGTGGCTACTGATGGCATTGTTCTGAAGGTGAATTCCCTGCGTCAACAACGGGCTTTGGGATATACAGCCAAGAGTCCACGATGGGCCATTGCCTATAAATTTAAGGCAGAACGCGCCTGTACCCCTCTTCTAGATGTCACTTATCAGGTAGGTCGTACAGGTGCAGTTACCCCTGTGGCCAATATGGCACCCGTACAGTTGGCCGGCACCCGTGTGCAGCGTGCCACACTCAACAATGAAGACTTTATCCGTAATTTCGACCTGCATATCGGTGACTATGTGTATGTGGAGAAAGGTGGAGAAATCATCCCGAAAATTGTCGGGGTCGACCTTGATTGTCGGCCAGTGGATGCCCACCCCGTCCAATTTGCCACCCTTTGTCCCGAATGTGGCGCTCCATTGGTGCGCTACGAGGGAGAGGCTGCCTATTATTGCCCCAATGATACGGGGTGTCCTCCGCAAATCAAGGGTCGCATAGAGCATTTTATCTCGCGACGCGCCATGAACATTGATTCCTTGGGTCCCGAAACCATCGACGAATACTATCGCCGTGGTCTTGTTCACAACGTGGCCGACCTTTACGATATCAGTGTGCAGGATATCAATGGTGGTGGAAACAAAGAGCGTTCGGCCTTGAAAATCGTGCGTGGTATAGCCGCATCCAAAGAGGTACCATTCGAACGTGTCGTCTTTGCCCTTGGCATACGCTTCGTAGGAGAGACATCAGCCAAGATTTTGGCCCGGCATTTCAAGACGATGGATGCACTTATGAACGCCACCCTACAGCAACTCACCGATATCGATGGTATCGGCAATGTGATTGCTGGAAGCGTGATAGCCTACTTTCACAATCCGCTCAACCAGGAGATTGTCAGTCGTCTACGCGCCTACGGGCTGCAGATGCAACTCTCCGAAGCGCAGATGAGTGCACATACCGACCGACTCGCAGGCAAGAGCATCGTCATCAGTGGGGTGTTTGCCAAGCATAGCCGCGACGAGTACAAGTCAATGATAGAACAGAATGGTGGCAAAAATGTCGGCTCTATCAGTGGAAAGACATCATTTATATTGGCAGGTGACAATATGGGACCTTCAAAATTGCAAAAGGCCGAAAAACTCAATATTCCACTCATCGACGAGGACACGTTTCTCGCCATGTTACAATAGTAGGAACCATTCTATCTCTTACAAAGTCATACACTCATAGACATGAACATCATCGTATCAGAGGATATCGCCAAGGTCTGCCCGTCATTTGTAGGCGCTTGCCTCGAAGCCGAAGTGACCAACAGTCCCTATGCAGAAGGCCTTTGGCAGGAAATCGACGCGCTGGGCAAACACTATCGGCAGACGCTCACCACAGAAAGTCTCAAAGAGATGTCGGCTATAGCCGCCACCCGTCGTGTCTACCGTGCTTGCGGAAAAGATCCGTCGCGCTATCGCCCGTCATCAGAAGCCTTGATACGGCGTATGCTGCAAGGCAAGCAACTCTATCAAATAGATACCATCGTCGATCTTTGCAACCTGGCCAGTATTACCTACGGATATAGTATCGGTGCCTTTGATGCCGAGAAGTTTGTTGGTGATACACTTACGCTGGGCATAGGTCGCGAAGGTGAACCTTACGAGGGTATTGGTCGTGGTATGATCAATATTGCCGGTCTGCCCGTATACCGCGATGCGGCTGGTGGGGTAGGAACCCCGACCAGCGACAATGAGCGCACGAAAGTAGGATTGCAGACCCGCCGTCTACTCATGCTTGTCAACGGATACGACGGTTGTGATGAACAGGTACGGGCAACGGTTGAGTTGATGCAACGCTTGCTCCGCAACTATTGCGCGTCAGATGGCGGTGCATATTTTCTTTACAGATAAGGTCGTATTATCCAAACGGCATAAAACATAAAATAGAACACAAAAAAGATATATCTCATGGGAATTGTCATCGGAATCGACGTAGGTATCAGCACGACAAAGATTGTCGGCGTGAGTGAAACAGGAAAAGTGGTATCGCCCATCAGGATTCGGGCCACCGACCCCGTGACCTCACTCTATGGTGCTTTTGGCAAGTATCTTCACGACAACAAAATCAGTCTCTCTGACGTAGAGAAGGTGATGCTCACAGGCGTGGGCAGTGCATATATCAACGAGTCTATCTATGGCCTGCCGACAGGCAAGGCAGAGGAATTTATTGCCGATGGACTTGGCGCACGTTACGAGACCAATCTCGACCGTATGATAGTCGTCAGCATGGGTACAGGCACTTCTATCGTGAAGTGCGACGGTGAGGAAATCAAGCATATCGGTGGCATCGGTATCGGCGGCGGAACGCTCCAGGGCCTTTCGCGTCTGTTGCTCAATACTGATGATATCAAGCAAGTGGCCCACCTCGCCAAGGATGGTGACATCTCCCACATCAATGTCCTCATCAGCGACATCAGTGCCAGTCCGTTGCCCGGGCTGCCCATGGATGCCATCGCATCGCTCTTCGGCAACGCCAAGAGCAACGCTTCACGCGAGGATATCGCCTTGGGACTTATTTGGATGACCCTGCAGTCTATCTGTAGTGCATCCATCTTGTCGTCGCTCGGAAGTGGCATTAAGGAATTTGTCATGATTGGCAACCTCACCCTCTTGCCTCAGTGTAAGATTGTATTTCCTGCCACCGAGCGGCTCTATGGTGTGAAATTCAGCATACCGCAATACTCCGAGTTTTGTACAGCCATCGGAGCGGCTCTCTATTATTTCCAAAACAAAAAGACGGAATAGGCAGCGGTGTACGCCCAACAAATGGAATAAAGGCGGGTTCTATAAATTACCTTTGTTGGATTTTTGAATTTTAGCCGAGCAGATTTTTATTTTGATAAGATAGACTGCACCTCAGCAATTGAAGCAAGTTTCATTGCGTTCGGTTTGCACTATCTTTCTTTCTGAAGAGCATAGCGGGCTATGCGACTAAAGAAGAAAGGAAAAGATGTCGGATAAAAACAAAAAGACACAAAGAGCAACCTTCCTATAATATAAATTTAACAGTGCGTGGAATTTATAGAACACGCCTAAATAGTGCAATATAACCAAAAAAACAATGTATGGAGAACAATGCGTTGGTTTTTTGATAAAAATATGTACTTTTGCAACACCTTATTATAAATAACAAAATTTTCATAGCATGATCAAGAATTACCTCTTATCAGCCTTTTTCTTTTTCGGTGCTGTATCGGCTATTGCTGCCGATGACAACACAGTCAATGTGCTCTATCTCGACGGCACCAGTCATGTGGCTCTCATGTCGAAGGTAGACAAAATCGAGATTGCCTCCGACAAGGTGAATGTTGTCACTACCGATGGTGGAACGACAACTCACAAAATCAGCGACATTGATCGTATCGAACTGACCTCGACCGCCACTGGCATCCACTCTGCCACAACTGCCGATACGCACAATATCACCGTGCGTTCCGCTGGTTACACCATCACTGCAGAGGGTTTGTCCGACGGTACAGTCATGGAAGTGTATGCTGCCAATGGCACACTCGTAGGCAAAACCACTGCCAAAGGTGGAAAGGCCGTACTTGACGCTACAAGTCTTGGCACTGGCGTTTATGTAGTCAAGGCAGGTGACCAATCAGTAAAGATGGTGAAACGCTAACGTTGTGTTCTAAAAATTGCGAGGATTTTTTAGAACACGCCTAAAACCTCAACCATTAATTACAAGAGAGACAATACAAAGATGACAAAAAAGATATTGTTCCTGCTGGTCCTCGTGACGGGCATTGCCCTCCAAGTTGTGGCCCAGGAAAGCAAAAAAGACAGTGTGTTCGTCATCAAGAACGGACGCGTAGCCGGAGCCTACGAAGTAGGAACCGACGTAGACAATATACAGTTTCAGAAGAAAGCGACACCCGTAGAAGGCAACGTTGTCAAAATTGGGGATAAGACCATCGAGATGAAGTCGGCTGTCGTGCAGCGCAAGAACAACATGAACTACATCTACCTTGCCGCCGAGGAAGATCTCACCACCGTCAAGCAGATGATTAATACGGAGTACCTTGCAGTTGTCGTGTCTGACAATCTGCTGGGCAAGGATATCACGCTCAGCGAGTTTGATGAGGATGGAGACGATTATTTCTATGTATACTATATCACCACTGACGGTAACGAACCCACAGGCGCCGATGCCTACGAATGGAGCGACTACTTCTCCGACGGAACGTTGCGCGTAGACAAGACCGACGATAACCTCACTCTGCAGTTTGCATGGACTGGTACTGACGGCAACAACGATTTCTCCGGAAGTTACGACGGAGGTTATACCTATATCAAAGAGAGTCCCTACTACTTCACCGTTGACGGCAACCGTACCGATCTCAAGGCTGCCTTTGTTGAAGAAAAGTCCGACGGCGTAGCCCTCTACCTCACCTCTGGCGACATAGATGATGCCAAGCGTCTCGAAGACGTATACTACTATGCCCGCGTCTTTGTTCCTACCAGTGCGCTTGATGGCCGTACCATAGATATTACTGGAAGTAGCGAGTACGAACTCGATTTCATCGACAACCGTTCCGATGAGAAAATCTATCTCAGCAATGGTAACACCGGCAGTGCAACGGGTACGCTCAGTGTGAAGAAAAATGAGGATGGCACCTACGAGGTACAGGTCGATGTGGCCAGCATGGGTACCGATGCCGACCGCAGCCTTGCCGCTTATTATATCGGTACTCCCTTGGTCTACGACCTCTCTGTTCCCAACGTGTACAGTGTCGCTGGTGAGGAGAAGGCCGAACTGAAGTCTGCTGTAGTCAAGCACGATAGCGATGGTCTCTATACCATCTATCTTTCGTCGAAGGCTGGTATCACGACTGAAGCAGGTATGGCTGATGCCGATATCATTGTTACCATGCCCGAGGTGTTCATGACCGACGAAACCAAAGGCTTCTCCGGCACAGACAACAATGCCAAGATTTCCATCACCTATGATGGCGCTACCTACAACCAGGCTTCATGCAAAGGTACAGGGGCTCTTGCTATCGGCGGAAACGTGAAAGCCAAACTGGACGGAACAACCGTCACCGTGACCTTCAACGTATACAGCATCTCCAAGTACAGCGGCAGTCTGTCCGGCTATTTCTCCGGAACGGCTACAGTACTATAACCCTCTATTACAGAATCAAAAATGATAAAAAAGATATTATCCGTAGTGCTGATGGCCACAGCCTTGACGACCACTGCACAAGCCCAGCAGAAAGTACACTTGGCAAAGGGCGACCAAACCGTTGCCACCTATACGCTCAGCGATGGCGACTATATTTGCTTCAGCCGTCCTGAAAATATGGAAACCGAGAAGAAAGTGGAGGTGACCGAGACCGAAACGGGCAAGAACTATGTTTCTTATACCATTGCCACCAATACCCCCCAACAGGCTTTTGCCCACATGTTGCTCAAGAGTTCGTTTCTCGACCTCTTCCTCACGCAGTACTATGGTCTGAGTCTTTCGAGCGCTACTGAAGAGCAGTTGCAGAACGCTTTCAAAACATTGTTTTCTGCCGGCTATGGCTATGTAGCCGATGCAGCCGGTACGTTCACCTTTAAGGACGGACAGGACGATGGCAACGGTGAGACCCTTTTCATACCCGGAGGACAGGAATACTACATTGTCACCGTGGATGTCACTGTACAGAATAACCAGTATACGATGGGCAGCGAATTCTCCTATACCAAGGTGACTACCAAAAATCCTGGACAAAGTAGCGAGACACTCACCGTGACCTATGAAGGTCTCAATGAGAAGGGTGCGGCCCACTTCAGCATTACTCCCAGTTCGGGCATCGTCACGTTGCACACCGTTTTTGCCACGACAGCCAGTATAGACGAGTTTGTTAATACCTATAGTTATGACTATCTGATGTTCACGCAAGGCGAATCGTTCACCACAGAACAGTGGAACTCACTCGACGAGAGCGATCAGGCATGGTCGGTCAGCAAGGAAGGCGATTTCTCGCTCTACGTGTTGGGCATTGATGCTAACGGCAATTGGGTGAAGGCGCAAGTCGATACCCATATCAAACCGAAACTTGACGACAATTGCCCCACGCTCGACGTGACCAGCAACACCGCCTCTGACGGCAATGTCAGCGTGACGGTCAGTGTCAGTCCGCAGACTCTTACCAAAGCCACCGTACGCTTGATGTTGGAGAACGACTTTTCCAATGAGGTCAACAAGTACACCTATGACAAACCCTCTGACGTATGGCCCGATGTAGCCACGGCTGGCGATGCAGAAGACATCACCGAGACAGTCAACGCCAATGGTACATACACCTTCAGTAAGGAAAACATTGCACGCGGATGGTATGTGGTACTCTTCACTGCTACTGATGCCAATGGTACGACCGTGACAAAGGCCGGTTTCCATTCTCATCTGACCGATGCCAAGTGGGATCTCACCACCAAGACCTATCCCGCTTCATCGACATCGGAGGCCAGTACAAAGTCGCTGGCTCCCGCCACGGGAAAGGTCTGCGTATCCATGCCCAAGGCAGACGTGGAGACTCTTGCGGTAAAGCGTTTGAAATAGTATGTATTGTCCAACATAGGTTGGATGGTCATACCGATACACAAGAAAAATCCTCGGACTCCGATTGATAGGAGTCCGAGGATTTTTTTGTGTCGGGTTATGGTTCTGCAATACTATGGCTCGTGTCTGAGAGAACCGTGGGGAAGGGTAGGGGCGCGCTTGATGGATAAATTCCGGAAGGACTAACCCATATTACTGATTTCCCATAGTCCATTTCTGTATACGGACGAAAAAGCGTAATTTTGCATTCGGGAAAAGGAAGATTGTATACCACTCATGAGTACTGAAAAAGGAAAAGACGCATTGTTGCAGATGATACGGCTAGGGCAGCCTATGTCCATAGGGCAACAGGCCCGACTCACCCTCCAACTGAGCGTCCCCGCCATACTGGCCCAACTCACCACTACCATCATGCAGTATATCGATGCTTCGATGGTGGGCAGTATGGGAGCCAATGCGTCGGCGGCCATAGGTCTGATAGAGTCTACAATGTGGTTGTTGGGCAGTATCTGCTCGGCTTCTGCGGCTGGATTTTATGTACAGGTTTCCCACTCTTTGGGAGCCAACGGAGTGCGCGATGCGCGTAGTGTGCTACGGCAGGGCATCACATCGGTGTTGCTGGTAAGTATTGCGCTCGCCGCAGTGTCCCTTTCCGTGAGTCCTTGGCTACCCCGATGGTTGGGTGGCAATGCCGACATCAGCGGTATGGCATCCTCTTACTTCGCTATCTGTGCCTTGGGCATACCCGTGTTTCAGTTCAGTATGTTCGGTTCCGGTATGCTCCGTAGTAGCGGCAACATGGTCGTACCGAGTGTGATGAGTGTGGTGATGATGACGCTCGATGTGGTGTTCAACTTCTTTCTGATCTTCCCTTCGCGTGCCGTAAATGTCTTTGGAATGTCTATCTACGTTCCAGGTGCCGGACTCTCCGTGGCCGGTGCTGCCGTCGGGACGGTAGCAGCCGAACTGGTAGCCATGTCATTGACGATGTATATCCTGTGCAACAGGTCAAAGGAATTGCGTATTGCTGGCGAATGTGGCAGTTTTCTCCCCACTGCCGCATGTATACGTCGGGCACTGAACATTGCCGTTCCGATGGGGTTACAGCAGGTCATCATGTGCAGTGCTTATGTGGTGATGACACTTATTATCGCTCCTTTGGGTACAGTGGCTATCGCTGCCCATTCGCTGGGCATTGTGGTTGAGAGCCTCTGTTATATGCCCGGGTATGGCATTGCAGATGCTGCCACAACGCTTGTCGGACAAAGCAAGGGAGCGGGACGGCAAGACCTGATGAGGCGTTTCGCCTATCTATCCGTATTGTTGGGTATGGGGGTGATGGCCGTCATGGGTATCGTGATGTATGTGGGTGCTCCTGCTGCCCTGTCGCTGATGACCCCCGTTGAGGCTATTCGTCAGTCAGGAGTCGCGGTACTGCGTATCGAGGCCTATGCCGAACCGATGTTTGCCGCGGCCATCGTGTGCTATGGTGTTTTTGTCGGTGCGGCCAATACGTTGGTGCCGAGCGTGATGAATCTTGTTTCGATGTGGGGTGTACGTATCACACTTGCAGCGATGCTCGCTCCGACAATGGGACTGAAAGGTGTGTGGATTGCCATGTGTGCGGAACTATGTTTCCGTGGCGTGATATTCCTGTGCCGTCTACGCTGGGGATGTTGGACTGATGATAGAAAAAGGAAAGCAGACAAGAAAAAATAGACATAATAGTATGGAAACGATAACAAACCAAGTTTTTGGCGGCGAGCGTCCTCTCTTTGGTACACACGACACTCTACTCGACCATGTGCGTATCACCTTTGGTGAGTCGGGCGTGAAGGCATGTAGCAATATCGTTTGCCGCAACTGCTACTTTGAAGGCAAATATCCGTTGTGGCACGTTGACGGTTCTCTCATAGAAAATTGCTACTTTGCACCCGGATCGCGTTCGGCCATATGGTATTCCAATGACATGACAATGAAGGATTGTGTGATCAACGGTCCGAAATTCTTCCGCGAGATGAATAACCTCGCGCTCGAAAATGTCACCATCAACGATGCCGACGAAACCTTTTGGGGCATCCACGGATTGTCCCTGCGCAATGTGGTGTTGCACGAGGGTACCTATCCTTTCATGCATTGTAGTGACATTCATATCGACGGGCTGGAGAGCGATGCCAAGTATGTGTTCCAATATTGCCGCGATGTGGAGATACACCATGCCAAAATCGATACCAAGGACTCTTTTTGGGAGGTGGAGAATGTTACCGTCTATGACTCTGAACTTCATGGCGAGTACCTCGGATGGCATTCTCGGGGTCTCCGTTTGGTCAACTGTCACATCTCGGGAGAGCAACCGCTCTGCTATGCCGAGAATCTTGTGCTTGAGAATTGTACTTTCGATGCTGAGTGCGACCGTGCCTTTGAGGAGTCTACTGTGCAGGCCGATATCCATGGCTACATCAAAAGCGTGAAAAATCCAAGATCAGGACGCATCGTGGCCGACGGCTATGGAGAAATCATCATCGACGACAATGTCAAAGCACCAGTCGATTGTCAGGTTTTGGTACGCGCATAAAAAGGAAAGGATACTATATTATGGACAATCAATTTGATACCCTCATACAGCGCCGCGGTACTTGTTCCTATAAATGGGATTCAGCCCCGCAAGATGATATTCTGCCGATGTGGGTGGCCGATATGGATTTTGAGACAGCCCCTGTCATCATCCGTGCCCTACAAAAACGGGTCGCTCATGGTATCTTCGGATATACTCGTGTGCCGGACAGTTACTACGAGGCCGTGGTCGGATGGTTCGGTCATCGGCATGGCTGGAAGATAGAGAAAGACTGGATCATCTATACATCGGGCGTTGTGCCGGCACTGTCTGCAGTCATCAAGGCCTTGACCATACCTGGTGACAAAGTCATTGTGCAGGGACCGGTATACAATTGTTTCTTCTCCTCTATTCGCAACAATGGGTGTGAGATGGTCTCCAACAGTTTGGTCTACCGCGACCAAACCTATACTATGGATTTCAGCGACTTGGAACGCAAGGCTTCAGACCCTCGCGCCCGTCTGCTTCTGCTCTGCAATCCCCACAATCCGGCAGGACGTGTGTGGACTCGCGACGAACTGATGCGGTTGGCCGACATCTGTCGCCGTCATCATGTGCGCGTTGTCTCAGACGAAATACATTGCGAGATTGTCAGTCCCGGATACCATTACACGCCTTTCGGCTCGCTGCCGGAAACGATGGATGAAGGTAGTATCGTGTGTTGCTCGCCGAGCAAGGCTTTCAATACGGCCGGTCTGCAGATTGCCAATATCGTCTGTGCAGATGCTGATACACGGAAAAAGATAGATCGTGCCATCAATGACAATGAGGTGTGCGATGTCAATCCCTTTGGCGTTGTGGCTCTTCAGGCTGCCTATTCTGACGAAGGGGAGGTATGGCTGAATGCGCTCAATCGGTATCTCTATGGCAACTGTCAAGCACTGGAGAAATTCTTCGACGGTCGTCTGCCGCAGTTTCCCGTTGTCCGTCTTGAAGGCACTTATCTTGTGTGGGTAGACTGCTCTGGCCTGAAGATGCCTTCCGAAGAGATTGAACGTGAACTGGTCGAACGTGAACGTGTATGGATCAATGCCGGTGATATGTATGGGGCTGAGGGAGCAGCGTTTATCCGTATCAATATCGCCTGCCCCCGTGCCCGCATGAGTGAGGGACTGGAACGTATAGCCCGTGGGCTTCTCCGCTTGCAGAATAGACAGCGGTAACCCTCGTGTTGTGACACCTGTTACATCTGCTCGCTTTGCATCTGGCGGAGCAGGTCTTTTTGCCGTTCGGTGAGCGAGGTGGGCAACTTCACGTTGTAGGTAATGATGAGATCGCCTATCGTGCCGTCACCTCGGTTGTAGCCCTTGCCGCGCAAGCGTACCTTTGTGCCGTTTTGTGTCTCGGGTTTCACTTTCAGTTTCACCTTAGAGCCATTGCCGAGTTGTATGATGACATCACCGCCGAGCATAGCCGTGTAAAGGTCGATGTTGACATCAGCGTGCATATCGCCAGTGTTCTGTCGTGCGGATGTTGTGTGTGAAGAGCGTGTGCGCCCGCCGCCAAACAGGTCTTGGAAGAAACTGGAAAAACCGCCACCTTGTCCGAATCCGGAAAAGTCGAACCCCTCAAACGGTGACCCGCCACCACCATACTGGTATGACCCTCCTCCGCCAGCGGCTTGATAGGCACTTGCCTCACGCCAGTTGGCGCCGAATTGGTCGTACTTCTTTCGTTTTTCCGCATCGCCGATTACCTCGTAGGCCTCATTGAGTGCCTGAAATTTGGCTTTGGCCTTCGGGTCATCGGGATGAAGGTCTGGATGAAATTGTTTGGCGCGTTTCAGGTAGGCCCGCTTGACATCTTTCTGTGGGATGCTCTTGTCTACACCAAGTATTTTATAATAATCGATGAATGCCATATGACAATACCTCCATTTCTATTTGTTTTTCGTTTGCGGTGAGAATTTTAGCCACCACTTTTATTGGTATACAGGCAAATTGTATGCCGAAAATGTCCGATTTTTATAGGTGGGTTCTATAAAATGGCTTTTTGTCTGCAAGTAAAGGAAAAACGCGGGCAATACGATTGAGCAAACAGACGGATTGAACCGAAAAGAGACCGCAAGATGACAAAACGCAACCCGTTATATTAACTCTTGTTTGTGGTGGAAATTTATAGAACCTACCTAAAATGCAAATCCAATATTTTCTTGCTATTTGTGATGAGAATGTATAGTATCCACCTATATTTTGTGTTTTCGTACAAGGACTTTGTATCATTGCTACAAGGCCTTTGTAGCGACCGTACAAGGCCTTTGTAGCGACCGTACAAAGCCTTTGTAGTAATTCGTTCTGGTGTTCTCATTCTTTCTGTCATATTCTTTTGGCGTGTTCTATAAATTCCACGCCAAAATTGAGTATCTATTATGTTAAGGTGGGTTCTATAAATTACCACCGCAACAAACAACAAAAAATATGGATTACGTTTTGCAGTCTTTTGGACTCTTTTCGGTTCCTATCGCCACCTCGCTCGGTCGTAATGCCCGCATTACTCCCTTACTCGCTGACGATATGCCCTCGAAAATAGTCTCAAAATCCAGCAAAGCTAATTTATAGAACCCATCTTAAATCAAAAAAGCGCAGTGTTACTTCCACGCCCTTGCTATGACCCGGCAAGGCAGTCCGGTCTGCCCTTTAAACTTGACTGGATAGGTGCCAATCTTGCAGAAGGCTTGCTTCTTGCCGTCCAGCACCTCCGAGAGATTGCATAGATTCTCCACGATGAATGTTCCATGGTCTGCGCATATTTTGTCGGTGGGCATATGCTCCTTGCCGCGGCGCACGCCGGCGAAGTCCACGCCGATGATGCAGACGTGCCTGTCGAGCAGGACGTGAATCAGGTCGATGGAGAGTTGGGGATGATTGGAAAAATACCTCTTTGTGGCATAACCCTCTTGCTCGATGAAACCAGTGTGAAAGGCCACAAACATACCCTCCTTCACCATACTCAGGTCTATGTCATCCTTGCCGATTTCCTCTTTTTCAGCGTATTCGGCCACTTCGAACACAATGGCATCCAAGTCCAGATACTCCAAGGGAAACTCCTTGTTTATCACATCGAAGTGAGTGCCGACATGTCCGTTGAATGCCAACCTTAAATTCTTCTGCGCCCGTTGTAAAAGTTCGGCAGAAACACTCGTCGTAATGTCAATCGTTCTCATAAATTCATATTATTTTTGATGGATGCAAAAGTACGGCATTGACGAATTAGATAGTTTGCGTATCTTTGCAAAGACATTACGGATATTTGCAATGCCACAACTTATGTATAGAGAAATCGTATATGATGGGAAATCGTCCATCCGCACTGCCTGCAACAGTCTTGGTACGCGGAAGGATGACTTTACCCAGCACGGCTACGAACGATACCATAGCCATGAAGACTACCAATTGATGTATCTGCAAGAAGGAAAGGCCATCATAACTGTAGATGATGTGCCGCATATCTATGTCCCCGGCGATACTCTGCTGCTGGGACCGAACTTACCCCACAAGATTGAGGCATTCGGGGAAACATCTTGCAATGGTGTCTTGATACAGTTCAGACAGAGCATTTTCCCGAAGGAAATGCATGATGTCGGCGACTACTGCTTCATCGCCTCCTTGCTTCGGAAATCATGGGGCGGCTTAATCTTCTGTACCTACGAGCGTGAAGAAATCTCCAGCGAGCCTAGTCAAGGCTACCAATCATTGAATGAGCGGTTTCTTGCAGTCCATCAGGCAAGAGGCATTGAGCGGTTATGCCTCTTGCTCCATCTTCTCGACAGGTTAGGCAGGGATTTGGAGCGAGGCACAGCCATCAGCCATCTGAGCGAGTCGCCCGAAAGGGAAAGTCTCGGGGCTGTCGTGAAGAGATGCAAACAGTTTCTCAAGGCACATTACCGCAATGACATCAGTCTTACCGACCTTTCCGCCATGCTCGGTGCCAACGAGACTGCCCTCTGCCGCAAGTTCAGGGAGGAGACTGGCGAGACCATCTTCCAGTACCTCACCCATTTGAGGATGGAGGCAGTGTGCAAGATGCTCCGCAACACAAAATATTCCGTATCGGAAACAGCTTTTCGATGTGGGTTCAACACCATAACTCACTTCAACCGCAAGTTCAAGGAAATCATGGGGATGTCACCCAAGGAATTCCGGGTGAAGAATATGGAGAAAGCATAGGGCTAACCCTCAAACCTCTCTTTGTCAAGATACTTGATGACCGGGTCACCTGAAAAAGTGTGTGGATAACTTTGCGCAATAAAAGTCCCCATTAT
>CAVJZJ010000054.1:0-13829 GCA_963653995.1 Flexilinea sp.
ATGCCGGATAAAAACAAAAAGACACAAAGAGCAACCTGCCTAAAATATAAATTTAACAGTGCGTGGAATTTATAGAACACGCCTAGACACACAAAACTTTTATATATATGGAAAAGAACATCACCGTCAGACAGGACAGCGCAGCGCCGTCCATCTCGCTTCTCCAACAAGTGCGCAGCCTCGCTCTTCGCGCAGCAGAGGCGGTGCGCAAGCACTACTCGTCGACCATGGGCCAGGAGTTCACCCTCCGCCAGACGGCGCTGATTGTCAATGCGCAGACGGCGTTCTTTCTGACCGCCTTTCCGGTAGACGCGCCCATAATGGTGCGTGTGCTGACCTTTGCGTGGCTCGTACACGCCCTTCTGAAATGCAAAGCCGAGATATAGGGCAACCTGTTGTCGGCCCTATACCTCGGTTTCTGTTCGACTCCGGACGCCGCACGTGAGTGCCGCATCCGGAGTCTTTTTATTGTTGTATACTTACCATTTGCGCGCGCACCGTTCTATACGCGCGTTTTTTCTGATTCTTATTTCTTGCGCACCGTCTGCTTACTTGCGCACCGTCTTGCGTACCTTGCCGTCGGCTGCACGCTCGATGGTGATGCCCGTAGTGGGTGTGGCGACGCGCTGTCCGGCTACATTGTAGCGTTCGGTCACGGTGAAACCGCCGTTTTCTGTCACCTCACCGATGCCGGTAGCGGTATCAGAGATGGTCACTTCATTGGAGAAGTCTGACTCACCCTCGGTGTAGACGGCCGTCACACGATAGGTGTGTGTTCCTTCATCGGCCTTGGAGTCGGTGTAGGCGGGCGATTTCACCAGACCTACGTTCACCTTCTGTCCGTCGCGGTATACATTGTATCCGCGCAGCGTACAACCGTCGGTAGCACCGCCGTAGGGCGTGTAAGTGAAGTCGTCAAGGAAGAGCAGGGTCTTGCGGTAGACGCAGCGCACGGCTACATAACGTGTACCCTCGGGCACAGTGATATTATACTGATACCAGCGTTCTGGTACGGAGAGATGGTCGCCATCGCTGATCTTGACAAAACTGTCGTGGTGATTGTCGGTCGTAGAAGCGAGCACCTGTATCCATTCCAAATCGTAGGTGGCACTGTGCGCCCAGAACGATACGGTCTGAGCCTTGCCATCGAGACGCGGAGTGATGATCCAGTCATCGTTCTCAGTGGGATAGTCGGCCGAAGGACAGATGAGGTACTGGTTGCCGGAGTAGGCTTCGAAAGGATCGTCGTAATTGTCTTCTACCCATGTGCCGGCATCCACATTGTTGAATACCTGGAAGGCCATCGGTTCGCCTTCATGGTCATAAGCATTGGGTATACGGGGCGATGCCAAGGTCGTGGCACCATCGCCGTCGTAGACGGTCCAATCGCCGATTCCATCGATGATAAACGGAGTATAACTCTCGAAGTCATCGGTCACGGGCGACATTTCCTCACCTTCTGAAGCGGGCACGCTCTGTGCGGCATTCCACGTCAGGCGCACCTTGCCGTCGGCACCGCGCTCACCCTGCAGTCCGTCGGTGGCAGGCACATCAGGACGGCGTACGGAGAATGCTACTTCATCAGAGATATTGTTGGCGATGAGTTCGTCGGAAGGATTGTCTATCTCGGCGAAGTAGAGATAACCGTCTACCTGTGCATCGCTCAGACGAGTGGTGACATTATAGTCAATATACTGCTTGCAGCCGGGCTCTACGGTCACACCGGCCAAGGTATCGATCACCTCACCGTCGCGATAGATGAGCACCTTGTAGTCGCTGTTGGCGGAATTGCCGCGATTGAAGACGCTGACGCGAAAATGACCGGTTTCACCGACATTCACACGGTGGTTGTCCACGGTGAAGGAGTCGAGAGCGAGGTCGTTGGCATACGACGACTCGTCGATGGTGATATTGTCGACATAGATATTGCGATAAGCGATATCTTCGGCGTCGGCCGTAGCCAACAGACCGATACGCGAGAAGGAACCTTCCTGCTTGGGCAGGTGTACCTCACACTTGGTCCAGCCCTTGGAGTTGTCGTTGAGGAAGAACTGGGCGTTCTCCACATCTTTCCACTCACCACCGTCGGTCTGCACCTGTATGCGGAGATTGTCGTTGATGGCACCCTCGTAGTCGGGGTCGTACCACTGACTGCGGGCGTAGTAGAACCAGAAGGTCATCGTGGGACTGCTCACCGTGGAGAGGTCGAGCAACGGAGATACGTAGCGCGACTGCTCACCGGCATAGGCGGTCTTCGACTCGGCACGCAGGATACCGTTATCACCGTCCTGCGAAGAGATTTCCTCGTATTCACCGTCTTCATCGTCGGGCATGAGCGTCCAACCGAAGTCGTGTACGTCGGCATCGAGCGACCAAGGGGTATCCATCTTCTGATTGGCGAACGACTCCACATAGGGCAACTGCAGCGGCTGACCGGTCACCACGCTGGAGGCGGAAACTTTCTCGCCCTCCTCACCGTCGGCCTCAGGCACTACGCTATAGACCAGCGCACGCTGTCCCTCGTCGACAGGATTGGCATCGGTGAAGGTGGTTTCGCTCACGGCATCACCCAGTTTCTCACCATCACGATAGACGGAGTATTTGAGATGCGAGGCGTCCATATATCCGTCATGGGCCGTTCCTGTGGGGGCTGTCCACGAGAGTGACACACCACGCTGGGCATTGACACGCGCAGTCAGATTGGTAACAGACTTGGGTGCGTCTAGACCGATGAAATCGGAGATTTCTACATATTCGCCTTCTCCAGCGGCATTGTTTGTCACTACCTTATAGGTATTGTCACCATGCACAGGGTCGG
Source organism: Flexilinea sp. (assembly GCA_963653995.1). Lineage (GTDB taxonomy): Bacteria > Bacteroidota > Bacteroidia > Bacteroidales > Bacteroidaceae > Prevotella. Next base: position 2,819 of record CAVJZJ010000054.1, read on the forward strand.
TATCCGTCCACGTCAAGGCTTCGCCGGGAGCAACACCCGAGAAGGTTTTGACGGCCGTCTCACCGCCGTTGCGGTAGACATCGATATCGACAGTGCCGGAGAGTGTCTCGTCGGCAGCCGACACTGCGGGAGCGTTGAACGAGAGCGTGGCGCTGAGCGCACCCTTGTCGCCGGGAGTCAGTTCAAGGTTCTGCACATGAGCAGGCACGCCCTTGGCCGACACCTCGGTGATGCGCACATTGTCTATATCTATACGGTGCATGTTGGCGGCACTATAGGCATAGAAGGCCAGGCGGAACTCACCCGATGCCTGCACATATATCTTGGCATACTTGGTACCAGAGTTGGCCTTCACCACGTTGGGGAAGTCGGCGAGCACCTTGGTGAAGGTGGTCGTGTCGGTACTCGTACCGAGCAACACACGCAGGTTCTCCGTGCGCGACATGATGTCCATGTAGAATTCAAGTTCGTAGACCTTGTCGCCGTCCAGTTGGAAGGCGGGCGAGATCAACCAGTCGTCACCGGGCAGTCCGGTCTGGTAGTCGAGCATGTAGGAGGCTTTGCCGCTGAGGTACTCCCAAGAGCGTCCGCCGTTGCCGTCGACAATGGTCCACTGTTCGAAAGCACTCTGGGTAGCAAATGTCTCTTCAAAGATACTGTCTCCCGTCGCGGCAAAGGCGGAAACAGTAGAGAGCAGCGTCAGTGCCGCAGAAACCAGCACTTTTCTCCCATTCTGAAATAAAGTCATTTTCATAGGCTACTTTTTGTAAATAAATCCGCCGCAAAAATAGCAATTTTCCGTCCTATAGCCTATATTTATAGGTACGGCAATACTACGGCAGCAAAAAGGATGTAGCAGTTTTACGCCATTTCATCGGTAGCGATATGGGAAAGAAACTGCTGCAGGTTGGCTTCGGGCGCCAATCCGAGTTTCTTTCGCAGGCGGTTGCGGGAGGACTCCACACTGCGCACTTCCTTGAAGGTGAGAGCAGCAATCTCCTTGGTGGTCATGCCCAAATGGAGATAAGCACAGAGCCTAAGGTCTGACTTGCTGAGGGCAAAGCGTTGTGAGAGTCGGAGCAGAAAGCCCGGATGCACCTCATCGAAGTATACACGGAAATCGTCGCCGAGCGGTTGGTCGTTGAAGTGTTGCAGACTGCGCATCACCTCACCCATCTTCTTGCCTACGTCGGTGGGGATACCCTTGGCCGTGCGGAGAGCGGAGAGATCGTCGCTGATACGGCGGTGAAACTCGTTGACGGCAGCCAGATCGAGCGTGTACGACGTGAGTTGTCGGTTTTTGTGGTCAATCTCGAGCGAGAGTTCACGTTGCCGCCGGGTATGTTCCTCCTGTTCGTAGGCCAGCAGACGGTCTTGTTGCTGACGGATGAGCGCATTCTTGCGCTTGTCGGCCCGCTGCCGGCGGAGCAACGCCACGATAAGCACGGCCAGCACGACAAGAAAGGCGAGCACCACATATACGAGCGTAGTGCGGCTCGCCACGGTCTGCTGCAGGCCCGCATTGCGCTGCTTGAGTCGGTCGGCATCGTAGGCCACGAGCAGTTGTTGGAGTTGCGCCTCGCTACTGGAGTTGCGCAGAGAGTCGGAGATTTGCTGGTAGCGGAGTATGTCGCGGAGGGCGGCCAGCGAGTCATTGAGGCAGAAGTGTATCTCGGCCAACTGCACATAGGAGTTGGCCTGCATATCGAGCGGTACACGGGGAAGGAGCAAATAGACGTGCGGAAGGATACTGAGCGACTCGCCGCGGCGGCCGAGCCAAGCCTTGACGAGGGCCATATTGAGCGAGGTCTGCACGGTACGGTAGTCGAAAGGTTGCCCCGCTTGCAGGTCGAGCGCCGTCTGCAGTTCGTGTTCGGCGAGGGCCAGGCGGTTTTGTCGGCAGTACACATCGGCCCGATTGGTGAGTATCATCGACCGTCCCAGCAGATCGTCCTGCGGCGAATAGGCCAAGGCAAGGTCTATCTGTCGGAGCGCACGTTCATAGTGTCCCTGCTCGGAGGCCATGAGGCCGAAGTTGTTGTAATTGTTGCGTATGGCGGTGGAGTCACCGAGCGTGAGATTGATGTCGAGCGACATCTGCAGAAGATCGGCGGCCTGCTCGTACTCGCGCCGTGAATAGTAGATGCCGAACACATTGTTGTAGAGCAAGGCGAGGCGATGGCGGTCGCCAAGCGTCTTGGCCAAAGTGATGGCACGGCGGTAGTAGGACAGTGACTGGTGATTGTTGCCCAGCGCGTGATAGTCGGAGGCCCCGCACATGAGGGCCCGCATGAGCAGTACGGAGTCTGCGCGGGAGGCACCGGAAGGCGGGAAAATCTCGATGAAATGGTTCAAAACGAGAAGCGAGGAGGCCGTCTCTCCCTTCTCGGCCAATGCTTCGCCCCGCTCCACATCGCCTTGCCGACCCGCCGCAAAGCACGCGACAGAAAAGAGTATCGGCATGACGAGAGTGCAAAGAGTACGCATCATAGGCGGAAGGATGGAAGAAAAATACGAATCGGGGCGCGACAAAAAGCGGGAGGCGCAGGTCAGAACATACGGCTGACACGCTTGACACCTGCCACAAGAGCGTCTATCTCCTCACGCGTGTTGTACATGGCAAAGGAGGCACGCACGGCACCCTGTATACCCAAACGTATCATGAGGGGCTGGGCGCAGTGGTGTCCGGTACGCACGGCGATGCCGAGCCTGTCGAGCAGTGTACCCATATCGAGGTGATGGATATCGCCGACGAGGAACGATACGACGGCATCTTTGTGGGGCGATGTGCCAAAAAGTCTGATTCCATCGATGGTCTGCATCTGCTCCATGCAGTACTGCGTAAGGTCGCGCTCGTGGGCGGCGATGGCATCGAGACCGATACGGCCGACATAGTCGAGGGCGGTGGCGAGCCCGTGGGTGGCCACGTAGTCGGGTGTGCCGGCCTCAAACTTGAACGGCAGACGCTCGAAGACGGTCTTCTCGAAACTCACGCTCTCTATCATCTCGCCGCCGCCTTGGTACGGGGGCAGACGGTCGAGCCAGCCTTCTTTGCCGTAAAGCACGCCGATACCGGTCGGCCCGTAGATCTTGTGTCCGCTGAAGGCGAAGAAGTCGCAGTCGAGGTCGCGCACATCGACACGGAAGTGGGGGGTAGACTGTGCGCCGTCGACCAGGACGGGTACGCCATGCTCATGGGCTATGGCGATCATCTCGCGCACGGGGTTGACCGTGCCGAGCACGTTGCTCACATGAGCGATGCTGACAAAACGTGTACGGTCGGTGAAGAGATTGCGGTAGTCATCGAGTGATATTTCGCCCATTTCATCGATAGGAACGACCTTGATGGCGATACCGCGGCGGGCGGCCTGCAACTGCCAAGGCACGATATTGGAGTGGTGCTCCATGGTGGTGATAATGACCTCATCGCCCTCGTGCATAAATTCCTCACAGAAAGAGGACACCACCAGATTGATACTCTCCGTCGTACCGCGTGTAAAAATGATCTCCTCGGTCTTCTCGGCATTGATGAAGCGGCGCACCGTCTCACGGGCCGCCTCGTGCAGGTCGGTGGCCTGCTGCGAGAGATAGTGTACGCCGCGGTGCACATTGGCATTGACGTTGAGGTACTCGTCGCGCATGGCATCGAGCACGCAGAGCGGTTTTTGGGTGGTGGCGGCGTTGTCGAGATAGACGAGCGGGCGGTCGTAGACCGTGCGGGAGAGTATGGGGAAGTCGGCGCGGACTTTTTCGATATCGTACATGGTGGACATTTATTTGTCGGTCGGTGATTATTTGCAGAGTTTGCAGCCGTCGCACTTACTGAGTTCGCCTCGGAAGCGTTTCTCAACAAGATAGTGCAGGCGGTCGCGCAGCGGTTCGAGACGGATACTGTCGATGACTTCGCCGATAAAGGCCAGTTCGAGCAGCAGTTTGGCCTCGCGCTCGCTGATACCGCGCTGCCGCATATAGAAGAGGGCGGCATCATTGAGTTGTCCCACGGTAGATCCGTGCGAGCACTTCACGTCGTCGGCGTAGATTTCGAGCATCGGTTGGGTATACATACGGGCCTCGCGTGTAGCGCAGAGGTTCTGGTTGACCTCCTCCGACGTGGTCTTCTGCGCACCGTGGCGCACGAGCACACGTCCGGCGAAGGCGCCGACCGACTTGCCGTCGAGCACATACTTGTAGCGTTCGTGACTGGTGCAGTGGGGTACGCGGTGGTCGATGAGCGTATTGTTGTCTACGCGCTGGGTCTTGTCGGCGATGACGCAACCGTTGCACCAACATTCGGCTCCCTCGCCGCTGAAGGTGAGGTCGAGACGGTTGCGGGTGATGCCGTTGTGCAGGGTGATGACGTTGTGGTTGACGCGTGAGTCGGCCTGCTGATCGATATAGACATTGCTGACGCGCGTGTTGTGGATGTGTGTCTCCTCCATGCAGTAGAGGTCGAGCGCAGCCCGCTCGCCCACAAAGGCTTCGATGACCTGGGTGGTGAGGAAGTTGCGGTCGTCGGCGGCATGATCGCAGAAGAGGAGTTGCACCTCGGCTCCCTCCTCGACGACGATGAGCACACGGCGGTTGACCATCAGCGGCACGTCGGAACGGAGGATATTGATGATCTGCAGCGGTTTTTCTACGCGCACGCGGCGGGGCACATAGACGAGCAGGCCGTCTTGGGCGAGCATCGTGTTGAGCGCGGTGATGCCGTCGTCGGCCGTGTCGGCCAACTGGGAGTAGTACTTGGCGACGAACTCGGGGTGGGCTTCGGCGTAAGCCGAGAGAGAGTCGACCACTACGCCCTCGGGCAGGGCCGTCTTGGGCAGGAGTCGGTTATAGAAACTGTCGTTGACGACAAAGTAGAGTTGGGTGCTGAGATTGGGTACGTCGCAGCGGAAAGCCTCATAGGGATCGACGGGGATGTCGAGCCGCTGGAGGTTGAGTCCGTAGTCGGGCGCGAAGAGGGCCTGCATGTCGGTATACTTGTACCGCTCTACGTGGCGTGTGGGAAATCCCAGGCGGCGGAAGTCGTCGAAAGCCTTGTCGCGCACCGCATTGAGGGCGGCGGCGCTGTGCTTGGAGATCAGATCGCGCGACTGGGTATAGAGGTCGATGTATTGCTGTTCGCTTTGCATTTCCATCTGTTCTGTGGTTTTACGGTGGGCTGAAAAGAGATTCCACCCTATTTGGTGTCTTGTCGTATCGTGGAAGTGGCGGAGAAGAGGAGAAAAAGAATCAGTCCTGTCCGTCGACCTCGGCCTTGATCCAGTCGTAGCCGCGCTGCTCTATCTCCTTGGCGAGTTCGGGTCCGGCGGTCTTCACGATGCGGCCTTTGTAGAGCACATGCACAACATCGGGCTTGATCATGTCGAGCAGACGCTCGTAGTGGGTGATGACGATGGCCGAGGTCTCGGGGGTGTGCATCTTGTTGACTCCGTCGGCCACGATGCGCATGGCATCGACATCGAGTCCGGAGTCGGTCTCGTCGAGGATGGAGAGTTTGGGCTCGAGCATGGCCATCTGGAAGATCTCGTTGCGCTTCTTCTCGCCGCCGGAGAAGCCCTCGTTGACGGATCGGCGGGTAAACTTGCTGTCGAGTTCCACGATGCGGCGCTTCTCGTTCATGAGTTTCATAAATTCCGATGCCTTGAGTTCGGGCAGTCCCTGATACTTGCGTTTCTCGTTGACGGCGGCCTTGAGGAAGTTGGTCATCGACACGCCGGGTATCTCCACGGGATACTGGAAGGAGAGGAAGAGTCCCTCGTGGGCGCGGTCTTCGGGTTTCATGGCCAGCAGGTCTTTGCCACCGAACCAAGCCTCGCCGCCGGTCACCTCATAGAGGGGGTTGCCGGTGAGGACGGCAGAGAGGGTGGACTTGCCCGACCCGTTGGGGCCCATGATGGCGTGTATCTCTCCGTCGGGGATGACGAGGTCTATTCCGCGCAGTATTTCCTTGCCTGCGATGGAGGCATGGAGGTTCTTTACTTCTAACATATCTTTTTTTTGTCTTTTTTCTTATTCGTATTCGTTACATGGCCTGCCTTTGCCCCGCGTCAATAGGAGTCGAGCGCCTTCTGAAGACTGGTTTTCCGTTGTTGGGTCTTGGTCTCCTTCTTGGTTGTGTCGTTGGGATCGTAGATGCCGAGCGCCATACTGATGAGGTCGACAAGGCAATTGCTTGCCTCCTTGCCACTGACATGGAAGGGGAAGGAGAGTTTCAGCGCGATCTGGAGGTTGTGGCGGTTCATGTTCGAGCACAGATTGTAAGCGCCGGAATGTCCGGAATAGGTGGTGCTGACATCGGTCTTGCCACCCACGGCAAGCGGGAAACCGTACTGCACCTCCAGTGCGACCGACGAGAGGATGTACACGTCGAGACCTACCGTCGGGGCAACGCTCAGGAAGGGAGCGCTGACGGTGTAGTCACGCTTGTAGCCTTGACTGCCTTGATTGCCGTACACCATATCGTAGTTGCCCGACTTTTGGCGTTGGGCCACATTGCCATAGGCCATCAGCGCGGCGTAGGGTTGCAGGGCGCACCGGCGTGACAGGGGGTAGTAGCGGGCGCCGAGGGCGATATTGTGCATCTTGACCGACACGTCGCCATCATACCATGCGAGCGTCTCCGACATATAACCGCCCACGACGGAGAAATGGTCGGACGGAAGATAGTACTCCGCCATCACCGTAGAACCGGGTGACTCAAACGAGGAGAACTTCTCGTTGTAGAAGTCGGGCGTGGCATGACTGCCCACCGTCGGGCAGGAGATGCTCATCCCGGCGATGACGGCCCAGCGGCGCGGGGTCTCGTTGTCGGCGGCACGCATGGTGGCGACCGAGACGACAAGGAGAAGAAGGAGGGCGAGGAGTTTTTTGGCAGACATGGCGATTTTATTGTTTTTTCTATCCTACCGTACCTTCGAGCGACACGCTGAGCAGTTTCTGCGCTTCGACGGCGAACTCCATGGGGAGTTTGTTGAGTACCTCTTTGGCATAACCGTTGACAATGAGTCCGACGGCCTGTTCGGTGGGTATGCCGCGCTGGTTGCAGTAGAAGAGTTGGTCTTCGGATATCTTCGACGTGGTGGCCTCGTGCTCTACGACGGCCGTATCGTTGTGGATGTCCATATAGGGGAAGGTGTGGGCGCCGCAGTCTGACCCGAGCAGGAGGGAGTCGCACGAGGAGTAGTTGCGGGCGTTCTCTGCGCTGGAGGTGGCACGCACCAGTCCGCGGTAGGAGTTCTGGCTGTGTCCGGCGGAGATGCCCTTGGAGATGATGGTCGACTTGGTATTGCGGCCCATGTGTATCATCTTGGTACCGGTGTCGGCCTCCTGGTAGTGGTTGGTGACGGCGACGGAGTAGAATTCGGCCTGCGACCCGTCACCGCGCAGCACGCATGAGGGATATTTCCAGGTGATGGCCGATCCGGTCTCGACCTGTGTCCACGACAGTTTGGCGTTGACGCCGCGCAGGTCGCCGCGCTTGGTGACGAGGTTGAGCACGCCGCCGCGTCCCTGCTCGTCGCCGGGATACCAGTTCTGCACGGTGGAGTACTTCACCTCGGCATTGTCCTTGACAATGATCTCGACGATGGCGGCATGCAGTTGGTTCTCGTCGCGCATCGGGGCGGTGCATCCTTCGAGGTAGGATACGTAGGCATCGTCGTCGGCAATGATGAGCGTGCGCTCAAACTGGCCGGTGTTGCGGGCGTTGATACGGAAGTAGGAACTGAGTTCCATGGGGCAGCGCACGCCCTTGGGGATATAGACAAACGAACCGTCGGAGAACACCGCGCTGTTGAGTGCGGCGAAGAAGTTGTCGCGGTAGGGCACGACCGATCCGAGGTACTCGCGCACGAGGTCGGGATGGGTCTTGATGGCCTCGCCGATGGAGCAGAAGATGATGCCCTTCTCGGCGAGATGCTGACGGAAGGTGGTCTTCACCGACACGGAGTCCATGATGGCATCGACGGCCACACCACTCAGGGCGAGCCGCTCCTCGAGAGGGATACCGAGTTTGTCGAAGGTCTTCATCAGTTCGGGATCGATCTCTTTCTTCTCGTCTTTCTTGCGGGCCAGCGGGTCGGCATAGTAGGAGATGGCCTGATAGTCGATCTCGGGCAGATGCACGTGTCCCCACGTGGGTTGCTTCATGGTCTGCCAGTGGCGGAAAGCCTTGAGGCGGAAGTCGAGCATCCACTCGGGTTCGCCTTTTTTGTGCGAGATGAGCCGCACGACCTCCTCGCTGAGTCCTTTGTCTATGATATCGGTCTGTACGTCGGTGGTGAAGCCGTACTCGTATTTCTGCTCGGCCACCTGGCGCACGAACGCGTTTTTCTCGTTGTTCTGTTCCATTTTTTATCTTGCAGACGGGACTACTCCCGTCCATCCGTTTTAAACTGCAAAATTACGAAATAAGCCCCTATTTACCGCATATTCAACCTACTTTTTGGTCACGGCCTCCGTGAGCGCACATGGATAAGGGGATAGAGATTTTCTTTCGGAATACTACAAAGGCTTTGTACGACTCGTACAAAGGCCTTGTACGGACGCTACAAAGGCCTTGTACGGGTCGTACAAGGCCTTTGTAGAAAAACGATGGAGGCCACACAAAAATGACGGGGTGCGCAGGGGATTTTTTCGAATGATTAGGGCGTTACAAGAGGGGGTTGAAAGTGTGAGTCCCAAGAGGGTAGAGTGTGCAAAATTCAGTAAAAAATGTTCGCAATTTTATGCCGGTTTGCATTTGCAATTAGTTGATTGTCAGAAAGATTACAGTAATAAAAGCCCTGAAAGGGCTTAGTATGCAAAACGCTATAAATTTGAATTTTGAGCACATTATTTTCCAATACACTATGTTCAAAACCACAAAAAATTGCGAATCTTTCCATATTGATTTTGAACACTCTGCTCTACAAAATGCGGCCCACCAACTGTAACTTGAGGACGGGGTAATATTTCCAGTTGTCAATAAACTTGGAGATGTCGTCTTTGGCGTTGCCCGATGTCTCGGACATGATCTTGTTGATGTCCAGTCGCTGGTTGTCTTGGTAGACCTTCAGTGTTCCCATAAACTGGCAACCGAGTTCGACACGGAAGCCCACGCGGTTTTTGGGTACGAGACGGCCGAAGCCCAGTCCGACATAGGGACGGAAGGAATTGCAGCGGATGTCGCCATTGATACTGCAATTGTCGTTGAGTCTGAGGTCGTAGTCGGAGATGGCCACGCCTACCTGATCCAAGATGGCTTGCTTGTAATCGGGATACTGATCGACAAACGCTTGCAGTTCGTCGCTGTGACCGCCCACCTTGGCAATCTTGCTACCGCCGAAGGAGAAGCCAGCGGTGATAAACCATTTGCTGTTTCCGCCGAAGGGATAGACATTGGCCTTCACATGGAAGGTGGTACGGGAGAAATCGGCATGGGCCGCGACGGTGGACACGGGCACTTCCACTAGCTGGCCCTCGATATTGACGTTGCCCTTCACGTTCAGATCGAGGTCGCCATTGAGTTTGAAGGCAGGCATGAAGTTGGCTCCGGCCTCAAATTCGAGGAAGTTGGTAAGCGGTGCAGCCACCCCTACCCCGACACCTTCGGTTCCGGCACCGACATTGACGCCGAGATGATTGAACATCTCTCTCTTGAACTGTGCGAAACCGCTGGTGGCAAGCATGAGGCTGAGAGCAGCCATAGTCAATATTCTCTTCATAGCAATTTTATTATAGGCGCAGTAGATTTTTATGGCCAATCAATGAAATGGGCACCTTATCTTCTTATTGTACTTTGCTGTATATCTGTGCTACCTCGGCGGGTGTGATGAAGATGCAGCAGTCCTGTGACGAGTTGGTCTTGCTGATATAGCGGTAGCAGATGCCTTTGTTGCTCTGCACGCAGAGTTGCAACATCACCTGCATGGTGGGGTCGTTGGGATTGAGGGCCGATAGGATATTCTTCTTGATGGTTTCCTTGCTTTGATTGGCAGCGGCGATAGACATGACGCTCTCATCGACAATGATGTGCGACACGACATAGGAGCCGGCAATATTCATTCTTTCCATCACCATGCCCGTGGCTATCTGCATGGGACACTGGCTATTGGTAACATCGCACTGTGCTTGGAGCGCGGTCAGCGGATCGCGGTTCTCCTGCGTAGCCATATAGTTGACCTCATCGGGTGTGAAATGTACACGGACGATAATGCCCGAGGTCTTGCCCTTGTAGATGAAGGTGGCACCGGCATGCTCGGCAGCCATCGACTTGAGGAGTTCGGCCATGGTTCCGGTACTGTTGGCCAAGGTGACCTTGGCGTTGGCCTTGGTAGCGGTGGTGTTGTCGCGGAGATTTTGGAGATTGACGTACTGCTCGTTGAGGGCGTAGGTGAAATTGACATCTCCCTTCTCGTAGGCGACGGAGGTCAACTCGCCGGAGATTCCCGCCGATACGGGGCATTGCGCATTGATGAGTTTGAGCAACTGTTGGAAACTCTCATCGGCCATGACGGGCAGAAGGGTGAAAATAAGGAGGAGGGTGGTGAGTGTCTTCTTCATTGCGATATACCCTGTATGTGTGTCGGGCGCAACTTCTTGAGGTTACAGGATTGGTGTTACGGTGGCGGGTTCCGCGCTGCAGAACCCGCCATTTGGAGAGTGTGTGGTTGAGGGCAATTCTGACTGTCGACTCGACAAAGTTAGCGATTGTTCGTCACCCACACAAATGCGATAACCGTCGGTTGGGAACGAATGATGCGATTTCGTGCGTAAGTGGATAAAAATCGTGCGCAAAGAGGAGAAAAATGTTGGCGTCAGGTAAAATATCGCAAATGGCGAGTCCCGTAGGGACGACAGATTATAGCGTAGGGGCTAGCCCCTACGTTTTTAAGTTATGCCCAACAAAATTGCCCCTGTAAGGGGCGCATAATTCAATGTTTCGCAAGAGGTTGAAATATGCGCCCCTTACAGGGGCAACGCTTGGCGTAGGTGCTAAAGATAGGGGCAAGCCCCTATCCTATAA
>CAVJZJ010000055.1:0-12916 GCA_963653995.1 Flexilinea sp.
GAGTTGAAGCAGTTGAGGCGCGAGTTGCGGCGTATGTGCATGGCAGCCTGGAAGCGTCCGAGACCAGAACCGTTGTTGGGGTTCATGTCGCCGCCCTTGATGTAGTCGGTGGTGTTTTGGAAATTCACGTCGACAGCCTTCGGGCCGATGAAGGTCATGTTGGAGAAGGTAGCCGAGGTATAAGGTTCGGCTGTGGTGCCGTCGGCGTTGTTGTCGCTCTCGAAACCGTTGCTCTGCGACTTGTCGGCGATGTGTGAGTCGCGTATGGCGAGACCGAACTGCACCTTGCCGCTGAAACCGTTGTCGGTGTCGAAGTCATCGTCCCATCCGCGGTAGGCTACGAGGTACTTGCAGTTCACCTTGCCGCCAAACCACTCATAGGAGTCGTCGTTGGAGTAAGACACCTGGATGTGGTCTACCTGTGTGCCGCTACCCACGGATCCGAGGGTCAGACCGTTGATTTCCTGATCGGTCTTGAAGGGATAGCCGGCAAACTCTATGCGCACATAACTCAATACGCCGGAGTTGTCTGCATCGTCGGTGCCGCCGTGCTTGGTGCGCGGACCGCCCTCTATCTGCATCTCGCTCTGGTTGTTGCGGGCGCGTCCGCAGATGATGATGCCACCCCAGTCACCGGGCTTGCGGCTGCCGGCATTCTGTGCTGATGTGAAGACGATGGGGGCAGAGGCCGTACCGCGTGCAATCAGTTTGCCTCCGCGCTCGGCGATGAGGGCGGCCTTGCTCTGCTTGTCGCCCTTGATGACGGTGCCCGGTTCGATGGTCAGTTCGGCACCTTCGGCGATGTATACCCAACCTTTGAGGGTGTAGGTGCCTTTCTTGATGGTCTGCTTGCCAGTGAAGACGAATTCCTGGTCGCCGTCGCCAATCTGTGTACCGTTGTCATTGACGTTGTCTTTGCCGTCGCCGCTGAAGAGGATGTGGTTGCAGGCTTGCAGTCCGCCATTGGTGGTCCATGTCACGTCGGAGGTCTGTCCGCCATCGTTGTTTCCGTTGTTGTCGTCACTGCACGCTGCCAGTGAGGCGGTCAGTGCCAGAATGCCGAGGCATCCGTAGTAGTTCCACTTGTTCATCTTGTTATTTTTTTAGAGGTATGTTCTTGTTGATGTTTTCTCTGTACAGGTGGGTTCTATAAATTAACTTTGCTGGATTTTGAGACTATTTTCGAATGCATATCGTCAGCGAGTAAGGGAGTAATGCGGGCATTACGACCGAGCGAGGTGGCGATATGGGTCGAAAAGAGTTCAAAAGACGGCAAAACGTAACCCATATTTATTTGTTGTTTGTTACGGTGGTAATTTATAGAACCCACCTACAATGGTCGGTTGGGGGAGAGTGCCGGTCTCAGAAGGAGTAGCGCACTTGCAGACCGATGTTGCGTCCCGGGCGGTACGACCGTGTGACCTGTTCCACGCGGCGGTGTTGTCCGTTGTCGTAGTCTACCTCGGCAAACTGCTTGTAGTAGATGCGTTGGGCGAGCAGGTCGCGTACGTTGGCCCGTACCTCCCAATGGCGGCCAAAGCGTTTCGATACGGAGAGGTCAATCATGTCGCGCGGCATCTCGTAACTGTCGGGCACGCGGAGCGTTTCCTGTCCGCCGGTCGATCCGGAGGTGCGTCCCACGCCTACGATACGCTTGCCGATACGGTTGTAGAGCAGAGCCACGTCGAGGGCGGCACGGTCGTTCTTGTAGAAGAGGCCGGTATTGACGAGGTAGGGTGATTGTCCCTGCATGGGGCGGTTCTCGTCGCGCGAAGAGGCGTCGAAGCGTACCCGGCTCTTGATGAGTGCCCCGTTGAACGACCAGCTCCATCCCCGCAGTCCGATGAAGGAGAGGTCTTTGCGTATGTCGAGTTCCAGTCCGTAGGTATTGGCGCTGCGGGCATTGACATAGGAGTATACCAAGTCGGTGCCGCCCGTGACGGTGTAGGTCCACTCGATGGGCGAGTCGAAGTATTTGTAGAAGGCCGCCAGCGACACGCTCTCCCCGCGCGAGGGGTAGAACTCGTAGCGCAGATCCACGTTCTGCACATAGCAGGGGGTGAGCGATGTGTTGCCCTGCACGTCGGAAGCCAGGTCGAAGTCGTAGAATACCGACGGCGACACCTCGCGAAACTCGGGCCGGTTGACCGTGCGTCCGTAGGAGAGGCGCAACTGGTGACGGGTGTTCAGTTTGTAGGTGGTGTTGACCGAGGGGAAGAGGTCGTTGTAAGTATAGGTATGGGTGAAGGGACTCTCCTTGTCGCTGCGTGTGTTGACCACCATCTCCATGCGGTCGTACTCATAGCGTAGTCCGGCGTAGACGCTCCATCGGCCGAAGGGCAGTGTGGCGGCTACGTAGGCGGCCCCGAGCGTATTGTGTCCGCTGTAGTTGTCGCGCATGTCGGTCTGTTCGAGCAGGTAGAACTTGTCGGCACCGAAGTAGGTTTCGTCGCTGAACATCTCGGTGACGTCGCGCGAGCGGAAATCTGCGGGCAGTGCATTGTCGTTGTCGTTCCACTGATAGTTGAAGTTGCGGGTGCGGTATTTGCGGGTGCGGTATTCGCCGTACAGACCCGACCGCAGTGTGGGTTGCCACTGTCCGAAGGCGAAGTGGTGGTCGTCGGTGGCCGAGAGCGATGCGATATGTTCGTCGAGCCGTGTCCACTCGCGTGAGGTGTCGCCCTGGGTGTTGAGCAGCATCACGCCCTGTTCGACACCGTCGTAGAGTTGGTAGCGGCGGCGGTCGGGCACGTTGCGGTTGGCGTAGGAGTAACTGGCGCTCCACTCTACCACATCATCGGCGAGGGTGTGGCGGCCGAGCAACTGGGCGTTGTAGGTGGTACGTGAGCGGTAGTAGTATTCGGCCGACTGCTCGTTGTCTGACTGGGCGTTGACACCTTCGCGCCAGGTATAGCGGTCGTTGCCGAGTTGATTGAAGATATTTTTGAACTGGTACTTGTTGTTACCGCTGCGCGAGAGCATGGTGAGATTGAAGAGTGCGCCGAGCCGGGTGTTGTGGTTGTACTGGTCGTCGGCGTAGTGGTGGAGATAGTTGGACCGGTCTTTTCCGGCATCGTACACACCGAAAAGGTTGTTGGCCATATCGGTGTAGGTACGGCGCTCGTCGGTGTAGTTGAGCGCACCGATCAGTCCCCACTGACATCCGTTCCACCGCCAGCGGCGGCCGATGCTGGCCGCCAGTTTCATATCGCCCCAAGGATGCGAGGAGCGCAGACGCCAGTCGTTGTTGAGTCCGTTGCCCTGCAGATCGACACCGTCGCCCAGCGCTTTCAGACTGCCGTCGATGCCGCCGCGCAGACTGCGTTTGCCACTGTCGAAACCGAGAAAGTCGGTCGACGAGCCTGAAGAGTGGAGAAAGCGCGAGAAGACGGTCGTGGTGTTCCAGTTGGTGCCTACTTGTATGTCGGCCGTGTTTTCTGAGGGTATGTCCTTGGTGTTGATGACGATGAAGCCGCCGCTGTAGTCGGCCGGATATTCGGGCGACGGCGTCTTGACTATCTGCATGTTGTCAATCTGCGACGAGGGGATGAGGTCGAAGGAGAAGGCGCGCGAGTCGGCCTCGCTGCTCGGTGCGGCTCCGCCGTTGATCCATACGTTGTTGTAGCGTTGGGAGAGTCCGCGTACCATGACAAACTGTCCGTCGATGATGCTCACACCCGGCACGCGGCGTATCACCTCAGAGGCGTTGGTGTCTTGTGTGCGGCGAATGTCCTGTGCCGACACGTTGCTCACCACCAGCGCACTGTTGCGGGCCATCTCTACCATGGCCACATCGGTATTGTGACGGGCTACGCCCGTGACGGCCACCTCGCCGAGGGTCTTCTCGTCGGGTGAGAGAGCGATGGCGATGTCCTGCTCCTCGCCTGTGGCTACGGTGTGGGTTGCGGCCACGGTGCGGGTCTTGTAGGAGATGTACTTCACGATGAGGCGATAGGTGCCGGCCTTGAGTCCCGTGAGGCGGAAGTGTCCGTCTATATCGGTGACAACAACGGCTTGTGTGCCCTCGGCCTGTACCGATGCGCCCACAAGCGGCGAATGGTCGCCCGCATCGGTCACCGTTCCGGCGATGTCGTCGGCCACGGCGGTCAGGGTGGAAAGCGATGTGAGTGCCAGCGATGTCAACAATCTTCTTGCTTTTGTCATCTTCATAGTCTATTTTGTTTCGGCGGCAAAGGTATCGCGACCTTGTTACAATCATGCGAAAGGCGAATGATGATGGTGTGACAAGGCTGTGTCATCCGTGTTTCGCTTTTTCAGAGATACCGTATGAATATTCATTCTAAAGGCAATTACCTCCATTTGATACCAATTTTTAGGTATTTCCCGACAATTTCTTTTGAGAAAAGAAAAAAACTGTTTACTTTTGTGAAAGTTTTTTCGATAAGACTTCTTACTTGTGTCGCTCTTATGACAGTGCGTGGAATTTATAGAACACGCCTTATCTTTGTCGGATGGAGTCTGATATTATTTATTTTATTGTTTTTGAAGAATAATCATTTATTGCACATCTAAAGACCACTGCGTATGAAAAAAACGTACACCAAGCCCATCGTGTCAGTCTTCGTAGCCGAGGGCACGGCCATTCTTGCCGGAAGCGGAGACGACACAACAAAAGAGAAATACAATTTCCAAGTCGATGGAGTCCGAGAGAACAACAGCAATGTCATTTGGGGCAATCCCGACGACATCGATGCCAATGACAACGCCTTCGGATGGGAATGACCCGAAGGTGACCGCAGTACAGGAAAACAAAAAACGCAATCATCGTATATGAAGAAAATCTTTACACTGACACTCTTCCTTCTCGGTCTCACGTCGGCGCTCATGGCGCAGACCAGCGAGCCTGAAGGCAAGACCCCCACGGCCGGCACGACCTACTACCTCTACAATGTAGACCAGGCCGGCTATCTGAGCGCGGGCAGCGACGGCAAACTCACGATAGGTTCGCCCTATCTGGCCGTGACCCTCAATCAGCCCACCACATCGACCACCGCCGACAAGGATTTCTACACCCTCACCTCCGATGGCAAGAAGGTGCTGGCCTCGCTCTTTCAGGCACCTGAACTGGGCGAAAACGCCTCGGGCAAGTACGACCAGTGGAAGTTCACCGCCGTGAGCGGCAAGACCAATGTCTACACCCTCGGTGTGCGCACGCGCGATGCGGGTGCGCTTTATTATATGTATTGGAGCGACCTCGCCGATCGTCTCTCCACCGAACCGTTCTCACCTTGGTCGGTCTTCACCCGTGCGCAGTGGAAACTCGTGTCACCCTCTGACATCGAGACGCAGGTGATCACGCTCGACGAGACTGCCGACACCTACACCGCCACCGCCATTACCAACGAGGCCACCGTGCAACTCAAGCGCACGCTCACACAGAACTCTTGGAACTCGTTCTGCGTGCCGTTCGACATCGATGCCGCGCAACTCAAGGCGCAGTTTGGCGATGACGTGAAGGTAGCCGAGTTTACAGGTCTTGATGCCACCACCATCAAATTCACCTCCGCTACAGAGGTGAAGGCCGGCACGCCCTATCTGCTTTGTCCCACGGCCGACGCACCTACCGACGGTTATTATACCTTCACCGGTGTGACCTCTCTGTCATCATCGCCCACCACCGTGACCCAAGACTACAACGGCGTCACCGTGACCTGCCATCCGTCGTTCTGCCAGACCACCGCACCCAAGGATGCCTATGTGCTGCGCAAGAACCAGGTGTACTGTCTCACGTCAGACATGACGATGAAGGGCTTCCGTGCCTACTTCTTCGAGACCAACGGCAGCAGCGCCGGAGCCAACATCTCGGCATGGAGTCTCGACGGCGAAGCCACCGCTATCAGCGACATCACCGTCAGCGGCAACACGAAGCGCGATGTCTTCAACACCGCCGGACAAAAGGTTAAGGCCAATACTGCCGACACCGACGACCTGCCGCAGGGCGTATATATCGTGAACGGAAAGAAAATCACCAAATAACAAACCACGAAACGAATTATGAGAACATCATATATCAAGACACACGCCCTCCTGCTCCTCGCCCTCCTCTTCATGGCGGTGGGCAACGCCGTGGGCGCGGAGACGAAGACCACGCTGCAGAGCAGTTACTCTCCGGCAGGATCTACGTTCACCAACACCACCAGCATCGACTGGAGCAAGCAGAAGATATACGCCAAGATTGACCTCAGCGGTTGCGGCACGACTGTCAGTCTGCAGAACATCATTTCTTATGGCGATGATATCGCCAACTGGAACACGGGAAATTACAATCTGCACCTCTACTACACCAAGTCGAGCAACTTGCTTGTAATGGACTACCTCACGAATGGGGGAACGAAGAATGAAACCACCGTTACCCTTACAAGCACCACGCTCGAACTGGAACTCTCTTCGGAGGGTCTCGCGGTAAATGGTGAGACAAAGGTTTCTGCCAGCACCCTCAGCGGTCTGCTCTCACTCAGTAGCATCTCGGTGGGGTCGCAGCAAGGCGACAACCGCAGTTATGCCACTTACGATGAGATAAGTGTTATTACCACTACTGACGGCAGTTCGTCAGGCGGTTCCACCTCCACCATCTTTGTTGTTCCCTCCTACGGCAGCAACTACTACATCTGCTACGGTGCAGACCCGACCTTGGCGTTCACCGTGACAACGACGAGCAACGACGAGCAAATCACTATGACCACCCTCACCGAGGGTACCAGCGGCCAGCAGTGGACGGCCAAGCAGGGCAATTACTCCACTTCGTATCCCTACCATTTCGTCAACGTGATGTCATCTAAGGCCCTCGACCTCGCCGGCAACAACACCAGCGTGATGCCCCTTCAGTGGACATCAGAGAACGAATACAGTGGCGGGCAGGCCAATGTCAACCAGGAGTGGAAACTCGTGGAGGCTGATGCCACGGCACACACCTATTATATATGCGCGACATTCAACAGTACCGTCTACTATCTCACCTTCGACGGCACGTCGGGCGGCAAACTTGGCCGCACCACCTCGCAGTCGTCAGCCACTGCCTTCGGATTTATCTCTACAAGCGGTTCGTCAGGCGGTGGTGAGTCGGGTGGCGATAGCGGCACACCCGGTTCGGGCGACCACGGTTCGTTCTCTTACACGATGGTGCATACGCCCTCTTCCTATGGCCAGTACAAGGAAGATGCCCACGCCACCTTCATCCCTTACGCCACTACTGCCGACATGCAGGCCGATGCCAACTACGACAAGCCATGGCTTGAGCCTACAAAGGCCATGACCTTGAACCTCAACGGCACTTGGAAATTCAAATACCTCTCAAGCGGCGGCACCGCTGCCCCCTCTGATACCTACACCAGCAACACGGCTTCCACCTCGGGTTGGGACGACATCCGCGTGCCCCTCTCATGGGAAATGGCGGGCTACGACACGCCGGTCTACACCAACGAGGGTTATCCCTTCACAACCGACACGCGTAGTTGGACAACTACCGCTGCTTCTGCCAGCAACTGCGACACCAATCCGTTGGGCATCTACCGCCGCACATTCACCATCCCGACAGATTGGGCAAACAAGCGCATCATGGTGCACTTCGACGGTGCTTACAGTGGCATTGCGGTGTATATCAACGGCAAATACGTGGGCTACTCTGAAGGTGCCAACACCGACGCAGAGTTCGACATCACCGACTTCCTCAACGTCACCGACGGCGCAGTGAGCACCACCGACGAGAACAACATCACCGTGGCTTGCTACCGTTGGACCTCCGGCTCTTACCTTGAAGGACAGGACATGTGGCACCTCGGCGGCATCCACCGCGACGTGTATCTCGTGGCTACGCCGAAGGTATTTGTCAGCGACCATATCATTACAGCCTCCAGTCTGAACAGCACTGCCACCAGCGGCACACTCAACGTGAAGGTGAGCGTAGACAACCGCTCAAGCATCAGCACATCGAAGACCATTGAGGTGAAACTCCTCGACAAGAATGGCTCGCAGGTAGGCTCTACTGCCACCTATTCTTATAGCGGCAGCAGCACCGTCACCGAACAGGCACTGACCATCAGCGGTCTTTCCAACCTCACCGCATGGAGTAGTGAGAATCCTTACCTCTACACCGTGGCCATCAGCCAGAAGGATGCCAGCGGCAACGAGGAAATGGCATTCTCTACCAAGTTAGGTTTCCGCATCATCACTCAAAGCAGCAAGCAGATACTTGTCAACGGCAAGCGCGTGTTCTTCAAGGGCGTTAACACCCAAGACACACATCCTCTTTATGGTCGTGCCATCGACATGGAAACCATGCTCAAGGACGTGACGTTGATGAAACGTGCCAACGTGAACTTGGTGCGTACCTCCCACTATCCGCGCCAGCCCAAGATGTATGCCATGTTCGATGCCTACGGTATCTACTGTATGGACGAGGCTGACAACGAGTGCCACGGCTTGGGAACAACCGTATCATCCAGTTCTTCATTCACCAACAACATGGTTGACCGTGTGGAGCGAATGGTAAAGCGCGACCGCAACCACCCGTCTGTTGTCTTTTGGTCGCTTGGCAATGAGTGCGGATCTGGCTCTAATTTCAGTTCTTGCAGAAACAAGGTGACAAGCCTCGACGACCGCAAGATTCATCTGGAGTGCAACCAGTCTTACTCCGACCTCGGATCAAACATGTATCCTACGGTAGACGCAGTAAGCCAAAATTCAAGCGGTTTGAACAATAAGCCTTACTTCATCTGCGAATACGACCACGCCATGGGTAACTCGCTTGGTGCGCTGAAAGATTTCCAAAACGCTATCGAGAGCAGCACCGGCATCATAGGTGGTGCTATTTGGGACTGGGTAGACCAGGCCATCTACGACCCCACATACGCAAAGCAAGTGAACAATGGCACGGCTGACAACAGTGTACTTGTAAATGCCAATGGCTTCAACTACTGGACTTCTGGCTTCAACTATCAGTCGTCCAGCAGCGGTTCTTCTTGCTACATGGGTGCTTTTGAGGACAACGGTATTACCACTCCCGACCGCAAGTGGTCGTCAAAACTCATAGAGGTAAAGAACGTGTACCAAAACGTTGAGTTCTCATCGTTCTCCAACAGGACGCTCACCGTGAAGAACAAGAACTGCTTCACCAACCTCAACGCCTACAAACTCATCTACCGCGTACTTGTAGACGGTTGTCTCGCCGAGGAAGGCATCGTGGATATGCCTTCTATCGCAGCCGGAAGCACCGGAACAGTCAGCGTGCCTTACACCACCACCGCCGAGAGCGGCAAGGAGGTGATGCTCAACGTAGGTCTCGCCCTCAACGAGGAGACCCTTTGGGCTGAGAAGGGATATCATGTGGCCGACGCAGAGTTTACCTTGCAAGAGCGCAGTTCTTCGCTCGCTTCGCATACCGCCGACGGCGGCTCGCTCTCCATTAGCGGCTCTACCGTGAGCGGTACGACCAAGGACGGCAAAGCCTTCTCGCTCACCTTCAATGGCGGCAACCTCACCAGTTGGACATACAACGGACAGACCGTCATGGCATCGACACCAGGCTTCAGCCAGTTCTTCAGCATCGACAACTCGCGCAACGGCACGCCTTACAATTCTTCCAGCAAGAATACGAGCCACAGCGTGAGCAACAGTCTCACCAAGAACGGCAACAACGCTACCATCACCGTATCGGGCAACAGTGGACGCTCCTATACCATTGCCTACACCATCTATCCCGACGGAGTGGTAGATATGGCAGTGAACTTCAACTACTCAAGTAGCACTTGCTATCGTGTGGGTCTTGCCATGGAATTCGGTTCGGGCTTCGAGGGTGTAGAATATTACGGACGCGGTCCATGGGCCAACTATCCCGACCGTCAAGATGGTTCTTACCTTGGCCGCTACACCACTACGGTGGATGACCTCTTCGAGGAATATACCCATCCGCAGACCAACGGTGACCACCTGAACCTGCGCGACCTGACGCTCTCATCCGACAAGTGCGACCTCAATATCGAAACTCAGGGCGACGTGTCGTTCTCTATGAGTCATTACGATGAAAGCGCATGGAGCGCAGTGCCTTGGTACACGAAGAAGAACAACAAAGACCTCACACGCTCTAGCAACGTGTTCGCTCACTTCGATGCAACTATCAGCGGTGTGGGCAGCGGAAGTTGCGGCCCGAGCACATTGAGCAAATATCTGCCGTCTTCTTCAAGTTACTCCTACACCCTGCGCTTCACGCCCACAGCGAAATAAGGTAAGCGACAGAACATCTATTGCCCCTGTAGGGAACGCATAATTCATTGTAAGAGATTGAAATATGCGCCCCTTACAGGGGCATCGTTTTTGTTGTATATTTAGAAACGTAGGGGCAAGCCCCTACGCTATAATCTGTCGTCCCTACGGGACTCGTCTGTTGCGGTGTTTTTACCGGACACTAATAAAAAAAATGTGGAGTTTTGCATACTAAGCCCTGGAAGGGCGTCACGGTCCTCACCCTGGGCTGGAATCGTGACGCCCTTCCAGGGCTTTAATCACCGAATACTATTATTTTATCCCCTCAAATGCAAACGTTTGCACGACCGTCCGTCCATATTTGCGCATCCTTGGGCCGCGGGAAAAACTGATTGTTTGTAACTTCGCCAAATACCTGTAAATCGGTTCTGTAGAAGAACGCGCACTATCCAAGAAAAAACAATAATATACGCATAACAATGAAAAAACGTTACTACACCTTCATTCTTTCCCTCCTTGTCGCACTTACGGCTGCCGCACAGGGATGGCCCTCCCAGTACCGGGGTGTCATGCTTCAGGGCTTCTATTGGGACAGTTTCAACGACACACAGTGGACCAATCTTGAGTCGCAGGCCGACGAACTGTCTGAGTTTTTCAAACTCGTCTGGGTTCCGCAGAGCGGCAAGAGCGCAGCCAGTCCGTCGATGGGCTACGACGATGTCTACTGGTTCACCGACTATACCAGCAGTTTCGGCAATGAGCAGCAACTCCGCTCCATGATCAAGACCTTCCGCTCGAAAGGTATCGGCACCATCGCCGATGTGGTCATCAACCACCGCTCGTCGCTCGACGGCAAGTGGATGTCATTCCCCGTAGAGACCTACAAGGGAGTCACCTACACTATGCTGCCCTCCGACATCTGCAGCAACGATGACGGCGGCAAGACCGCAGCCCAAGCCGAGGTGAAACCGACGGGAGCCGTCGACTCCGGCGAGGATTTCGACAGTGCGCGCGACCTCGACCACTCCAGTGCCAACGTGCAGACCATCGTCAAGGCTTATCTTGACTTCCTGCTCAACGATCTCGGCTATGCCGGTTTCCGCTACGACATGGTCAAGGGTTACGCCCCCAAGTACACCGCCCTCTACAACGCCGCCGCCCAACCCACCTACTCCGTAGGCGAATATTGGGACGGCAATGCCAGCAACCTCGCCACATGGGTCAACGGCACCAAGTCTGGCGATGTGGTGCAGTCGGCCGCCTTCGACTTCGCCATGAAGTACAACCTGCGCGACTGCTGCAACGCCGGCACCAACTGGTCGCTGCTCGGCAACTCAAGCTTGGCCTCCAATCTGAGCCTGCGCCGCTATGCTGTCACCTTTGTCGACAACCACGACACCTACAACCGCGGCAACGACAGTGAGACCAAGTCAAACATCCTTGCCGCCAATGCCTTCATCCTCGCCTCACCCGGCACACCCTGCATCTTCCTGCCCCACTGGAAGACCTACAAGCAGGCCATCAAGCAGATGATCTACGCCCGCCAACTCGCCGGCATACACAACGAGAGCACTTTCAGCAACCTCGTCAAGAAGACCTCACAGTATGCCATACGCGTGAGCGGTGCCGATGATGCCAGCGTCATCGTCCTTATGGGTGACACCACATGGCCCTCCACCGCTACGGCCTCCGACTATTTCGCCGTAGCCACGGGCGAGCATTTCGCCTACTATGTATCGCGTAGCGTAGAGTCGGCATGGACCGACCTGCCCTCGGGCACCTACGAGAACGGACAGACTGTCACCCTCCGTGCCATCTCCGCCAACAGCGGCGCACGCCTCGTCTACACCACCGACGGCTCTGCCCCCACAGCCTCGTCGGCACAGGTGGCCGACGGCACCTCCATCACTATCGGCGAGGGTAAGACCACACTGCGCGTCGCCCTGCTCAAGGACGGCAAGGTGAGTGGCGAGATCACCCGTACCTATGAGGTGAAAGCCTTCACACCCCACGACATCACCGTCTATGTCAATGCCGACAAGACCGGATGGAGTACGCTCAACTTCTGGGCATGGGATGCCGCCGGCAACAACCTCTGCACCAACAAGACCTGGCCCGGCGACCGCAACACCGCTACCGTCACCCTCGGCGACAAGACCTGGCACTATGCCGACTACCACATCAAGTCGTCGTCTGATGCTGTCAACTTCGTGTTCAGCACCGCTTCCGGTTCTCCGCAGACCGTCGACGTGGTGGGCATCACCGAGACCAGTTTCCTTGAAATCTCCACTACGATGAGCAGCGGCAAGTATCAGGTAGACAATGTGACCGACGAGTATGCCACAGGCATCGCCGACATCACCTCCGATGCCGACCCCTATGCCACCGCCCCCACCCGCGTCATCGCTCCCGATGGCCGCACCCTCCGCTCCTATGCCACTCATGTTTCCACCGGCGATGCCCTCAACGGATTGCCCAAGGGCATGTATGTGGTCAATGGCAAGAAGGTCGTGAAGTAATACGAGTACAAACAGCGAGTCTCGTAGGGGAATTTCGCAAACGACGAGTCCCGTAGAAAAATTCCACTTGAGGAATTCTCCTACGGGACTCGCTATTTGCGAACCTCCCTACGGGACTCGTCTATTATTTGGCGATGAGGCTGACGGCGAATCCGCCTCCTCGTGCCTGTGTGATCTTG
>CAVJZJ010000056.1:0-12795 GCA_963653995.1 Flexilinea sp.
TAGAGCGCATGATTCATAATCATGAGGTCCCCAGTTCAATCCTGGGTCCCGCTACGAGCAAACAGGCAATCAAGAACAACGTTCTTGGTTGCTTTTTTGTTGTTAGTGACGGTTTGATACGATATAAAATATCCACGACCCACACAAAAAAATCCCACAATAGAAGGCTTTGCGACCATCCATCGTGGGACACCTGTGGCATTTTAGCACCAGCAAACCTTAACCTGCTACCGTAAAGATACGGATCTCGGGATCAGCCTGGAAATAAGGAGACAGACCCGTGACAACATCGTTGGTGAACAGAGCCGACTCGAGGTAAGCAGCAGCATGCTCTTTGCTATCGAAACCGTGGAGCACCTGCACATCTTCGTCGCGTACCAACAAAGACTTCGTCTTGGCGCCCTCGATGGTATCGAGGAAGGGCTGACGATAATCGAAATACACCTTCGCAGCATTGGCGCGATCGCTCTCCTTGATCTTCATTGTAATCTGGAGATAAGCTTTCACTTCTTCCATTTTTCTTTCCTGTTTTGATTGTTATTATATTTTTGCAAATTTGTCCCATTCTATTGGACGACTGCAAAATTAGGAATCTACACCCACATTCCTTTTGTAGATTCAATACGGCAAATGGTAAATTCAGGAAAATTGCTTGTTTATCTCAAAAAGAAAACCTAATTTTACCATCGCCGATACGCAATTTACCATTCGGCCTCAAAAAGCAAGCAACATGAAGAGAGAAGACCTCGACACCTACACGATAGAGGAGAACCGTCACTCGGGCCTGGAATTGGAATTGCACTTCATGCCGAAGTTCTTCCATGAGAACGGATGTGGCTCTATGCCACCCCACATACACGAGTTTTACCAGATCATCTGGTTTCGTCACGGACAAGGCACCCACCGCGTGGACTTTGCAGACCACCCCGTCACGGACAACACCATCTTCTTCATCGCCCCGGGACAGATACACGCCTTCGACGGCAACGAACAGTTCGAAGGCGTTGTCATCCTTTTCAACGCCAGTTTCCTCGTTTCCGAGGAGTCGAGCGAAAGCATATTCTTGAAGTACAATGTATTCAATGCCTACGACTCTCTACCCTACTACAAAGTATCGAAAGAGGAAGCGACACGACTGATGCTCCTTGTCAACGAGATGAACCGAGAATACTCCCTCACCGGTGCCTTTGCCCACCGCGACTACATGCAATACCTCGTGCGCCTCTTTTTAATCAGAGTGCAACGGTGTGGCGAACGTAAAGAGATACCTCCACTCTATGTGTCAAGCGTAGCCAACCGCACCTTCGTGCGTTTCCGCCAATTGCTGGAACAGAATTTCCGCCACACGCATACCGTACAGGAGTATGCCGACCTACTCAACATCTCCTCGCGCACACTGACCAAGTATGTCGGACAGAGCACCCACCACTCTCCCCTGCAGATGATCAACGACCGCATCATCCTTGAAGCCAAGCGACTACTGCTTCACTCTCCGATGAGCATCAAGGAAATCGGTTTCCATCTCGACTTCGAAGACCCGTCCTACTTCGTAAAGTTCTTCAAGCGACTGACGGGCCAAATGCCCGGGGAGTTCAGAAACGGGAAGTAGTAAAGACTATATCCGACATTCAAAAAAAACATTATTATAAAACCCACCTAAAACATTATAAAACCCACCTAAAACCACTACAATGAAACGACATCTATTGACCATGCTGTTGTGCACCATTGCCCTATTGGCAAGTGCCCAGCCAACCACCATCACCACGACCGTACCCGTCCGCCCCGCCGGACAGACCGATGTACT
This sequence comes from Flexilinea sp., assembly GCA_963653995.1. Classification (GTDB taxonomy): domain Bacteria; phylum Bacteroidota; class Bacteroidia; order Bacteroidales; family Bacteroidaceae; genus Prevotella. The sequence goes on from CAVJZJ010000056.1 coordinate 1,808, forward strand.
CCGCCTAGCCCTGCCGAAGATGAAGACCGTGCGAGTAGGCTTCGTCGGTGTCGGCATGCGCGGTGCCTCAGCGGTAGACCGCTGGTGCAACATAGAGCATACCGAGATCAAGGGTATCTGCGATGTGCGCCCCGAATATGTGGAACAAGCCCAACAGACCTTGAAGAAATACGGAAAACCCAAAGCCACATCATACAGCGGCACAACCGAAGCCTATAAAAAGATGTGCGAACGCAACGATATCGACCTCATCTATATCTGCACCGACTGGGCAAGCCATGTGCCCATCGCCCTATATGCCATGGAGCACGGCAAGAACGTAGCCATAGAAGTGCCTGCCGCCACCAGTCTTGAAGATATCTGGGCACTGGTCAACACGGCAGAACGCACACGCAAGCACTGCATGATGCTCGAGAACTGCGTCTACGACTTCTTCGAAGCCGCCACGCTCAATATGGCCCGCCAAGGACTCTTTGGCGAGGTGCTACACGTAGAAGGTTCCTACCTGCACAACCTCGATGATTTTTGGGGTGAATACTGGAACAACTGGCGACTCGACTTCAACCACAAGCACCGCGGCGATGTCTATCCCACCCACGGCATCGGCCCCGACTGTCAGGTGCTTGATATCCACCGCACCGACCGCATGACCACCCTGGTAGCCATGGACACCAAAGCCGTCAACGGCCCCAAGCATATTGAAAAGAACACGGGCAAGCCCTGTACCGATTTCCAAAACGGAGACCAGACCTCCACGCTCATACGGACACTCAACGGAAAAACCATGCTCATACAGCACGACGTGATGACGCCACGCCCCTATAGCCGCAGTTTCCAGATTGTAGGCAGCGACGGCTATGCCAGCAAGTATCCCGTCGAAGAACTATTGCTGCGCTCCACACAGATGAGCAGCGAGAAGGCCGACTACCAAAACCTCAACGCCCACGAGCCGATGTCCGACACCCTGCGCGATGCCCTTTTGACCAAGTACACCCCCGACTATATCAAGGAGATCGAAACCAAAGCCAAACAAGTAGGCGGACACGGCGGTATGGACTACATCATGGACTACCGCCTCGTACACTGTCTGCTCAACGGACTGCCCCTAGACATGGATGTCTACGACATGGCCGAGTGGTGCTGCATCAGCGAACTGTCGGCCTTGTCTATCGCCAACGGTTCGGCACCCGTTGAGATTCCCGATTTTACACGCGGAGCATGGCTGAAGAAGTGACACGCCACTTCTCACCCAAACGCCGACACCCGTACAAACGCCACACGCCACATTCCTTTTGCGAATTATTTTGCATTGTCTCCATTTTGATGTAACTTTGCATACATACAAATCTGAGAAAAGACGGGCCACACACGGTCCGTCTTTTCAAAAGGCATCAAAACGACTGATTTCACATGGACATAGAAAAACAAAAGGAACTTCTTCTCAAACAGGACGGACTGTCGCGAACGCTCGGCATGGACTTCATCTCCACCCCCGAGCCCGACACCTGCAAAGCCACGATGAAGGTAGACCACCGCAACCGCCAGGTGTTCGGTTTTCTTAGCGGCGGCGCAAGTCTCGCTTTGGCCGAAAACCTTGCAGGAGTCGGTTCGCTGGCCCTCTGCCCCGAAAAGATATGCGTAGGTATCAATGTGAGTGCCAGCCACGTCAAGGCTGTACTTGAGGGTGACACCGTCACAGCCACAGCCCATCTACAACACAAGGGACGCACCTTGCACACTTGGCAAGTAAATATCACCAATAGTCAGGGCGACCTGATCTCTACCGTACAGGTGACCAATTTCATCCTCAACAAGCCCAAGTCATGACCAGCGCTGCGATGTATCGTCTGCCCCATGCAGACCACTACACCCGGCTCACGCAGTGCGAAGGCGAACCGGAAACTATCGATTCGCTGACACGACTCAACGGCCGGAGCGGATTCGTCATTGCTCCCTTTGCCCCGTCGGAAGACAGTCCCATACTGTTGCTTCATCCCGACGAGGAACTCACCCTACCTCTCCCAAATTCTTTCCCGACTTCCGCAACGATACTTTCCGACACAACCGACACCGACGAGCGCCATCGCTACGCTGCCAATTTTGCCAAGTTCCATACCGCGCTCTCCGACGGACAGTTTCGCAAGCTCGTGCTTTCCCGCACACACCGCTTGACCATCGCCACATCGGTTGACCATGGAGAGGCTGATGACGCCACCTTGACCGCCATCTTTCTTCGTACCTGCGCCCTTTATCCCCATCAGTACGTTGCTCTGTTCTCCACCCCGCAGAGCGGCACATGGCTGATAGCCACCCCCGAGATACTCCTCGAAGGCACCGACGGCACCTTCTCCACGATGGCCTTGGCTGGCACGATGTCCATCCCGACAGGAACAGCCGAGAGCGACATCATATGGAGCGACAAGAACAAGGAAGAACAGCATATCGTAGAAAACTACATTCAGACCTGTATCAACCAATGGTCGGACTCGCAAGAAAAGCATGGTCCCTACACTGCACGCGCCGGTCAACTGGTACACTTGCGTACCGACTTCCGTTTCACCCTCGCCGACACTCAGCATTTGGGTAACCTGCTCGCCACGCTTCATCCCACTCCAGCCGTCTGCGGTCTACCCAAGCAAGAAGCGACGACGTTCATCCTCGACCATGAGTCGGAACACCGTCGCTACTATAGCGGCTTTTCCGGTCCGCTCGTTCCCGGCAGACAGACCCACCTCTACGTCACGCTGCGCTGCATGAGCATCGACGGCAATGTCTGCACCCTGCACGCCGGAGGCGGACTGCTCAGCGAGAGCACAGAGCAAAACGAATGGGACGAGACCGAAGCCAAGATGGAAACCATGCGCAACGTGCTACGCCACCGGATATAATTCCTTTGCTCATATCGGCCATTTTTCTGATTTTCCAACCTCATCATTCTCCCATCACGGTGTACAGCAACAAAGAAAACATCAACATACTCACCACCCTGTTGGCCGCCCACGGCATACGGCACGCCGTCGTATGCCCCGGAAGCCGCAATGCCCCTATCGTACACAACCTCAATGAGCATCCGCACATCGTCTGCCATCCCGTCACCGACGAACGTAGTGCAGGATTTTATGCGTTGGGCATCGCACAGGCTACAAGACAACCGGTAGCGGTATGCGTCACATCGGGTACAGCCTTGCTCAACTTGGCTCCTGCGGCCGCCGAAGCAATGTACCAACATCTGCCCGTCATCATCATTTCGGCCGACCGCCCACAACAGTGGATCGGACAACTCGACGGCCAGACTCTACCCCAACATGGCGCACTCGGCACCTTCGTAAGACGCACCGTCGACCTGCCAGAGCCACACAACGATGAGGAACGTTGGTTCTGCAACCGCCTGGTCAACGAGGCTTTGGTCGCCGCTACACACCGTCGGGGCGCACCCGTACAAATCAATGTACGCATCAGCGAACCGCTATTTTGTTTTGATACAGCAGAATTGCCCGAAGAGCGTGTATTCCATATCATCGACAATAAGGGCGGCCACTCTTCCACTTTCGACCACTTGGCCGAAAGGTTTGCCCAGGCTGAGCACCCCATGATTGCCTTCGGACAGACCGCATATGGCCTGATCGACGAAAAGATATGGCAACGTCTGTCGGAAGTCTGCGTGATATGGGGCGAGTCATTGTCCAACCCCACTGCCAGCCCCATACATTTCGACGAGGCAGTACACTTGATCACATCCGACCGTTTCACTCCCGAAGAGCGCACATCTCTTTGTCCTGACTATATCGTCTATATCGGTGACACCTTGGTAAGCAAACGCGCCCGCCGCTTTCTCCGTGCCGCAAAGGCAGAATCGTGCATGGTCACACCCGATGCCACAGATTTGTCCGACCCACTGATGTCGCTCACCGCCATCGTGGAGTGTCCATCAGATGACATTGTTCACCTGCTCGGCCTTCTCGCCAACACTGCCAACGATTCGCAAAACAGAAAAGCCTTCAAGCAACGCTGGCAACATCTTTTGTCATACTGCGACACCCATGCAGAAACCTACCATCCCACCTACTCGCAGATGGCCACCGTGCGGTATTTCGAGCAGCAACTCGAAGACCTCGACAGTACCCTTCACATACACTATGCCAACAGTTCGGCCATACGTCTGGCCAACATCTACGCCGCCCACTATGTATGGTGCAACCGCGGAGTGAACGGCATCGAGGGATCGCTCTCTACCGCTGCCGGATTCTCGCTCGCAACAGACGACCTTGTCGTATGCATCATCGGCGACCTGAGTTTCTTCTATGACCAAAATGCATTGTGGAACCAAGGTCTGCGTGGCAATTTCCGCATACTGCTTCTCAACAACAGCGGCGGAAGTATCTTCCGACAGTTGCCCGGCCTTGACCGCAGCCCTGCCGCCCACCACCTTATCGGTGCCGCCCACAACACCTCGGCACAAGGCATCTGCACCCAAAACGATATCGGCTACCTCGCCGCCCACAATACCGAAGAGATGCACATCGGCATCGTGACCTTGCTCACACGTCAAGCCACCCGACCAATGGTACTCGAAGTATTCACCGATGGCGAGCAAGATGTACAAGTGATGAAAGAATACTACAACTCAATACTCGATTATGCAAAACTCAAGAGAATGGAAAAAGATTGAGGATTTCGACTTCAAGGAAATCCTCTTCGACGAATACAACGGCATCGCCCGCATCACCATCAACCGTCCCCGCTACCGCAACGCCTTCACCCCGCTCACCACATGGGAGATGTCGCAAGCCTTCGCCTGGTGCCGCGAGGCCCAACGCATCGGCGTGGTCATCCTCACCGGAGCCGGCGACAAGGCCTTCTGTTCTGGCGGCGATATGCACGTCAAGGGACGCGGTGGATATGTCGGCAACGACGGCGTGCCTCGCCTCAACGTGCTCGACGTACAAAAACAGATACGCTCGCTTCCCAAACCCGTCATCGCTATGGTCAATGGCTATGCCATCGGCGGCGGACACGTACTCCACCTGATGTGCGACCTCACCATCGCCAGCGACAACGCCATCTTCGGACAGACCGGACCAAAAGTCGGATCGTTCGATGCCGGATTCGGAGCCAGTTACCTCGCCCGCATCGTCGGACAGAAAAAAGCACGCGAAATATGGTTCATGTGCCGCCAATACAGTGCCGAAGAAGCAGAGCGCATGGGCATGGTCAACAAGGTCGTTCCTTTCGACCGCCTCGAAGACGAGTGCGTAGAGTGGGCCGAGACCATGATGGAACGCTCACCGCTGGCCCTGCGGATGATCAAGGCCGGACTCAACGCCGAACTCGACGGACAAGCCGGCATACAAGAACTGGCTGGCGATGCCACCATGCTCTACTACATGCTCGACGAGGCCCAAGAGGGTGGACGCGCCTTCCTCGAAAAGCGCAAGCCCGACTTCAAGAAATATCCCAAATTGCCATAAGGCGTATGCTAAGATGGAACAAGACCACTACCATATCACCATCATCCCCCGCACACTGCATTTCCGCCAACCGGCTGGCACATCGCGCGGGGTCTACACCACACGGCAGTCGTGGATGCTGCACCTCACCTCTACACTATACCCTGGCCGTACCGGCATAGGTGAGTGTGCTCCCTTGCCCGACCTCAGTTGTGATGCCTCGCCCGGCTACGCACATACGCTACAAGCCGTCTGCGACCAATTCTGCGCCACCGGACAGATCGACTATGCACTGATGCGCCCCTACCCCTCAATGCTCTTCGGCCTTGAGACGGCCTTGCTCCATCTTGAGCGGGACACCACCGCCCTTTGGGACACGCCCTTCAGCCGGGGAGAAGAGGGCATCGTCATCAATGGACTCGTATGGATGGGCAATTATGAGGAGATGTTGCAACGCCTTGAACGGAAGATGAACGATGGATTCCGCTGCGTCAAACTGAAAATCGGTGCCATCGATTTCGAGAGCGAACTGGCACTTATCCGCCACATCCGCCAGCGGTTTGGCAAGGAAGATATCGAACTGCGCGTCGATGCCAACGGCGGTTTCACGCCCGACACGGCCCTTGACCGCCTGCAACGGCTTGCCCGCTACGACATACACTCCATCGAGCAACCCATCCGCCAACATCAGTGGAGCGAGATGGCACGACTCTGTCGCGAGACACCGCTACCGATTGCGCTCGACGAGGAACTCATCGGAGTCAATCTTCCGACGATGAAGGAAGACCTGCTCGACACCATCCGCCCACAATACATCATCCTCAAACCATCGCTGCACGGCGGCATGCACGGAGCGGAAGAATGGATCGATATGGCCCGACGGCGCGGTATCGGTTCGTGGGTGACCAGTGCCCTCGAAAGCAACATTGGCCTCAACGCCATCGCCCACTTCACCGCCCATATCTACGGCCCACATATCACCATGCCCCAGGGCCTCGGCACGGGCCAACTCTTCACCGACAATATCAATATGCCGCTTGAGATACAAGGCGACCGACTCTTCTACCATCCCAATGATGACCTACAATGAATTTCTGGCCGACTGGCAAAGTCCATCCCCAACCCTCCTTGTACATACTAGCGGAAGCACAGGCCGACCGAAACCGATGCTCGTAGAAAAGCGGCGCATGGAGGCCAGCGCACGCACGACCTGTCGATTTCTCGGTCTAAAGGAAGGCGACACGGCCTTGCTCTGCATGTCGACCGACTATATCGCCGGCAAGATGATGGCCGTGCGAGCCATCGTATGTCACTTGCGGCTCACCGTCATTTCCCCGAGCGGACACCCGCTGCGCGGCCTCACCGCTGCCCCCGACTTCGCCGCCATGGTGCCATTGCAGGTCTACAACTCGCTGCAAGTGCCCGAAGAGCGCGACCTGCTTATGCGCATACGCCATCTCATCATCGGCGGCGGAGCCATAGACCCCGACATGGAGCGCACGCTCCAGTCTTTCCCCAACGCCGTGTGGAGTACCTACGGCATGACGGAGACACTCTCGCACATCGCCCTGCGACGGTTGAGCGGACCGGAAGCCAGCATATGGTATACCCCGTTTGACAGTGTCGCGGTCAGCCTCAACGCCGACCGCTGCCTCGTCATCGATGCGCCCGCCATCTGCGCTCAAACGCTGACCACCAACGATATTGCCGAGATGGACAGTGACGGACGACGCTTCCGTATCATCGGCCGTAAGGACAACGTCATCTGCAGTGGCGGCATCAAACTCCAAATAGAAGAGTTGGAAACCCGGTTGCGACCACACATCCCCGCGCCCTTCGTCATCACCAAGGTCAAGGATGCCAAGTTCGGCGAATGTGCCGTACTACTCGCCAACACCGACAATCTTGACACCATCATCGCCACCTGTCGCCATCATCTGTCGCAGTACGAGCAACCTCGCCTCTATTTCTCCGTCGGCCACATACCGACAACCGAGACTGGCAAACCGGCACGGGCCGAAGCCATGAAAATTGCTGAACGCTTACGCAAAATCTAAAGGCGTGTTCTATAAATTCCACGCATTGTTAAATTTTTAATTTAGGAAGATTTCTCTTTGTGTCTTTTTGTTTTTATCCGGCATCTTTCCCTTTCTTCTTACATAAGATAGGCTGCGTCTCAGCAATTGAAGTAAACTTCATTGCGTTCGACTTGCACTATCTTTCAGTCGCATAGCCCGCTATGCTCTTTCAGAAAGAAAGCGAAATTTGCTCGGCTAAAATTCAAAAATCCATCAAAGGTAATTTATAGAACCCGCCTAAAGGCTAGTGACGGTAAAAAAAATGTTTTTATAACCCACCTCATATAAATTGGGAATACCTACTACAAAGATGGAGAGAAACTTTATGTTGTGGATAGGAATATTCCACATATTGCTTACCATCTCAAGTATTTTTTGCTTATCTTTGCATATATATAAGATACGCTACACTTCAGCAACTTCAAACAAGCAGAAACCTAATAACCCAACAAGAACAAAAGAAATGAAAGCAAGACGATTGTTTTGTGCCGTACTGACGGCATTGTCGATGGGCCACGCCGTGGCCAGTACGACCGAGCCTGTAGACTATGTGAGCACGCTCGTCGGCTCGGAGTCGAAGTACGAGCTGTCCACTGGCAACACCTATCCAGCCGTGGCCATGCCTTGGGGCATGAACTTCTGGACACCTCAAACTGGAAAAATGGGTGACGGATGGACCTACTCCTACTCAGCCGACAAGATTCGCGGCTTCAAGCAGACCCACCAACCCAGTCCGTGGATCAACGACTACGGACAGTTCTCCATCATGCCCGTGACCGGACAACCAATATTCGACGAGAACAAACGCGCCTCTTGGTTCTCCCACAAGGCCGAGGTTGCCACTCCCTACTACTATCGCACCTACCTCGCCGACTACGACGTGGTGACGGAAATCGCCCCGACAGAGCGTGCCGCCATGATGCGTCTCACCTTCCCGGAAACCGACGGAGCGTATGTCGTGGTCGATGCCTTCGACAATGGTTCCTATGTGAAGATTGTTCCCGAGAAAAACATGGTCGTAGGCTGGACAACAAAGAACTCCGGCGGCGTGCCTGAAGGATTCAAAAACTATTTCGTGCTGACCTTCGACCATCCCTTCGCCTACACCTCGGCCGTGGCTGACGGCAAGATCAAGACCGCCGACAAGATGGCAAAATGCAACCACGCAGGTGCCATCGTGGGCTTCAAGACCCGTCGCGGCGAACAGGTACATGTACGCGTAGCCTCCTCGTTTATCTCTGAAGAGCAAGCACTGCAAAACCTCAAGGAACTGGGCAACGACAATTTCGATCAAATCAAGGACCGCGGACGCAAGACATGGAACGACATACTCGGACGCATCGAGGTAGAAGACAGCAACATCGACCACCTGCGCACGTTCTACTCCTGCCTCTACCGATCGGTACTCTTCCCCCGCAGTTTCTATGAAAAGACCGCCGCAGGCGACATCGTACACTACTCGCCCTACAACGGAAAGGTACTGCCGGGCTATATGTTCACCGATACTGGCTTTTGGGACACCTTCCGTTGCCTCTTCCCCTTGCTCAACGTGATGTATCCCTCAATGAACGTGAAAATGCAAGAAGGTCTTGTCAATGCCTACAAGGAAAGCGGATTCCTGCCCGAATGGGCCTCGCCCGGACACCGCGACTGCATGGTGGGCAACAACTCCGCATCCATCGTTGCCGATGCCTATATCAAAGGACTGCGCGGATATGATATCGAAACACTTTGGGAGGCCGTCAAGCACGGAGCCAATGCCGCACATCCCTCCGTATCGTCGACCGGACGACGCGGTTTCGACTACTACAACAAACTGGGCTATGTACCCTACGACGTGAAGATCAACGAGAACGTGGCTCGCACCCTCGAATATGCCTATGATGACTGGTGCATCTACCGTCTCGGACAGGCACTGGGCAAACCCAAAAAGGAAATCGAACCTTTCCGCCGCCGTGCTTTCAACTACCGCAACGTGTTCGATGCTGAAACCAAACTCATGCGCGGACGCAACAAGGATGGCAAATTCCAGACCCCATTCTCGCCGCTCAAGTGGGGTGACGCCTTCACCGAAGGCAACTCCTGGCACTACACTTGGTCGGTATTCCACGATCCCAACGGTCTCATGACACTGATGGGCGGACAGGACACCTTCAACCAAATGCTTGACTCCGTGTTCAACGTTCCGCCACTCTTCGACGACAGTTACTATGGCGGTGTCATCCACGAGATACGCGAGATGCAGATCATGAACATGGGCAACTATGCCCACGGCAACCAGCCCATACAGCACATGATCTATCTCTACGACTACTCCGGCCAACCCTGGAAAGCACAATACTGGATCCGTGAGGTGATGGATCGTCTCTACACCGCCCATCCCGACGGCTACTGCGGTGACGAGGACAACGGACAGACCTCTGCCTGGTATGTATTCTCTGCCATGGGCTTCTATCCCGTCTGCCCCGGTACCGACGAGTATGCGCTCGGCACTCCCTACTTCGACCACATGACCCTACACCTGGAGAACGGCAAGACCGTCAACATCACGGCACGCGGCAACAGTACCGCCAACCGCTACATCGGACACATGACCGTCAATGGCGCTGAGTGGGACCGCAACTACATCACCCACTCCACCTTCACCGAAGGAGGAGACATCGTGTTCGACATGACCGCCACACCCAACCGGCAGCGCGGCACGCAAGCCACCGGTTTCCCCTACTCCTTCTCACAGCATGAGGGCGCGACCAAGAGATGACATTTGACCGGTCCCGTAGGGACGACAGATTACAACGTAGGGGGCTTGCCTTGGCAAGCCCCCTACGTTGTTTTATTATTGTCCGGTAAATAAATATCGCAAATGACATATTGTACTACAGTACGTTAACCCAAGTTTGACCCTTTAACCTCGTTTTTGTTGTAGTATCTTTATTGAAATTTGTTGGTAGGGGTCAAACTTGGGTTAAGTTCTGTTTATGAAATGCACTCCATTGGAATGATGTTCGTGCGACGAGAGTAAATTCGTGGTTTGCCTCACAAAGGGGAAAAGTGAATGTTGGGTAATAAAACACGAATTTCTACAATCTCACGAATGTTGTTCCCATACATACCATTGCTCTATCTGCCTTGTCATTCATAGCAGACCATTACGTCATAGTCTTCGGGCTTCCAGACTCGAGTATTCGGCCTCAAATACAGTGGTATTCGGGCTGAATACTCCAGTACGCAAGGCCGAAGACTGATTATGGATGGATTCTAATATCAGCGTAAATTGCAACTACGATGTGTAAATATTACGCAAAACATTTGGAGATCAACGGACAATGTATTACCTTTGCGTTGTATTTACACATTACGATTATGGAGAAACAAGAATATTGCTACAAATATCCGCATCCGAGCGTTACGACGGACTGTGTGATATTCGGGTTTGACGGAAACAAACTGAAGGTGCTGCTTA
>CAVJZJ010000057.1:0-12730 GCA_963653995.1 Flexilinea sp.
CTCCGCAGATAGGACATTTGCGCTTGATTTGAAATTTTGATGCTCCCATAATCTCATTGCTTTTAGTATAATAACGAACCTGCTTCCGTTTTATTGCACATCATCTACTTTTTTGTCGCAGTACAATTATGGTACAAATATACGATAAAAATCGAGAAAAACGAGAGGGTTGGCAATAAACGCGTAAAAACGAAATAGGGTGCAACTCATTGAGTTACACCCTATTTGCCTATTAATTACTATTGATGTTTATCTATACTTACTTCACCTCCTCAAAGTCGGCGTCCTGGATGGTGTCATCAGATTTCTGTTGACCTCCAGTCTGCTGGCCAGCACCTGCGCCGTTGAAGCCTTGTGCACCGGCACCGGGCTGCGCGCCACCTTGGTACATCTGTGCGCTGGCGGCCTGCATTACTTGGTTGAGGTTGTTGATGGCGGTGTCGATAGCGGCTACATCGGCGGCCTTGTGGGCATCCTTCAATTGCTGGAGAGCCTGCTCGATGCCGGGCTTCTGGTCGGCGGGTATCTTGTCACCGTTGTCCTTGAGGAAGTTCTCGGTGGTGAAGATCATCGAGTCGGCCTGATTGAGTTTGTCAATCTTCTCGCGCTCTGCCTTGTCGGAGGCGGCGTTCTGCTCGGCCTCGGCCTTCATGCGGTCAATCTCTTCCTTGCTCAAGCCAGAAGAAGCCTCGATGCGGATGGCCTGTTCCTTGCCAGTAGCCTTATCCTTGGCACTGACGTTGAGGATACCGTTGGCGTCGATATCGAAGGTCACCTCAATCTGAGGAACACCGCGACGAGCGGGGGCGATGCCTTCGAGGTTGAACTGGCCGATAGACTTGTTCTGTGCAGCCATCGGGCGCTCACCCTGCAGTACGTGGATGGTCACGGCAGTCTGGTTGTCGACGGCGGTAGAGAAAGTTTCGCTCTTCTTGCAGGGGATGGTGGTATTGGCGTCAATCAACTTGGTCATCACGCCGCCCATGGTCTCGATACCGAGGGTCAGAGGAGTGACGTCGAGAAGCACGATGTCGCCTACGCCGCCTTCCTTGTTGAGGATGGCACCTTGGATGCTGGCACCTACGGCTACTACCTCATCGGGGTTGACACCCTTTGAAGGTTCCTTACCGAAATAGTTCTTGACGAGGGTCTGTACGGCGGGGATACGGCTCGAACCGCCCACGAGGATGACCTCATCGATATCTGATGTCTGGAGTTTGGCGTCGCGCATAGCGTTCTGGCAAGGTACGAGACAAGCCTGAATCAGACCGTGTGCCAACTGCTCAAACTGCGAGCGGGTGAGGGTCTTGACGAGGTGCTTGGGTACACCGCCCTCGGCAGAGATGTAGGGCAAGTTGATTTCGGTGGAAGTGGTGCTCGACAACTCGATCTTGGCCTTCTCGGCAGCCTCTTTCAGACGCTGCATAGCCATCGGGTCTTTGGAGAGGTCGATACCTTCGTCGGCCTTGAAACCATTGACGAGCCAGTCGATGATCACCTGGTCGAAATCGTCACCGCCGAGGTGGGTATCACCATTGGTGGAGAGCACTTCGAATACGCCGCCACCGAACTCAAGGATAGAGATATCGAAGGTACCGCCACCGAGGTCGAACACGGCAATCTTCATATCCTTGTTGGCCTTGTCTACACCATAGGCGAGGGCTGCTGCGGTAGGCTCATTGACGATACGCTGAACGTTCAGACCAGCAATCTGACCTGCCTCCTTGGTAGCCTGACGCTGTGAGTCGGAGAAGTAGGCCGGTACGGTGATGACGGCGTCGGTCACTTCTTGTCCGAGGTAGTCCTCGGCGGTCTTCTTCATCTTTTGGAGTACCATAGCCGAGATCTCCTGCGGAGTGTACTTACGACCGTCGATGTCGACACGGGGATAACCGCCTTCGTTGACAACGGTGAAGGGTACGCGCTCAGCCTCTTTCTGGCTCTGTGCGTAGGTCTCGCCCATGAAGCGCTTGATGGAGTATACGGTGTTCTTCGGGTTGGTGATAGCCTGACGCTTGGCGGGGTCGCCCACCTTGCGCTCGCCGTCCTTGACGAATCCGACAACAGAAGGAGTGGTGCGCTTGCCCTCGCTGTTGGCGATTACTACCGGTTCGTTACCCTCAAATACGGCAACACATGAGTTTGTGGTTCCTAAGTCGATACCAATAATCTTTCCCATAATTCTTATATTTTTTATTTTTATTTTCTGTACTATAAATAATGTGTGTTTTGCACGCCCTCGATGCGCGTCCGCCGCATAGCGATGTCCGCACATTCCGGTGTACGCCTACTATACAACAAATGGCATGCCAAGCGGCATGCCATCGGAGGGGGTGACTGACATTTATGACAGTTTGTCAGAAATGCAGACAATAAATGAGGGTGAAATAATATGGATATTCTAAGATACCGCGTCACTTTCCGCGCAGACGGCAGACGATGTACGGCACGAGCAGGCGGAGGATGCTCTGTATGCGTCGGGACCAGGGCATGACTTCGGCCATGACACGGATGTTGTCGGCGAGCCCGGCGGATCGGTGACTGTTGGACACACCGCTGGTATCGAAATCGGCAATGGGGAGACCGACATGCAGGAAGCGCGCTCCCCGACGGTAGCGAGTGATGAAGAACTTGAGGTCGGCCGAAAGGCGGTGGCGAGTATCAAAGGGTGTGTCTGCCAGTTGACCACGGCGCACGATGGCACTTTGGTGACAGAACAGCATACGGTGATAGAGACGGTAGGTTTCGGGGGCAACCTTCACCTGTCCGTCTTTCATCACGTCACCGTAGATGATGTCGGCTTTTTCAGTAGGCCACTCGCTAGAAAAGACCCGAGAGAGTACATCGTCGGTGGCAAAGGTATCGCCGGCGTTCATGAAGACAATCCACTCGCCCGTGGCCATACGTACACCCTTGTTCATAGCGTCGTAGATGCCGCCGTCGGGTTCGCTCACCCACTGGCGGACGATATCACTGGCCTGACGGATGAGGTCTACGGTACCATCGGTAGACTGTCCGTCGACGACGATGACCTCCATTGAGGGATACTGCTGGCGGCGGAGATTGTCGAGGGTGCGGGTGAGCAGAGGGCCGGCATCGTAGGTGACGGTGATGACGGTCACCCGAGGCAGAGGGGAACGGGAGTCGGTCATCATCTCTTTTTGCGTAAAATAAAAGTGCGGCGGTACCACAGACGCAGTTTCTCGCCAATGCTGGGGTGCCAGGTGTGGGCACAGTAGTGTATGGCATACGACTCGGGGGTGGTCTCGTGGCGGTTGCCGGCGATGATGGCCGAACGGTAGATCATGATGCCATCGCCCAAATCCTGATCCTCGTCGCGGTAGACAAACCCGCGGCTTTCGGCCACCTGCGCATAGATTTGCGGTGAGACAACAGCGGTGGCCAGTTCACCTTGCTCGTCGACAAACGACTGCGTGGCGTACCAGTCGAGCACGTCGCGCACAAAGGGACAACCCTTCTCGGCTCCCATGACGGCGGCCTGTATCATGATGCCCGACACGAAGCCGGGTTTTGTGCGGTGTCCTTCGGCATCGATCATGTCCCATGCCCCGTCCTTGTCGGCCTGGGTGGGATGATATTCGAGGGCGGAAAAGAAGGTATGGTCGAGCAGGTCATCAAACGGTTTGAGCACGAGCACATCGGCATCGAGATAGATGCCGCCCTCGGTGTAGAGGGCATACATACGCACATAGTCGGCGGCGAAGGCCCACTTGCGATGCTTGACGGCCTCCTGCACGTAGCGCGGGGCGGCGGCGAGGTCGAAGGAGTCGAGGGTCCAGAGTTTGAACTGGTAGTCGGGCAGGCGGCGTTTCCACGAGTCGATACACTTGCGTATCTTGGAAGGATAGGCTTCGCCGCTGAACCAACAATAATGTATGGTCTTGGGTATCATCTATTTTTTGGAGGTTTTGCGGAACGGTAGGCTCCGCAGTATTTTTTTCATCTTGTTTTTCCGGTCGTTGCGCACCCAAAAGCGGTGGAGCAGATGCAGTTCGTCGGCTGCAAAGCGGTCGGCATTCCACCCCCGGGCGGTAGCGTACTCGCGGACGACAAAGCGCATGAGGGCGGTGTCGTAGGTGAGGCGCAGGAGATTGTGCAGACAGTCGCGGCGCGAGAGCGGGCCAAAGTGCGACCGGTTGGTATCGATCAGCGCGAAGGCGTAAGTGCCGTCACTCTGTGCGTGGTAGAGTATGTTGCCGAGGTTGAGGTCGCCGTGGGCGATATGCCGCTCATGCAATTCGACGAGATAGCGTCCTAAGGCCGAGGCCAGCGTGCGGTCGAAGTCGGGCCGTTCGAGGGCCTCGCGGAGCGACGGCCAAGCGCACTCCTCCGACACAAAATAACTGCTCACAAGCAGTCCGCCGCTGCTCTGCTCGATATAGGCCACCTCATGGGGCGTACTGATGCCGCGATCGCGCAAGACGGCGGCGAAGTCATAGGCCCGCTCGGCCTTGCTACGCTCGAAGAAGGTGTAGGCGATGCGCTGCACAATGTTGGGCCGCTTGTATCGTTTGACGATGAGCCTCCGCCCATCAATCGTAAAACGCTTGACCGTATTGCGTCCATCGTGCAGCGTCTCGCCCTCAGAAGCGAACCGATCGGGCAGACGGTCGACAAAATCGCTGACGGCGGTGTACTCCGGTGCGATGACTTGGGTTTTGAGTTTGAGCGTGGACATGGGCGGATGTTTTTTAGACTTGTGGAGACCTTGTATAGGCGTGTTCTATAATGAGACGAATGAGAGAACGTTTTGCAAAGATAGCAAATCGGTTTTGAACAAACAAACATTATTGAAGATGCGTGGCAGATTGTGCATCAAGGTATAACAAACACAAAAAGCCCCATACACGGCCGAGAGTATCGGCAGCGTGTATGGGGCCTTTTCTATAGGCGAGTCGATATGCGTGTCTTATTTGAGAAGGTAGTGTATGCGTACCTTCACACAGCGGTTGAGTTTGGCGTTGAGTCCGCGGGTCGACTTGTCGGTGACGGTGCGGATGTTGCCGCCCATGTTGCCCACCATGTAGATCTGCGATGCTACGTTCTTCATGCTCGGTTTTTGTTTGAGCCAGGAGATGACGGTGGCGGCACGGTTTTGCGAGAGGGCGCTATTGCGGTCGCGGCCTACCTGATCAGCGTTGTTGCCCGTGTAGTTGTCCTGACTGGTGGCAAGACCTTCGCACTGTATCATGGCGATGGTGCCGTTTTGCAGGATGTCTTGTATGTGGGCGACGGCGGCCGAGTCGGTATACTGGGCGATGTAACCGTTGTTGCTATTCATGGCGGCGTAGACATCGGCGAAACTTACGAGTTCCTCGCCGCTTTCCACATCCATGTTCTGACGCACGAGAGAGAGGCCCTCATGCTGGTTGAGTCCGTAGGAGACGGTCTCCATGTAGTTGTCGTTGGAGAGGAGGGTCTGACCTTCGGTCTCGCGGTCGATACGGTACTGCCAAGTGTGTTGTCCGTCGTAGATGGGCGCGTAGTAGTAACCGTGCTGCTGGCGGAAGTCAGCCATATCGCTAGCGGTGAGGCTGAGCGAGAGCGGCTGCTTGGAGATCTCGTAGCCACGGGGCAGTGTGCCGGTGTCGAAGGTGCGGTCGGCTGTCTCGGTGGCGATATCCTCGGTGGCGAGACCGATGGGCGACTTGCCGTCGGCCAAGCGGGAGGCCACCTGTGAGTTGTTGGTGTAACGTTTCTGGGTGAAGAGGCCGCCGGCGAGGTAGTCGATGGCGTTGACCTTGCTACCCGATACTGTCGGCGCATCGCTACGTCCGGAGTAGTTGTTGGGGTAGAACACGTAGAAGGTCATCGTGCGGTAGGCTACGTTGGTATCCTTGGCCTTGACGGTGAGGATGTCGCGCTCGCGGTAGTCGCGGCGGTAGATGGCATCGGTCTTGCGCTTCCAGCCATTGCTCTTCTTGGTGCCGAGGTACCAAGTGAAACCGAGGTCGATACCGAGGTTGCAGTCCCACTTCTCAGCGTAGTGGTCGGCCTGACCGTATTCGAGGTCAAAGTTGGTCTGATAGAACAGGCCACGAGCCTTGAGGTCGACGGAGAAATTCTTGCGGGGAGTGAAGAAACGGCTATATTGCAGTTCGAGGTGACCGCTCCACTCATTGTCGGAGCCGTAGCTGTGGCTATAGCCCGTGTGGTGCACACCACCGATACCGGCGGCAAACATCACTTGGTTCATACGCTTTTTGCTATAGGCACCCTCGTAGCCGAAGAAGAGGCGCGAGAGGTTGAGGATGACGCTTCCGCTGATGTCCCACCATCCGGTCTTCATCTTGCGGTAGGGGGTATTGTCGGGAGTGAGCATCACGTCGCCGTAGCCGTAGTGTCCGGTGATATACTCGGTGTAACCGCGTGAGTTGGAACTGATGAATTCCAGTTTCAGACCGATGCCCGGTGTAAACCACTTACCGACACCGATGCTCCAGTCGGGTGATACAGTACCCCAGAAGCCTGCCGTTTTGCTATAGTCGCCGCGGAAGGTGTGGGCACCGACGGTTCCGAACACAAACCAGTTCTTGCCGAAGCGGTTGGTCACAACACGCATAGGGTCGTACACGGTATCGCTCTCTATCGTCACCCGTGTGGGTGAAGTGTAGTCTACCGTGTCGGTGTAGATGACGGGATAGTCTTTGTATTTGTCTCGTTGGGCCAAGGCGGATGTAACCGTAAAAATCGCCAAGGCGAGTAGAAGTATTAGTCGTCTATTCATCTCTCCTATAGTTAGTGGTGACAAAATTAGTGTTTTTTTTCTATTCATAGTCAGTTTTTTATGTGTTTTTGTCCAATTTTGTGTATTTTGAGTTGGCGCTCTTGTATTCGGGCACCAAATCTTTCATCATCAGCACCGTTTTTTCGTCGTCGTAGGTGCGTGCCGTTGCGATGAGCCGGTCGATCTTTTCGAGCACTTCGGCGCGGTCGTACTCACGCACTTTGGCCCGCTTGATCTTCTTGTGCTTGGTGGGGATGACCTTTTCCTCGTCGTTGAGCACCTCCTCGTAGAGTTTCTCGCCTGCGCGCAGACCGGAGAACTCTATCTTGACATCGGTGCGTCCGCTGAGACTTATCATGCGGCGGGCGAGGTCGTAGATGCGCACGGGCTTGCCCATATCGAAGACGAGTATCTCGCCTCCCTCACCTATCGTGGCGGCTTCGAGCACGAGCAGACAGGCTTCGGGGATAAGCATAAAGAAGCGCACGATGTCGGGGTGGGTCACCTTGACCGGTCCGCCGCGGCGTATCTGCTCGCGGAAGATGGGGATGACCGATCCGTTGCTGCCCAGCACATTGCCGAAGCGGGTGGTAATATACCGGGTCTTTCCTGTCATGGTCTGACAGTAGATCTCGCAGATGCGCTTGGAGCAGCCCATCACGTTGGTAGGATTGACTGCCTTGTCGGTGCTGACCATCACAAAGCGCTGCGCACCGTACTTCACGGCGAGGTCGGCCACCTTGCGGGTACCGTCTACATTATTAAGAATGCTCTCCACGGGATTGTCCTCCATCATAGGCACGTGCTTGTAGGCGGCGGCGTGGTAGATGATGTCGGGACGGGTCTCGGCAAAGATTTTCTCCATGCGGTGGGCATGACAGATGCTGCAGACGATGGTGAGGCACGCTATCTCGGGGTGGTGCTCCTTCATCCACAGGCGCACGTCGTGAAGGGGCGTTTCGGCCTGGTCGATGAGTACGAGTCGCTTGGGGGCAAACTGGGTGAGAATCTTGGCCAGTTGCGAACCGATACTGCCAGCGGCACCCGTGACCATGATGCACTTGCCCTGCATCTCTTGGCGAATGAGGTCTGTGTCGACCACGATGGGAGCGCGGGGCAGGAGGTCTTTCATCTCGATGTCGAGCAGTTTGTCGTCGCCGAGACCATAGATGCCCATGTGGTTTTTGATGTAGTAGTCGTAGAACATCTTGATAGCCACACGCATACCGCACATAAAGGCGAGGGCCAATACTGCCTGCAACAACAGGTCGCGGCAACGCAGTATGATGTACGCTCCGGCAGGGGTGAACATACGCAGTAGCATAACGATCACCATACCAACGACGAGGGCGATGGAGATGCGGGCCAGATCGGTGAACGTACTCTTGCGTATCACGCCACTATAGGTATGCTCCAACCGAAACCCGATGATGTAGCCGGGCAGGCAGGCGATGAGCGTGATGAGCAGTTGCGAGACATGACTGAGTACCTGTACCGGACCGTGATTGGCGGCAAAGGCCACAATGCCCGATACCAAGACGATGAGACAGTCGCCCCCGAGCACATACCAGTAGGGCAGCGAGTCGCGCGAGAGATACCAGTTTAGGAGTTTCTTGTGCAGCATGCTTTGATTTCGTTTACAATATATTCTACATCTTCATCACTCACCATCGGTCCACTGGGCAGACAGAGTCCCATACCAAAGAGTCGATCGCTCACGCCGTTGACATACTTCGGACAATCGGCAAAGACGGGCTGCAGATGGAGCGGTTTCCAGAGCAGACGGGTCTCTATGCCCTTGGCATCGAGTCGCTGGCGCAAGGTGTCGGCATCGATGCCGCACTTCGTGGCATCGACGGTGATGGTGTTGAGCCAATAGTTGCTCTGCTGCTTTTCTGATGGATTGGTGTGGAGCGTGATGCCGTCGAGGTCGGCAAAGGCGGCTTGATAGAGGTCGGCCACATGACGGTGGTGAGCGATATGGTCGCGCAGAACGGTCATCTGTCCGCGGCCGATGCCGGCGCAGATGTTCGACATACGATAGTTGTAGCCGATGTGTTCGTGCTGGTAGTAAGGGAACGGTTCGCGAGCCTGTGTAGCAAAGAACGTGGCACGCTGCTTCTTCTCGGCCGTGGGGCAGACAATGGCACCGCCACCCGAGGTGGTGATCATCTTATTGCCATTGAAACTCAGTGCGCCATACAGTCCGAACGTGCCACACTGCCGTCCGCGGTAGGTGGAACCGAGGGCTTCGGCGGCATCCTCCAACACGGGGATGTCGTAGCGTGCAGCCACCTCCATGATTTCGTCGATCATGGCGGGCATACCGTAGAGATGTACGGCGACGATGGCTTTGGGCTTGCGTCCGGTCTTGGCGATGCGGTCGCGGATAGCCTCATCCAAGAGTTCGGGCGACATATTCCACGAGCCGGGCTCACTATCGACAAAGACGGGCGTAGCACCCTGATAGACGACGGGGTTGGCCGAGGCCGAGAAGGTGAAACTCTGACAGATCACCTCATCGCCCTTCCCCACCCCGAGCAACACGAGGCCGAGGTGGATGGCAGCCGTTCCGGCGGAGAGGGCCGCCACATGTTTGTCTTCGCCAAGGAATTGCTCCAGGTCTTTCTCAAAGGCGTTGACGTTGGGGCCGAGAGGCACCACCCAGTTGGTGTCGAAAGCCTCTTTGATGTATTTCTGCTCATTGCCGCTCATGTGGGCAAGGCAGAGGAGTATGCGTTTGGATTGGGTCATAATCTATATTAAATCTTTGAACCACGAGATTTGTACAACGCGGTTCGTCCACTTATCACCTATTGGAAGGATTCTTAACCACTAATCTTACTAATCTCACGAATGTTGTACGCGTTAACCATTCGTCAGATTCGTTTTATTCGTGGTTCATTAAAACATCTATCGAATTTGGGGAATTAACCACGAATCTTACTAATCTCACGAATGTTGAATGTGTGGTTTAATCTGCGTTCCTTACAAGATTAACAATTTCTGCGTTTCCTGCCACGTCCACACCTTGTATTGTGGTTGCGCCTGTGGCGGTGCATCGTCAAACCGTTGCAGATGGATGTTCTCACCATTATTGAGGAAGCATACGGTGATCCAACCAAGGCGATTGGGAGCAATAAAGTCCTTGACGGGATTGTCGCCGATATAGACGAAACTGTCAGCATCGGGATGCCGTTCCATAATGCAGCGAAAGTTGGCCTCATCGGGTTTCTCACTGCCTATCTCCTCACTGATGACAATATCCTCGTCGGCTATCCATCGGTTCAGCCCCAGGGCGGCTATCTTGTTGCGCTGCTGCACGGAACGGCCATCGGTAATCAAGGCCAACGTGCAACCTGCTGCTTTCAGTGCATCGAGTGTTGCCACGACATCTTCTTCTAAATGAATGTCAGGGCGGTGGGTGCGATACATCGCCAAGTATTCCTCAACGGGAGTCTTCAGTCCGAGCAACTTGTTGAGCCGCTTGAAGGCATTGCCTCGGTTGCGGTAGGTGTTCACCATCTGCGCAAGCAGGTCGGAAGCCAGCATCCTATCGCCCTGCGCCACTTGGAGAGCTATCTCACGGTAGGCCGACTTCAAATAATATATTTCTTTATATAATGTGTCGTCTAGGTCGAAACAGATTACCTTCATCGTTTCCTTAACTTCTTATATACCTCCACCGTATTGCGTGCCATCACATCAGAGGTGAACTCACTGAGGGCTTTCTCACGTCCAACCTTTGCCACTTGCTTGCGCAGAGTCGCATCTTCGACCAACTGGGACAAGATGCCGCTCAGTTGACCGACGTTTTCATCCTCGAAGATAAAACCGCTCTTGCCGTTTTCTATCTGCTCATAAGCACCCTCGGTATTGCTGCGCACAGCACAGCAACCACTCAGCATGGCTTCTATTGCCACCAATGCAAACCCCTCTTGATGCGAAGGGAGGGCGAAGATGTCGAAAACTTTATAGAATGGCTCTGCCGGCTGGTACTGAAACCATGACACTTGCTGCTTCAAGCCGGAATGTTCAATCTCGTCCTTTAACCAACCGACGGTCCTGCCGTCCTTCGAACTGCCCAGGAACACGATGTGAACCTGGTCGCGCAGTGCCTGTGGCATCTGTCGCACGGCGGCAAGCAGCACATCGTGCCCCTTGCGTCGCTCCACGCTGCCCACCAAGCCCACGATAATCTTTCCATCGGGAATACCCAGCGTCTTCTTCGTTTCCGCCTTCTCCACATCGGAGAGAAGCGTGGAGAAACGCCGTGATACACCATGGTGTACGATAGTGATGTCCTCGTCACGGTAGCCGTACAACCGCTTGGCGAAATCTTTCGTCTCACGACTGATGGCTATCAGATGCGTGGCGTTCTTGTAATAGAAACAACACACCAAGTCGGTGACGTGCAAGGTAGATACAAACTTTCGACGCAACAACCAGGGAATGAAGGAAAGGTAGGGCGACTGCACGTGTATGGCATCGTACCGATGGAGAAGCAGATGTCCCACAATGGCACATACCGACTTGACTTTTCCTATCACAGCGTTGCCGTCAGGCAAGGGATAAGGCACAATATTGGCACCCGTCTTCAGGAATTTCCCGTAAAGCATCTCGCTTTCGGGTGCTTCTCCCCCACCCTTCTGTTTTCCGATGAGCACCGTCACATCGTGTCCCAACTCCACCAACGCCTCACAAAGGTCGAGGGTATGAGTTGTCACTCCCGTCTGGTCGCAACGCGACAATAGAAGAAGTATTTTCATGTTACGCAGTTTTTTTTCATCGTGTGACTTCATATTCCAGTCAAAGTCAGCAATTTGTTGACAAGTTGCAGCAACCGTGGGTGGTTCACCACGAAGGTAGTGAGGTCGTATTTGATACCTATATATATTGTAGGATCGATGCGCGGAATGGGGTAGATGCCCTCCCCTTTCATGCGTTCCACCATCCGTCGGATGTGCTTGCCACCATGAGGCAGACGCATCAAGCGCGTGAGCATGAAGAAGAGATAGGTCTCGGCACGATGGCGGCAACGATCGGTGGCGGCTGGCAAGATGCTGCATTTGTATTTTTCCACCAGTTCAATCATCTGGTGGTAACTGTAGAGGTAATCGTCGGCGAGTTTCACCTCGTGTGCCTCGCTGTGGTCATTCAATATCGACCCGGGACGTTGCTTGTAGCAATAGCACGTCAAGGGGAAGTGCGCCATGCGCCTTGCCCTCATCAGCAGTTCCATGGTGAACATACCGTCTTCCACAAAATGGTTCACATGGAAGCGCAGGTCACCAATGAATGACAGTTTTACGAGATACCACCAAGCATTGTTGTAATAGTCTGTCTCCGCCAGATATTCCGAGTCATGATATATGCGCACATCCTTGGGCCGGGGCATCGGTGAGACGGGTGTCTCTGAGGCAGGCGAGTTGGATACACCGAAGGTCACCAAGTCGAGGTCGTGTGCCAAGGCGAAGTTGAGGACGGGCAGTATATTGTCCGGCCCTACCTCGTCGTCGCTATCGACAAACCAAATGTACTTGCCCCTCGCCATGCCGATGCCCCTGTTTCGAGTTGCCGACAGCCCCTGGTTTTCCTGTCGCACATAGTGTACTTCGGGGTTTCGTGCCACCACCTCGGATCCGTTGTCCCGGCTGCCGTCGTCGATGACGATGACCTCATACAAGTCCTTGTCCAATCCCATCCGGCGGATAGAGTCAAGACAGCCGCCGATGTAAGGTGCGACGTTATACATCGGGATGATGATGGAGAGGGAAATATTGTCGTTTGTCATGTTAGTTTAGTGATGGTGAATTATGTTCTCCTACACAAACACCGCATCGTCGTAACGCAGCATGAGTTTGCCGTCGGTCCAACTGTCGTCGTAGTATACGCTCTCGCCGAGGAGATATTCGCGGATGAGGAGTTCGGGGTAGTTGGCACCGCTCATGTAGGTGAGCGGATAGCCGCCGCCGAAGCGGG
>CAVJZJ010000058.1:0-11975 GCA_963653995.1 Flexilinea sp.
TTTCTTTCTGAAGGAGCATAGCGGGCTATGCGACTAAAGAAGAAAGGAAAAGATGCCGGATAAAAACAAAAAGACACAAAGAGCAACCTGCCTAAAATATAAATTTAACAGTGCGTGGAATTTATAGAACACGCCATAACACAGAAAAGCCCCGCACCGATACCTGTTGGTCTTCGCTGCGGGGTTTTTCTGTGTTTTTATTCCTAAGGAGTGTGTTATGGTTTTGACTCGCTTAGGTATCGGCTCACGGGTATGTAGTGTGAATCCTTGATTTCTCCGATGACGATGACACTATGCAGACTACCGATACAATCGATATTGCCGAGCGTGTTGAGCATGAAGTCCTGGTAGTCTTTCATGTCGTGGGCGTAGACCTTGATTTGGAAGTCGTAGTCGCCCGTCGTGTTGTAGCACTCCGTGATTTGGTCTATTGTCTGTACGGTGTCCATGAATTGCTGTATGAGGTCATGTGTATGCTGTTTGAGCCGTATATTGCAGAGTACAATGACGTTGTGGCCGAGTTTGTGATGGTCGGCCACGGCGGTGTAGCGCGTGATGTATCCCTCGCGTTCAAGTCGCTTCTGTCGTTCAAATACCGGGGTGGGGGAGAGGTGTACGCGCGCCGCAAGTTCCTTTACGGTCAGTCGGGCGTTCTGTTGCAATAGCCGCAGTATGCGGATGTCTGTTTCGTCGAGATATTCTTGGTGTGCCATATTGATGTTTCTTTTCTTTTGAGGTTTTGTAGAATAATATTCTATGAAAACTTCCTGTTTGCTTGCAAATATAGTATATATTTCCGAATATGGCAAAATATTTTGTTACGTTATATACTCTGCATACCTTTGCATCCGTCAATCATTTGCAATAACAATAACAAAAAAACATATACACTATGAGCAACAACACCACTATCCACGCCCCCTTCCGCGCCGACGTTGTCGGCAGTTTTCTCCGTCCCGCAGAACTCAAGGAGGCCAGAGCAAAATACGAAAAGGGAGAAATCTCCGCAACAGATCTCCGTGCAATAGAAGACCGGCTGATAGCCGATCTCATCAAAAAGCAAAAGGCACACGGTCTGCGGGCCATCACCGACGGTGAGTTCCGTCGCAGTTATTGGCATCTCGACTTCATGTGGGGACTGAACGGAGTGGAGCATATCGAATTGGAGCATGGCTACCAGTTTCATGGTGAGGAGACGACCAAAGGGTCGCTCTGTCTGACAGGAAAGATTACGGGTGAGAACCATCCGTTCATTCAAGACTTTAAATATGTGCAGCAGTTTGAGGAGGAAGGCATTATTGCCAAGCAGACTGTCCCCGCTCCGGCACAGTTCTTGGCCGAACTGTTCAGAGGCGACAATGCCAAGAACACGCGCATCTACTATCCCAACACCGAGGAGTTGATTGCCGATATCGCCAAAGCTTACCACACTTTCTTCCTCGAAATCTACGAGGCCGGATGCCGCACCATACAACTCGACGACTGTACTTGGGGTATGATTGTCGATGATGATTTCTGGAAGCAGATGGCCGGAAGCGGTTTCACCTTGGAGCATGAGGCCTTGCAGTACTTGAAGGTGAACAACCTCGCCCTTGAAGATCTTCCTGCAGATCTTGTCATCAATACTCATGTGTGCCGCGGCAACTACCATTCCTGCTACGCCACGAAGGGCGCCTACGACCCCATTGCTCCTTATCTCTTTGCCAAGGAGAATGTCGGCACCTTCTATTTGGAGTACGATGACGACCGCTCTGGTACGTTTGAACCGCTGGCCCAGGTGTCGGGTGAGAAGAAGGTGGTGCTCGGTCTGGTCACGACCAAGTCGCCTGTGCTTGAAGACCGCGCCACAGTGATTGCCCGCATACACGAGGCCGAGAAATACGTTCCTCTCGACCGTCTCTATCTCAGTCCGCAATGCGGTTTCGCATCGTGCGAGATTGGCAACAAACTCACCGAGGAGGAGCAGTGGGCCAAGGTAGACCTCGTGGTCAGCATCGCCAAGGAAGTTTGGGGAGAGTGATGAAACACGTTGCCCTACCCGTAGGGGCAAAACAAAGGCGGGTTCTCAAACCGATTAGGTTTTGAGGACCCGCCTTTGTTGTTGTATACCAATAAATCTATTGTCTAATTATTTCTGGTCGAGCGTCTCGCGTATCATCTGCTGCAGGCTGGCGAAGTGGGCACGGCTGGCGGCATCGCTACTGTGGGCAGCGGCAAGTTTGGTGCGTACCGTGCGCAGGAAGTAGTAGAGATAGGTGCGGGCATCGCCTTTGGCCTTGGGATAGGCGCTGACGGCGGCGTTGACCATAGTGGTCTGCAGATAGCGGCGGTAGGGAGTGACCTTTGCGCCAGTAGTGGTC
Organism: Flexilinea sp.; assembly: GCA_963653995.1. Classification (GTDB taxonomy): domain Bacteria; phylum Bacteroidota; class Bacteroidia; order Bacteroidales; family Bacteroidaceae; genus Prevotella. The sequence continues at coordinate 2,361 of CAVJZJ010000058.1, forward strand.
TCACGGAATACCTTGTTGGTCAGGTCGGTGACGTACTCCTCGGGCTGATAGGGGTCGCTGCCGTAGGCGTAGCGGGCGATGTTGGTGAACATCGTGGGGGAAACCAGTGTTGTGGCGGCGTTCGATGCGATAGGCTTGAGGAATTCGAGCGGACTGCTGCTCAGACGGTTGACGTAGTCTTCGGCGATGAGCCAGGTCGGTTCGGTGAACACATTGCGGTCGAGGTATTCCAGGGCCTCCTTTTGACGGGCCTTGGTCTCAGGTTCGTAGACAGCGCCTTCCTCCTCAACGCTCTTGTAGGTCGTGTAGACACCGCCGATATTGCGGAGAACATGACCCTCGTAGCGACGGAACTGGCCGAGCACGTTGGAGTAGACATTGCGTAGGTTGTCGTTCATGTCGCCCTCTTCATAGGTCCATTCGGGCAATGCCTTGATGATGCGACGAAGGTTTTTCAGTCCGTACTCGGAGGCGCGCATGGCGTTGTCGCCGAGGTCCTCGGTCTGTGCAGACGGGTTGTTGTCGCGGCCTTCACCGCCGAACCAGTAGCGACGGCCTTTCTTGAGTTGGGCGATGACCTGCTTGTTGAGCAGTAGTTGGTCTTCCTTCTCGTCCTTGGTATCAAAGATGGGCTTGTATCCCCACTCTATGGCCCACTTGTCGTAGTCGCCGATGCGGGGGAAGATACCGACGCGTGAGATGTTGTCTTCGGGCTGTGCTACATAGTTGAAGCGGGCGTAGTCCATGATCGAAGAGGTGTGGCCATGGGCTTCTACCCATGCCTTGTCGCGCAGACTGTCGACGGGGGTGGCACTGCTGGCACCCATGTTGTGGCGGAGTCCTAAGGTGTGGCCGATCTCGTGGGAGGAGACGAAGCGGATGAGTTGGCCCATAAGTTCGTCGTCGAACTTCATCTTGCGGGCGTCGGCATCGATGCAGCCAGCCTGTATCATATACCAGTCGTGTACGAGTTGCATCACGTTGTGGTACCAACCCACATGACTCTCAATGATTTCTCCGCTGCGGGGGTCATGCACGTTGGGCCCGTAGGCATTGCTGATGGGCGATGCGAGGTAGCGGATGACAGAGTAGCGGGCATCCTCCATGCTCATGGTAGAGTCGTTGGGCCACTCTTTGGCTACGATGGCATTCTTGAAACCTGCTTTCTCGAAGGCCACGTTCCAGTCGTTGACACCCTGTATGAGGTATGGACGCCACTGCTTGGGTGTGGCTGGGTCGATATAGTAGACGATTTGCTTCTTCGGCTCTACCAGTTCGCCGCGCTTCATCTTCTCGATGTCCTCATCCTTAGGCTCCAGGCGCCAGCGGTTGATGTAGGAGATGTCCTTCACAGACTGCTGGTCGTCGGAGAACGGCTGATAGTAGTCGGCGAAATATCCCACACGCTTGTCGAAGAGACGCTTGCGCATAGGAGTCTTCGGCAGCAAGACAAACGAGGTGTTCATCTCGAAGGTCACCGTACCCGTCTCACGTCCCGACGATATGCCTTGCATGAAAGGAGAGGCCGGGGTCTTGTAGGAGTAGGTCTTCACGGTGTGTATCTCCGTGTTGATGGGATAGGTGTTGATGGCCTTGATGTAGGAGCGGTCGGCGCTGAAGCCGCCCAAGGAGAATTGCTTTTTGTTGGCTTCGCTCAGGCTGATGGTCTGGTTGTCGCTATTGAAGAACTTGCCGACCTCTATCTTGTAACTCTTGTTGCCCAGCGAGTCTTTCTTGGTGGCTTCTATCTTGAAGGCGCTGACAATCGGATTGCTATCGCTCACCTTGACGGCACGGTAGATGGCCTGTGTGCTGTCGGACACGGTGAGGTAGGTCAGACCGCGGAGCAGGAGTTTGTCGTCGGCTTTCTCCCAGTAGAAGGTCTGCTCGCTGACTTCCTCGCCGCCGTAGACACCGGCTCCGCTTGGTGTGGTCACATAGCGGGTGACACCGAGGAAATCACGGTTGAGCAGCGAGTCGGGAATGAGCAAGAACCATTTGTCCTTTTCTTTCTGTACACCGAAGAGTCCCTGTCGTACAGGTGCTTCAGGCGCAGGTGTCTTCTTGTCCTTGTTTTTCTTCTTGGCATCGGCGGGAAGACCGATGATCAAGGCCAAGGCAAGAAGCAATAATGTTTTTTTCATATCTTGATGTTTTAGGATATCCGCATTACACAATATCGGAATACGTCAAATATTTGACATATCCCGTTCTTATTTTGTTGCAAAACTAAGAAATATATTGCTGAAATACGATAAAAGGCTATAGAAATGTACATCGGGCAATGGATTTTTGTGTTATCTTTGCACGTTGGACGTACTTCATAGAGTCCGGAAGAAGAAAAAAATGAACAGAAAAGACCGATACGCCTATATACTGCAGTACTTCCGTGAACAACATCCAGAGGTCAACACCGAACTGGAATTCTCTACGGTGTTTCAACTGTTGGTGGCTGTCGTACTCAGTGCCCAGTGTACGGACAAACGGGTCAATGCCGTCACTCCGGCGTTGTTCGCCCGATACCCCGATGCACAGTCGATGGCGGCGGCAGAGGATTATGAGGTGTACGAATATGTGAAGAGCGTGTCGTATCCCAATGCCAAGGCTCGCCATCTGGTGGAGATGGCCCGGATGATAGTCGGCGAATTTGGAGGTGAAGTGCCCCAAAGTGCAGCCGACCTGATACGGTTGCCCGGTGTAGGGCGAAAGACGGCCAACGTGATACAGGCCGTCGCCTTTGGCAAGGCGACAATGGCGGTCGACACTCATGTGTTCAGAGTCAGCCATCGGCTCGGTCTTGTGCCGAAGACGGCCGACACGCCTTTGAAGGTGGAGCGCGAACTGATGCGCAATATTCCTACCGATGACATTCCCCGTGCCCACCACTGGATCTTGCTTCACGGCAGGTATGTCTGTACAAGCCGCGCACCACATTGCGACAAGTGTGGACTGGAATCTGTCTGTCCCAAGCGGATGGAGGGAAGCAAACTATAAGGCAACCTACTGAAGATTTTCATTTCATAATTTTTCTATTGTCATGCACACTCAACGCATCCTACAATTTCTCAGCGACATCACCGTCAACAACAATCGTCCTTGGTTTGCCGAACACAAGGCGGAGTATGAGGCCGTGCGGGCCGATTTCGAGTCGGGTATCGCCAAGGCCATCGGCCGCATTGCGGCTTTCGACCCGAGCATTGCCCATCTGAAGGTGAAGGACACTACTTACCGCTTCTATCGCGACACCCGCTTTTCTCCCGACAAGTCGCCCTACAAGCGTCACCTTGGTGCCTATATCGCCGCCCATGGCAAGAAGGCTATGCATGGTGGGTACTACCTGCACATGGAACCCGGTCATTGTCTTGTGTCGTGTGGCAATTATTGTCTGCCGACCCATATACTCACGGCCTGCCGCAACGAAATCATGGCCAATATAGATGAGTGGCGAGAGCGGGTGGAAAATCCGGCGTTCATCCGTCTTTTCGGTACACCGGGATGTGGCGATTGGGATGCAGAAAAAGGTTTCGGACTGGAAATGCTGAAATCATGTCCTTCGGGTTTTCCCCGCGACTATGAGTTTATCGCCTACCTGCGTATGAAGGACTATTGCTGCTGGCACCGTGTACCCGACGACTTCTTCGAGGGTGACGGTTGGGCCGACCGCATGGCGGAAATACTTCAAGTGGGAAAACCGATGATGGATTTTATCAACAGTGTCATCGATGACTACGAATAGTTCTCGGTCGAGAATGCGTCTATGAATAAAAAGAAGGCGGGTGCTGAAAATTCCTTACCACACATTTTATAATATGTTGTAAAAGGAATATTCAGCACCCGCCTTCTTTGATTTTATTGTCACTTACCGTTGCGCTTTTGAAAACCGCTTTCTGAGCCACTTTCTGACGGGCAGATCGTAATATCTCATACATACCCAAGCCAGCACGATGCTGCAACCGACGGTCAGCAGGGCCACGGGCCATGTCTCCTGCAGCGTGTATTGGCGGGTCTTGATGAGCCAGAGGTAGAAGACGTACATCAGTGGGTAGTGTACGATGTACAACGGGAAGGAGATGTCGCCGAGAAACTTGCATACGCGTTCAGACACCTTGTCGGTCGTCTTGCCCGATGCGGCCATCCATACGAGCATGGGGAAGATGCAGATGATGACGATGGCTTCAAATACGCCGTTCCAGTTGATCGCTCCACCTGCGGCGATGAATGGTACATGAAACAGGCAAAGCAATACGATAGTGCATATCCAAAATGCACCGCGTATCTTCATGGGTTTGAACAGGCGTGACACGAGCAGTCCCAAGGTCAGCGGACAGAGCATACGCAGTGTGCCGCCGAAGACATTGACCGTGTCGATGGTCCATCCTACACCGATACTGCCGTAGCCGGAGATGTCGCCTATGGCAAACCAAGCGAGTCCCAAACAGAGTGCGGCCGACACGATGGCCAATAGACGTGTGGGGAGACGGCGGAGCAGGAGGGCGTAGACGATGTTGCCGATATACTCGAAGAAGAGCGACCAGCACGGGCCGTTAAGCGGAAACATCTCACCATTGCCACGTACTTCGCGGGGCATCCCCGGAACGGCCGGCAACATAAGCGCACCGCAGAGCAGGGCCAAAAGCGTCAGCGCGACGGTGGCGTGGGAGTGATCCCAACGCTCCATGCCGGTGAGGAAGAACGACACTGCGCCAATCACGGCACCCATGACCACCATAGGATGAAGGCGGATGAGGCGACGACGGAAGAATTCTCCCAGCGTCAGTGTCTTGTCCCAACGGTCGTCGTAGGCGTAGCCGATGACAAATCCGGAGAGGATGAAGAAAAAGTCGACGGCCAGGTAACCGTGGTTGACGGAGTCGATGATGGCTTTTTGTCCGGCAAACTGAAATCCCTCGAATACGTGATACCACACGACGAGCAGTGCGGCGACACCGCGGAGACCGTCGAGGAGGGCATAGTGCGGTTTGGAGTCAGAAATGGACATATTTTTATCGTCACTTATTGGTATGCAGAACTATTGTTTTACCCATACGACATAATCATCCTTGCGGGGCTTGGCGGCAGGTTGGTCGCCTTCGGCGTATCCGAGTGCCACGTGTCCGATGCCCTCATAGTCGCCTTCGATGCCCCATTGGGTGAGCAGGGCGCGGCCTTCGGCGGAATCGAACACTTCCTTGGCGCGGTGTATCCAGCAACTGCCGAGGCCAAGGGCGTGGGCGGCGTTCATGAGGTTGCCCATCACGAGCGAACCGTCATAGAGATAGGTCGGGCGCGTACGGTCGGCGAGAACGAGCAGAATGACAGGTGCTCCGTAGAAGGGGTCAGTCTTGGTGCCCATCACCTCGGCATTGAGGGCGGACAGACGGTCGCGCACGGCCTTGTCGGTGATGACGACGATGCGGGGCGACTGTGCGCCGCGTCCGGTTGGGGCGTATTCTCCGGCTTCTACGATTTGACGGATGGTGTCTTCGTCGGGCATACGGTCGGCTTGAAAGGCGCGTACGCTACGGCGTGTGATGAGGGTATGAAGAGTTTCGTTCATGGTGTATGTATTTTTTTGTTCATGGATTTCGTGAGTGCAAATATACTGTTTTTATTGGAAATAAGTGGCGGGATGACTGGCAATGTGACAACCACGGAATACAAAGGGCGATAAAAAAAGCAGGATGAGGCATCCGATAATGGAATACCCGCATCCTGCCGGACATCAGTGAGAATGGTTATGTCGTTTTTTACTTGTTTCTTAGGGATTCTTGTTTCTTGTGGTGAAGTTCTATAAAACTTCCATCCTTAAAGAAACTTGATGGCTTCGGCTGCCTCAGGTCCTTCAAAAACACAGAGTTCGCTGACGGGTCTGTACTTGAGTTGCTCATACTGATAGAGTCGAAGGGCGGCGAAACTATGGTCTTCGGCGTAGCATGCTTCGATTTGGTAGTTGCCGTCGGAGGTGTCGTTGAGATGACCGAGAGCACCCAACAAGGAGGCCCGCTTGCTGGCATCGGCTCTGAGCGCGTGGGCGATGGGTTGTCCGTATTCGGGCGTGTACTCACGGCGGACGGCGATGATGCGGCTTTGGGTGGGTACGTAGATGGCTTTCTCGGAGAGTCCGAAGAAAGAGGTGGTGACTGTGATGCGGGGATCGCCGGCAAGTGCTTCCGACAGGGCGAGATTGGAGTATTTAGACATTGTTGTTGTGTGTGTGGTTGAGGTATACGTATGCGACGGCGCAACAGACATGTGTCTGTCGGTCGCAACGGAAATTGGGCGTGCTTGAGAAACGCGCCAAAAAGATGAAATAATGTTTGGGTGTGTCTTTACCTCTTAGGGTGAAGACTACATGCGGATGTTACCTCACTAACACAGAAGTTGCCCCAGTGCAAGCACATAGTGGCGGCATGGCGGCACGGTCAGTATCGGGCGCGAGAATAAGGTGCAACGTCCCCGATACTGTAGGTATGAAGTCTTTTGGGTGTGGAAGAGTTGTTGTTGGCGTACTACGATGCGTTGTCCCGGCGTGTAGTGTGACGACGGAGTGACGCGCACGGGGCGTGTGGAACAGACGCGGATAAGTTCCGATGCGTTGTCGAGCACGGCCTGAGGTTTCTCGTGATGCTCCGCAAGTACGCTATCGGCCATATGCTGCCTATCGGCATCGTGTGCCGTTTCGGCCTGTGCTACGCCCGGTGCGGTGAGCAACAAGGCGAACAGGAGAAGGAGCGTCTTGACGAGAATTCTCATAGGTACGTTGTATAGGATACAAAGATAGCGAAATTTGACTTTATTGCCAAACTATTTTGACGGAAATCGTGTCAATGTGCCGATGTATCTTTTATCGGCTTTATCATGCGTGTCATCGGATGGCCGCCCCAAGTGGCATCACCGGCGGCTATGAACCCTACCGACTCGTAGAGTCTGCGTGCGTTTGGGTTGCCCTTGTCGACGAGCAGGGCGGCCGGAAGACCGATGGTGTGGGCGTAGTCGGAGGTGGCGCGGAGCAGGGAGGTGGCGATGCCTTGGCGACGGTATTCGGGATAGACAGCCAGACTGTCGATATAATATTCGCCGGGTCGGGTCTCGTCAGCCATATCGGTGTAGTCGATCTGGAAGTGCTGACGGGCGGCGCTGATGAAGGCTTCGCGCAGGGTGTGGAGGTCGCTGCCTCGGTAGCCTACGCAAGCACCGGCCACACGGCCGTCGGGAGTGAGGGCAACGAGGGCGTTGCGGTAACTGTATTGGGTATGTTCGGCACGCACGAGTGAGAGCATCACGCGTGCAAAATCGTCGAGAGTGTGGGCGGGGCCGGCCAGATTCTGGCAACACTCGTCGCTCATGGCTTGCATGATGAGGCGGGTGATGTCCTCGGCGTGGGAATGGTTTGCGGGTTGTATGGTCATGTCGGAAACGAAAAAACGGAAATGGGGAACAGTCGTATGTCCGTTCCCCATTCCTTTATGTTACGGATGTTGATTACCAGATATGAGCGCGTTTGGCCTTGGGTACGAAGAGTTTGTCGCCCTTCTTTACACCGAAGGCGGTGTACCAAGCGTCGATCATGGGTAGGGCGCCGTTGACACGAGCCTCATTGGGCGAGTGTACGTCGGTCTTCATGAGATAGTCTACGACCTCAGGGCTGGCGTTGGAAGCCCATACACGGCCCCAGGCCAGGAAGAAACGTTGCTCAGGAGTGAGTCCGTCGATGGTCTTGAGCGGATTCTTTTTCATGGAGTTCTGCAGGGCGCGGAGGGCGATGTTCAGACCGCCGTTGTCGCCGATATTCTCGCCGAGGGTCTGCTGGCCATTGATTTTCTTGCCGGGCAGTATCTCGATGGAACTGAAATGGTCGGCGAGTATCTTTGTGCGGGCATCGTAGTTTTTCTTGTCGGCCTCTGTCCACCAGTTCTTTTGGTTGCCATCCTTGTCGAACTGGCATCCCTGGTCATCGAAACCATGGCTCATCTCGTGTCCGATCACGCCACCGATGGCACCGTAGTTGGCCGCATCGTCGGCTTCGGGGTCGAAGAAGGGCGGCTGGAGAATGGCGGCGGGGAAGCAGATCTCGTTGGTGGTTGGGTCATAGTAGGCATTGACGGTCTGTGGTGTCATGGCCCACTCGGTCTTGTCGACCGGCTTGTTGATATTGCGGTCTACCGCATCCTTGTTGAGGAAGGCGCTCACGCGGCGCATATTCTCGTAGAGCGAGAGACTGTCGTCGATCTGCAGACCGGAGTAGTCGCGCCACTTGTCGGGGTAACCGATCTTGATGATGAAGTGCTGCAGTTTGTCTTTGGCCTGTGCCTTGGTGGCTGCGCCCATCCATGTGGCCTCATCGATACGCTGCGAGAGAGCGTCTTGCAGATTGTGTACGAGGGTGAGCATACGCTCCTTGCTCGACTCGGGGAAGTATTTCTCCACATAGAGTTTGCCGATGGCCTCACCCAGCACGCTGCTGACAAGACCGGTAGCGCGTTTCCAGCGAGGACGGTCTTGTTTCACGCCGCTGACCACTTGGTTGAACTCGAAGGATACACGACGGAATTCATCGTCGAGCGAACCCGTAGCACCGAGTAGCGCATGGGCTTCTGCATAGGCCTTGAGATCGTCGAGTGGGGTATCGGCGAGTATTTTCTCCACCTCGTGTATGGGTTCGGGCTGACCTACGTCTACATACTGGAAGGAGGGATAGCCGCACATGAGGAAGTAGTTGCCCCAGTCGATGCCCGGGAATTGGGATACCAGTTCGTTGTAGGTCATCTTGTGGTAATTGGCGTTGACGTCGCGCAATTTCACACGGTCGTAACTCTGCTTGGCGATGCGGGTCTCGATGGTCATTGTGACATCGGTCTTGTGCTGTGCATCGGCCTCACTGTTTCCGGCGAGGACGAACAGGCGTTTCAGCATTGTTTGGTAGGCGTTGCGTACCTTGACGGTCTGTTCGTCGTCGTCGAGGTAATAATTGCGCTCGCCGAGGCCGATGCCGGCTTGGCTGATGCCCACGATATGTGCTTCAGAGTCGCGGAGATCGGTGCTGATGCCTACGCCGAACATGGTTACGCCTACACCGACGAAGTCGAGTTGAGCCGTAACGAGTTGATATTCGCGGCGGTCTTTGATGGCTGCAATCTGTTGTAGGATGGGACGGATGGGTTCGGCACCTTCGCGGTTGCGGCGCACGCTGTCCATCGCAAGGCGGTAGAGTGATCCTATTTTTTGTCCGAGCGACCCCTTGGTCTGCGGCAAGGAAGCCTGGTCGGTGATAATCTGATTGATACGCTTTTGGTTCATCTCGTCGAGATCGACGAAGGCGCCGTTCATGGGATGTTCCGCGTCGAGTGGATGAGACTTCAGCCATCCTCCGGCTGCGTACTCATAGAAATTGTCGCCGGGGCGTACGCTAAGGTCCATGTTGGCCTTCGTGTTTTGTGCGAGGGCGGCGGTGGTAATCATTGATAGGGCGAAAATGAGTGTTTTTTTCATTGATGTAAGGTGGATTCTATAAATTAGCTTTGCTGGATTTTGAGACTATTTTCGAATGCATATCGTCAGCGAGTAAGGGAGTAATGCGGGCATTACGACCGAGCGAGATGGCGATATGGGTCGAAA
>CAVJZJ010000059.1:0-11606 GCA_963653995.1 Flexilinea sp.
CCTCCGCCATCAGAGAGTCCGCTGGTTCCCTTCGGTCACCAGCGGTTATGCACATGGGCCCTCTTCGAGGACCTGCCACTTGAAAATTTTACCGGACAACAATATAAAACAACAAATTGCCCCTGTAGGGGGCGCATAGTTCAATATTTTATTATGATGTTGAAATATGCGCCCCCTACAGGGGCAATTGATTGGTTATCAATAAAAAACGTAGGGGTAAACCCCTACGCTATAATCTGTCGTCCCTACGGGACTCGTTGCTTGCGATTAACTCGCTTGTTTAAAATCCCTATGGGACTCACGCTTGTGAAAATCCCTACGGGACTCGTTGCTTGAAAACCGGGACGTTATCCGTAGATCACCTTGCCGTTCTCATCCTCGAAGGGAGCGAGGTCGCGCGAGTATTGGTTCATGGCGCGCAGGCTCATACCCATCGACGAGAAACCGCCGTCGTGGAAGAGGTTCTGCATGGTCACCTTGCGGGCGAAGTCGGAGAACATCATCACGCAGTAGGCGGCGCACTCTTCGGCATCGGCGTTGCCCAAGGGCGACATCTTGTCGGCGAAGTCCATCATCATGTCGAGTTCCTTGATACCCTTTCCGGCGGTAGTGGCCGTGGGTGACTGCGAGATGGTGTTGATGCGCACGTGCTTCTCACGGCCGTAGATGTAGCCGAAACTGCGTGCGATGCTCTCGAGCATGCTCTTGGCATCGGCCATGTCGTTGTAGCCGAAGAAGGTGCGCTGCGAGGCGATGTAGGTCAGTGCCACTACGGAACCGTACTCGGCGATGGCATCCTGCTTCTTGGCTACCTGCAGCATCTTGTGGAACGAGATGGCCGAGATGTCGAGCGTCTTCGACAGATAGTTGTAGTCGAGGTCGTCGTAGGTGCGGTGCTTGCGCACGTTGGGGCTCATGCCGATGGAGTGGAGTACAAAGTCTACCGGTCCGCCCAGTATCTTGACCGACTCGGAGAACACCTTCTCCAAATCCTCTACGCTTGTGGCATCGGCGGGAATGACGGTGGCGCCTGTCTGCTCGGCCAACTTGTCGAGTTCGCCCATGCGCAGGGCCATCGGCGTGTTGCTCAGTGTGATTGTCGCTCCTTCTTCTACTGCCTTCACGGCTACCTTCCATGCGATGGAGTCCTCGTTGAGCGCGCCGAAGATGATGCCGCGCTTCCCTTTCAGTAAGTTGTGTGTCATATTACGTTTCTTGATTTTCCCCGACATTCCTGAAAACCATATCTGCCGGGGCTATTTTTCTAAAGCGGGTGCAAAGGTAGGATAAAAAGACCGAAACGGCGGCAGGTTTTTCAGAAAATGTCCTTGTTTTTGCACACTGACCATATGATTGTGCAATAAAACAAGCCGATTTTTCCATCGGCTTGTTCTGTTTTTCGGTTTTAAAGCGGGCTTGTTGTGTTTTTTTTCCGAATCCCCCCTTTTTTTTGTCTACCACTTAATGCTCGTCGATGGCGAGTTGTTTGCGGTAGCGGTCGAGTTCGCGTTGCAGTTGTCGGGTGATGCGCTCGTAGCCCGGTTTGCCGTAGAGGTTGGAGGTCTCGTTCGGGTCGGTCTGCAGGTCGTAGAGTTCGCAGTAGTCGACGGCGGAGTCTTTCGGTTCGAAGTAGCCGAGCGACTCGAGGTATTTGGCGCCGCGGTATTCGCGTGTGCCGGGCATACGCTGGTACTTGTTCTCCTGTATGGCATCGGTGCCGCCGGCACCGTAGAAGTGGATGAGTTTGTAGCGTTCGGTGCGCACACCGTCGTGCTTGCGTACCATGTGGTAGGTGGGGTAGTCGTAGAAGTGGTAGTAGATGCTGCTGCGCCACGATTTCACACCGTCGCCCTGTTCGAGTACGGGCAGGAGCGGGCGGCCCGTCATTTCCTTAGGCTGTGCGATGCCGGCGAGGGCGAGGAAGGTGGGGGCGTAGTCGATATTCTGTACCATCTTTGTGCATACCGATCTGGGCTGGGTATGTCCGGGCCAGGAGACGATGAGCGGTGTGCGGAGCGACTCCTCGTACATAAACCGCTTGTCAAACCATCCGTGCTCGCCCATATAAAATCCTTGGTCGGAGGTGTAGACGATGACGGTGTTGTCGGTCAGTCCGTGTGCGTCGAGGTAGTCGAGCACGCGGCCTACGCTCTCGTCGACACTGCGGATGACCGACATGTAGTCGCGGATGTAGGTCTGGTACTTCCAGTTGTCGAGGTCTTTGCCTGTGAGATGGGCTTCGAGCAGACGGCGGTTGCGCGGGAAGTAGTACTTGCCCCACTGCGTGCGTTGCTCGGGTGTCATGCGATTGATCTCACCCATCAGACTGGCGTAGGAGTCCCAACTGTCGGCGTTGGTGGTGTCGAGCATCTCGGGCACCTTGAAGTCCTGTTCCCATCGCATGTCGCGTGTGACCGACATTTTTTGTGTGCGTGCCGCCGATCCGCGTGTGGCGTAGTCGTCGTAGAACGTTTCGGGTAGGGGAAACTCCACATTGTCGTAGCAGCCGAGGTACTTGAGGTTGGCCTGCCAGTTGCGGTGGGGCGCTTTGTGGTGGAGCAGCAGGCAAAATGGCCGTGAGGGGTCGCGGTGGTCGATGAAGTCGAGGGCGTGGTCGGTGGTGAGGTCGGTGGAGTAGCCTTCCTCCACGATGTACTTGTTGTCGGTGTCGGTGCCGCGGTATTGCGGGTTCCAGTATTGTCCCTGGTCGTTGTAGATATGGTAGTAGTCAAATCCCTTCGGGTCGCAGCCCATGTGCCATTTGCCGACGACGGCCGTTTGGTATCCGGCCTGTTGCAGCAGTTCGGTGAAGAATGTGCGGGTGGTGTCGATACCCTCGCCGAGTTGCCGTTGTCCGTTTTGGTTGCTGTATAGTCCGGTCATCAGACAGGCGCGTGAGGGTGTGGAGAGCGAGTTCTCTACAAAGGCGCGGTCGAACCGCATGCCCCGCTCGGCCAGACGGTCGATGTTGGGAGTGGGGGCCAGCCGGCCGATGGCGCCGCCGTATGCGCTGATGCACTGGAAGGCGTGGTCGTCGCACATGATATAGACAATGTTGGGATGTTGCTGCGTCGTCTTTTGGGCCTGTGCCTGCAGGGCGGCGAGGGCGCTGACGGCCAGTGTGAGTAGAATTTGTTTTTCAGGTCGCATATATAATATATATAATGTGTAGGTTTTTTCAGATTAGAAATATTCGCCGTTGAGGGCGGGCTTGGTCACGTCCCAAACAAACGTGTATTGCTTGCCGGCGAACGGAATGACGGCGTTCATCCGGTCGCCTTTTGCATATTTGATGTAGAGAAATCCGCAGACGGTCTCTCCCGGATTTACAGTGTTTTTCTTAAGATATCCTACGACGTGTGTCCGGTAGTCATCCTTGAATCCTGGCATCATCCCCATGAGAGCCGGGTTGGTTCCGACTGCAAGACCGAACAGGAGCGAACTGGCGACTTGTTCTTCCCGAATCTTCTTTTGTATCTTTTCGGCGGAGAAGACATCTATCTCATTGGTCTTGCTTCCCTTCTTGGAGTCGCGTATGACGTAAGCCCTTACCGTAAGCGGGTCGAAGGTGTAGGGGTGTTGTGAGTCGTTGCGTATGGCGAGCGTCATCATATAGTATTTGCCGTAGTCGGTTTTCAGCAAGTGGGTGCCTATGCCAACGTTCAGTCCGTCGATGTCAAGGTCTCCCCATTCGATGCCGTCGCGGTAGCCTATCTTCAAGTCGGGCTCGTTGTCTTCGGTGACGAACTTTTGGGCGCATGCGCTTTGCGTAGCGAGCAATAGGGAGAACAATAGGAGAAAAAGAGTCTTCATTTTTTCAGTCGTATGATTTAGGTTGATGTGTGTCGGCCGCACAGCCACCGACAATTGCAAAAGTAGCGAAAACTATCCATATCCGTGTGTTCTGTCGGCGTTTTTTTGTGTAGGGTCGGCAGGGAGGAGGAAAGCGGGCAAATGTCAAGGGTAATCAATGGTTTATGCAACTTTTTTCCACAAAAGGGCTGATTTTCAATAATTATATGTTAAATATTGGCGGGAAACTATCCTGCATAAAAGATTTTTTATAATTTTGTGGCGTTTTATCATCAAATTCATTTTATGAAGAAAGCAATTTTACTCTCTACAGTGTTTTCAATGGCAGCAGCCGGCGTTTTCGCTCAGGCTGTCAATGTCAAAGATCTCGGCCAGCGCCAAATGGTAAAGAACCTTCCCAGTTTTGAGGTTTCTGCCAAGCACGTGCTGAGTTTCGACAAGATGCAGTCTACCAACCGTGTCAACGACAACTTCTCTGTATCTCCCCGTAGCATTGCCAACGGTTTGTACTACAACAAGCCCGCAGGTAGCATGTATATGACTGACAACGAAGAGGGCGGTGGCTACTATGTCAATCACCTCGTAATCTCTCCTGCAGCCGATGCTGTGTTCACCAACATGTCCACAAGCAACAAGAAGTCTACCAAGTGGACCATCAACGGTTCGAGCGTGACAGATTATGTTAACGCCGACTACGACCTCGACCTCACTGGCTTCTTCTCTTGCTACAACGGTTCTGCTTATCCTACTCCCGTCTTGAAGTACGGTTCTACCCGTTCTTACCAGATTGGTGAGGTTGGCGACTATTTTGCCCAATATGGTCCTGGCTATATGCTGTGTGACTCTATTGCTCCCCACGCCTTCTTTGATAGCCGTGTCGACGGTGTATATGCTCTGACACAGTTGCTCGATACCTACTATTGCTTCGGTACTGGTAACTATAGTGGTTCAGGCGCATATCCTTCAACAGGTGCCATCCAGTTGTATGAAGCACCTGCTTCTCCCCTCTATGTAGAGAACATCTACTTCAACGGTTACACCATGAATGAAGATAAGACTCCTCTCACTGGTGATGCCAAGATGACCATGACCATCTACAAGACTACAGAAAGTGATGATGGCATCTCTTTGGGCGATGAAATCGCTACACTGACTTGTGCTGCCAGCAACGCTACACTGACTTGGGAAGGCCAGCAGACTAACTATGGTTACGTTACTGGATGGAACTACAACTTTGTGACCGAGAACAACAAGCCTTTCACCATCGACGGTTCTTTCGCTGTCAAGATTGACGGTTTTGCTGACGAGGGTGTAGACGTGTTGTTGCCCGCATCCTTCTTGAGCGATGTAGACTCTGTAGCCAACTACGCCTCTGCCTACGCTGTCTTCAATGTAGACGGTTCAGAATATCCCCTTGCGCCTTACTCATCTCCCTGCGTTCTCCCCTTGGCTTTCAACAGTTGCTTCGACTATGTAGACGGTCTTGCTACTGTCTCTCTCTCCAACGGTACAACCGTAGAGAAGGCCAACGTAGTACGTATCTCTGACGACGGCCAGACCTGCTCTACCGACGGTGCTGACGACGCTACCGACCTCGGCGGTGCTTACATCCGTACCGTATTCCCCTTCTATGACGAGAACGGCAATGCTGTGTACAAGACCTCTCTGCCCGACTGGATCACCGACATGACCGCTGACGACTCTTATGCTACCAGCGATGGTTATCAGTACTTCACCGGAAGCGCTCACCTCACTTTCGAGGCTAAGCCCCTCGGTACTGAGACTGGCCGTGGTGTAGCCCTCTACTTCACTGGCAAGGGTGTCACCTCTACCACTCCTATCTACGTGCTCCAGGGTGACGCTACTGTTGAGACCGGTATCGAGAAGGTCGTTGTCGACCTTGACAACAACACACTCGACGCCAACGCTCCTATCTACAACCTCAACGGTCAGCGCGTGACCAAGGATGCCAAGGGCGTTCTCATCCAGGGCGGCAAGAAGTTCATCAACAAGTAATTTCTTCCCTACACGATGATTATCATGCGGTGACCTCCATAGACGGAGCAAACCACCGCATATCGTCAACATACAAGGACCGCAATCCTCAGGCCGATGCCCGGGATTGCGGTCCTTCGGGTTTTTCTTCGTATGCTATTTACATTAACTCGACAACGTTATTGAAAACGGTTTCCGCATTATAAAAATGAAACATTTATCATCCCTCTTTCGTCTTCTGCTCTGCACCCTTGCGTCGCTGCTGGCCGTGACCATAGCGGCGCAGGATTTTGACCATTGCTTTGTCGACCGCACTCTGCGCATCGACTACACCTTCTCGGGCGATGCCCACCATCAGACCATCGCCCTCGATGCCCTCTCCTCGTCGCCCCGCTGGTACGGCAAACGGCAACGGCTGGCCGAACTGCCGATGGAGGGCAACGGACAGATTACCGTACGCGACCACCGCACCCAGGCCGTCATCTATCGCAACTCCTTCTCCACGCTCTTCCAGGAGTGGCTCACCTATCCCGAGGCCCAAACCACGGCCCGCAGTTTCGAAAACGTGTTTCTCGTGCCCATGCCGCGCGACACCGTCGACATCACCGTCGACCTGCGTGACAACCGCCGTACCGTTGTCGCCACCATGACCCATACCGTTGTGCCCACCGATATCCTTATCCGTCACACGGGCGACCATCCCACCCCCTATGTCACCCTCAATACCGCCGCCGACACCACACGCTGCATCCATATCGCCTATGTCGCCGAAGGCTACCGTGCCGACGAGATGGACATCTTCCTCCGCGATGCCCGCGACGCCACCGATGCCATCTTCGCCCACGAACCCTTCCGCAGCGCCCGCGACCGGTTCAATGTCGTTGCCGTGAAGTCGCCCTCCGAGGACAGCGGCACGAGCGAACCCGCTGCCGGCCTGTGGAAACGTACCGCCCTCTCGTCCCATTTCGACACCTTTTACAGCGACCGCTACCTCACCACCCTCCATCTCAAGAAACTCCACGACTGGCTCGACGGCGTGCCCTACGAACATATCATCGTGCTGGTCAACTCCACCAAGTACGGCGGCGGAGGCATCCTCAACTCCTACAACCTCACCACCTGCCACCAACCGCAGTTCCGCCCTGTCGTCGTGCATGAGTTCGGACATTCCTTCGCCGGACTCGCCGACGAGTACGCCTACGAGGAGGAACAGATACCCATGTATCCGCACGATGTCGAACCTTGGGAGGAGAATATCACCACCCGTGTCGATTTCTCCTCAAAATGGGCCGACATGATCAGTCCCGACACCCCTCTGCCCACCCCGTCATCCACCGACAAGTCCACCATCACCAGTCGTGTGGGGCTCTTCGAGGGCGCCGGCTATTCCCCCCGCGGTGTCTATCGCGGTGTGCAGGACTGCCGTATGCGCACCAACGCCACCCCCGATTTTTGTCCCGTGTGCCGCCGTGCCCTGACGCGCGTCATCGATTTCTATACGAGGTAGAAAAGGGGAATATCCCGTTGGCGAATTCCTATCGCTTTTGTATATTTATCGTATATCCTTGTATTTTATGCAATTGTAACGTAAAATACAGGGGTATATACCCTTTTGGCCACCTTTTTTTATGTAATTTTGCAGTCGATTTATTGCATAAAAATACATACACGAAATGACCAGAAGACAACAGAAATACCTCTCCGTCATCCTGCTTGCCGTCGTTGCCGTGGCCGTCGTGCTGCTCATCGTGGCCTGTCCCGGTCGCCAGCACAAGGTCGTGGCCAGCAAGAACGACCTTAGCGGAGCCGTCATCGGCGTGCAACTCGGCACCATCGGCGACACCCGCGTATCGCCGATGGAGTCTGACGGCAGCGGCACTCGGGTGGAACGCTACACCAAGTCGGCCGATGCCATACAAGCCCTTCTGCAAGGCAAGGTCGATGCTGTGGTCGTCGACGAACAGCCCGCCAAGGCCTTTGTCGCCCAAAATCCCACCCTCCGCATCCTTCCCCAAGCCTATGGCACCGAGCAGTACGCCCTCTGCGTGGCCAAGGAGCGCACCGACCTGGCCCGTCGTATAGATGCCGCCATCACTGCACTGCAGGCCGACGGCACGCTCGACACCATCGTTGCCCGTCATCTGCGCGACGGACAGCCTGTGGCCTATACCCCGAAACATACCGCGGGAGCGGCACTGACCGTAGCCACCAATGCCACCTTCCGTCCCTATGAGTACTACGACGGCGGACAGATCGTGGGTATCGACATCGATATCGTGCGTGCCGTGGCCGACCGTTTGGGTATGACCATAAGCGTAGAAGACATGGAGTTCGATGCCGTCATCACCTCCGTGCAGACCGGCAAGGCCGATATCGGTGCGGCCGGACTTACAGTCACGCCCGACCGCGCCCGCAATGTCACCTTCTCCGTTCCCTACGCCATCACCCGACAGATGATTGTCGTGGCCTCCACCACTGCTACCACCATCGGTGAACAGGGATTTGTGGAGAAGTTCCGCACCAATTTCATCACCGACTCGCGCTACCTCTACCTCCTCGCCGGACTGGGCAACACGCTCGTCATCGCCCTTTTCGCCATGCTCATCTCCCTTGTCTTGGGTACGGGCATTGCCGTCGTGCGCTTCACCCACGACACCACGGGCGCACTGACCATCTTCAATGCCCTCTGCCGATTTTTTCTCATGATCATCCGCGGCACACCGACGATGGTGCAACTGCTCATCATCTACTATGTCGTCTTCGCCTCGGCCGATGTGAGCAAGGTCTTTGTGGCCATCATCGCCTTCGGTATCAACTCCTCGGCTTACCTCGCCGAAGTAGTGCGGTCAGGACTCATGGCCGTCGACCGCGGACAGATGGAGGCCGGACGAAGTCTCGGACTGTCGCACACCGTCACCCTCACCCGCATCATCCTTCCCCAAGCCTTCCGCAACGTGCTGCCCGCCATCGGCAACGAGGCCATCACGCTGCTCAAGGAAACCTCCATCAGCGGTTATATCGGTCTGGCCGATCTCACCAAGGGCAGCGACATCATCCGCTCGCTCACCTACGACGCCATCATGCCGCTCGGCATCGTCGCCCTCATCTACTTCCTGCTCGTGGCCGCACTCGCCGCAGGCGTCAACCGACTCGAAAAACATCTCGCAAAGCATGACAGATAGCAACATACTGCTCCGTGTGGAGCATCTCTCCAAATCGTTCGGCAACAACGCCGTCCTGCGCGACATCAACACCACCGTTTCCCAGGGCGAGGTGGTCGCCATCATCGGTCCGTCGGGTTGCGGCAAGAGTACCTTCCTGCGCTCGCTCAACCTGCTCGAGGAACCTACCTCCGGACACATCTACTTCGAAGGTACCGATATCACCTCCGACGATACCGATGTCGACCTCATACGGCGGCGCATCGGCATGGTCTTTCAGCAGTTCAACCTCTTTCCCCACATGACCATCCGCCGCAATATCACCCTTGCCCCCACGACGCTCGGACTGCTCACCCCCGACGAGGCCGACGCCCGCGCCGATGCGCTGCTCAGCCGTATCGGTCTGGCCTACAAGGCCGGTCTCTATCCCACGCGGCTCTCCGGCGGACAAAAACAGCGTGTCGCCATCGCCCGCGCCCTCGCCATGCAACCCGACGTGATGCTCTTCGACGAACCCACCTCCGCCCTCGACCCCGAGATGGTAGGCGAGGTGCTCGCCCTCATGCGTGAGGTGGCCGCCGGCGGCATGACCATGGTCGTCGTCACCCACGAGATGGCCTTCGCCCGCGAGGTAGCCACGCGCGTCCTCTTCTTCGATGGCGGACATATCGCCGAGGAAGGCACGCCCGAGGAGATTTTCACCCGTCCCCGTTCACCGCGTCTGTGCGAATTTCTCAGTCATGTGAAAGGGTAGGGCATACGAAATCGGAATGGAACAGTGCGGAATTTTATGTCAGTTTGAATTTGCAATTAGTTAATTCCCAAAAAGTATTCAGTAATAAAAGCCCTGGAAGGGCGTCACGATCATAGCCCAGGGTGAGGAGCGACGTCGCTTCGCTCGGTCCTCACCCTGGGCTGGGATTGTTACGCCCTTCCAGGGCTTAGTATGCAAAACACCACAAAATTCTGCACATTTTTTCAATTCGATTTTGAACTTTCTACCCTACGGAACTCGCCAATTGCGAAATTTTCACTGGGCACCTATAGTCGGAAAACTAAATGACATTCCGCAGTTCCACTAAATATATTTAAAAAGTCGGAGCGTGTCTTGGCTTTGTATGTAGATGTATCTAAATTTGTCCCACCGCTACGGCGGATCAACACCAAGTCATCACAACATACAAGACAACAACAACACGCACACATGAAGAAAACACTCTTCCTCCTTTTGGCCGTCCTCTTTGCCTTCACTGCGGTGAAAGCCAACGACGGTGTCTATTTCACCAGCGGCAACTTCCTCGTTCCGGCGCAGGAAACCGACATCTCGGCCGCACGCGAGGTGCTCACCATCACCATCGGAAAAGACAGTTTCGCCACCGTCGACGTCTACTATGAATTCTACAACGCCGGCCAAGCCAAAACCGTCAAGATGGGTTTCGAAGCCGTAGCGCAGTACAACGACAACACACCGCTCAACCTCGGCGGACCACATCCCCATATCACCGCCTTCACCGTCAACATGAACGGTCACGACCTGCCCTATGCCAACGCAGCAGTCGCCTTCGACCCCACGTCGAAGACCTTTCCCCAACCGCTCGACCTGCACAAGTGGAAAGGACTCGGACAAGTACCCGACTCCCTGCTTCCCGTGAGCGACTATCTCTACAATGCCGATCTTGATAGTGTCGTGCCCTTCGCCTATGCCTACTACTTCGACGCTCCTTTCCTCAAGGGTCGCAACATCGTGCATCACACCTACCGCTACCGCATGAGTTTCAATGTGTCCGAACCCTTCAACATTCCCTACTGGCTCACCCCCGTCACCCGCTGGGCCAACGGACAGGCCGATGATTTCACCCTCCACATCACCACCGACGATATCACCGAGTTCTGTCTTGTCGACAGCGTCTTCCGTGGCGCACCCTTCACCACTACCGGATCCTATCCCATCTACAAATTGACCGACGACTACGGCAGCCCCTTCATCTTCACCACCATACAGGCGGGCGATACCGTCACCTGGCACACCACCGCCTTCCGTCCACAGGCCGACATGACCATCACTGCCCCGTCGTGGGCCACCGGCAACAATCTTCACCGCAGTATGATGGCCGGTCGTGTCGTCATCGATGCCGACGGACATGAGTACCGCTACCTGGCCGATGCCGGCGACAGTTGGTTCGCCGAAACCCAAGACTACACCACCGTCAGCAAGAAAGGCAGCCGCGTAGAGGCGCGCAATGCCCAAGACGGTCAAGGCTATCTCACCGTCAGCGACCTTCAGACCGGTCGTGTCAATGTCCGCCAAAAGCCCACCACCGCCAGCCGCATAGTCACCACCATCAGCAACCCCGAAGGCATGATACCCGAAACCTATCCCTGTCTCGGTGCCACCTTCGCACCCGACGGATATATGTGGTACAAAATCCGCGTCGGCAAAAAAGTCGGCTATGTGCGCCAGGAACTCGTCATCTGGGATGCCATCGATTCCTATTGATAGCCGTCTCTCCTCCTCCCGCTATCCCCCTTTTGCCCCTTTTTGTCAGTCTTCGGGCCGAAATACTCCAGTATTCGGCCTTGCAGACTCGAGTATTCGGGCCCGACCACTGAAGTATTCGGGCTCTACCACTGGAGTAT
>CAVJZJ010000060.1:0-10639 GCA_963653995.1 Flexilinea sp.
TGGTCACCTGTACCTTCTTCAGACTGCGCGGATGGGATACGGCCTTGAGGGGCATCACCTTGCCGGTGGTGAGGTCGGTGATGATGGCCTGCTGGCGACCTTCAGGCGTATGGATGTAGGTATCCTCGTCGAAGGTGAGAATGAAGGCGCTCGTTGTCGTCACGGCACCGTCGGCGATGGTGCTGGCGGTGGGCAGAAGGTCGGCGGTGAGTTCGTTGCCGGGATTGAACTTCACGTCCTCGGCGATATTGCCGTGGTCGATACCGTCGGCGCAGGTGAGGCCGAGGAAGGACAGACGCACGTTCTTGCCGTTGATGATAGCGTCGGTGAGAGGTATGGTATACTCGATACCGCTGCGGCCGCTTGCCTCTGAGGTGATGCCTTCGGTGACATCGTGCTGGTACTTGTGGTCGTCGGCATCCTGATAGGTGAAGCGCACGCCAGTGAAGGTGTAGGCTGTAGCGTCAGAGAAGTAGACCTTGAGGTCGGAGGTGAGGGTCTCGCCACTTTCGGGAGTAAACTCGGGCTTGATGCCGGCATAGTTTTTCTCTTCGAAGGATACGCTGGAGAAACTGTATGTACCGGCGTGGGCGCCGTCGGTCGATGCCATCGTGCCATCCTCCATGGTGACGTTGGACACGACGATACGGCAGGTGCTGTACTGCGACTTCAGCCCCATGGCTGCATAGGAACGCAGTTTGCCGGAGAAGTCTACGAAGAGGGTGTCGCCGCTGGCGGTGATCTTGTCAGAAGAGATATTCTCCTGGTAGGCGTCGCTCTGCTCGGCATAACCGATATTGAAGGTCACCTTGGCCTGCTGGTCGGCACCGCTGGCTACGGGATAGTCGAACACGAGTTTGAGCAGGGCGGCAGTGTCGCCCTCGGCATAGTAGGAGTAGAGCGGATCGGGTACGCTCGAGGATACCAGTTTGTGTCCCTTGCCGGGAGCGATGAAACTGAGAGTGAGCGAACCGTCGGTGCCGTACTTGATGCTCTCGTCGGTCTTGGCGTGTATGCCGGTGATGGAGAGGGTCAGTGTTTCGCCGCCAGTGAAGTAGCCCTTGTTCATCCAGGACACGAGGGTATCCTTGAGATTGAAGATGAGCGATCCGGTGTTGGCGTTTGAACGGGTCTCGATGCGACCGTCTTCCTTGTTGGCCTCCGAGGGATAGTTGCCCACCTTGAGGTAGGCCCACTTGTCGGCGGTGGCGGTGAGGTTGAAGTCGAGGGCCAACTGGCCGTAGCGGGTGTCGGTGATGTCGAATACCTTGCCGCTCTCGTAGTTCTGGCCAGTGAGTTTGAGTTCGTTCACATTCTCGAGGTGGCCGATAAACGTGCCGCCGCTCCAACTCTCGGGAGCGAGGATGTAGTAGGTGGTGCCTCCCTTGACAGAGGTCTCCTTACAACTGGTGTAGAAGGTGCCGTTGTACTCTTGGCGGTACCAACTGAAACTGCCAAGGTCGTAGTTCACAAACGAACCGTCGTCGGCGGTGTAGCCCGTGACAGGACCGTTGTCGTCGCAATCGGCGTAGATGCCCGGTGCGATGGCCGAATAGTAGATGTAGAGCACGCCGTCCTCGGAGGGCGTGTACTGGTAGTACGTCTCTGACGAGGTGGAGAACTTATAGGTGGTCTCCGTCTCAAACGTCTGCCAGTCTACCGCCGCGCTGGCCGACACGCTCGTCACCACAAGGGCGAGAAGGGCGCACAGACGCAGCCATTGGCGGGTACTGATGCTGAGTAGTCTCTCTTTCATACTCTTAACCTTAAAAAAAATGAAACTATTATGATAACTGTAAGTGCAACCGTCAAGGGGAACGGCACGCCTGCCGCGCCCCTTGATGTATATGATGGTATGCCTATCCGTATGTCAGACGGGCAGAGGATTATTCGAGTACCACCTTCTGCGTGGTCACGTCCGTACCGCTCACGGCCTTGACGATGACCGGTCCGCGGTAGCCGGCGGTCTTGACGCTGGCCTCGGCATGGCCCGATGCCTGGCCGAGCAGTTGACCGGCTATCGTGTAGAGGCTGACGGTCACCTCGGCAGCGGCCTTGGCGGTGACTGTACTGCCTACGGCACTGATCTTGATACCGCTCTCTGTGGTCTGTGTGTCGCTGATGCCGGTGGCGTTCTTGATGTCGGCCATCTTCACCAGTACGGCATTGATCAGAGCATTGGTGTTGCCGTCGAAAGCCATGAAGACGATCTTGCCATTGTTCTTGTCGTATACCTGGTCGGGATAAGACAGGCTCAGGTCGACGGTGTAGTCCTTGCCAGCCTCAAAGGACTGGGGGAATCCGGCGTTGGAACCCGAGAAACTGCTGCCCCAGTAGGAGCGTACCACGTCGTCTTCAGATACATTGGGCACTTCGGCGTAGGCGTAGGCGCCGCCCTTGCCCCACTCGCCGAGGATGGGATCGTTGATTGTACGGCAACCGTTCGCCTGGGTGTAGACGATGCTGTCCTCCATGGCCACGGCGAAGATGTTGACGTACTGGTTCTTCAGATTGAGCGCAGAGCGCAGCGAGAGGGTGAGATCCAGTTTGTTGGTGCTCTCATTGTATGCAATGGAGGGCACGGAGATTTCGTAGTCGGCAGGCTTGTTGAGTTCGGCCGCCACCCTGTCGCTCCAGAGATAGCCGCCCTCGGAGTTGAAGGTGTAGTCGCCGTCGTCGTTCTGATCAAGCGGACTGGAGATATATCCGTCACGCTGAATGACGGCTTTGGGGGCTGCGTTCAGACCGAGGTAGGTGGTGTAACTGTAGAGGCCGGTTCCATAGGGGTCGCCCGTATAGGTGTGGATGGACACGGGGATGAACTTGTCGCCGTAGAGTTTCTTGAGGTGCTCGATGGTCACAAGACCCTCAGGACAGTACTGGCAAGTGAAGCCGGTATTCTCCTCAAGCACGACGCGCTTGACGGGTTCGAAGGTGAGGTCCTTGATGGTGCTCTTCACCTCGTCGGTGTAGTCGTCGAGTTGCACCCTGATGGAGTAGGCGTTGGAGACGCCTACGGTCAGCGGCAGGGGCTTGCTGAAGGTGAAGGCTTGCTTGTTGCCCTTCTTGAGACTGAGTCCCGACTGGGTGTAGGTGTCGATGGTCTGTCCGTCGGCATCCTTGAGGGTGAGCGCGACGGTATGGTAGACCTCATTGTCGGCATTGATGGTGAGCGTACCCGAGATAGTCTGCTCGTTCTTCTGGATGACAGAAGAGGCGGTGTTGATAGACATGAGGTACTTCAGATTGCGACGCACCATGACACTGTCGAGGAACATGATGCTCTGGTCGGTGTTGTGGTTCCAGAAGGCGATGTATACCTTCTGTCCGGCATACTTGGCGAGACTGAGCGTGTAGTCGGTGAAATCGTTGTCGAGACTGTCTTCAGCGGCACCGATATTGAGCGCATAGGTGTAGACATCGCCGCCGGCCTTCATCTTGGAGATGCGGTCGTCGCCGAAGTAACTGATGTTCTCGTCCTGCGGCCATACCACCACGCGAAGGGTGTCGTGCTTGTCTTCAAGGTAACTTTGGGCCTTGAACAACAGATTGGTATAGGCGTCGGGAACGGTGAGTTGGGGGATGATGAGCCAGTCGTCAGACTGTCCGGCAGGATTGTACATGGAGTGCGATGCAGCGTAGTACTTGCTGCTGGTATTGCTCTGGCGGATGGTGAAGTTCCAAGGCTGGTTGTCAGCATCAAACGTCAGGGCTGCCATTTCATCGGTCGGGGTGAGATGATCGCCCTCGTAGCGCATGAAGTTGCTGTAGGATGCGGAGGGATCGGTGAAATCATCGAAGAAGAGGTCGGCATCGTCGGTAGAGATCTGACGCTCGTAAGTGCCGGTGTAGTGTATGGTGTATTCCTCGTTGCGGGTATTGTCCCTAGAGTCGGTGGCATCAGATCCGGAGAGGTCGGTCAGCGATCCGGCTGCCAATACGACCTTGTACTCTGCACCACTATATAGATATTGTGTAGCGGCAGGCACGAGGGCTACCTTGC
The DNA here is from genome assembly GCA_963653995.1 of Flexilinea sp. Lineage (GTDB taxonomy): Bacteria > Bacteroidota > Bacteroidia > Bacteroidales > Bacteroidaceae > Prevotella. Next base: position 4,004 of record CAVJZJ010000060.1, read on the forward strand.
TGTTGTCGTTGCTGACCACCACGCTGAGGGCGCTGATGGTCTTCTCTGTGTCGCCGTCGACCTGTATGAGCGACGCGGAGGCACTCTTGGTGACGCGCACCTTGACATCGGGCGTGAGGTAGACGGGATTGCCGGAGTTGTCGATACGGGCGATCTCGGCACTGTCGACGGGGAAGACGTCTGTGATCTCGACGGGCACATCGGCACGTCCGACATAGTTGAGGGTGATGTCGCTGTTCACCTTCGAGGTGTTCTTGCTGAGGGCGATAGTGCCGGCGGGTATCTCCACACTGTACTTCTCACCCTCGTTGAGGGCAGTGGCACGGAAGGTCACCACCAATTGTTTGTCGCTGGTCGGCGATACGTAGAAGGCCATCGAGTTGCGCACGGTATTGCCGTCCTTGTCTTTGAGTACGGCGGCCTTGGCGGTGCCGAGGGCGGTGATGTCGTTGGCGAAGGTGAGGGTGATACTCTCTACCCAGTGGAACTGGGCGCCGTCGGCGGGCGACGGGGTATAGTCCTTGAGCAGGTCGATACCCTCACAGGCGTTGCTGATTGGTTCGGGCAGGGTGGTGATCCAACTCTCACCCTGGGGCGAAACCATAGAGCAGATCACGGTACCGTCGGCCGATCCGCACCAGGGCGTACCGGTATTGTCGTAGCCGGTATAGTCGGTGTAGGTGATGCCGTAGCGCTGCTCGAGTATCTGCGAGAAGGGATACCACACATTGCCGACCATCACCTGCCACTCGCGTATGGCGTCCATAGCGGGAGAGGAGGCGAAGAGGTCGCCGGAGTTGTCTACCATATCGACGGCAAGATCGTTCTCCTCGACGGAGTTGTAGTAGGTGTAGGTCTTCGTGTCGATATTGTAGAGCAGGGGGAAGAGTTCATCGTCATTGGTACGGATGGTACCTGCGGCCCACTTGCCGTTGGGACTGAGCACGATGCCGCCCTCCATCTGCAGGAAGTCGGTAGGATAGTCGGTACCGCTGTTGCGCGAACCGAACTTGATGTAGGTGCCTTCTGTGCGGTCGTAGAGATAACTGGTGGGCGTGTAACTCTGGTTGCCGTAGATGGCGATATAGCGTCCGTCGGCGGATATCTGGGTGTAGGCTTCCTGCTGGGCATAGGTTTCGCCCTTCTCGTTCTTGTCCATCTCCATGACGGGCTTGCCGGGCAGGGTGACGATGGTGTCGGCGGTGAGGTCCCACATGATACCTTGCGACACGGAGGTCCAGGGACTGGAGGTGTCGCTCTCGGAGGTACCCACGGCGTAGTGGCCGTCGGGGGTGACACTGCTCACCGAGGCAGAGGCGGCACCGTCGGGCATAGGTAGGGCGGTCCAGGTCATGGTGGTCTTGTTCCAGTAGCCGGGCTTGCCGGTGTAGTAGCCGTCCTCGGTGAAACTGCCGCCGAATGCGCCGACAACGATGTTGCCGTCGTCGGTCACGTCAGCCACCAGGTACTTGCCCATGGTGGCTGCAGCGGTCTCATCACTGGTACGGATGACGGTCTCGGCCTTGGTCTCGACGTTGACGAGATAGGAGTAACCGTTGGTCTTCTGATCGTTGGTAGCACCGTATACCAACGCCCACTTACCGTTGTCGGAAATGGCGGAAGCAATCTCGTACTCCTTGTACTTCTGATATTGGAAGGTGGGCTTGCCCACCTGTGCTATGGCCTCGGTAGTGAGACTGAGCATGGTCAGAAGAAGGGTCAGTGCGGTCAATGTTCTTCTCATGATGAAATACTATATAACTGTTTGCTTTGATAGGAATTATTCGTGTATCGTCATCACTTCACGGCCACCTTACGGCTGACGGTCTTGCCGTCGGCAGTGTGCTGACGAGCGATGTAGATGCCGTGAGCGGGGGCTGACACCTTGCGGCCGGTCATGTCGTAGTACGTTGTGGAGGTGATGGCGGAAGTGGTCACATCGGCGATGCCGGTCACTCCGTTGAGGAAGTTGACGGTGACGCTGGGCCCTTCCTGCACGTCGTAGATCTCTTCACCGGAGGTTTCCTTCTTGCCCGACTTGGTGCCGACAAGCAGGGTGAGGGTCATCGTGGCACTGCCTTCGCCTCCGGGAAACCACTCGGCGGCGAGATCCTGCACATTTCCTGCCTTGAGCACGCCAAGGCTGACATGGTTGCCGGCGGCACTGAGTTTGGGTACATAGTTGACGCCTGTCTCACTGGTACTGGTGCATGAACTGAACACGCAGGCCTGTGCCAGACCTGAACTGATAGACTTCACCTCATACTTCAGTTGCAGACGCTTGCCGCCATCGGAGGTGTTCTCCACACCGAGTCCGGCGCTGATGAAGGGGTCTTGAAAACCGTCATCGGTGAGGTCAGACACGTTGATGGTCGATCCGGCGGCTACGTCGGCTACCTTTACCACGTCTTCACCTTCTGTGGTGACGGTGACGAAATGTATGCCCAGGTCACTTTGGGCAAAAAGGGATGCCACGCCGGCAAAGAGCGTGACGACTGCCATGTAAAATCTTTTCATATCTATTCTGTTATTCTTTTATGGTGTTATCGTGAATATTTGCGCCCTACCCTTTCTTCGGGACGACCGGGGTCTTGATGACCTGCATCACGCCAAGGTCGTCGCACACGAAGATGACGTACGACAGGTGGGCGGCCTTCCATTCCGACGCATCGACGGTGAGGCCGTAGGTGCGGCTGACGGGCAGCCCCTTGACAAGGGTTGCGGTCTCGCCGTCCATCGGAGTGGTGAGGTGGGTACGGAACACGTGATTGTGCATGTACGAGGTGTTGGTCTTGCCAGTGGACATGATCTGCGGACTGACTATGCTGTCCTCGATGACCCACACGTTGAAGAGGGCGTTCTGCACATCAGACAGGCTCTCTACCGACACCGTCACTCCGGCCTTGCCCGTAGCGGCATCGTAAGTGGGAGTAGCCGAGAGCAGGGCGCGGGCCTCATTGGAGATGGTGGAATTGACAAGGGTGGTCAGCACGGAGTTGTCGGAGGTGATCGTGAGACGGTCGACAAAGACGGAGGGTTGCTGCTGTATGCCCGTAGCGGTGTAGTACGCGTCGCCGTCCTTGGTGGTCAGGGGCAGAAGGTCGCCATTGGTACGCTTGCCGAACGGACCGCTATAGATGCCCACGGCAATCACGGCACTGTCGCCGTAGGTCTGCTGCAGTTGGTGGATGACATCGGTGGTCTCGGGACAGTTGCGGCAGGTCTGGCCTGTGAAGTCCTCGATGAGTATGTTCTTCTTCACGTCGGCCGGCTTGACATAGATGAGCCGGTCGCTCTCGGCGATATTGTCACACGATGCAGCCACGCCCAGCAGGGCGGCAAGACAAAGTGCGGATAGGATATGTGGTGTCTTCATCGTAGTGGTTAGAAATTATAGTTGTACGACAGGGTCAGACCTTTGCTGGCGGGTATCCAGCGGCATACGCCGCCCGAACAGTTGTAGCCGGCGCGCGTGCGGCCATAACCGAGTTGCAGACGGTGGGCACCGGTGGTGAAGGTGACGTAGCCTTGATAGTAGTGCAGATGGGTATCACCGGCATTGTACATGTCTGACACGGTGAACATCCAGTGGGGCATGACCGACAGTTCGAGCAATCCGTAGAGCCAGTCGCCCTGATCATCGGCGGTGGAGAGGTACTGCAATTCGCCGCGCAGGGTGTACTTCTTGTTGAAGCGGTACTTGCCTTCGGCCACATAGACATCGGAGTGTACCATACCGCCCTCGCCCTTGACCACGGTCATATTGTAGCGCTGGTTCATATACATGAGGTTGAGCGAGAACGACCGTGTGAACTTCTTTCCGATCTGCACGTTGAGGTCTTGGTAGTAGGTCTCGTCGCCCCACTTCCAGAAGGCGGATCCTTGTCCGCTGGTACCGCTTTGGGCCGACTGCTCACCGTCGCGCGCAAGGGCATGGACGTGGGAGAAATTCAACTTGACCTCGGTGCCGTACTTGCCGCCAATGACGGTGTTGCGCTTGAACTTATAGCCCAACTCGGCTTGATAGGCCCACTCGCCGTCGGGATGGGTGCTGTAGGGATAGAGGGCGGCCAAGGCGTAGGTATGATCCATGGTGAAGGCGGGCAGATGATTGATCATCGACGATGTGCCGTTCATGCCGCGGCGACTGCGAAACGACATATAGTCGCTGCGCTTAGCCTGCAAGAGAAGGCTCACACCGCTCTTGCTATAGGTGGCGGAAAGCATGGCCACATGACCACGACGGAAGATGTAGTTGTTGTCGTACGACGGATCATCGGTCTTCCAGGCATACTCGCCGAGCAAACCGAAGTCGCCCACCTGAAGATTGGCCCGCACATCGAAGGCATTGACATACTTGGGCACGTTGATGAGGTAGTTGCCCGTCATGAGGTTGTCCTGCTTCTTCTCGTACTTGTTGACCCACGAACCGCCAAGGGTGAGGTAGGTACGGTGATTCTGCATCGAGGGTATCCACTGGTCGATATTGAGTTCGAGGTCGGCACCGCTCACCAGTCCTTTGTTCCAACCCCAGTAGCGGCGCTGACGGCCGGAGAGGGCCTTGAAGGTGATGCCCTTGACGGGTTTCACCACCAGGCGGGCACCGAGCAACGAGTTGTCGATACCGAGGCTACGCTCCTCGTAGGTACGGAGGATGAAGCCGGAACCAAACTGCTCATAGAGACTGCCGAGGGTCACGTTCCACTTGTCGTAGTGTACCTTGGCATAGAAGTAGGGCACGCCCCACCCCTTGAAGTCAGCCTCGAAACCGGGCAGCGGATGCTGATTGTACTCAAAACGCAGTCCGGCATCGACGTGGCGGCTCATGACGTTCACATCAGCGTAGGTATTGGTCAGTCCCCAGTCGCTGGTCTCCTCGGTCTGTATCTTCTTGTCGTCTTGGGGTATAAGGATGTCGCTCTGCACACTACCCGTAACGACAATGCCCTTGCCTCCGTTGTCTTCTTGGGCAACGGCGGCAAGAGCGGTCAAAACACCGACAAACGCGGTGCATATTCGTCTGTTCATAAAAATATTATTGGTATCCGGTAAAATATTGCAACTGGCAAGTCTCATAAAAAATAGCGCTAACATCAAGTCCCATAGAAACTTCACGCAAGCATCAAGTCCCATAGAAACTTCACGCAAACATCAAGTCCCGTAGAAACTTCACGCAAACATCAAGTCCCGTAGGGACGACATAGTATAGCGTAGGGGCTCGCCCCTACGATTTTGAGGCCATTCCCAACAATAGCCCCTGTAAGGGGCGCATAATTCATAAAATGAGATATTTGGGAAATGGCAGCAATCACTTGCCCGCAGTCAGTTCGCGTACCTTCTCGATGAGTTCCTCCTCGGCCCCATCGGTATAGCCATTGTGCTTGTAGACAATCTGGCCCTGTCCGTCGACAATGAGCGTGTAGGGTATCATCTGCACGCCGAGAGCACGCTTGAACTCACCGTTGGGGTCGAGCAACACCTCATAGGGCCATCCGTGACTGTCGACGAGTGGCTTGACCTTGTTGATGTTCTGTGCCTGGTCGATAGACACGGCAATGACCTTCACGCCCGTCTCCTCCTGCCACTCATCGTACACCTCGGCGATGGCCGACAATTCGCGGTTGCAGGGCTTGCACCATGTAGCGAAGAAATCGATGATAAACGGTTTGCCGCCGTTGCTCAGCGTATCGGTACGCACACTGCTGCCGTCAATGCTACGGAGCACCACTTGCGGCACCTGCGCATCGGCAAGACTGCACAAGGCGAAAGCCAATACCAAACTCAATAAAACTCTTCTCATAATAAAAAAATACTGTGTGTTTTGTCTGTATGTTATTGCCTGAACCGACTGGCCGTGTCTCGCCAGTCTGTCTCAATCGAAGACGACCCTAATTAGAGTGCATCACCATGATAGAAAATGGAATTCCTGAATACGCTCGCAATACCTATCGCATGGGTGCACGAAAAGACATACAAAAGTAGAAAGAATATCGTATCTACACAAACATTTAACACAAAAAGTAACCTTTCGTAATATTTGTGCATACACTTGCGCTTTTCTTGCAACAAAACAGATTTTTATTTGTTGGGGGAGGGTAAATATCGCGAAGGACAAGTCCCGTAGGGTAGAGTGTTCAAAATTCAGAAAAAAGTAGTCGTAATTTTGTAGAGTTTTGAATTTGCAATTAGTTGATTTTCAAATAGTATTCGGTAATCAAAGCCCTGGAAGGGCGGCACAATCCCAGCCCAGGGTGAGGACCGAGCGAAGTGAGGGACGTCGCTCGGCTTTGCCGCTTGCTTTGCAAGAACCCTGGGTAAACGTATGATTGACAAGGCTGGCCTGTAAGGTCAGCACATCTCGCATATTGTTGTGTTGACCTTTCAGGCCAACCTGCTCCGTTGTACATGAAACCCAGGGTCACGTCGCTTCGCTCCTACCCTGGGCTACGGTCGTGACGCCCTTCCAGGGCTTAGTATGCAAAACTCCACAAAATTCCGCACGTTTTTAAATCGGATTTAGAACACCCTACCCTACGAGACTCGTCATTAGCGATATTTTCCGGACACCAGTATGGTATACGCGAAAAAAGGACTCCCGGAGATTGCTCTCCAGAAGTCCTCGTCAAAAAGGGCAGC
>CAVJZJ010000061.1:0-10636 GCA_963653995.1 Flexilinea sp.
TTCTATAAATTACCTTTGTTGGATTTTTGAATTTTAGCCGAACAGATTTTTCTTTCTGAAGGAGCATAGCGGGCTATGCGACTAAAGAAGAAAGGAAAAGATGTCGGATAAAAACAAAAAGACACAAAGAGCCACTTGCCTAAAAAATAAATTTAACAATGCGTGGAATTTATAGAACACGCCATAAATAAGATGAAAAAGACATACACCGCCCCACGCACCATCTGCATGACCGCCGAAACATGTTTGCCGCTGGCCACCTCCGGCGACCCGACAATAAAGCCCGGCGAAACAGAAGAGCAATACAGCAAGGACAACTCGTTCTTCGACAACGATGACCTTTGGACCGACAATGATGAAGAACAAGACTATTAAGCACGCACACATCATGAGACAAACCATCCTCTTCCTCCTCTCGCTCCTCGCTCCGGCTTGCGCCAGCGCACAGGTAGCGAAGGTATACAAGAACGGCGTTTTTGTAAATGCCTTCACCGATACCGACACCGATAAATACAAGGTGGTGTTCGGCACACACGACTATGTGGAAATCGGCGGACTGAAATGGGCCACGATGAATATCGGTGCTTCCTCCATAGCCGACTCCCCCGAAACCGCCTACGGCGACTACTACGCCTGGGGCGAGATTGACACCTACTACACCGCCATCACCGACACACTGGTCAGCAAATACTCCGACCTGACGCACATCAAAGGACTAAAGACGGAGTACAACAATGACAACTATTATGGTGCCGGCTCGTCTGCATGGGCCCCCGAACCCTACGACACCCAAACCAACACCCTGCTCCCCGAATACGACGTTGCCCGCCAGGAATGGGGCGGCAAATGGAGAATGCCGACCACGGACGATATCCAGAATCTTGTCTCCGCCTGCAGCGACAATTCCACCTACAAGCCGATTTCCGGCGAAACAAACATCACAACGGGCGGCATCTACTGGCTGGCTGCCAATACCACTGTCGACAAGACGGCCTACAACGTAGAAGGAGTGCTCTTCGTAGACAAGGAAGATACCAGCAAACGGTTGTTCTTCCCGGCAGCAGGACTTACCATAAATAAGACAAGAGAACTCAACAGGGACGGCTACAAAAACATCGCCATTTGGACGTCTTCTGCCGTTAGCGAATCGAAGGGATTTGGCATGAGTTTGTACATAGCCTCCTCCAACAACAATGTCTATCCGAATAATAAGGCAACACGCTATTGGGGATTCTCCGTCCGCCCAGTCTGCGAATAAACCAACAAAGACAAACATCATGACAAAGAAAATCATTCTGATACTTGCAGCCGTGCTGACCACCTTGGGACTTCAAGCCCAACAGACAGTCAAAATATACAAGAACGGCCAACTGTACAAGATCTACAACAATACGCCCACCAACCGCTACTCGGTGGTATTCGACACCTACGTCAAAATCGGCGACACCAAATGGGGCACAATGAACATCGGCGCCACCAGCGTAGCCGACTCCCCCGAGACGGCCTACGGTGACTATTTCGCTTGGGGCGAGGTCGAGACTTACTATACGTCCATAGACACCATACATGTGAAAGATGATGATGAACCCGAAGGCTTCATCATCGAAGATAACATCACATGGAAAACCTACGCCAACAACACCCACATCAAGGGCGAAAAGTCCAGTTACGACAAGGACAACTATTGGGGTGAAGGTTGGGCCGGAAGAGTCGATTGGGACCCCCAACCCCGCGATTCCGACGGAACGCTACTCCCCGCCTACGATGTCGCATACGCCACCATGGACGGCCAATGGCGCATACCCACCCAGGAGGATTATCGCGCCCTCTACGAGGCATGCGGCGCTACGGGCGAGAAATACACACCACAAGAGGTGACAGGCAACATCATCAGCGCACGCGGCATCTACTTTATCGAGAAAAACTCCACCATCGACGGCACCCACTACGGTGTCAACGGTTTTCTTTTCGTGGCCGACGATACAGACGTCAACTGCCGAATTTTCTTCCCGGCCGCAGGCTACATACAAAGCGACCTCTGCGACAAAAGACACTATAACGGATACTACTGGACTTCAACCTATAATAACCAAGACCTCACACAAGCCCATTGCGTAACAATGTCCTACGAGCAGGATGATGAATACATCGGCATCAACACGACACAGAACCGTTACATCGGCTACACGATACGCCCCATCATGAAATAAGCGAGCATAAACGATATACGACAAAGACGGACAATCCCCGATGTGATACCTACACCACATCGGGGATTGTCCGTCTTTGTCGTATGTCGTATCCTATCGTGTCCGCTAAAAATACCGCAACTGGCGAGTCCCATAGGGACGACAGATTATAGCGTAGGGGCTTGCCCCTACGTTTTTTACGCATTATCTCAAACGTTGCCCCTGTAAGGGGCAACGCTTATAATAACCAAGGAGAGATAGGGCCGAGGCCCTATCCTATAATCTGCGCCCCTTACAGGGGCAACGTTTAGAGATTGTCCTAAACGTACTTAACGATAGACGTCACTTAAAAGTAGTAGGCCAAGCCTATCTGCCAGGCATTGGCGCGGCTGCGTGTACCGTTCTTGCCAAACACCTCATCACCCATCTGCGACACAGATACATCGGCGGTCTTGCCGCAAGCGATATTGTAGTTGGCCGAAATCTGCACATGACTCAACACGGTGATACCGGCACCAAGGTTGACGCTGAACGCAGAGTTTTTGAAACTCCACTTCGCACCGGCGGCCTGCTGATCCTTGTCGCCCACATTGAATCCAAACTGCGGACCTGCAAAGACAAAGATGTTGGCCAGACTGCTCAGTCCCCATCCATAGCGCACATTGATAGGCACGTTGATGGACTTGACATTGAGTTTGTCGTTGGTTTCCATATCCGACACGCCTACCTTGGCTTCACGCTGGTCATAGAGCGCTGAGGCATCGAGACCGAGACCGACGAGCGGCAACTGTATCTTGACGGTCGGACCGACAAAGAATCCGGCGCGGTTGCTAGCATCGAACACACTGCTGCTGAACGACATGCTCGTAACGTTGACACCGCCCTTGAGACCGAACTTCACCTGCGCACCGGCCGTCTGGGCGAAGAGCGTAGCGGAGAAAAGCAGGAGGGCTGCAAAAATTTTCTTCATTTTTATATTTTATAGTAGATGTACTTGTTGATGGGTGATTCTTGTTGATGGGTGGTTCTTGCCGTCTTTACCATCGTTGTTCTGAACGATACTAGTGACGCTGACGGCGCACGGTGACACGGGCCGACGATGACGAACTGGATGTGGTATTCTTCGGGGCACGCGTCTTTTTGACCTTCGTCTCCGTTGTTGCGCCATCAGTAGCACGGCGGTTCTTCTTGGTGGTCTTGCGCACGGCCTTGCGGTCTACCTTGGCGATACTGTCGAGCGAATCGCGACGTACGGCATCACCCCACACGTTCTTCTCGAAGGCCGTCAACTCAGCCTCTATGCGGCGTTGCTCCTTGGTGAGGGCAGAGTCGTTGGGACAATACTGGGCAAGAGTCTTGCCGAGCATGTTGGTGGTCTTGTAGATCTTGCCGCGATACATTCCCTTCGTGAAGTAGTCGTCGACACTCATCACGGCGGCGTTGTTGAGATTGCTCGTCATGATGGTCTGCTTGGCCAGATAGGGGGCAAGGTCGTCGTAGTTGACCCAGAACAAGGGGTACGACGTAGAACCGTCACCGAAATCGTCCTCACGCTTGAGTATGGGGCAGAGGGCAAGCACCTTGTGGTGGAACGTGGCCGTATGCTGGTCGTAGTAGGCACTCTCCTTGACGTAGTAGGCGGTGACCTCCTTCGAGGGGATGTCGCTATCGTCGATGCGTATGCCGCGGTCGGTACGCTCGTAGAAGATATGGTAGTTGTCGAGCAGTGACTTGAGTTTGATCTTCGCATTGTCGTCGAACACCTCATTGCCGTCGAGCCGATACTCATAGGCATCGACCGCACGGCGCATGACGAGTTTGAACATGTAGGTGAAGAGGTTCATCTGCGACCCTACCGGTTCTACGGGGTAGTAGAGCGGTGCGTTGGCATCCTTCGTGAGATCTACCTCGCGGTAGATGTCGCGTCGCCATACCACGTCCTCATCCATCGGGGCCTGCGTGGGGAACGAGATCTGCGCCCTCGTGGTGAGCGCGTCCTTCTTGGCCGTTTTGGCTTGTTCGGCCTGCATACGACGTGCGGCAGGCTGGGCGTTGGCCACGTCTGCGGCCGAGACCAGCAGTAGGGTGAACAATAGTTGTCTCATGTGGCTGATATAATCCATGTTTTTTTCTTTCTGTACTTTGGTTACATAGCGAAGCACATATAGCGTGCGTCACTTGACGATGACTTCCATCGATCCGTTGAGTTTGCGCGTGATACCGTCAGGTCCAGTTGCCGTGATGCGGGAGATATAGAACCGCTTATTGCGCGAGAGTTTGCGGAAGGTATCCTTTTGCCGCTCGGAGAATTGCGCTCCGTTGGAGGCCATGGGCACAGCGTTGCCCATGTTGTCGAAGAAGACGGTTTCGAAACTGACCACCTTGAACTGTATGTCGAGTATGCCGTCGTCGATGGCGGCCTTGATACCGCCGGCATCCATGAGCGCGGCCTTGGAGAGTCCGCCCGAGCGGAAGCGGTCGGTACCGATCTGGATGTATGCGGTAGGATCGGGCAACTTGCGCACGTGGAAGACAAACTTGCCCATCTGCCGCGAGCGGCCGTCCTGCGTGGAGGCCACACTGATGGTGACATCCTGTCCTACAGCCGAGGGACGCGCGATATAGCGGCCCATGCCGATAGAGCGGAACGAGCCGCCGCCCATCGAGGCCGAGACACTCGACAAGGGTACACCTGGTATGCTGATGCTCACGGGGTTGTCGTAACCGGCGTAGAGCACGTTCATCAGGTCGGCCGACACGGTAGCGCTCGGTGCGACAACCGTATATTTCTGTGTGAAGTCGCGGCGTATCACATCGCCGTTGCCGGTACGCATGGTGATATAGCCCCCAAAGGAGTGCTCACCCACCCCACCGGCTGCAAAGCGGTAGGTATTGCCCGTGATACGGCGGCCGCCCACATAGATTTCGGGTTGCTGCGTGGTATCGACGGCAGCCATGACGATCTGTGCGGAGAAGTTGTCGCCGCTGATGACGGTACGCGACTCGGGGATGACGAAGGCACTGAGTTTGTTGACACGGATATCCTTCAAGTCGATATTGGCCACCAGCGTGTGGAGCACCTCACCCTCGGCGTAGCGCACATCGCTCTGCAGTTTGGAGAGCAGGGTGACGGCAGCGGCCACGGGCATATCCTCAAACATATATTCTTGCCAGTTCTTGCCCAGCGCATTGGCTTTGCGGGGCACTGCGGTCGAGAGGTTGTCGGCGATGATATGACGCTGACGGGCATCGCCCACCATCGTCAGGATGCGCTCGCGAAACGAGTTGATGGCCTTGAAGAGTTCTTTGCCACGACCTGTACCGGGAGCCAGCATCACATGAGTGGCGGCCTCCAGGTCGTCCTTGCGGTCGATATTGTGTATGTCGCCGTCCTTGCCGTCGGCCTCCTTGACGATGGCCACCTTGAGTTGCTCGGCGAAGTTGTAGAGCGAGTCGCTCATCTCCTTCACGGCCGTGGCCTTGTCAAACCACTCCTTCACCTTCTGCGGGTTGGCCTTCATCTGTGCGGCAAAGTCGCCGTAAAGCGCCTCGTTCTCCTTCGCCGCATTGCGTGTGGTGCGGTTCAGGCTTTCCTCCACGACGGAAAAACTCTCCAGCGCCTCGGTCGAAATGTTCAGCGCAAGCATGGCCATGAGGACGACATACATGAGGTTGATCATCTTCTGGCGTGGCGAGACAGGTTTTTTCTTTATTGCCATTGCGTATTGTTGTTCATTATAATAGGCGTGCCGTAGGGCGCACCACTATTCGCCGGCACCGGGGGCGGCAGCACGCATATTGACGGTCATAGCCTCTATCATGCGGGCGTATATCTTGTTGAGTTGTTCGATCTGCTGCGCCATCTTGCGGCTTTGGTCGTTGATCTCGTCGATGGTACCGATCTGCTGCGACGCGCTCTTGAGTTGCATCTCGTAGACCTTGCAGATACCGGTGAGCGTGCGGTTGAGGTTTTCCATCTCCTCGCTGTCGCGGGTGAGGCGTGCGCTCTGCTCCGATACTTTCTGCAGGGTCTCGGTGAGATTGCGCAGTTCGTCGACATAGTTGCTTTGCGCCTCTACCAATCCGGGAGCCATCTCTTGCTGACCGGCCACCCATGTGCCGCCAGCGACAGCGGCCGCTGCAGGCTGACCAGCCGCTGCGGCGACGGGTTGTCCATCGGTTGTCTGAGCCACTGACGCTCCGGCGGCCACATTGCCGCCGCCGATAATCACCGTGCCGCCATAGGGTACGCCCTGTACGGCAGGAGCGGCATTGCCCTCCGCGGCCTCGCCGTCGGTCTCCTCTCCTTCTTCCTCTTCTTCGAAGTGGGTGGGAAGGTCGCGACCTTCAGCCGTCTTGTCGAAGGGACGGTCGAAGGCGGAAATGAAGAACACGAACACCTCAGTACCCATACCCAGGAAGAGGGCGATATTGGCACCGGCAAGGTGGGTCAACTTGAACAAGGTACCGAGAATCACGACTGACGCACCCCAACTGTAGGCATAGTTGAGGAAGGTCTGTCCAGGAACGCTGTCCATCCACTTCTGCAGTCGATAGACCAGATTGTATTTGCTGTAAACGGTCATTTCTTCGATTTTTTCTGTTTTGCACTTGATGTACTTGCCAAACTGCGCACGCAGCGGAAGCCGATATAGGCACGGGGCTGGTTTTGGTATTCCCAGGTACGCCATGCCGAGCGGATGAAGGACTCGGGGTCTTTCCACGAACCGCCACGCACGCTCTTCTTCTTCAGCCGATAGGGGTCTTCCTTGGCGGCCTTGTAGTCGAGTTGAGGATTGAGGTCGTTCATGGCATCGACACCTGCATCGGTAAAGACGGTGGATGTCCACTCGGCAACGTTGCCCGCCATATCATAGAGTCCGTTGGAGTTGGCCGAATAGATGCCTACCTTGGAGGTGATGAGGTTGCCGTCCTTGGTGTAGTTGCCGCGGTCGGGCTTGAAGTTGGCAAAGAAGCAACCGTTGCCGCTCACTACGCCGGGATCGTTCCACGGGAACTCCGTACCTGACTTTCCGCGTGCGGCATACTCCCATTCGGCCTCGGTGGGCAGGCGGTAGCGTTGCACGTAGCGGGCCTCAGCGCCGAGTCCCTTGAGCAGGTAGTCGGTACGCCAAGCGCAGAAGGCGTTGGCCTGTTCCCAGGTGACACCGACCACGGGATAGTCGTTGTAGGCGGGGTTGGAGAAATAGTTGCGCAGATAGACCTCGTTGTCGGAGTTGGGGAAATCGTTGACCCAACAGGTCGTGTCGGGGTAGACATTGACAATGTAGGTATTGAGGAAGTCCCACGGACCGCTCAGCGGACGGTCGATGGTCTGGCGCACGATACGTCCCTCGTCGTCGATATAGGCTGTATCCTTGGAGATCATGACTTGTTCGTCGGGATTGATCTCCACATCGGTGTTGAGATTGCGCTCCGAGGCGACGAGACGGTTGCGGCGCAAGGCGGCTGCGGTATAGTCGTAGACCTCGTAGCGGTAGTTGAGTTGTCGGTAGTCGAGCAACACCTCTCCAGTCACGGGATTGCGGGTGTAGACGCTCTGTATGGCACGCAGTTCGTCCTCGTTGGGCTTGCGGGGCAGCGCTTTCTTCCAGTTGAGGTGAGGAGTGACGGGATCGCCGTTCTTGTCCTCGGTGATCATGTAGGTCTCATCGCCGCCGTAGGCCGGATCGGCCAGACGTGTACGGATGATACTGTCGCGCACCCAGTAGATAAACTGCTTGTACTCGGAGTTGGTCACCTCGGTCTCATCCATCCAAAAACCGTCGACGGAGATGTCCTTCGTCGGGGTCTGTATGCCCCAAAGACTATCTTCCTTGAGACCCATGTGCAGGAAACCGCGGTCGATGCGCGTCATACCGTAGGGGGTAGGCTCGGTGAAGGGCTTACCGCTCACGCCGGTGATTTCGCCTCCGCGACCCGACGATGTGGCGGCTTTTCCGCCGAAACATGCCGTGAGGCTTACGGAGAGCGCGACAGCGCACAATGCTATGATTGCATTTTTCTTCTTTATCATATGATTATAGTATTCTCACACTTTTATGTTTGTTCTTTCCCTTTTTGGTCATGTTGAGGTCTACTTGGTAGCCCACACACAGTTCGTGGCTACCGTTGCCGGGATTGAGCCCTGAGGTATACATCTCATAACTGTACCCGAGCACGATACCATGGAAATATCCACCGATGAGCAAGGTGGCCGACACCGTAGGACTGTACGTCACTCCGGCATAGAGCATCTTCTTCTCGTTGGTATACACAAGGCGACCGGTCACGTCAGCACGCCACCCTACCCCGTCGGTACGGGCCAAAGCAGACGACTTTATTGTAAGAAACGGATTTCTTAGTCGTATATTGTATCCTCCTGTCAAATAATATGTGGGGTCGATCTTCAGTTCGTTGCGCTCGCCCAGGCTGACGGTCGGGGCGGTGAGGTGCTGCGCCGAGACGCCCACATACCACGACTTGTGGGTATAGTACAGACCTACGGAGGCATCGAAGGCGTTGCCGTCGAGTTTCGACGAGGTCAGGGCGGGGTCGCTACTGTCCTCCACATCGAGTTTGGTACCATCGAAAGTTTCGCTGAGCAGACCGGCACTCACTCCGGTGGAGAGCATACCACCGAAGAGTTTGAACTTGACGGCATACTGCAAGGCTAGACGCTGGTGGGTGAAAAGACCGATCTTGTCGTTCATAAACTGCAGACCCGCACCTTGGTAGATACGCGCAAAGTAGAAGGGCATGTCGGCGGCGGCATACATGGTCTGCGGATTGTTCTTAAACCCGGCCATATCCATGGCATAGGCCACGGCCACATTGATCTTCGGCTGCTTGCCGACGGCAGCCGCATTGAACGACGGTTCGAGGTCGAAATAGTGACTGAACGACACGTCGTACTGGGCCTTGACACTTCCGGCTGAAGCGGCAAGGAGCAGGGTTGCGAATATTTGTCTACGCATAAACACAAAGAATAAACGTAAGTTTCGGCCGATTATTGTGCAACGGACATCGATTTTGCATCATTCCGTCCGACAAACAAGAAAGAGAGGCCGCAGTATTCGGGCTCAACCACTGCGGTATTCGGACTAAAATACTGCAGTATTCGGCCTCAACTACCGCAGTATTCGGCCTCTAACACTCGAGTATTTCGGCCCGAAGACTGCAGTATTTCGGCCCGAAGACCGTCTTTCTTCATATCGCACAAGCACTCGAGGAGGTTTCTGAAGATTTTCACCTTCGCACTTTTCCTGTGATGAAGGGGATGTATTGGTATATAGCCCATGTGATGACGGTGGTGATGGCATATACACACATCATGACTGCCACGACCTGCAGATAATTGCCTTGGTAAGCCCAGCCCAGTCTTTCGAAAACCCGGCTTGTGAGCAAAGGTATGCCTCCACAAAGAAAATAATAGACCAAAGAATGTGCGCCCGTCCACTCCAACCATCTCACCGGGGGCATCATCTTGCTGAGTTGTACACACAAGATACTGCAAATGAATATGTCTGTCAAGAATACGGGATAGTTGTTGATGTCGATATACCATATCATCATGTTCACCCCATCCGCATATTCATATATTTTTATGATGACGAGAAGCAGGAACAACAGGCAGGTATATGGTATCCGACAGATGGTGTCGAACACTTTTTCATGTTTGTGGTAAGCGTATCCCATACTGAGGAACAGCAAGGCTTGCAGACTATTGTCCAGTTGCCATATATATGGCCGATTGCCCTTGGACAGACAGATAGACAGGCAGAATCCCAAGACACCGATGATTGTCAGTGCTGTCGTTCTGCCACGCGTAATCCTCACTGCCAACGCAAAGACAAGTTCTGACACGCATAGGGCTGCGACAAACCAGGAGGACTGCCCACTGACCATCTGAAGCAATATATCACCTATCTCTATACCATTGCCATGCACCAAAGCCTTGGGAAGGGACAATAGGATGGAGAACAGGAAATAAGGCAAAAGAAGTGACCGGGCTATGGAGCAGAGTTTCTTCTTGATGTCAAATCCGTCGTCCTTATAGGTAAGGTAGCCGGAGAGGATGAAAAACAGGACAAGTGCGTTGGCGACATAGACATTGTAACCGATAATATTGGCGCCCGTATAATATATTTCTGTATGGTCGAGCAAGATGGCAACCATACAGATACCTCTTAACAGGTCTACCCAACGCTTTCTTGACATAGGACGAATTTCTGTATTGACACCGTTCATTTGAAGTTTGCTAATTGTCGAGCGTGAGGCTTTTATCTAAAAAGCGATATGAGAATCTCGCTCGGAAATTCTCATACCGCTGATATTCAATATCTTGAGCAATCAAGGCTCAACAATATGCGATCAATACTCGTCCTCGTTAAAGAGGAAGGACGTGGCTGATAACCAAGACGTTACATAACAGTGTCACGATTGTT
>CAVJZJ010000062.1:0-10342 GCA_963653995.1 Flexilinea sp.
GGAGAGCCACCCATGCAGCGTCCCCGTGAAGTCGAGAAACAGCAGCGTGATGAGGCCGAAGAAGATGATGGCCAGGGTGAGTCTAATCTTTCTAAGCATCATTTTTATGAAGTTATATAAAATGTTTATTGTCTGTTACAAAATTACGTGTTTTTCTTGCGAAAGACCTTATCAATATTACGGAAAAAAGTATAGGAAATACAGAAATTCGTTGCATATTGGAAAAGAGGTTGCTAACCAAAAGAAAAAATCAGTTGCACGCTTGCCCCTGTAGCCGCAGTTCAAACTGAAGCACAACCAACAGCCTCCAATGTCTCACCTCCACCTGTTTTCTTTTCGCAAGCAACTTCCATAAACGACAAAGATTGCACAGAAATCACCGTTAAAAAGTCTTTAGGTGGGTTCTATAAATTACCACCACAAAAGATACGCCCAAGGCACAAAACTCCGAAAACGCGCGGAAACCCACTGGTTTTCAGGGTTTTATTTTTCCCGTTTTCTGAATTTTTCCGTCAAAACATTTGGAGTTTCACCCCTCGCCCCATACCTTTGCAACCGTCATCCGACAGCAGTCACAGATGCAAAACTCCATAAGCACGCATTGTGTCCAGACGGTTGACAAACCAAAAAGGAAGCACGAATAAAAACAGGAAACACGAATAAAACAGCACGAATAAAAAAAAGAAGCATGAATAAATTAATAACCCTCAAAAGAACAACGAATATGGAGACAATAAGATTTATCCTTCATCTTATGACCAGATGAATACCACGGACCAACGTCCACTGAGAGAAAACAGCGGCAGTGCACCGCCGTCAAATGCACAAAGAGCCTCTACAGGCTCACCTCTATACACGGAATATCGCTTCATACATATTCGTGTTTTTCAGCCCTCCCGGATTTTTGTCAGCACCGGCGAGGGCTGATTTTTTGTTTGTGTGTACATTTTGCAATAATAGTATCATACGTTGTCACACAATTGCATTATCTTTGCAAACGAGTTCTAGACATTCATACATAGATTTTTAGAACACGCCTGTCCCGTCAGCGACACACAGACACCCTAATGAAATCCGAAATCAGAACCAATAATCAAAACCTATAACAACAATGAACAAAAAAAGACTCACACTGCTACTGGGCGGTTTCCTCTTCGCAGGAAGTCTCCTTGCAGACAATGTATGCGTGTCTACACCAGGCACCTCGCTTGTCGTCGACGCCACACAAGGCAAAGACCTCAAGTTTGTCTACTACGGCGCACGACTCTCCGCCGCCGACCTGTCTACCCTCTCCGCCGCCGAGACTGCCGACAACGCCGCCTATCCCGCCTACGGATTCAACTGCGACAAGGAGACCGCCATCGCCGTCTGCCACGCCGATGGAAACATGACCCTACAGATGGAGGTCACAGGAGTGGAGACCCGCCAGGAAGCAAAGGCCAAGGTGACCATCATCAAACTCCGCGACAAATCCTATCCCTTCTACGTCAACGTATGCTACCGCGCCTACAACGATGTCGACATCATCGAGTCATGGACCGAAATCACCAACGGCGAGAAAAAGACCGTCACGCTCAACCGCTTCGACTCAGCCGTATTGCCCATCCGCCGCGGCAA
The DNA here is from genome assembly GCA_963653995.1 of Flexilinea sp. GTDB lineage: Bacteria > Bacteroidota > Bacteroidia > Bacteroidales > Bacteroidaceae > Prevotella. The sequence continues at coordinate 1,618 of CAVJZJ010000062.1, forward strand.
CGTATGGCTCTCCCACCTCTACGGTTCATGGGCCAACGAGGCACAACTCTCACAAGAGCCTCTCCGTCCAGGCATGACCGTCATCGAGAACCTTGACGGCACGCGCAACGCCCACACCTCTCACGGCGAAGTGATGTTCTCCCTCGATGGACAACCACGCGAAAACGCGGGGCGCGTCATCGGAGCCGCTCTCTGCTACAGCGGCAACTACAAACTGCGCATCAACACTCACGACAACGAGTACCACCAATTCTTTGCGGGCATCAATCCCGACAATTCCGCCTACCGGCTTGCTTCAGGTGAGACCTTCACCACACCGGCCCTCGCCCTCACCTATACCGCTGAAGGACTGAGCGGTGCCAGCCGCAACTTCCACCATTGGGGACGCGAGTACAAACTCATGCACGGCGACAAGGTACGCGACATCCTGCTCAACTCCTGGGAAGGCGTCTACTTCGACATCAACGAGGAAGGCATGGCACAGATGATGCACGACATCTCCGACATGGGCGGTGAACTCTTCGTCATGGACGACGGATGGTTCGGTGACAAATATCAGCGCAAGACCGACAACTCATCACTCGGCGACTGGACCGTAGACCGTCACAAACTGCCCAACGGCATCGAAGGACTCCTCGCTGAAGCCAAGAAGAACAATGTCAAGTTCGGTATCTGGCTCGAACCCGAGATGACCAACTCCACCAGCGAACTCTACGAGAAGCACCCCGACTGGATTATCCGCCCCAACGGACGTGAGCCGCAGATGGGACGTGGCGGCACCCAACTCGTGCTCGACCTGAGCAATCCCAAGGTGCAGGACTTCGTCTTCGGCGTGGTAGACAATCTCATGACCAAGTATCCTGAGATTGCCTATATCAAGTGGGATGCCAACATGAATATCACCAACCACGGCTCACTCTATCTCCCGGCCGACAAGCAGAGCCACCTCTACATCGCCTACCACCGCGGACTGGAAAAGGTACTGCAGCGAATCCGCGCCAAATATCCCGACCTCGTCATCCAAGACTGCGCCAGCGGCGGCGGACGCGCCAACTGGGGCTTACTGCCCTACTTCGACGAGTTCTGGTGCAGCGACAACACCGATGCCCTGCAACGCATCTACATGCAGTGGGGTACCTCCTACTTCTTCCCCGCCATCGCCATGGGTTCGCACATCAGCGCCGCCCCCAACCACCAGACCTTCCGCACCGTACCATTGAAGTACCGCATCGACGTGGCCATGAGCGGACGTCTCGGCATGGAGATACAGCCCAAGAACATGACCGACGAGGAGAAGGCACTCTGCCGCAAGGCTATCGCCGACTACAAGACCATACGCCCTGTAGTACAACTCGGCAATCTCTATCGTCTGCAGTCACCCTTCGACCACCTCGGCGTCGCCTCGCTCATGTACGTCTCCGATGCCAAAGACAAAGCCGTCTTCTACTGGTGGAAGACCGAGTGCTTCGTCAACCAGCACCTGCCGCGCATCCAGATGGCCGGACTCGATCCCGACCGCCAGTACACCGTGCATGAACTCAACCGCATCGACAACACACCGCTCTCCTTTGAGGGCAAATCGTTCAGCGGCGCCTACCTCATGAACAACGGACTCGAGATACCCTACACCCACAACGTAGACTACAACAAACTCAATTCCTACGCAAGCCGCGTACTCTACCTCGAAGCCAAATAAGAAGTCAGACCGACTATCCACTCTACCACTGCCACACCACCGGAAACCCAATGCCGGAAGTGTGGCAGTTTTTCTTCTATTTGGGTATCCCGCAAAAAATATAGGACAATCCCTATACATAATGGGGATTATCCGTTGCACTGCACTGCAAAAATGCGTAATTTCGCAACCAGATAAAACAGTCAAGAACATGAAAAAGATCAGTCTATATCTCATTGCCGGAACAATGCTCGTCAGTTCGTGCACGACATATACCGGAGCCGGAGCATACTCTGGCATCACACTGGGTTCGGTACTCGGATCGGCCATAGGCGGCATCGCCGGCGGACCGCGCGGCAGCGACGTCGGCACCATCGTCGGCATGGCCAGCGGAGCAGCCATCGGAGCAGCCATCGGCTCACAAGCCGACAGACAACGCGAGGCCGCCGTGCAACCCCGCTACGAGCGCAACACACCGCCACCACCCCGACGCAGTGCCACACGTTCGTACGGCAATAGCGGCACGTACACCCCACCGCGCACCTACAACACCATACCCGACGATACGCTCGGTACGGTACACATCGATCCCAACAACCTCAGCGGGTACGACCCCAACGGTGGCGGTGACGACCGTCTCTACGATTTCGGCGGCACCGACTACACCACCGACTACACGGCCGGCAATCCCGTCACCACCCTACCCGCCTCATCGAGCGTAGAGGATCTGGCCGCCGGACTCACATATGCGCCCGACATTGAGATACGCGACGCCCGCTTCGTCGACGACAACCGCGACAACGCCATCAACCGCGGCGAGATTTGCAAAGTCATCTTCGAAGTATACAACCGCGGACAAAAATCCCTCTACGATGTCGTGCCGACCGTCATCGAAACCACGGGAAACACCCACATCGCCATATCGCCGAGCATCCACGTCGAGCGTATCGATCCCGGACACGGCATACGCTACACCGCCATGGTACAGGCCGACAACCGACTGAAAAACGGTCAGGCCAAAATCTGCGTCTCTGTCGTACAGGGCGGAAAAACCATCTCGCAGGTCAGCGAGTTTGCCATCACGACACGCAAGTGAAAACAAACTGCGCACACATCACCACCAACAACACACAATCGAAAAATCCCGTAGGACGACCACCACACCGCCTACGGGATTTTTTTCAGACAGGCAAACTCACCAAACAACTCACCAAATAACACATCGCACAACAAAAAACATTGCACAGAAGGATTAACGTATGGGATATTCTTCGTAACTTAGCCACACGCTAACCCACAAGCCTATGGAAAACGACATTCCCCAGGAGTTCAACCGATACTGCCTGAAAGACGTGTCCTTCGTCAACCTTATGATGCGCCGTATCTACAACGTGCTCATCGTGGCCAACCCCTACGACGCCTTCATGCTCGAGGACGATGGTCGTGTAGAGGAGAAAATCTACAACGAATACATGGAACTGGGTCTGCGTTATCCCCCCACCTTCACCCAGGCCGGCACGACAGAAGAAGCCCTGCAGATACTCCACACCACCAACGTAGACCTTGTGATTTGTATGCCCGGCAACGCTGACAATGATGCCTTCACCGTGGCCCACGACATCAAGGCCGCCTTCCCCGCCATACACTGCGTGGTGCTCACCCCCTTCTCACACGGCATCACGCGACGGATGCAAAACGAGGATCTTTCCATCTTCGACTACGTGTTTTGTTGGTTGGGCAACACCAACCTGATACTCTCCATCATCAAACTCATCGAGGATCAGATGAACCTCGAGCACGACATCGCCGAGGGTGGCGTGCAAATGATACTCCTTGTAGAAGACAGCATACGCTTCTACAGTTCGATTCTCCCCAACCTCTACAACTACATCCTCGCCCAAAGCCAGCGGTTTGCCACCGAAGCCCTCAACCGCCACTCGGCCACCCTGCGCATGCGGGGCCGCCCCAAAGTGGCACTCGCCCGATCCTATGAGGAAGCGATGGCGCTCTACGACCGCTATGCCGACAACCTACTGGGCGTGATCAGCGACGCACGTTTCCCCATAGCCGGTGAGAAAGACCCCGAGGCCGGACTCAAACTGCTGCGCACCATACGCACACGCGACGAGTACCTGCCCCTCATCATGGAAAGCGCCGAGGCCGACAACCGCATGGCCGCTGAAGCCGAAGGGTTTCACTTCGTCGACAAAAACTCCAAGAAGATGAGTATCGACCTCCGGCGGTTGCTGGAGGAACACATGGGCTTCGGCGACTTCATCTTCCGCGACCCCAAGACACGGAAAGAAGTGGCACGCATACACAACCTGAAAGAACTGCAGGACAACATCTTCGATATACCCGAAGCGTCCATGCTCTATCATATCTCGCGCAACCACATGAGCCGTTGGCTCTCGGCGAGGGCCATCTTCCCCGTCTCGGAATTTCTGAAGAAGGTCACCTGGCACCGTCTGCAGGACGTGGCCGCCCACCGCAAGATCATCTTCGACGCCATCGTGCAGTACCGCCGCATGAAAAACATCGGTACGGTGGCCGTGTTCGACCGCACGAAGTTCGATGCCTACTCCCACTTCGCCCGCATCGGCGAGGGATCGTTGGGCGGCAAAGGCCGTGGCTTGGCCTTCCTCGACGACATCATCAAGCGCCACCCCGATTTCAACGCCCATGAAGGGGCCGTCGTGCAGATACCGCGCACGGTGGTGCTCTGCACCGACATCTTCGACCAGTTCATGGAACGCAACAATCTCTACCCCATCGCTCTCAGCGATGCCGACGACGAGGAGATACTGTCCACCTTCCTGCAAGCACAACTGCCCGACGAGTTTATCGACGACTTTCTCACCTTCTTCGATGCCGTGAAGAGCCCCATCGCTGTACGGTCGAGTTCGTTGCTCGAAGACGCCCACTACCAACCGTTCGCCGGTGTGTACTCCACCTACATGATACCTTGGCTGGCCGACCGTCATGCCATGCTCGCCATGCTCGCCTGCGCCATCAAGGGCGTATACGCCTCGGTGTTCTACCGCGCATCCAAGGCTTACATGACGGCCACGAGCAACGTCATCGACCAAGAAAAAATGGCCGTCATCCTGCAAGAAGTGGCCGGACGCGACTACGGTGGCCGCTACTACCCCAATATCAGCGGCGTACTGCGTTCTGTCAATTTCTACCCCATAGGCAATGAGAAGGCCGAGGAAGGTGTCGTGTCGCTCGCCCTGGGCCTAGGCAAGTATATCGTCGATGGCGGACAGACCTTGCGCTTCTCGCCCTTCCACCCGCACCAAGTGATGCAGACCAGCGAAACTGCTCGCGCACTCCGCGAGACACAGACCCACTTCTACGCCCTAGACATGACCCGCACGGGCAATGACTTCAAGGTAGACGACGGTTTCAACATTCTACGTCTGCGCATAAAAGATGCCGAGCGCGACGGTACGCTGCGCTACATTGCCTCCACCTACGATGCCTGCGACGACGTGATACGCGACGGCATCCATACCCCCGGGCGCCGCCTCATCACCTTCAGCGGCATACTGCAACACGATGTCTTTCCCCTGCCCGAACTGCTGCGCACTGCCATGAAGTATGGAGCGGAAGCCATGCGCCGCCCCGTAGAGATAGAGTTTGCCTGCAACATCGCCGACGACCGCACGGGCCAACTCTACCTGCTGCAGATACGTCCCATCGTCGATGCCAAACTGTCGGTAGACGAGGATGTGGCGGCCATCGCCGATAACGTGTGTCTGCTACGGTCGCACAGCGCACTCGGTCATGGCGTGACGGAAGACCTGACCGATGTAGTGTACGTCAAGACCGGTGACACCTTCTCAGCCGCCGACAACCCCGCCATCGCAGCAGAGATTGCCCACATCAATCAGCAATACCTCGACACTGACCGCAAATACATTCTCGTCGGACCGGGTCGGTGGGGATCGAGCGACCCGTGGCTCGGCATACCCGTCAAGTGGCCACACATCAGTGCCGCACGTGTCATTGCCGAGGTAGCGCTCGGCAACTACCGCGTAGACCCGAGCCAAGGCACGCACTTCTTCCAAAATGTGACCTCGCTCGGCGTAGGCTACCTCACCATCGGTCTGCACGATGGACTGTTCCGCCAAGACTGGCTCGACGCCATGCCCGCCCTCATCGAGACCCCCCACGTGCGCTGCGTGCGGTTTGACCGTCCTCTGCGCGTAGCCATCGATGGCAAACGACAAGAGGGCGCAGTCACCGTCGCAGACCAGCCGAAATGATACCGCGGCAGTCTTCGAGCCAAAATACTCGAGTATTCGGCCTTGCAGACTCGAGTATTCGGCCCCAACCACTGGAGTATTCGGCCTCAAATACTGCAGTCTTCGGCCTCAAATACTGGAGTATTCGGTCCGAAGACTGACAAAGCCAATCCAAACAATAAATGACGCCACCAAGCGTTGATTACAAAAAAGAGGGAAACAAACAAAACAAAAAAACAACCCAAACAAAAGAACAAGATATGACATTCAAACTGAAAACCCTTATGGTCTGCACACTGCTCGGCTGCACACTTGCAGCACCCGCGCAGACAAAGACTACTGCAAAACTGTCGCCCAAGGCCTACGCTCCTTTCGAACTCGGCGAACTGAAACCCGAAGGATGGCTCAAGGAGTGGGCCGAGCGTGCCGCCAAAGGCATGACCAAGACCATCGGTGAGGAATACACCGAGTTTGTCAAAGGATGGGCCGACGCCACTCAAGGCGGATGGTGGCACTACGAACAGACGGCCTACTACACCGACGGATTTACCCGACTGGCCTACCTGCTCGACGACCCCTGCCTCATGGAGCGCAGCCGAAAGGTGATGGAGGCCGTCGTCGCCCGACAGAAACCCAACGGCTATATCCACTCCACCAACAAGGAGTATGTAGAAAAATGGGGCACCACACAGGCCGACCACGGACTCTACTGGAGCGAGGCCGTATTCTGCCGCGCCGCACTGGCCTACTACAGCGCCACCAAAGACACACGTGTGCTCGACATGCTCAAGAAGGTGTACGCCCACTTCCCGCTCTTCTCCTACGCCGAAGACAGCAAAGGGCCGTTCTGCGGTGCCGACCTCGACAACATGCGCAAACTGTGCGGACTGGAAAATATGTTTGAAATCTCACGCATCACGGGCGACATGACCTACGCCAACCGCGCCTTGGAGGTGCTTCACGGCTACGAACCGGCCTATATCGACAGTTGGGTTCGCCAAAAGGAATTTCTCCGCACGGCCATCTGCCACGGCGTAAGTTTCAACGAGGGGGCCAAACTGCCCATCATCGGCTATATGTACAACGGCAATGAGGAGTACCGCGCCGCAACGGTCAACAACTACGAATTTCTGCAGGAGAACTCTATGTTGCCCACGGGTGTCAACTCGTCGAACGAGCACCTGCACGGTATCGGTGCCTTCGAGGCAGCAGAGAGTTGCGACATCACCGACTTCATGTGGTCGAACATCTGGATGGCCCGCGCCACAGGCGACGCACGCTACGGCGACCGCATAGAGCAGGATGCCTTCAACGCACTGCCGGGAGCAGTCAACTCTACCTTCACCCAGTGTGTATACACCCAAGCACCCAACCGCATACCGGGCTTCCACCTGCGCATACGCGATGACGGGGCATACTTCAAAGACATGCACTGGCCTACTTGCTGCCCCTCCAACCTCAACCGCGCCCTGCCCAACTACATCATGAACATGGCCATGATCAATGGTGAGGGCGACCTCATGTGGCTCACCTACGGACCGGCCCACCTTAAGACCCGCGACGGCAAGTACGATATCGACTGCACAACGGAATACCCGTTTGACGACCGCCTCACCTTCACCCTCAACGCCATCCCCCAAAAGCAGGTACTGCGCCTGCGCGTACCGGCATGGTGCGACAGTCCGTCGCTCACGCTCAACGGCAAGACCGTGAAATGCACCGTCAGCGACCACTACATCGTGTTGCGCGGCAAGTGGAAAGCCGGCGACCGCCTCGAACTTCGTCTTCCCATGAAACCGCGTCTCGTCACAGCATGTGAAAAATTTCCCTACTACCAAGGCAAGAAAGCACCGTCATGGGGCATCATGTGGCCCAACACGGCCGAACATCGTCTCGATGGCTTCGTCGACCAAGGACGTTGCGCCTGGGTGACCTACGGACCGCTGCTCTTCGCCATGTCGATGCAACGCGACAACCGCGACCAGTATGACATCAACGAGGAACTGTGGACTGAATACCGCTACGCCCTCACCCCGCAAAGTCTTGACGACTATACCGTAGAGACGGGCAAGACACCCCACCCCTTCATCTGGAGATACTCGGAGGCGCCCATCACCATCAACGCCAAGGCCGAACTGGTAGACTGGACTCCCGACAAGGGCGATCCGGTCATGCCGACCACCACACCCGCCATACTCAAGAAGGACATCGCCGTAAAACTTATCCCCTACGGCTTCCTGGCCTACCGCATGTCGATGTTCCCGCTGGTCGGGGAATAGTCGGCCCATACCGTAAAGGTATGCCCCCTATAGGTAGGGCGTTCAAAATACAGTAAAAAAAGTGCAGAATTTTATGTTAGTATAAATTCGCAATCATCTGATTTCAAGAAGGAATTTGGTGATTAAAGCCCTGGAAGGGCGTAACGATCGTAGCCCAGGGTGAGAACGGAGCGGAGCGACGGACATAACCCTGGGTTTTCATGTACGCTGGGGGCGGTTGGCCTGTAAGGCCAACACACGCTAAATTGATTGTGCTGACCTTACAGGCCAGCCTTGAAAAACAATCGTTTACCCAGGGTTACGTCACTTCGCTCCTCACCCTGGGCTATGGTCGTTACGCCCTTCCAGGGCTTAGTATGCACCCCACAAAATACCGCAGATTTTTACTGAATTTTGAACACTCTACCCTACGGGATACACCATTTGCGATATTTTATCGCCAAACACCAATAATTAAGTGACGGTGAAAAAATAAGTTGGTATGATTTGCGGCTTATATTTTTGAGATGTTTTTGTCTCTT
>CAVJZJ010000063.1:0-10092 GCA_963653995.1 Flexilinea sp.
CCAGCCTCAGTCACTTTTCGGTAGACGTAAGCGGAGGCCTTGTCGAGGATATGGTTTCTTTTCTTTATAGTTTCACTCACACCAAACCACTTCATCAGCAACGGCAACGGCGGAGCCACACCTTTGGGAAGTCGTTGCACGCCGTCGAACACGATACCGGCGAGTGTCTGCTCATTGGCAAACCGATAGAAAGCCGCCCAATCGAAACCATGCAAGGCGATGCCGTCGAGAAACTCGCGACCCTCGTAGAGACCCAGCGAGAACTGCAGGAAACGGAAATAGAGTTTGTTCATCTTCTACTACTTCTGACTGTCATTATCTCTCATGCACAAAGATGTTCCACAGGAACAGGGCATTGCCGATGATGTATCGCCGCCACATGCGTCGCGGCTCCTTGAGCAACCGGTAGAGCCACTCCAGTCCATGACGCTGCCACCACAATGGGGCGCGCTCCACGGTGCCGGCAAAGAAGTCGAACACAGCGCCGATGGTACCCACATGACAATCAATGTTCAGTTCCGTCCAGTGGGCGTAGGTCCATTTCTCCTGTTTGGGCGCCGTCATGCCTATCCATAGCAAGTCGGGACGTGCGGCGTTGATGGCATCGATGATGGCACGGTTGTCGGCATCGGAAAATGCAGGCTTGTAGGGCGGCGAATAGGTCACCACGCGCAAGTGGGGATAGACCTCAGCGGCCCGGTCTACAATGAGCCGTAGCACCCGCTCGCTGCTGCCCATAAACATCACCGTGCCGCCCTTCCGTTCGAGACGCTGCATCTCGTATTCGAAGAGATCCCAGCCGGCAATGCGCTCCGCCGGTTGGCTTTTGGCTCCTATCCACCGGCATGCCTTCACGATGCTCACCCCATCGGGAATGAGCGCATCGCCCTTTGTCAACGCCTCGGAAAAAAGGGCATCGCGGCGAGCCGTGTTGTAGGAATGGGCATTGATGGTATTGATAAGCAATTTACCCTCGGGCAATGAGGCGAGAGCCGCCTTGCTACCCAGTATATCTAAGTTTTTCAGTTGAAACATACGTTTTGACTATCTTGTCTATTGCAATGCGCTCTGCTCGCGCACGACCCGCCAATAATACCCATTCTTATTTCTTCCGGCCTCTTCCGCCTTGCGGTAGTTGAGTTTGTGTAGGCTCACATGCGCCAAGAGTTCGTTCCAGTCAGCCGCATTGAAATTCTTTGTCAACGCACGACCAAGCAATAGACTATGGAAACTGTTCTCGCGCGGCATGCGCTCCGCCACTTCGGGAAACCGGCGGAGCGATAACCCCATGAACAGATGAATGATATAATAATCTACCAAACAATCGAAATCGCGCCAATAAGCCAACAGCATTTCCAGCACTACTGACACATTGCGCTGCCGAGGCACAGCAGCCACAAACCACGTGGACAGGCCGACAGGCTGCGCCTCGCCCCGGCGGAAATAGCGGAACAGAGTAAGTTCGCTCTGCATGATGTGCTGCCAACGTGCCTTTAATGCGTCATTGCCGAACCCCGAACAGTAGACCGTGGCATCCATCCACACGCCGCCATACCGACGCAGCGCGGCCAAACGCAACAAGTCACTAAACGAGGCTGGGGGTATCAGTCCCTTGCGGTATTTTTCTTCTATCTCATCGGGCAGGTTCACCCACTGCCGACAATTATCGCCATCGATCACGCGTACCTCATAGTCGGGAAAATGCCGTCGCTGCGACTCCACACACGCCTTCACCATCTCGGGAGCCTTGTCAAGTCCTTGGAGCCATGCCGTCCAAATGATTTTGGGCACATCATGCGCCTTGGTTCCATTGTCCGTATCGCACGATAGGCTGGTAGCATAATGTTCCAAGACGGGGCAATAACGCTTTGTCAGCACCTCATCCACCTTGCGCGTCACGGCCGGATAAGCCTCCTTCGGTGACTTGCCTTTCAGAGCGCAGCGCACCAACGCCACCGCAGCCGTCCACAACACACCCATACGAGCATATTGACAGACAAGCCGCCAACCACCAAACTGACAGAAACGGGTAATTAAGCGGTCAAGGTCTTTCATTCGTTCTGCAAATAGATGTGGTTGAGTTCATCGACATACCGCTGCGGGTTGTACTGACTGAAAATGGTTTGCTGCGCTGCCCTCCCCAACGATCGCAACAACACCCGGTCATCATTCAACCGTCTGACGGCCTCAACAATCGTGTTACTGTCATGAGAGCGAACGAAAAGGCCGTTCACGCCGTCTGTCACCACCTGCGATATGCTGCCCACTGGTGTGACAACGGGCACCGCGCCATAACTCATGCACTCGAGCAACGACATGGGCAGTCCCTCAAAATAGGTGGGCATGACGAGCACATCAAGGTTTCTCAGAAACTCGCATTTGGTCTTTCCCGACACAAGGCCCGCATAGTGGAAACTATCCTTCAGTTCCGCCTCAAACTGCGGCAGATACTCGCCCTCGGTCTGTTCCTTGCCAGCCATCGTGAGCAGGAAGGGGCAACCCTCGCGTTTCAGTTGCTGGCAGGCCACAAGCAGTTCACTCATACCTTTGTTGGGTTCGATGCGCCCGAGGTAGCCCAGTCGCAATGGTTGCGCAGTGTCGCGCATCGGCTGTGCATCGGCGAAGGCCTGCGCATCGTGCAAATCGACACAGTTGGGCAGCGACACGACGTTCTGCGCTCCCCAACGGTCGGCAAGAAGGGCTTTCTCCATGTCGCTCAACACGATGAAAGGCACACGCTGTCTGAACACCCATCTGAGTATGGGGCGCAGATAGAACGGAATATGTGGGGCGGTAAGGAACAGGCCGCCATGCACATGCACCACCATCTTGCGCCCACGGCGCAGTGCATAGCGCATGAACCACGGATCGCGCAGCAGCGAGGCCCGCGACAGCGGCAGGTTGTAGTGTATCAGCGCATCGGCGTTGTCGGCCAGCGTGCGCTTCCACGCCCGGTAACTGCGCCATAGTGCCAACACCCGTCTGAGGCCGCCTTTCTCGCGGTCTTTCTTGCCCAGCGTGAAATGCAGATAGCGCACGGCGCGGTTGTTGTCGATGATAAACCGCGTGACCGACGAGATGCCGCTCACGTTATCGCGCGGGTCGAGCGACGGCGAAGTAATTATCACTTTCAATGCCGCCATAACCTAACCATTGTGTTGAAGCCGCCGCTCATGTTCCGCGATTTCGTCCTCTGTGAAGCGCATGCGCAGCAACCGGGCTGGCACGCCGCCTATGATGCTGTAAGGGGGAAACGACTTGGTCACCACGGCCCCGGCCGCCACTACCGAGCCGCGGCCTATGGTGACGCCCTTCAGAATGGTGACATTGGCACCACACCACACATCGTCCTCTATGACGACGGGTTGGTCGAAAGGATTCACGCCGTCGACCATCTTGTCGGCCACGGTCACGTCGGTGATGTATTTACCCACGAGGTCAATGCGATGATCGCCTGTGATGATGGTGGGACGGGGACCGAACAACACCTTGCGGCCTATAGTGAGGGGTGCATCGGTGCAATATATGGTGCTGCCCTTGGGAATGGATGTTCCGTCACCCACGCTCAGATTATGGAGTCCTTTGATGTCTGACGACATGGGACGCAGATACACACCGCGTCCGCAATGCTTCATGCAACGTTTCCACACGGGTGCCCAGAGCGCGTCCCAAGCATACGATGGCAAGAGCGAAAGGCGTGTAAGTATCTCAAATAGTTTCATTTGCTTGCGGGAGTAGAAGGTTGCCAACTGACGATACGCTTGTTTCTACCCAATATCATCGGCCGTCCTACATTCAGACAGACGGCGAGAATCATAAAGTAGCCCATACCCTTTCCCGACAGGTACGACGAGTCGGCGGTACTCTCCAGAGCCAAGGCAAGAATGGCCATCAAGGCCATACGGTAATGCACGAGGTCGGTGATGCGGTTGGCCTCCCACATCCTACGTTTCCAAAACCACAGAAAAAAGAACAGACCCACAATGCCAAACTCGGCCAAGGTGGGATAGAACGCGTCGGCCAAGAACATAGGGTTGTCGGGGGTCAGGCCCCAAACGGTGTCGAGTTCGTACTTATAGTACAACGGCGAATATTCCTTGGCGGCGGCCGCCGTTCCGAAAGACCCCAAGCCGCTGCCGAAAGGTATGTAGTCGTGAAACATGATCTGCATACCCGTCTCGTAGGTGGCAGGACGTGCCATGGCCTCGGCCTCCTCACTGAAGCCCTCCACATAATAGGCGCTGAACTTGGCCCAGGTGAAATAGAGCACCACCGCGGCCAAGACACCGACGCGCAGCAAGGTCTTTGGCGAAAGGAAATTGATCTTGCTCTTTACAAAAACCACCAAAGCGATGAACACCACGCACTCGCCGAAGTATTTCGACTTGCCCGAAACGAGTCCCACGAGCATGAGAAGGATGGCGATATTGCGGTTCATCTTGGTCTGCTTGGAGAACATGTAGTAGATCATGGCGCAGCAGAGGGCTATCTGTCCCAGCGCCGCCGACTCGGAGCCACCATAGGGCGTGACCAGCGAGGGTTTGAAGAAGAAAGCCGCCAAGTAGCCGAAAAACGACAATAGCATCACCCACTTGATGCGCTTTTTCTGGTAGCGTGTGAACTGGGGTGCCATCATCCACGTGAGGTAGAACACGGCGTAGGGGCGCAACTGCTGCAGAAAGTCGAGCATCACGCCGCGCGACGTGGTGACGCGCATCAGCAGCGAATAGACCAGATAGAACACCATCAGGCCGATATAGACCGCAATCTCCTTGCGCCGGCCCTTGTCTTTCACCAGATACCGGTGCTTCACCAAGCCGTAGGCCAGCAGCAGCACCGTGAGTATCTCGTCGCTCCAGTCGAAGTCGACCGCTACGGCGAAGGCGATGCACACCGGGAAGTAGACAATCCAGAACCAAGTATAAAATTTCGCTATACCTCTCATTGTTTCTCTAACACATAAAGTTTTATTCGTTCTTTACTAATATTATCGTAATTCAGAACCATACATTCGGGAACAGAACGCGCAGCAGACTGCGCAACTTGTTCTTCACCCGATTGCTTAGCGAATCGTAACGCTCGTCGAAACAAGCATCCCCGCTCTGCCCACCGAACCTCACCTGATGACGGAAGCGGAAACTGCAGGCCTTGTCTGCCCGGTATTCCACCGACAAGCGGTAGAGGTAGTCTTCGGCATACCGTCCGTATATTCTATCGTCCATATCTTGATAGCAGTCCATGAGCCGATTGCGGTAGAAATCAACCGACATCAGGAAAAAGCGGGAGTCGCCCCAACGCGATCCGTAAGGCGTGCCTCGCAACTTTTCATACAGTTTGAATTCCTTCACGTCGAGCATCATCTTCAAGTTCTTGCCACGGCGCTCCATCTCGCCAAGCATCTGCCGGATGTTGAGCATGGGATAGCGGCTCGTGATCTTCAGGAAATGCGTACACTCGCTCAGCGTCTGCGAACGCTCCATGGCGAGTTTTATCATCAGATACTCATTGTATCCCTTTCCCTTGCGGTTGTCGAACCCGTAGTCTTCCTGCGCCTTGTTGCCAGCCAATAGGGGGGGGTAAACTGGAGGACTTCCAACTGCAGGGCATCCTTAAACTCCTGTTGCCACGAGGAGATATCGACATCGCTGTTCTCAACAATCACCACAGGGTATTCCCGCCCCACCGTCTTCGCGTAATAGGCGAGCGTGGAACGGTACATCTCCATGCGCTGGGGCACGGAGAAGTTGGATCCGAACACTTGCGGACGCACGGTGGCGGTCAGAAGGATGGCTATTTTCATTTTCAGTTTCTATTGTATGTTATATATTGCATATTATACCTTGACGGTCACAAACTCCGCGCCGCCCATCATGGCACCTGTCACGGCAAATCCCGACCAGGCATAAAGTTCGGGAGCATCGATGCGGTACACTTTCTTGGCCCGCGCTATCATATAGAGGTCTACGAAGGTTTTCAGCGTGGCGTCGTCGTTGGCACCATAACTCATGTGGCCGATATTGTCGTGGCTGAGCACCTCCACGGGGAGGTCGTCCAACGCGTCGAGAAAGCGCTTGCTGTCGCTGAACACCAGCACGCGGCAACCATCGTTCTCCGCCTTGATGCGCATCAGGCCCTGCTTGCAACGGGCTATAAGGTTGAGTTTCTCCGGCTCGGTGTGCAGGGCGTTGTCCCAACAGGTCACGGCCTCAAAGTTTTCCAATGCGTTGACAAAGCGCAAGTGTACCGCCACATAACTTCGCTCGGCATAACCGCAAGCATCGATGGCTTGCTGCAAACGGAGGCTTGGGCGGAACAGTTCGCGGTAGAGGCCTCTCCATGCGTAGCCCGACTCGGGAAAGACTTTCGGTTGGCGGTTGCCCACATAGCTGTAGCAATGATACTCCTTGCCTTTCGCCAACGCCGTACGTCCCTGCCATGCCTCCTCGTTGAGGAAAAACATCTCGTTGAAGAAGCGTGTTCCGCCAAGCGAGTAGTTCAGGTCGGAGAAATCGGCCCGCCAGTCGCTGGCAGCCGGTTGCAGATAGTCCTCCAAGGGATAAGGCGACTTGAACACGATGCGAAACCGGTAGCCGTTCATCTTGGCCACGTTGTAGCAGTCAATGATGGCCTTCAGCCTGTCGGCCAGTCCTGGATGCTTTACCCCCCCGCTATGACAAAGAAGAACGTGTTCTTCGCGTATTCCGTGTTGGATCTGAGCCTAAGGGCAAAAGGCAGATTCCGCTTGAGAACCTTCAACCGGAGAACAACGGAACTTTTCATTTACTACTCCTTCCTCGCTTTAGATTGCACAACGCCAATACCCATGATTCGGGCAGCAGGAGTTTTATAGCGTCTTTTATTGAGAAGCGCTTGTCTACCCATGTCCCTGCATAATGGTGGATGGTGCGTGTATTCTGCTCCACATGGATGCGCCCCGTGGTGACATTGACGGGACAGAAATACTCGGAGGGATAGATATAAACATCATCCACCTGCTGGATGCCGCTAATATATTTCAGGCCATTGTCAAGCAACACCTTGGTACAGATGTGAACAACCGTAATCTGGTTTCGGTAATTATTCTCGCATACAAAGTGCTGTCCGTCATAATGGTCGAGCATTTTTTTCACCAGGCCGAGGCCGGGGGCCACCCCCAGGCCGAGGCCGGGGTTGACACTCGCTTCGCTCGCGTCAACCCCAGTCCCGCCCTGTGGCTTGGGATCGGTCTCGAAACCCATGAAGTTGCCGCGGGCAATGATGTCGTCTATCGGACGAATCACCTCCACGTCGGTATCGAAATAGATCCCGCCGTACTTGTAGAGTATCCAGAAACGGGCGTAGTCGCTGACAAAGGCGTATTTCTTCTCCCGATACGCTTCGGCAGTATAGGGAATGATGTTCACATCGAAATTGTCCTCGTTCCATTCCTTGATCTCATAGTCGGGCAAGTACTTTCGCCACGAGGCGATGCACTGCTGTGCCAACTCTGGCAATGGCCCGCGCCCAAACCAGCAGTAATGTATTATCTTGGGTATCATGGTTTTGCTATAGTCTTTTGTATTTCCTCTACTGGAAGACCCGTCATATCTGCAACGCTTGCAGCGTCGAAGCCCTTGCCCAGCATTGCCTTGGCTATCTGCAAAGCTTTAGCATGCTCGCCCTCAGCACGACCCTCAGCACGCCCCTCTTTTAGGCCATGCTCGCCCTCGGCTATGGCTCGTCCATCCTGCCATCCGTCGTCATAAGCCGTCCTAATAACGCTACGCTGATAGCGTACGTTATCCATGTAGCGCGCATACTCTTTGTATTCTGCAACCGTGATTTTATCTACGGCCAAGCATTGACGCGCCTGTTCCAATCCAGGAGCCTTTGCGTCGTCCTGAATATCGCCGGTCTTGAGGAAATTAATCCACTCGTCGAGTTTGTTGACGGCCAACTTGTCGAAATTGTCCACGCAGAGCAGATAATACTCGGGGAAGATGTCGCCGGCCTCTCGCTTGGTGCTCTCGCCGCGCTCTATCTCTTCGCCAAAGAACGCCTCGCTTTGTCGGTTCGACAATTTCAGAATGTCATGGGGATCGTGCATGCCCTGAAAGACTGTCTTGCCATGATAAACATAGTCCTTGGCCTGACCCAACATGAAATACACGATGTTGATGGAGTAGACCTTTCGCACCTTGTCGTAGTCGTCGCCAAGGTTGATGTAGTCGGTGATGACCTTCGACACGCCATAGAGTATGCGGTGGAAGAAGGTCAGTTCGCGCGTGTTCTGTATCTCGAAGATGGTCAGCTCGCCTTTCTCGTTCTCGGCAAGGATATCCACGCGATTGAACTTATCGTTCTCGCTCTGCTGGTTCGACTCGCTCTCAAGAAACCGTTTGATGGTGAACTTCTCGTTGAGCAACGAGCACATCAACCCCTCCAGCACGGCATAGTTGGCCTTGTTGCGAAGCATGCGCTTCATCGCCCAGTCGAAACGGATGTAGTTTGCCATAATGTCTGCGTCTATATTTTTGTTTGTAAAGTTAGCCGTTTCTTGCGAAATGGCCAAACGCGATGATAGATTTATCTGCCGGTAGCTCTTATTATTGGCGCTCAGATATCGTAATACGGTTTCAGTTTGTCCATGAGCCACCGCATTCTGACATTCCAAGAGCCAAGCCTTTGCGCTGTTTGCAAGTTCTTGTCCACCAAATTCTGGCAGTCACCGATATGTTCCAACACGTCAACAATCTGTTCTGCTGCCGTCATATCATTCCGTAGTTCTATCACGGGATTATAGCCGATGAAGTCGATGAGTTCCTGCGGTGCATGCCCCACCATCACCATGCGCGAGAACATACACTCCCAGTAGCGTTGCGTCAAGGTCTCGATATTGCCGGCCGTAGCAGGGTCGGTCATGCTGCGGGGCAGGGTTATCGTCACCTTGGCATCGCCCATGGCTTGGTAGAGTTGTTCGTTGGTGTAGATGAACTTGCCGTTCTGACGTGTACACACATGGCGCACGGCCCGGCCTGCCACAAGCGCCTGTTTCAACACGTCGGCTTGGACAATCTTCTCGTTCGACCGTCCGAACTCCAGCAAGTCTATCTCGCGATCTGCCAGCGGCTTTCCCTTGCCGTAACACAACGCATTGACCGCCTCGGGACACCAGATGACATGCATATCGGGAAACGCCTCCTCTACAAGTTCAGCCGTCTGCCTGGAGGAGAAAATGGCCGTCCGCACCCCATGCCGCCTCAACCAACGGCAGACCATGTTGAAATAGCCCGGCCAGCAGTCCCAGAACATCGGCACAATCTCGTAGCGCGCATAGTCGGGGAAAGTGTCAAACAGCAACGACACCGGCTCCACAAACCGCAGCCGCGCCTCAGCAGTGTTCTGCCCAAGCAGCGGCAACTCGCGGCGGAACACCACGCCGTGGAACGGTCGCCACGGATAATGCGCCTTGGCCACCTGCCCTCCGTTGCGAACCCACGCCTCATACGGAGCGGTCTTGAAATTCAAATACTCGGGATGGATATAGGGGGCCACTGCCCTCAAAAGTTTTCTAAGATTGTTCATCAATGGTTTTTTCAGATTCAGAATGCAAGCCGACAATTGATTACGTGGATTTGCTGTCGGTATTCAAATGTTTTAAGAATTCATCAAGCCCAATCACATCCAATCCTGGGAAAATCGTTCCATTACGAAACTATTTTCCGAGCAGGGCAGGGCAATGTCTCTCTATTGCCATCGTCAGCCAATAAGCCAAGGCAACAATGGCCACATACGCGACCAAAAATGAAGCAATCCACAAGGCTGAGCCGACGACAAAGACTCTGTTCAGCACCACGGCCACCGTATGGCACATTGGAGAATGGAGCAACATGATTCCTAACGAATGTTGCCCAAGACGGTTAAGCCAGTTCTGACCTTGAAGTTTTCCCGATACAAACAAGAAAGGGAAGAACGACAACACCACAGCAAGCAACGCGCCCAAATAAAAAGGTGCATACAGCCCATTCGCCTGTGGAACGATTGTGAACGAGCAAACATTACAACAACACACCAATAAGGTTATAACACCCACAAGCAAGAGCAGCTTGTTTA
>CAVJZJ010000064.1:0-10028 GCA_963653995.1 Flexilinea sp.
AACGTAACCCATATTATTTTGTTGTTTGTTACGGTGGTAATTTATAGAACCCACCGTAATTATTTTGACAGGCATTACCCATTGGTAACGTCACATGAAAATCGCCCATACCGCTGAGGGTATGGGCGTATAGGTGAGGTGAAAGGGTTATTTCACGGCGATGCACTCCACTTCGACGAGTGCGTTCTTGGGCAACGTCCTCACTGCGACGGCTGAGCGGGCGGGGTAGGGCAGGGTGAAGAATTCGGCGTACACCTCGTTCATGGCGGCGAAATTGTCCATATCGGAGAGGAAGACGGTGGTCTTCACCACGTGACCGAGGTCGGTACCGGCTTGCTCAAGAATATTTTTGGCGTTGGTGAGCGACTGGCGGGTCTGCTCCTTGATGCCGCCTTCGGGGAAGGCTCCGGTAGTGGGGTCAAGGCCCAGTTGGCCTGATGCGAATACCATGCCTCCGGCTTCTATGGCCTGGCTATAGGGACCGATGGTTTGGGGGGCGTTGTCTGTGTGGATGGCTTTCATAGTTTGTATTGTTGTCTTTTTGTTGATATTGTTGTCCTTTTTGTTGATGATGTCCTGTCGACTGTTGTCCGGGGGCAACGGATTACGGTCATAACAGTTTGAAACCCTTGGCGATGAGTGCCTCGCGTATTTCGTCGACGTGCTCCGCGTTCTTGGTTTCGGTGGTGAGGTGCAGTATGCAGGCGTTCACCTTTTCGCTGTCACCGTTGCGCTCGTGTCGTACTTGGGTGATGTTGCCGCCGAGACTGGCGATGACCTTGCTGACGGCTACAAGTTGTCCGGGCTTGTCATCCAGTTCGATGGCCAACGTGTAGATGCGTCCGCTCTTGGTCAGACCGCGTTGTATGACGCGGTTGAGGATGGTCACGTCGATATTGCCGCCACTGACGATGCACACGGTCTTCTTGCCCTCGATGGGCAGTTTGCCAAACATGGCGGCGGCCACGCTGGCTGCTCCCGCTCCTTCGGCCACCATCTTTTCGCTCTCGATGAGGTGGAGAATGGCGGCACAGATTTCGTCTTCGCTGACGGTCACGATGTCGTCGACATATTGCGAACAGGTCTCGAAGGTGAGTGCGCCGGGTTCTTTCACGGCGATGCCGTCGGCGATGGTCGATACCGAAGCCAATGCTTCTTGCTGATGGTCGTGCAGACTGCGTACCATACTGGGGGCGCCGGCGGCCTGTACGCCATAGACCTTGATGTCGGGGTTGAGCGACTTGATGGCGAACGCAATGCCAGAGATGAGTCCGCCGCCGCCGACAGGTACGATGACGGCCTCCATGTCGGGCAGTTGGTCGAGCAGTTCAAGGCCGATGGAGCCTTGTCCGGCAATCACGTTCTCGTCGTCGAAGGGATGGATGAACGTATATCCGTGTTCATCGCGCAGCCGGAGGGCTTCCTGGTAGGCATCGTCGTAGACACCGGGTACAAGCCGCACTTCGGCACCAAGTCGCTTGGTGGCTTCCACCTTGCTGATAGGGGCACCTTCGGGCAGGCAGATGAGCGACCGTATGCCCATGGCCGTGGCTCCGAGCGCTACGCCTTGAGCATGGTTGCCGGCCGAGCAGGCGATGACACCCTTCGACTTCTCCTCGTCGGAGAGTTGTGATATCTTGTAGTATGCGCCGCGTATCTTGAACGAACCGGTCTTCTGCAGACATTCGGGTTTGAGGTAGATGTCGCTTTGCGGATTGATCTTCGGGGCGTGTACAAGGTCGGTCTTGCGGATCACCTTGCCGAGCACATAGCGTGCCTTGTAGAAATTGTCCAGATTGAGCATAGTGTGACAATTTTGTATTATGATGAATATATAGAATCCACCTTTATAGTTTGCTTTGTATTGCAAAATTAAATAAAAATAGGGAGAATGATAGTCTTTTGTCGGATATTTGTGTTGTCTGCCGAGCGGAGTGTTCTCCCTATTGTTCGCAAATACCGCAAAAGAGGGTGAAAATAGCCGTTTCTTTTATTTAAAATGTGGGATGAGGTGTATAATCCAGATATTTATGGCTAACTTTGCAGTTCCTTACAGACCATGCTCTTATGCAGGACTACCGCCTATTGGCTGTGGTCGGGCGGTGGGCGGTGGTCGGCAAGGATTGTATTACGGAAACATAAAGAATTGTAAATGGACAAGAAATTCCTGTGGGGTATTCTGCCTGCTCTCTTTTTTGCAGGCTCAATGACCTCATGCAGTGACGAGAATGACACCCCCTCCGGCGACAGCCTGCTGGCAGGGACATTCACCAACAAACTTTCGGCCGGGACGGCCGCCAATCTGAAACTTACTTACGAGGGCGACACGCTTATCGGCAAGGAAGTGCGTCTCTCTACGGAGAACGGAGTATCTACGCTCCGTCTCAAGGGCATTCTGCCCGGCGACTCCTGTACGACGGTCAGCGGAGTGTCGCTCGTGGCTGGTGACGGCGGGTACACTTTCAGCGGTTCGGGTACGGCTTCCAACGTGTCGACCACCTTCAACTATACGGGCGAGGTGACCACCGACGGACAGATGACCCTCTCGCTCACCAACGTGCGTGTGCCGCAAGGTAGCCTTGGCTGGCTGGGTACACTCTCTTTGCCGTTGTTCAACGGCCAGTTGGGTGAATATACGACGGAAACCATCGATGGTCAGACGGTCGACGTCACCTCCTTCAAGGCCCCCATATACTGCAAGATGGTCACCAAGCATCCCGACGAGACCAACGTCGTGCAGTTGGCTTATGTGATGATGCTCGGTACCGTGCTCAACAATGTCGTCACCAGTACCCTCGACGACGTGACCTTCTCTCCCGACGGCAATATCACGGCCATGTATAAGAGTCTGAATGACACCATCGGTTTCCAGCAACTCATGAACTATGCCGGACTGCCCCATCCCGATCGCTCCGAGTTCGCTTCTTCGCCGCGAAATCTGGCCATGTACTATTTCTCTGGTGCCAATACGATGTATGTCGTACCCAATGTCGATCAAATCACCGCACAGGTGCAGGCCGACCGTACCCGTGCCCTGGGAAACAATCCTACGGCCGAGAAGATGGCCAATATCGCTGCCGTGCTTACCCAGATTACGACTACTGGTCTCCGCATGACCGTCACCGAAAATCCCTACCGTACGGCAGGACTTTACAACGGTAGCGACGAGTACACTCGTTATGAGGGCGACTATGTGGCCTATGCCGACCTTACCGACCTCAAGTCGCTCATGGAAGTGTTTGATGTACTGCGCGCACTCTTGCCCGAGGATGTGCAAAAGGAAGACATCTTCGAACTGCTCGAGAAGAAAGGCGTGAAACTCCCGGCTGAAGTGGAGGAGTATATGCCTATGATCAAGGCACTCGTGCCTGACACCACCGTTGGCGGCATACTCACGTTGCTGGAGTCTAACCTCAATGATTTCGAAACACTGCAATTGGGATTCTATCTCAAGGCGGGTCTGTAAACTTCCACAGAAAACAAGATTAAATACATAATGGGTTTTTATCATCACTTATAGAACCCACATCAAGCAATAACGATGAAAAGATCAATATTATTCCTCCTCTTCTGTGTGCTCGCCGTATGTGCCGAGGCACAGATACTGAAGGGGCATGTCTATGATGCCGCTGACAACCAGCCGCTTGTCGGCGTGAACATCAGTTTCAAGTCGGGGCAGACCGCTGCCGTGACCAATATCGACGGCGCCTATGAGGTGAAATTGCCCTCGGGCGGTTCAGACCTCGTCTTCACCTATGTAGGATACAAAGCCTATACGCTCGCTGTCGTTGTCGACAAGCGCGAAGTGCAAGAGCAGGACATCTATATGAAGGTGAGCGAACATCTCATGCAGGATGTTGTGGTGACCGCCGGAAAGTTCTCGCAGAAACTGAGCGATGTCACCGTATCTATGGACTTGCTCAAGGGAGCAGACCTCGCACGTCAGGCACCGACCGACCTCTCGGCTTCGCTGAAGACCCTCCCCGGTGTTGATATTGTAGACAAGCAACCCAGCATTCGCGGTGGTGGCGGCTGGACCTTCGGCGTAGGTTCGCGCGCACTCATCCTCATCGACGGACTGAGCGTGCTCGCCCCACAGACGGGTGACATCAACTGGAACAACGTGCCGCTGCAGAATGTCGAGCAGGTGGAGATCATGAAGGGTGCCTCGTCTGTGCTCTACGGATCGTCGGCCCTCAACGGCATCATCAATGTGCGCACGGCTCGTCCTGACCTCACCCCCCGCACGCATATTGCCTCCTATGTCGGTATCTACAATGACTATTCCAACGACTCCTACCGCTACTACGACAAGAATTTCTGGAAGGACGACAAGTTTCCAGTAAAACCTCTTTTGCGCAACAGCCTCTACAACGGTATCCGCAACCCGATATACGAAGGATGGGAATTTCTGCATTCCCGCCGTATCGGCAACTACGATGTGACGGCCGGACTCAATCTTCTCACCGATGAGGGATACCGCGAGCAGAACTTCAACAAGCGTTTCAACCTCAGCGGCAAGGTGACCTATCACCAGCCCAATATGCACGGACGCTACCTCACCTACGGTACTGGTCTCGACTTCAACAGCAACAAGTACGGCGACTTCATCTTCTGGCGCTCTGCTGCCGAGCCGCTCCGCCCTTCGGCCTACGCCAATATGGGACGCGAGGAGAACACCATCCGCCTGAGTCCCTTCCTCAACTACAACAATCCTGACCGCGGAATCAGTCATCAAGTGCGTGCCTACTACTATTTCAGCAACGGACAGATTGTAGAAGCCAGTGCCGAAAAGAGCATTACCGACATTCTCGGCAATATGGGCACTGACGCCAATACGCTGATGAACATGAGCAAGGGCGATCTGAGCAATGTACTCTCTCCGCTCATGCAGCCTCTCATGCAAGGTGGACTTGAGGCCATTCTTCGCGGCGATTTCACCAATCCCATCCTCAATGATGTGGTCAATGGCGGTCGCACAGCCCTCCACTCGCTTTTCCCCAATGCCAAGACGAGCGACTACAATGACCTTATTGCCTGGACGATGAACCACGGGTTGCCGTCCAACCTTCTCCAGTCTATCATGAACGGACAACTGCCATCCAACCTCACCGAGTGGCTGGCTGGCGCTATCAACTCCGATCGTCTGACGAAGGACTATCCGCTCGACAAGATCAACAACTGGTACGTCGACTATCAGTTTGGTAAGCAGTGGAAGAATGGTGCCCACATTACCGCCGGACTGACCTACCAGCATCTGCGCTTCAGATCCGGTTACATGGAGTATCAGCACAGTCTCGACCCTGCCACCAACTATATCTTCCAGAGCGACAACGCTTCGCTCTACATGCAGTACGACCAGAAGTTCTTCAATCGGTTGAGCGTATCGGCCGGCGTGCGTGCCGAGTATTATCGTGTCGACGACCACTACCGTGAGGCCGAGACCCGAATCTTCGGCAAGAATGTGCCCTTCCGTCCCGTCTTCCGTGCCGGACTCAACTACGAGCTGGCCCCCTATAGTTTTCTCCGTGCAAGTTTCGGACAGGGATACCGCTATCCGTCGATCACCGAGAAATTCCTCGTGCGCAATATTGGCGGTGCGAGCCTCTTCCCCAACACCGACCTCAAGGCCGAGAGCGGCTTCAATGCCGAGTTGGGTTTCAAGCAAGGATACAAGATTGGTCCGGTCATGGGATTCCTCGATGTGGCTGGATTCTTCACACAGTACCGCGACATGATAGAGTTCAATATCGGTATGTTCAACAGTTCGACCAACAAGATGATCAACAGTATTGACGATGTTGTGTCGATGTTGTCCAACGGACAGAGCCTCGCCGTGGGTGCCCAGTTCCATAATGTGAGCAAGGCGCAGATCTACGGTTTGGAAATCAGTGCCAACGGACAGTGTGTCTTCAACCCCAACACCAAACTCTTCTTCAACATCGGCTATACCTACTCCGATCCCATCGATGCTGACTACAAGGCCAACAATGAACGTGAGGCGGCTTATACCGACCCGTTGCAGATGAAGGGCAAGTCGAACACATCGAAATACTTGAAGTACCGTTCGAAGCATACGTTCAAGACCTCGCTCGACTTCCAGTGGAAGCGTATCAGCGTGGGTGCCAATGTCAATTGGCGCAGCCGCATCCTGGCCGTCGACTATCTGATGCTCGACGAGCGTGAGCAGAACCCCGACCAGTTCAATCTGATGCAGATTGTCCGTGGTATCGTGCTCGGCGACTGCGGCGACCAGACGCTTGCCGCCTACTGGCAGAAGAACAATACCGACAAAGCCACCTTCGACGTGCGTGTCGGTATCAAGGTGACCAATAGCGTGGGCTTCCAGTTCCAGATGCTCAACATCACCAACACCGAGGTGATGAACCGCCCCATGTCACTTGAGGCTCCCCGCACCTTCGTGGCCAAACTCAACATCGACCTCTAATTTATACACCTATAAAAATTCCGGGTGCAACATAACCCTTTTCGGTTATGTTGCACCCGGAATTTTTTTGTCCTCACAAAGGACAGGAAAAATCTATTTCCCGAGATATTTGGCGCGGAGATAGGAAATAAATCTCTCTCGGTAACTGTCGCCTATGGGTAGGGTGTCATCGGTAATCATCCGTATGCGACTCTTGTTCACCTCAGCAATCTTCTTCAGATTGACGATATACGAGCGGTGTATGCGCATGAAACTTGGCGGCAACCGCTCCTCTATGCGCTTCATGCTGAGCAACACCATCAGCGGTCTTTGGTCGTGGAGGTGTATCTTGAGGTATTCGCTTTGGCTCTCGATGTAGATGATGTCGGCGATGTCGACACGCACGACGCGGTGCTCGGTCTTGAAGAAGATGAAGTCGTCGAAATTGCGGAGAATCAGCGTCGGCAGATGATTGAAGATGAAGTGGCGGCGTTTCACCTTCTCGGCGGCCGCCTTGACATCCTCAAAGGTGTAGGGCTTGAGCAAGAAGTCGGCCGCATTGACCTTGTAGCCGGCGATGGCATATTCGGGATGTGAGGTGACGAAGACCACTATTGGGGTAGAGTCGAGTGATCTGACGAAGTCGATGCCGTTGACGTCGGGTATGTCGATAGCCATAAAGATGGCGTCGATGACCTCGTCGCGCAGGTGCTGCCGGGCTTCATCTGCCGTGCGGCAGGCGGCTGCAAGACGTAGATACGGTATCTTGTTGATGTGGCTGACGAGCAGGTCAAGATATTCAGGGTCATCGTCGATGGCGAGGCAATGGATGGTCATAAGATGTAGTTGTTTCGTGAAGTGTCAATGGTTGTCCAAGTCTGTTCTGAAAGGGGAGAAAAATGGTAAAAATCTCCATATTTCGAGAGACTTTTGCAAATATAATAATAATTTATATAAAATATACTTTCCTGGGTACGTTTTTTTATTTTTGGTTGCTGATGGATTTGTAAAGCAAGGATGGATATATTCTGTTTCTTTTCTTTTTCTGGTGCCGAGAGTATATGAAATCGTAAATAATATGCTAAATTTGCAGTTGCGGTGGGTATTTATCCGTCGCATATCCTCGCCTTGTACTGTGGAAAGGGGAATGTACTGATGAAAAAACAACTAAAGAAACATACTATGAGAAAAATTACAATCCACGATCTCTTTCGGCGCATGCAGACCATCGCGTGCGCCTTATTGTGCATGATGGCAGTGTCTGCCTGTGGCGGTGACGACAATTCATCGTCTGGAGGCGGCAGTGGCGATGACAAGTCTGGTGGCGACGACGACCAGTCGGCAGTGACCGTTGCGTTTGCCAAGGGAGCCGATGTGAGTTGGCTCACAGAGATGGAGTCTTCCGGAAAGAAGTTCTATAGTGCCGACGGCAATGCCGGCGACTGTCTCACCATATTGCAGGGCATGGGTGTCAATGCCATCCGTCTGCGTGTGTGGGTTAATCCTTCCGACGGATGGTGCAACAAGGCCGATGTCGTGGCCAAGGCCGAGAGGGCCAAGAAGTTGGGCATGCCTGTGATGATCGACTTCCACTACTCCGATACTTGGGCTGATCCCAGCAAGCAGAATCCCCCTTCGGCATGGCAGGACTATACTGTAGCCGAGATGCGCAAGGCCATCGCCGACCATACCACCGATGTGCTTACGGCTCTCAAAGCCAAAGGTGTCAGTGTGCAGTGGGTGCAGGTAGGCAATGAGACGAGCAGTGGTATGCTTTGGCCCAAGGGCGAAGCCAAGGGTACGGATTTCACCTATTTTGCCCTGTTTGTCAATGCCGGCTACGAGGCAGTCAAGAAGGTTTACTCCAAAGCCCAGGTCATCGTGCATCTTGACCGTGGCAACGAATTGTCCCACATCACGTGGATGTTTGACGGTCTGCGTGGCGAAGGTGCCAAGTGGGACGTCATCGGTGTCTCCCTCTATCCCGAAGACAGCGACTGGGCATCGCTCACAGAGTCGTGCCTGTCAAATCTGGCGACCCTGCACACTCGCTACAGTTGTCCGGTGATGGTGTGTGAGGTAGGAATGTCTTGGGATGCCACAAACGCAGCCGCCATGATGACCAAACTGGTCAAGGGCTGCAAGGCTATCGACGGTTGTCTCGGCGTGTTCTACTGGGAACCCGAATGTTACAACGGTTGGAAAGGCTATACCAAGGGCGCATTTGACAATAGCGGAAAACCGACCTCTACGCTCGGCGTCTTCTCCGAGAAAGATTGATATATTTAGGGAAGCGTGGCACACAGCGTGTGTCGCGCTTTTCTCCTTCTCTTTTCCACATTTTAAAATAACGAACGTTCTTTTTTAGAACGCGCCACATACAATTCTCCTTCCCATGAAACACAATTTCTTGTCTACGCTTGTCCTTCTTGCCTGCACCCTTCCCCTCTCGGCGCAGACCGACCGTTTGCTCGGCGGCGACATCTCGTTGCTGCCTACCTATGAGCAGCGAGGCACCCAGTATCGTACTACCAAGGGCAAGGCTATGTCCTTGCTCACGCTCGCAAAGAAAGAAAACTGGAATGCCGCCCGCGTGCGGCTTTTTGTCCATCCCGAATACGCCTCCGATGACCACAAGGACGAGGGCGTATGTCAGGATCTCGACTATATCACGCCGCTTTGCCGCCGTATCAAGAAAGCCGGCATGAATCTCATGCTCGATTTCCACTATTCCGATACCTGGGCCGATCCCGGCAAGCAGTTCACTCCCAAGGCATGGGCCGCCTGCACACCTGCACAATTGGCTGACTCTGTCTATGCCCATACGCGTCATGCATTGCGCCACCTCAAAGCCCACGGTGCCGCGCCCGACCTCATACAGGTAGGCAACGAGATCACCTTCGGTATGCTATGGCCTACGGCCAAGACCGATCCCTGCGACGATGCCAACTGGGATACGCTCGCTACCATGCTCAAGAGCGGTGTGCGGGCATGCCGTGAGGAGTGTCCCGAAGCCCGTATCATCATCCACACCGAGCACGCCGCCGACTGGCCAGCCACCAAGGGCTACTACGACCGTTTGGCTCGCTATGGTGTAGACTACGACATCATCGGTCTGTCGTACTATCCCATGTGGCACTCCGACATCCCCAACCTAAGCCGCACGCTCGACTCGCTCGAGACCCGTTATCCCGACAAAGGTATCATGATTGTGGAGACCGCCTTCTACTTTTCGCGCGAGAACGACCATTGGGCCAAGTCGCCTGACGAATTCTCCGACCTCTACCCCCTCACGCCCGAAGGACAGGCGCAGTTCACCCGCGAACTTGTCACCATGCTCTCCCGTCATCCCCGTGTCACCGGTCTGTACTGGTGGTTCCCCGAGGAGAACGAGAGCGGACAGAAGGTTATCGGCAGTTGGATCAATCGTGGTCTCTTCGACAACCATACTGGGCGCGCATTGCCTGCCATGGAGGAGTTTGCAAAGTTTAGAAAAAAATAGAATAATGATGTGCGTGGACCTTTTTTACAATGCGCCTGCAATAAATTTAGTGACGGTGAAAAAATAAGTTGGTATGATTTGCGGCTTATATTTTTGAGA
>CAVJZJ010000065.1:0-9733 GCA_963653995.1 Flexilinea sp.
AAAAATCCTTGCAAGAGTATAATACTCTATGCGTTACAACGTGTTGTACAATTTTCACCGGACACCAATAAATTTTGAACACCCATACCCTACGTGACTCGTCGGTTGCAATATTATTACCAGGCGCCACTGCATAACAAAAAAGCCATACACGATACTCTTTTGAGCATCTGTGTATGGCTTTTCTGTTATGTTGTGGCACGGTTGTGCCGAATTATCTATGCCGACTTACTCGTGGTGGTCGCTGATGGCCTGCTTGATGAGACCTTCGAGCTCTTCGCAGAGTTCGGGATTGTCGCGGAGCAGGGCCTTGGTGGCGTCGCGTCCTTGTGCCAGTTTCGAACCATTGTAGGAATACCACGATCCGCTCTTCTGTATGATATTGTACTCTACGCCGAGGTCTACCATCTCGCCGACCTTGGAGATACCTTCACCGAAGGCAATCTCAAACTCGGCTTTGCGGAAGGGAGGAGCCACCTTGTTCTTGACCACCTTCACGCGGGTGAGTTTGCCGATGACCTGGTCGCCATCCTTGATGGGTGTGGTGCCGCGGATGTCGAGTCGTACGCTGGCGTAGAATTTCAGCGCATTGCCGCCAGTGGTGGTCTCGGGGTTGCCGAACATGACACCGATTTTCTCGCGCAACTGGTTGATGAAGATACACGTTGTGTTGGTCTTGCTGATGGTGGCCGTGAGTTTGCGTAGGGCCTGTGACATCAGTCGGGCCTGGAGACCGACATTGTTGTCGCCCATGTCGCCCTCAATTTCCTTCTTGGGAGTGAGTGCTGCCACGGAGTCGACAACGATGATGTCGATGGCGGCTGAGCGGATGAGTTGGTCGGCGATTTCAAGTGCCTGTTCGCCATTGTCGGGCTGCGATATCCAAAGGTTGTCGACATCTACACCAAGTTTGGCGGCGTAGAAGCGGTCGAAGGCATGCTCTGCATCGATGAATGCTGCGATGCCGCCCGCCTTTTGCGCTTCGGCGATGGCATGTATGGCCAGTGTGGTCTTACCGGAACTTTCCGGTCCGTAGATTTCGATGATTCGTCCGCGCGGATAGCCGCCCACGCCGAGTGCGGCATCGAGTGCGATGCTGCCTGTGGGGATGACTTCCACGTTTTCGATGTGCTCGTCGCCGAGTTTCATGATTGACCCCTTGCCGAAGTCTTTCTCTATCTTGCTCATGGCGGCTTGGAGAGCCTTGAGTTTGCCCTCCTGCGCCAGCGTCAGTTCTTCGCCTTCTTTTTTAGCCATTGTTGTTCTTTTTCGTGGGTAGGTGTTGTTGATGTTGAGAGGTGTACGGTCTACAGTTCGAGGTCACCGTTGAATATCTCGTGCCAGGGCAGTCCCTGCTTGTTGAGTTGCTCCATGAAGGGATCTGGATCGAACTCCTCTACGTTCCATACGCCGGGCTTGCGCCAAAGTCCTTTGAAGAACATCATGGCTCCGATCATGGCAGGAACGCCGGTGGTGTAACTTACGCCCTGCATGCCAGTCTCCTTGTAGGCGGCCTCGTGTGAGCAGTTGTTGTAGACGTAGTAGGTCTGTTCCTTGCCGTCTTTCAGTCCGCGTATGCGACAGCCGATAGAGGTCTGTCCGTCGTAGTTCTGTCCGAGATCCTGCGGGTTGGGCAGTACGGCTTTGAGGAATTGCAGAGGCACAATCTTCACCTTGACCTTTTCTGAGGGATTGTCGGCGAGCGGTGCCTCGTAGGTGATCTCGTCGATGCGTGACATACCGAGGTTTTGTATGCAGTCGAGGTAGGTGAGGTATTGTTGTCCGAAGGTCATCCAGAAGCGGGCGCGCTTGATGGTGGGGTAGTTCTTCACCAGCGATTCTATTTCCTCGTGGTGGAGGAGGTAACTCTCCTTGGGGCCGATTTCGGGGTAGGAGAGCGGCTGGTGTATTTCGAGCGGTGCTGTTTCCACCCATTTGCCGTCTTCCCAGTAGAGGCCTTTTTGGGTAATCTCGCGGATGTTGATTTCGGGGTTGAAGTTGGTGGCGAATGCCTTGTGGTGGTTGCCTGCGTTGCAGTCTACGATGTCGAGGTACTGTATCTCGTCGAAGTGGTGCTTGGCGGCGTATGCGGTGAAGATGCTGGTCACACCGGGGTCGAAGCCGCAACCGAGGATGGCGCAGAGTCCGGCCTGCTCGAAGCGTTCTTTGTAGGCCCATTGCCAAGAGTATTCGAAGTGGGCCTCGTCTTTGGGTTCATAGTTGGCGGTGTCGAGATAGTTGCATCCGCAGGCCAGACAGGCCTCCATGATGGTGAGGTCTTGGTAGGGCAGGGCGAGGTTGATGACGAGTTCGGGCTTATAGTCATTGAAGAGAGCCTTGAGTTGCTCTACGTCGTCGGCATCTACCTGTGCGGTCTTGATGTTGGGGTTGCCGATGGCGGCAACGATTTTGTCGCACTTCGACTTGGTGCGGCTGGCAATCATGAATTCGGTGAACACGTCAGCGTTCTGTGCTATCTTGAACGCTGCTACCGTAGCGACGCCACCGGCGCCGATCATAAGTACTTTTCCCATAATTATCTTGTTTTTTTGTTTTTCAGTGTGTGTTGATAGTTGTATTGGGGTAGGGTGGGGATGCGCTTTACTCTGCCTTATTTGATCTCGTCGGCGTGTATGCCGAGTGCGTTCATGAGCGAGTATCCGAGTATTTCCTGCCGGAAGTTGCCGCCGATGGTGGGTTGCATGGCGAAGAGGGTGACGTGCTTGTTCTCGTCTACGCGGTGCAAGGCATGGCGGATGTCTTCCATGAGAGCGTTGTCTTCGGCGTTGGGGATGACCATGACGCGGCGCACGTCCTTGTGGTTGCAGGCGTGTTCGAGGATGTCGACGAGAAAATCGCCTGCGCCGACCATCTCTTCTACGGGGTAGGCGCTGAGCAGAAATTCGCCGAGCGTGTCGCTGAAGGCTTTTCCGTCGAGGTCGTCGGTGTAGTTGCCGGGGGTGAAATATTCGAGTCCGGCCTTGTCTTTGCCGTGGATGAGTATCACTTGGGTATGGTTGTCGCCCTCACGCAGTCCGCCGTCGAGTGCGATGCAGTCTATCCAGCGTGCTGTGTCGGCCTTGGGTATGCGTCGGCCTATCATCCGCTCAAAGTTGACGATGAGATCGAAGGCGACGTGGTCGATGTAGTCGCCGTCGGCTATGATGATGTTCTCGCACCAATTTCCGGTGCTGGGGATTTCGGTTTTCATGTATGCAAATTTAAATAAAAAATCCCGAATACCGTCTGTCGCCCATCAAAAAAAGACGGTCGAAGTACGGTCTGTCCCCATACCCTATATTTTCGTTTTGGCAGGACGATGCGGTGTGCGTCAAAAAAGATGAAAATATATGTTGCTCTCCAAAATCTCCCTAATAATCTGTAAAGGCGACGGAGTGTTTTTGCGCATCTCATGAGGTATGTGTATTTTTGCAACGGTTGGATGCCAGTGCAGTGCATTTTCACTGTCACATAGAATACTCCTTGCTTGATGGAATGATGATCACATTGCGTTTTCTGATATTTTTTGTCTTGTTGCTGACTGCCATGTGCGGTCGGGCACAGGTGCGCGGACTGATAGTCGGAACCGACACCCGTCTGCCGCTGCGTGATGTACTGATTATCACCGACAACGGGCAGCGTACCAAGACCGACTATTTGGGGCATTTCACGGTGGAGCACCCGTTTCGTAGCGCAAGCATTGGTTGTGCGGGTTATGTTGCTGTGAGCCGGTCGGTGGAGGAAATGCGTCGCGACACTATCTTCCTGCTTCCTACGCTGGTCAGGCTTGAAGGAGTGGTCATCTATGCCCCGAAGCGGCAGGCTGACCCGAAGAAGTGGGCGCGTGACGCCTGTGCGGGATTGATGCCGAAAGGGCCGACGGGGCTCAATCTATTGGGATTCCTTTCGCTCTTTGGCGGTAGCGGGCAGCGTTATGTCTCTGAAGAGAAACGGGAAAAGCAACGGCGTATTCTCGAAAGGTATTGATAATAGGCATTTTCATCGTCACTAAAAAAGCGGGGACACCCGAAGCCTTGTATGGATGACTTCGTGTGTCCCCGCTTGATGTAGATATCGGGACGATACGTCCGGATTTTTTATTTCTTGGTGACCAAGTTCATCGTGTCTTGTGCGATGACAATCTCCTCATCGGTAGGTATGACACATACCGTGACCTTGGAGTCGGGTGCGGAGATGATGGCTTCCTCGCCGCGAACCTCGTTGGCTTGGGCGTCCATCTTGACCCCAAGGAATTCAAGGTCGGAGCAGGAGGCCATACGGATATCGGTCTGGTTTTCGCCCACGCCGGCTGTCCATACGATGATGTCTACTCCGCCCATGGCGGCAGCGTAGGCACCGATGTACTTCTTGATGCGGTAACTGTACATATCGAGTGCCAGCTGGGCGCGCTTGTTGCCTTCCTTGGCGGCGTTGCTCACGTCGCGCATGTCTGAGGAAACGCCTGAGATGCCGAGCATGCCGCTCTTCTTGTTGAGGAAATCGGCCATTTCCTGCGGCTTCATGTCGAGTTTGTCCATGAGGTAGGTGACGGCAGAGGGGTCGATGTCGCCCGAGCGGCTACCCATCATCACACCGGCGAGCGGGGTGAGGCCCATGGAGGTGTCTACGCACTGGCCGAACTTCACGGCCGATACGCTGGCACCGTTGCCGATATGGCAGGTGATGATGCGCTGGGTCTTGGGGTCGCGGCCGAGGTACTCGCATACGCGCTTTGATACATAGCGGTGGCTGGTGCCATGGAATCCGTAGCGGCGCACGTGGTATTTCTCGTACAGGTCGTAGGGTATGCCGTAGAGGTAGGCGTAGTCGGGCATGGTGCTGTGGAAAGCGTTGTCGAACACGCACACTTGGGGTACGTTGGGCATGAGGTGGTCGACGGCGCGGATACCTTTGAGGTGTCCGGCGTTGTGTACGGGAGCGAGGTCGCAGAGGCTTTCGATATTCTTCTCCACTTCCTCGTCGACGATGACGCTCTTCTCGTAGATGTCGCCGCCCTGCACGATGCGGTGTCCTACGGCATCGATTTCGTTGAGGTCTTTGATAACACCGATTTCCTTGTCGGTGAGCAGACTGAACACGAAGTTGACACCCTCGCGGTGGTCAGGCATGTCGTGCATAATCTTTTTCTTCTCGCCGTTGGGGAGAGTCACTTTGACGAAAGCCTCGTCGAGACCGATGCGCTCGACACCGCCGGCGGCCATGACGGAGTGGTCGTCCATGTTGTAGAGTTTGTACTTGATGGACGAACTGCCGCAGTTGAGAACTAATATATTCATTTTTCTGTTATTGTTTTCTTTTGTGAAGTCTTATGCGCGCTTGGCATCCTGTGCCTGACAAGCGGTGATGGCGACCATGTAGTAGATGTCGTCGACCGAGCAACCGCGGCTCAGGTCGTTGACCGGACGTGCGATACCCTGCAGGATGGGGCCGATGGCGATGGCTCCGCCGAGGCGCTGCACGAGTTTGTAGCCGATGTTGCCTACCTCAAGGTTGGGCACGACGAGCACGTTGGCCTTGCCAGCCACGTCAGAGCCGGGAGCCTTCTTGGCACCCACTTCGGGCACGAGGGCAGCGTCGGCCTGCAGTTCGCCGTCGAGGTGCAGTTCGGGATAGTTCTCCTTGGCAATCTTCACGGCATCGGTCACCTTGTCGATGATGTAGACGCTCTTGCCGGTAGCCTTGTCGATGGCATCCTTGGCGCTTCCCTTGGTCGAGAAACTCAGCATGGCCACTGTGGGGTCTTCTATGCCGGCCACGGCCTTGGCGGTATGTGCGGTGGTGTAGGCAATCTGTGCGAGTTGGTCGGCGGTGGGGTTGGGAGTCACGGCTACGTCGCCCATGACGACAACACCGTCCTTGCCGTATTGCTTTTGGCTGGTGATGAGCAGCATGGCACCGCTCACGCAAGATACGCCGGGGGCGCACTTGATGATCTGGAGTGCGGGACGGAGTGTGTCACCCGTGGTGCTCAGTGCGCCGGAGATTTGTCCGTCGGCATCACCGGTCTTGATGATCATGCAGCCAAGGTAGAGATTGTTGCCGGTGACGAGGGCGCGGGCCTGGTCTACGGTCATACCTTTCTTCTTTCGTAGTTCAGCGAGTTTCTCGGCATACTCCTCGCTGTGCGGGTTGTTTTGCGGGTCAACGATGGTGGCCTTGTCGATGTTCTGCAGTCCCCACTCTGTGGCGAGGTGATGGATGTTGTCGGGGTTGCCGATGAGGATGAGATCTGCGAGATCGTCTGCCAACACTTTGTCGGCAGCCTTGAGCGTGCGCTCCTCTTCTGCTTCGGGGAGTACGATACGTTGCTTGTCCGCTTTCGCGCGGGCTACGATTTGTTGTAATAAGTCCATATTGTAAAGGTCTGTTCTGATTTCAACGAAGAAAATGATATTGTCGTGTTCTATAAATTCCACGCATACGCATAGTTAAATTCGTATTGTCATTTCCACTTTGCAAAAGTAAGAAAAAATCTCCGAACCCTACTTCTTTCGTGCCTCTTTTTTTGTATACACCTGACGGCAGGTATTTGACTATGTGTCAGTGTGCATCGATACGGACTTTCTCTGTGTGCCGGAAGGTGTGACGAAAGGGAAAATAAATGGTGATTTCCTTTGTATTCTTGCAATTTTGGTGTATTTTTGCATATACATATAAGTAGCAATATGCAAACAAGATGTCACCTTTCGGTGCTCATACATGAGCAAGCCAAAAAATACAAGGACCGTGCGGCCCTCACCTTCCAACAGTTTGGGAGCAAGACGTGGCGCACGGTGTCGTGGAACCAGTTCTCGCTCCGCGTCAAGCAAGTGAGCAACGCCCTGCTCAATGTCGGCGTCAAGCCGCAGGAGAAGATTGCCGTATTCTCGCAGAACTGCGTGCAGTATCTCTATACCAACTTCGGCGCGTATGGCGTAAGGGCCGTCACCATACCTTTCTACGCCACGAGCAGCGAGCAGCAGATACAGTTTATGGTCAACGATGCCGGCGTGCGTTTCCTTTTTGTCGGTGAGCAGGAGCAGTACGACAAGGCCCACCGCATCTTCGCCCTCTGCCATTCGCTTGAGCGCATCATCATCTTCGACCGTAGCGTGCGCATCAGCACCCACGACACGGCAGCCCTCTATTTTGAGGATTTTATTGCGCTGGGAGAGAAACTACCCCGGCAGACCGAGGTGGAAGCCCTTTGGCGCGAGGCCAATGACGAGGATCTCTGCGACATCCTCTATACCAGCGGAACGACAGGCGACAGCAAGGGTGTGATGCTCACCTACGGACAGTACGCAGCCGCTCTCAAGGCCAACGACGAGTATGTGGATGTGAGCGATAGCGACGATGTCATCAACTTCCTGCCCTATACCCACATTTTCGAGCGCGGATGGTCTTATCTGTGTCTCAGTGAGGGTGCCCGGCTCATCATCAACACCAATCCCCACGACATACAGGAGGCCATGCGCCAGACCCATCCTACCTGTATGTGCTCCGTACCCCGCTTTTGGGAGAAGGTCTATCAGGCCGTACGCGACAAGATCGACCACGTATCACCTATGCAGCAGCGTCTCTTCCGTCATGCCCTTGAGGTAGGACGGCGTTACAATATAGACTATCTCTCGCGCGGCAAGCGCCCGCCGCTGACGCTCGCGCTGGAATACAAGATGTTCGACAAGGCCATCCTGCGTCTCGTGCGCAACCAGATAGGACTTACCCGCCCCAACATTTTCCCCACGGCCGGCGCCAAGGTGTCGCCTGAGGTCGAGATATTTGTCCACTCCATCGGCATCACTATGATTGTAGGTTATGGTCTGACCGAGAGTCTCGCTACCGTGACGTGCGACCGCAAGGGTGGAACCTATACGGTAGGTTCGGTAGGACGTCCGCTCAATGGTATTGACATCAAGATATCCGACTCCGGTGAGGTGCTTCTCAAAGGCCCCACCATCACTCCGGGTTACTTCAAGCGCGATGATGTCAATGCTACGGCCTTCGATGCCGACGGCTATTTCCACACAGGCGATGCAGGTTATCTTGAGAAGGGCGAACTCTTCCTCACCGACCGTATCAAGGACCTCTTCAAGACCTCCAACGGCAAGTATATCGCTCCGCAGATGGTAGAGGCGATGTTGCTGGTCGACAAGTATGTCGATCAAGTGGCCGTCATTGCCGACGAGCGCAAGTTTGTCTCCGCCCTCGTTGTGCCCGAGTTCCGTCTCATCGAGGAGTTTGCCAAAGATCATGGCATCGCTTTTGCCAGCCGCGACGACCTTTGCGCCAATCCGAAGATACAGGAGATGATGCTCGAGCGCATCAAGACCCTCCAGCAGAGTCTTGCCTCCTACGAGCAGGTGAAGCGCATCACACTTCTGGCCCACCACTTCTCCATGGAGTCGGGCGAACTGACCAATACGCTCAAGATCAAGCGTCCGGTCATCTACCGCAACTACAAGGAGGTCATCGACCACATGTACGAATGTTGAGATGTCGTCGGCATAACCTGCCGCGCAGACGTTGTGACAAAACAGAAAGAACAGAACAATAACAATGATAACAGCAGATCAACTGAAAGACGTGATGGAGCGGGCCTCGGCTTTGCACCATTACCTCAACATTGACCAAAAGAAAGTAGAATTTGAGGAGGAACAACTCCGCACCCAAGCCCCTGACTTTTGGGACGACCCGCAGCGGGCCCAAGAACAGATGAAGAAGGTCAAGGGCCTTGAAAAATGGATTACCGGTTACAAGGAAGTGCAGCAGTATGCCGACGAACTGCAGTTGGCCTTCGACTTCCACAAAGATGATATGGTGACCGAGGAGGAGGTCGACGACGACTACGCCAAGGCCATCAAAGCCATCGAAGACCTTGAACTCATGAACATGCTCCGCCAGAAGGAAGACCCGATGGACTGCGTGATGAAGATCAATTCAGGTGCCGGCGGTACCGAGAGCCAGGACTGGGCGCAGATGCTCATGCGTATGTATATGCGCTGGGCCGAGGCCCATGGACACAAGGTCACCGTGAGCAACCTTCAGGACGGCGATGAGGCCGGCATCAAGAGTGTCACGATGGAGATAGAGGGCGGAGAGTATGCCTATGGTTTCCTCAAGAGCGAGAACGGTGTGCACCGCTTGGTGCGTGTCTCCCCGTTCAATGCGCAGGGCAAACGTATGACCTCCTTCGCCTCCGTGTTTGTCTCGCCGCTTGTCGACGACACCATTGAGGTCTATGTCGACCCTGCCCGCGTATCGTGGGATCTCTTCCGAAGCGGCGGTGCCGGCGGACAGAACGTCAACAAGGTGGAGACGGGTGTCCGTCTGCGCTACCAGTATGTCGATCCCGATACGGGCGAGGAAGAAGAGATACTCATCGAGAATACCGAGAGCCGCAAGCAACTTGAAAACCGCAACAATGCCATGCGCCTCCTCAAGTCGCAACTCTACGACCGCGCCATGAAGAAGCGTCTCGAAGCCCAAGCCAAGATTGAGGCCGGCAAGAAGAAGATAGAGTGGGGCAGTCAGATACGCTCCTACGTCTTCGACGACCGCCGTGTCAAGGATCACCGCACCAACTATCAGACCACAGATGTCGATGCGGTCATGGACGGCAAGATCGACGGGTTCATCAAGGCCTACCTTATGGAGTTCCCCGTCAGTGACGACGAGCAGTAGACGAATTTTACACAATAATATTATATACGAAAAGGGCGGACCGCAAATG
>CAVJZJ010000066.1:0-9632 GCA_963653995.1 Flexilinea sp.
GTAAGGGGCGCATAATTCATTGCAAGTGATTGAAATATGCGCCCCTTACAGGGGTCATGTTTGAGAAAACCATGTAAAAACGTAGGGGTAAACCCCTACGCTATACACTGTCGTCCCTACGGGACTTGCCATTTGTGATATTTTTACCGGACACCAATAACTCCAAAACAACCATCCAAAAAGAGGAGAGACCTCGCAGTGGTGCAAGCCAATCTGCGAGGTCTCTCTTCTTTTTTGGGGGTGCTTGTACGGTGTATCTATCAGTGCATCACCTTCTTTCCACCGACGATGTATACGCCGTGTTCCAGTCCGTCGACGGCTTGGCGGCGGTCAACGCCAGAACGAACTTTTACACCCATTGTTGTATATACGTCGACAGTGGTCGGAGTGGCCACGGTCTCTTTGATGCCAGTCGGGTTGTTGTAGTTGTCGTAGGAGAATGCGGTAGAGGTCAAGTCGCCCCAAACGTACTGTTCCAGTCCAGGATAGTCGACGAAGGGGTTGCGGTTGCCCTGCGATTCGTAGACGCCTTTGTTGCGGTTGATCTCCTTCTCGCTCACGGGGTCTTCCTTGGCCCACTTGAGCAGCAACTTGAGGGCCCAGTCCTTGAATACCGGGTACTTGTTGCCGGCCAACATGTCGCTCGACCAAGTGCTGACATTGCTCTCATAGCACGTCACCATATAGAAGTAGATGCGTGCGAAGTCGCCCTTGTACTCGTCGTTGGGCTC
Source organism: Flexilinea sp. (assembly GCA_963653995.1). GTDB lineage: Bacteria > Bacteroidota > Bacteroidia > Bacteroidales > Bacteroidaceae > Prevotella. Next base: position 732 of record CAVJZJ010000066.1, read on the forward strand.
AAATACGGTGCCCGTGTAGCCGTCGGTGCAGTTGGGGCCCAGTTTGCTGAAGCCTCCGTCTGACTGGTAAGTAGGACTGTTGGTCTCGCCGAAGGGGTAGTTGCTACGTCGGTTGTTGACATATCCGTCGGTCGGCACGATGTGCATCAGGTCGGAGTTCATCGGGGCCTTGTCGCCAAACCAACTCTTGGGGAACGAATGCTCGCGGTTGTATACATCGCCCTCCTGCTTGTAGTTGCCGGCCTGGTCGGTGCCGAAGGTGAAGTTGGAGGTACCGGAGTACATGTCCCACACCTTGCCGTCGGCACGGACGTCTGTGGTGCGGAAGTAGGTCCACAGCGACTTGTAAGACAAGGTGGAGTGTGTGTTGATGATAGAAGCCAGTGCAGTCTTGAGAGCACTGCCCTTCTTGCCGTCTGCGGCGGAGTAGTACGTGCCGCTGTTGTTTGGCCCTTGTGCCATGGCACACAGGGCCAGAAGCCAAAAGGCACCGACGAGGGCGTTTCGTTGGAGTAAACTTGTCATTGTATGGTATTTGTATGATTTTGTTAGGGTATTCCGTCTGGGTGGGGAGCAGTGTTACTGCATATCTAATGCAAAGTTACGGAAAAATCACCATATCCCGTCATCGATGCGCTTCTAAAACAATGTGAACACATGTCATACTTTGCCAACATTTTTGTGTGTTTCTGTTTTTTCCGTAACTTTGCATTAGATATGCAGTACCAAATCACGGCACCCCCAACCATTCATGCCGACGTGGCTTTGCCCCCGTCGAAGAGCATCAGCAACCGTGCGCTCATCATCAGTGCTCTGGCCGGAGGCGGTGTACGTCCGAGTCACCTTTCCGACTGCGATGATACGACGGTCATGGTGCGTGCGCTCGAACGCCGTCCCACGGTAGTCGATGTGTGGGGCGGAGGTACCTCTATGCGTTTCCTCACCGCCTATCTCGCCACCATTGCGGGCGCGCGTATGCTTACCGGCACAGAGCGTATGTGTTGTCGGCCTATCGGCCCGCTTGTCGATGCCCTGCGCTATCTCGGGGCCGACATTACCTATATGGGCGAGGACGGCTATCCCCCGCTTCTCATCCGAGGCCGTCGGCTTTCTGGCGGACGCTTGGAAATCGCCGGTGATGTCAGTTCACAGTATATCTCGGCCCTGCTCATGATTGCTCCGACGCTTGATGGAGGGCTCGAACTCCACATGACCGGTGAACTGGTGTCGCGCCCGTACATCGACCTCACTTTGTGTATGATGAGGGAGTATGGCGCTGATGTCGACTGGACCGATACTGACACGATCACCGTGGCGCAGAAGCCCTATACGCCGCGTCCGTACACCATAGAAAGCGATTGGAGTGCCGCCGCCTTTTGGTATGAGATACTGGCCTTGACGGACGATATGGAGTCGTCGGTCATCCTTCGCGGACTGTCTGACGGCTCGAAGCAAGGCGACTCCGTGTCTCGCTACCTCTTCTCGCTACTGGGCGTAAAAACCCATTTCGCTACCGACGGAGCCGTTGTATTGCGCAAGCAACCCTGTCTGTTGTCGCGCATGGACTACGATTTTGTGAGTGCCCCGGATTTGGCCCAGCCATTGGCCGTCACTTGTGCTCTGCGCGGCATACCCTTCCGCTTCACCGGTCTGACCAGTCTGCATATCAAAGAGACCGACCGTATGGAGGCCCTTAGAAGCGAACTGCGCAAACTGGGCTTCGTGGTACAGGATGACGGTGATGCGCTTGTGTGGGACGGCTGTCAGTGTGTACCGTGTGTGAAGTCTGTGGGCGGCATTGCCACTTTCGATGATCACCGTATGGCTATGTCCTTTGCTCCGGCCGCCATCATGTATCCCGGACTGTGTATCCGCGAGCCCCATGTTGTATCGAAGTCTTATCCCCGCTTTTGGGACGATCTCTCCCGGGTGGGTTTTCATATCGACCTACCTGCTCCTGGAAAACTATAAGTTATGTTGCCCCTGTTGATTGCCCTCATTGCCCTCGGTCTGGTATCGGCCCTGATCGGATGGTGGTCTTCGCGGAAAGGCGGAGACGACAACGACGACGTAGTGCGTACCGCCGCCACCTGCTCTACCTGCACCGGAGCCGACGACAAGTGTGAGCAGGAGTGCATGATGGAGGCCGCCACGCGCGAGATAGAATACTATGACGACGAGGAACTCGACCGCTTTGCCGGGCGCAACGCCGATGACTATACCGACGAGGAGATTGGTGAGTTCAGCGAAGTGCTCTATACGATGCGTCCCGATGAGGTGAAAGGGTGGTGGCGGAGCCTTACCCTGCGCGGTGTCGCCTTGCCCAATGCCCTCAAGGACGAGGTCATCGGATTTGTATCGTAAGTGTTCTCCTCGGAGTCTTATAGAGCCGATAAAAAAGTTTCCATCGCAAAAGTTACATCCATGTCCATCTTCGAATATACCTTCTTTCAGAACGCCCTTGTCGGTGCCCTTCTTGCCAGTATCGTGTGCGGCTTTGTCGGCACCTATATCGTGACGCGTCGCCTCGTGTTCATCAGTGGCGGCATCACCCACGCCTCGTTTGGCGGTATCGGACTGGGTGTGTATCTTGGACTCAACCCTATAGTGTCGGCTTTGGTGTTCGCCGTGCTGAGCGCTTTTGGCATACAGTGGATGTCGGGACGCAGTGATGTGCGCGAAGATTCGGCCATCGCTATGTTTTGGACGTTCGGCATGAGTGTCGGCATACTCTGTTGCTTCCTCACGCCGGGCTTCATGCCCGACCTGCCCTCCTTTCTTTTCGGCAGTATACTCACTATCGACCATGCCGACCTGTGGTTGTTGGCGGCCGTCACTGCAGTGGTCGTAGCCGTATTCGTGCTGTTCTACCGTACCATTGTCAGCATTGCTTTTGATGCCACTTTCGCCCGTTCGCAACACCTTCCCGTGTCGCTGGTCAACTATGCCATGATGGGACTTATCGCCCTGACCATCGTGTCGACACTGCGTATGGTGGGTATCGTGCTGGCCATCAGTCTGCTCACCGTACCGCAGATGACAGCCAACCTCTTCACCTATAGTTTCCGTCGCATCATCATTGGCAGTATCCTTATCGGATGGATAGACTGTCTGGTCGGTCTGACCTTGTCGTATCGGCTCAATGTACCGTCCGGTGCATCGATAATTTTCTCAAGCATCATCATTTATGGCCTCTCAAAGGCAATAAAAATGGCCTTTGACAAGTTTTATAAACGTGAAGTTGCATAAAACAAGACATATCGTCCTCCTTGTCCTTGCGGTCGTCGTGCTTACGACCGTAGGCTGTTCCACGCAGAAGAATACCGCCAAGAGTCGTTGGTGGCACTCATTCAATGCCCGTTACAACACCTACTACAACGGTTCGCTGGCCTATATTGACGGTTCGTTGGAGAAGGAAAACGGCAATCAAGACAATTTCACCGAACTCATCCCCCTCTACACCGTGGGCAACAAGAGTAGTCGCGAACTGGGCAAGGCCAATTTCGACCGAGCCATAGAGAAATGTCAGAAAGCCATCAAACTGCATAGCATCAAGCGACGTCCGCAATGGATGAAGAAGCGTCGCAAGACCGAGAAAGATATCGAGTGGCTTTCGCGCCGCGAGTACAACCCCTTCCTGTGGAAAGCGTGGATGCTCATGGGACGCTCGCAGTTTCATAAAGGTGCGTTCGACGATGCCGCTTCTACCTTCTCGTACATGAGCCGTCTCTACCGCACACAACCCGTCATCTATGCCAAGGCGCGTGCGTGGTTGGCCAAGTGCTATGTGGAGGAAGGATGGCTCTACGACGCAGAGGATGTCATCCGCAATATGCGTCGCGACTCCATCGCTTGGCAGGCCCAGAAAGAGTGGGACTTCGCCTATGCCGACTACTACATCCACACTGGCGACTATGCCCAAGCCGTGCCCTACCTGCGCAAAGTCATCAAGCACGAGATGCGCCGCAAACAACGGGCTCGTGAGTGGTATCTCATGGGACAATTGCAGACCGCCCTTGGCAACAAGACCGAAGCGCTCCGTGCCTATCGCCATGTCATCCGTCAGAACCCGCCCTACAATGTCGAGTTCAATGCCCGTATCGCCATGACCGAGGTGATGTCGAGCGGGCAGTCGCACAAGATGATACGCCGACTCAAGCGAATGGCCGCCAGTGACAAGAACAAAGACTATCTTGACCAAGTGTACTACGCCATTGGCAATATCTACCTCAGTCAGAAAGATACGCTCAATGCAATCTCCGCCTACGAGAAGGGCAACGTGAAGTCTACCCGCGGGGGAATAGAGAAGGGCGTGCTGCTGCTCCGGCTTGGCGATCTCTATTGGGACCGCGAACAATACTCCGATGCCAAGCGGTGTTACGGGGTGGCCATCGGTATGCTTGACAAAGACCGAAAGGACTATAAGCAACTCTCCGATAGGTCGAAGGTACTCGACGAACTGGTGCCGTACACTGAGACCGTACACTTGCAGGACTCGCTCCAGTCGCTGGCCGCGATGAGCGAGAAAGACCGCAACGCCGCTATCGACCGTGTCATCGAGGCGCTCAAGCAGAAAGAGCGTGAGGAACGCCGTCTGCAAGCCGAGCAGGATGCGGCCGCTACCATCGCCAAGAACGGCGGTGACAATACGGGCAATCGCAACAATACGAACACTACTACCAACACGACCACCAACTCGCAAGGGTTGTGGTACTTCTACAATCCTATGGCTGTGGCCCAAGGAAAGGCTAACTTCGAAAAACTCTGGGGTCGTCGTGAGAATGTCGACGACTGGCAACGTGTCAACAAGACAATCGTAGCCATGGGTGGACAGGATACGGAGGAGTGGACTGACGAGCAACGTGACTCCATTGCCCGGGCCGAAGAGGTGGCCGACTCTATCGCTGCCATTGCCGACAGTGCGCAGAACGATCCCCACAAACGCGAATATTATCTGGCACAGATACCGTTCACGCCCGAACAACTGGCCGCCAGCAACCAACTGCTGGAGGAGGGTCTTTACAACTCGGGTGTCATCTTCAAGGACAAACTGGGCAATCTGCCCAAGAGCGAGAAGGCACTCCGGCGGCTCACCGACAACTATCCAGACTATGAGAAGATGGCCGATGCTTACTATCACCTCTTCCTTCTCTATTCGCTCAAGGGAGAGACGGCCATCGCCGACACCTATGTTGACAAGTTGCGTCGTCAGTATCCGCAAAGTCCGTGGACCACACTGCTCACCGATCCGTACTTCCGCGAAAACTCGCAGTTCGGCGAACATATAGAAGACTCCCTCTACGCCGCTACCTACGAGGCTTTCAAGGCCGACCGCTATGGCGAGGTGAAGAGCAACGTGAGGATGTCGAAAACCCGGTTCCCGCTGGGGGCCAACCGCGACAAGTTTATCTTCATCGGTGGTCTGAGCCGTCTCAATGGCGGTGATGCCGAAGGGTGTCTTGCCGACATGGATACGCTCGTCAGTCAGTATCCCAAGAGCAAGATGGGAGAGATGGCAGGCATGATCATCAATGGTGTGAAAGCCGGACGCCGTCTACATGGTGGTAAGTTCGAGATGAACGATGTATGGCAACGACGCTCGGCCGTGCTCAATGGTCAGGACTCTACCAATATCAAGCCGCTTACGGCCGAACGCAATACCGACTTCGCCTTCCTCCTTGTCTATTCGCCCGACTCGGTCAATGAGAATCAGTTGCTCTTCGCCTTGGCCAAGTACAACTTCACGAGTTATATGGTGCGCAACTTCGACATCGACATTGATGCCTTCGACTCCGGTCAGCACATGATGGTGGTATCTGGATTCCGCAACTATGACGAGGCCCTGCAGTACGCACGCCAACTCCACGCCCAACCCTCCGTCACGAGTCGTATGGGAACGAGCCGAAGCGTGGTCATCAGCATGCAGAACCTTGACCTCATCGGTCGACAGTACTCACTCGCCGACTACGACAAATTCTATATCAAGCACTTTGCTCCGCTCAAGGTGAGCACCCTGCATCTGTTGGCTGAGCCAGACGAGATTGTCACCAAGAAGGGTCTACCTATCACGTCGCCCACTGAGGAGGATGCCGACCGTCTGCTCGATGAGGGAACATTCCTCGACAATGGTCTTGATGAAGGGCCACAGAACGGTTCGACAACCATTATACCCGATGATCAACCGACACCCGATGGCGGTGGTGGTACGACCGTTCTGCCTACAGAAGAGCCACGCCAACCTTCGACTCCCGTTGAGAACGGAGGGACCACGGTCATTCCGACAGAAGAGGATAAGCCGACAGATGCTACGTCGGGCACGACCGACATACCTTTGGAAGAACCAGTCAAGCCTTCCGCCCCGACAGTTAAACCCGTCACGCCGACCACGCCATCGCCATCTCCGGCTACTCCAGCGGTCACTCCCAGTCCCGCTAAGCCAGCGACCCCGACGGCCCAACCTGCTACGCCAACCGAAAAACCGGCTGTTCCTGCCGCAAAGCCTACCGTCCCCACCACAAAGCCAGCCACACCCGCTACCCCGGAGACAAAGAAACCCAAGAATGTGGAGGACGAGTTCTACTTTGACGACGATGTGCCAGTCACCCGCAAGTCGAAGACCACAACTCCGGCAAAGACGGACGATAAGAGCAAGAAGGATGACAAGAACAAAAAGGACGACAAAAACAAGAAAACGCCCGACATCGAAGACGAGTACTATGACCTTGAGGGTTTTTAGTGATGTGTCTTGAGGTTTTTTAGTGATTTGAAATAGAAAAAAAACGATATGAGCAACGGACTGCTATTATGGGTCGATGATGAGATAGAACTTCTCAAGGCCCACATCATATTTCTTGAAAAGAAGGGCTACGAGGTAGTCACTGTCAGCAATGGTATTGATGCCATCGACCAGTGTCGCCAGAAGACCTTCGACCTCATCATGCTCGACGAGATGATGCCGGGTATCACGGGACTTGAGACGTTGCAGCAGATCAAGGATATACAGCCTGCCACGCCTGTGGTGATGGTCACCAAGAGCGAAGAGGAGAATATCATGGATCAAGCCATTGGATCGAAGATAGCCGACTATCTCATCAAACCTGTCAATCCGAGCCAAATACTTCTGACGCTGAAGAAGAATATCCACAAAAAGCAGATTGTCACAGAGGTCACGCAGACGGGCTACCAGCAGAATTTCCAAAATATCTCAATGCAGATAGCCGACTGCCGCACGCTCGACGAATGGAAGACTATCTACAAGCGGCTTGTACACTGGGAACTCGAATTGAGCGGCACCGACAGTTCTATGACCGAGATGCTGCAGATGCAGAAAGAGGAAGCCAACAACGGTTTTGCCAAGTATATCCGCAACAACTATATGTCGTGGGTGTCGCCCGGCATGGCCGAGCGGCCGCTCATGAGTCCGGATATCTTCAAGCGCAAAATATTTCCGCTGCTCAATGCTGGAGAGAAGGTGTTTCTCATTGTCATTGACAACTTCCGCTACGACCAGTGGCGTATACTCGCCCAAGAGATTGGTGATATGTTCGACATGGAGGAGGATATGTATACCAGCATCCTGCCCACCGCTACGCAGTATGCCCGCAATGCCATTTTTAGCGGACTCATGCCGCAGCAGATTGCCAAGATGTTTCCCGAACTATGGGTCGATGAAGACGAGGAGGAGGGCAAAAATCTCAACGAGGAACCGCTCATCCGCACGCAAATCGAGCGCTTCCGTCGTCACGATACGTTCAGTTACCACAAGGTGAACGACTCGGCAGGGGCCGACCGTCTTCTGGAGCGCTTGCACGATCTGCGGAAGAATGACCTAAATGTGGTGGTGGTCAACTTCATCGATATGCTCTCTCACGCCCGTACGGAGTCGCGCATGGTACGCGAATTGGCCAACAACGAGTCGGCCTACCGTAGCATCACGCTCAGTTGGTTTCGCCATTCGGTCATGGCCGACCTGCTCAAGGCCCTTGCGCAGACCGATAGCAAGATTGTCATCACTACCGATCATGGCAGCATACGCGCGTCAAAGCCAGTCAAGATCATCGGTGACCGCAACACCAATACCAATCTGCGCTACAAACTGGGCAAGAATCTCAACTACAATCCCAAAGAGGTGTTCGCCATCAAGGATCCCGCCAAGGCACAGTTGCCTGCCCCCAATCTGAGTACCAGTTACGTCTTCGCTACGGGCAATGCTTTCTTCGCCTATCCCAACAACTACAACTACTACGTGTCGTACTACAAGGATACCTTCCAGCATGGTGGCATCTCAATGGAAGAGATGCTCATCCCGCTGATCACACTCTCCGCAAGAAAACGAACATAAGAAAACGAATATAAAAAAACAGCAACTATGGAAATAGAAATAAAAACACTGGCCGATATCCATGAGGCCGCACAGAAGTTCGTCGACAATATGAACGGCAATACCGTCTTCGCATTTTATGGAAATATGGGAGCCGGAAAGACCACCTTTATCAAAGCCATCTGTGAGTGTCTCGGCGTAGAGGATGTCATCACATCGCCTACCTTTGCTATCGTCAACGAATATCAGTCTACCAAGACCGGAAAATCCATCTATCATTTTGACTTCTATCGCATCAAGAAATTGGAGGAGGTCTACGATATGGGCTACGAAGACTATTTCGATAGCGGTTGCCCCTGTTTCATAGAGTGGCCCGAACTGATAGAGGATCTCCTGCCCAAGGACACCGTGCGCATGGCCATCACCGCTGAGGATGACGGTAGTCGTATGGTCACCGTGGCATGGCGGGATGCCAACGGCAATTTCCTGGATTAAATAGGGGCACCTGCAAAAGCGTGTGGATTAAGCAAAAATCCTTGTTAGTCTAAAGAGGAAAAATTTCTTGTCAATAATGCCTCGTA
>CAVJZJ010000067.1:0-8549 GCA_963653995.1 Flexilinea sp.
CGGAGTGTCCCCAGTGCATGTTGCCCCACTTCGATCCGTAGGGGTTGTACTGGAAGTAGAGGTGGTACTCACCGTCCTTGTAGAAGAGGCCATTGGCATCGTTCATCCATCCGTAGAGCGGGGTGTGGTGGTACAGAGGACGGTAGTAGTCGGTGTTGGAGGTGTCAAACGTGTCGGAGAGACGCATCTCCTTGAAGGCGGCTGCATCGGCGGCGATGCCCGTGATCTTGACAACGGCCTTCTTGCCTGGTGTGAGGGCGAAGGGCACGGAGTAGTCGGTCTTGGTAGAGGCGAGACGCACGTCCATCCAGGTGTCGGTGCTCTTGCCGGTGGCGAGCAACACGTGGGCTTCGGGCTGGACTTCCTCTACGGGCAGAATGAGGTATCGTGTGGGGTTGGTGACGGTGATGATGGCGGTGTCGCCTTGCCATGCTGTCTGCATGGTCTGTGCGGTCGCTGCGGCGGAAAGTGCAAGTGCAGCGAGGAGAGTGATCGGTTTGCGGTTCATTTTTGTATGTTTGTTTTCAGTTATTTCCGTTTGCGGTAGTATGAAGGGGTGTGGTAAGAGGGGGAGGAGAGCGTCTCTCCCCCCTTATTGTATAACGGCAGATGCCGGGAATATTGTTTCTTAGAGTTTCAGTGTGGCGGTGAATTCCACGGTGAAGGGGCGGAGGTAGGATCCGGTCATCAGTTGGTTGCTGATGCCCTTGGCCTCATCCTTGGTGATCAGTTCGGCTCCGGCTATGCTACCCTTGGCTCCGGTCTGATTGAGGAAGTTGACGACGGTGCATCCGAGCGAGAGGCGTTTGTTAGCCTGCCAGTTGATACCTCCGAAGGTTTCCCAGTGGCCGTTGAAGTAGTAGGCCTCGTTGATGTTGGCGTAGGTCTTGGAGAAGTAGCGGAAGGAGGCCCAGATCTTGAGCGAGGGGAGTATCATGTAACTCGGGTCGAGTTCGACAAGCACCTGCGGCACCTCGGCGACGATATTTCCTGTGGCGTTGATCTTGCCCTCGTAGCCGCTGGAGAACTTGACCGAGGTCTCGTACTTCTTGTACGTCGGCTTCTGATAGGTGAAGAGGAAGTGGAAGTCAAATCCCTTGAACGGATGTGCTACCACGTCGGTGGTCCATCCCCAGGTCTGTATGTCGTAGGTGAGGGGTGCGGCCTTGATTTCGCCATCGTGCTGCAGGTTGAGCGTGGAGTTGTTGTTGGTCTTCGAGATGTAGGAGAAGAGCGACGTGAGGCTCAACCAGCGGTTGTTGTAGTACACTCCGGCGCGGCCGAGGGGTACGGAGATCTTGTCGGTGTTGGGCATCGTGGCCGGGGCGAAGGTGGAGATGGTGGGATGCTGCACGATGTAGGTGAAGTCGCCGGTGAGTCCGAAGGAGGATGTCATCTTGTAGGTCAGGGCGGCGGTGAAGTCGTAGTTCAGCCAGTCGTAGGCCATCGTAGCCGGTGCGATGAGCGTACCGTCGGCGGAACGGGCACCGAGGTAGTAGTCGGCGAAGCGTCCTACATACTCGCCTTCGGCATTCTTGACAGCGGCGTTCTCTCCCTTGAGACGTTGCCACTCGAGGCGTGCGCCGTAGTAGACATTGAACTTAGGAGTGATGTCCCAGTCGTGCGTGAGATAGAAGGCGAGTTTGTTCTCGTGTCCCTTGTAGTACTCCGATGCGTTCTTGTTGAAATCGTAGAACACGCTGTTGCGCTTGGCGGAGTCCCACAGACGCAGAGCATACGACCCGTCGTCGGGCACGCTCTGGTCATACATTGTTGTGTTTGAAGCGTAGTCGATGTTGTAGTACCATTCGTTGAGGCCGACTCGCAGTGTTGAAGATTTGAAGCGTTTTTCCATTTCAGATGTGAGAAGCAGTTCGTCGATGGTGCCCGCGTTGAGGCACGACATACGCGTTTGTACGTATTGTCCGGTATAGTTTTGTGTCTGTCCCATGGCGTCAGTGTACTTGTAGGCGTAGGCCCCGGCATCGGCGGCACGGAGATCGATAAGTTGCATGGGGGTCTGGTAGACGCAGGCACCGCGGGAGTGGTCGTAGCGCAGATTGACGCGCCATTCCAGATTGTCGGAGAAGCGGTAGCGATTGAGCAGCGAGAACTCGCTCGACCGGTTTTCGGTAGCGTCGTAGAGCGTGGTCTGCCGTACCTCGCCGGTGCGCATATCGCGGTAGGTCATCGTGTTGTCGGTGGGTAGGTACGATGTGGTACCGAGTTTGAACTTGCCGTACTCCTTCACCGAACCGTCGCCCACATAGACGAAGGGGGCCGACTGGGTGGCGTAGTTGTATACTGGATGGGTGTTGGAGTATTTGTACATGGCCGTGATCTCGCCGCGTCCGCCACCGTAGCGCTTGGTGAGGGCTGCCTTGTAGATCTGTGAGCGGTCTTGCAGGGGCGTAGACTGCAGACGGAACGTTCCAGGGTCGAAGTCCTGATAGGCGCTGACACTGTAGAAGAGGTCGCGGGCCATCGATCCGTTGAGGTTGAGCGAGAACTCCTGCAGACCGAAGTGGTTGGTCTTGTAGTTGAGCGTGCCGTGAAATCCTTCCTCCCCGAGTTGGGTACGCGAGTTGACGGCATAGCCGATGTTGCCCGTGGTGATGGCGGTCTCAGAGATCTTGAGCAGTCCCACGTGCGAGAGACTGGCGTCAGACCGCCATGTGGAGTTCACCGTATGAGGATTGGTGGCGTAGGTCACGGGCAGACCGTTCTCCAGCACATTGACATCGGCTGAAGGCAGACCAATCTGTATCTCGCGCGGACCGTTGGCGCTTGAGGCGTTGAGCATGACGTTGCGGTCGCCTTCTTCCTTCGACGAACCATTGTCCTTGGTTTGCGCATGTGTACCGATAGCCAGCAGCGAGGCTGCAGTGAGCATACAGTACTTGATGGAATGATTGAAAAAATACATAGTGTTTGAAGTGGTTTAAGATATGTACAGTGGGAATTTGTAGAACCCACCTTATGAGTTTCGGTTTCAGGCGGCCACCCTTTCGCGGCCTTTCTTTTGGTCGATGCAAAGGTAGGCGGCATCTGAAGAAAAGGCAGAAAAATAATCGTGCATCGGAGTGTAAATATGTTTCATGCAACATTTTTACACTCCGATGCACGATTATTGCTATTGCAAGGACGAAAATATTATCTTCTCCATCACTATATATTCAACGAAACATTCGGCCGACAACGATATTTTTTCCTAATTTTGCAAACGGAAGATAGACCGTGAAGGCTATTTCCGTCTGAAAACCTGAATCTGAACCGTATCCCGTATAATGAAGCACCCTACTTTTTCCCGTCCGCCCCAACGCTATGCACTGCGACATTTGCCGTACCATCTCGTCCTCCTTCTCTTGCTCACCCTTGCCTCCTGCGGAAGCAAACACAAGACCTATGTCATCGGCGTGTCGCAATGTTCGGAAGACGTGTGGCGCGAGAAACTCAACGAGGAACTGCGCATCGCTGCCCTATATTATAATAATGTAGACCTCCGCATCTCCACCGCCTACGACGATGTACGCCTGCAGACCGAACAGATCGACCGGTTTGTCGACGACAAGGTCGACCTGCTCGTCGTCGCCCCCGGTCAGGTGAGCATCTCGCCGGCTATCGACCGCGCCTTCGAGAAGGGCATACCTGTCATCATCTTCGACCGTCGCACACGCTCCAACAAGTACACCGCCTACATCGGCGCAGACAATGAGGAGATAGGACGGATGATGGCTACCTACCTCTCGACATCGCTCAAGGGGGGCGGACGTATCCTTGAAATCTGCGGTCTGTCGTCGTCATCACCCGCCATTGGACGCGCCCAAGGATTTGACAGCATCGTGGCCGTAAGCCCGACACTCACCCTCGCCGCACAGATACACGCCGACTGGACCGAACAGGGGGCATACCGCGTCATGGACTCTCTGCTCTCGCACCCACATCCCGACTTCGACTGCGTCTTCGCCCACAACGACCGTATGGCTATGGGTGCCCGACGCGCAGCCACACGTCACGGACTCGACATACGCAAGATACGCTTCTGCGGTGTCGACGCTATGCCCCGCAACGGAGGCGGCATGCAACTGGTGGCCGACGGCACACTGATGGCCTCGTATATCTACCCCACACGGGGTGACGAGGTGATGCGCCTGGCCATGAACATCCTCCGCGGCAAACACTACAACCGCGAAAACTATCTCTCCTCGGCTCTCGTCACACGCGACAACGCCCGCGTGCTGCTCATGCAAAACGAGGAGACCGAGCGCCAGCAAGACCATCTCTCCACCCTTCGCAACCGCGTCGACAAGGCCGCCGCCGACTTCAATACCCAGCGCATCTACCTCGTCGTCCTGCTCATCGTCGTCATTCTGCTCATCACCGCATGCGCCCTTGCCGTCAGCGCCTACCGCAGCAAGACCCGCTACAACCGCCGACTGCGCGACTCCATCGACGAACAGCAACGCATGACCCATGACATGGAGGAGATGACACGCACCCAACTGCAGTTTTTCACCAACGTCAGCCACGAACTGCGCACACCGCTCACCCTCATCGCCGGACCTACCGAGCAACTGCTCGCCGACCCCTCCCTGCGCGGCGAACACCGCACGATGCTTGAGATGGTGGCCCGCAACACCCGCATACTCATCCGCATGGTGGGCGAGATACTCGACTTCCGCAAGGTGCAGAACGACAAGGAGCACCTCACGCTCAACCGCTTCTCACTCAAAGAGGAACTCGAGACCTGGGCCGCCGACTTCCGTGCCGTGGCCGCCCGACAGGGCATCACCATCCTCGTCGACACGACAGACGTAGACAAGGATGCACTCATCATCGCCGACCGGGAGAAAATATCGCACGTGTACTTCAATCTGATGTCGAACGCCCTCAAGTACACCCCGCGCCAAGGCACCGTCACCGTCGGTCTCGCCCTCGTCGACCACCGCTACACGCTCACTGTGGGCGACACCGGACAGGGCATTGCCCCGGAAGACCTTCCCCGCCTCTTCGAGCGTTTCTATCAGGCCAAGGGCGCTATCGGCGGAACAGGCATCGGACTGTCGCTCGTCCGTGCCTACGTCGACCTGCACCACGGCGACGTACATGCCGAGAGTACACCGGGAAAAGGTTCTACCTTCATCGTCATGCTACCCGACACCCAACCGGGCTACGACCCCGCCGCAGACCATCCGGCCACACCTCCTGCCGGGCGCACACTCGTCGACGACAGTTACATACCCGTAGACTCCGCCGCCGAACAAGCCACCGCACAGATCACCGATGCCGAGGAGTTTGATGCCGACAAACCCCTCATCCTCGTCATCGACGACAACAACAATATGCGGGCCTATCTCCGCTCCATCCTCTCGCCCCACTACAACGTATCGGAGGCCATCGACGGCAAGACCGGACTCGAGAAGGCAAGGCGCGAAGTACCCAAACTGGTCATCAGCGATGTGATGATGCCTGTCATGGACGGACTCGAATTCACCCACCAACTGAAGGCCGACACCGCCACCAGCCACATACCCGTGATACTGCTCACCGCCCGCTCGCTCAGTCAGCAACGCGAGGAAGGCTACCACGAGGGAGCCGACTCCTATATCGCCAAGCCCTTCCCGGCCTCGCTCCTGCTCGCACGTGTCGACAACCTGCTCCGCAACCGTGTGCTCCTCCGGTCAATCTTCTCCAGCGACAGCGGCGAGGAAGCCGACGAACAGCGTCTCACCGCCACCGACCGCACCTTCGTAGGCCGACTGCGCGAGACCGTCAGACAAAACCTCGGCGACAGCGACTTCTCCGTCGAACGTCTCGGAGCCGAACTCGGACTGAGCCGCGTGCAACTCTATCGCAAGGTGAAAGCCCTCACCGGACATACGCCCGTGGAACTGCTCCGCAAGGCACGGCTCGCCAAAGGCCGCCGACTCGTGGAGACCACCGATCTCTCCATAGCCGAGATTGCCTACGAGGTAGGCTTCACCTCACCCTCCTATTTCAACAAGTGCTTCAAGGAAGAATATGGAGTAAATCCCGGCAAAATGGGCGGTAGAGAATAGGCTAAAACCTCTGCGGCAACAACGAAATACTACAAAGGCCTTGTACGATTGCTACAAGGGCCTTGTACGAACACTACAAGGCCTTTGTACTGTCCGTACAAGGCCTTTGTACAAAACCCATACGGCCTATCCGAAAAAGCAGGGGAAAACCGACACTCTATTCTGCCACAATATTCATAGCGCATAGGCGTTTTTCCCCCGTACTTATCCCTTATTTTCGGCAAAATGTATACCTTTGTAGAGAATTATTGACAAAAGCGAACAATCAAAGCACATTTGCATGAAGAATGATTTACTCCAAAAGGCAAAGACCCTGTGTCTTGCCGCCCTTGTCGCCCTGACAAGCCTGCAGGCCGCTGCACGCGAATACTTCGAGCGTATCAGCATGGAGGGCGTGGAACTGATGGGAGCCATCACCTGGGGAAAGGTAGATGCCTTCACCAACATGGATCCCGGTTTCTACCTCTATCCCTTCGACTCGAAATTCTGTCCCGACAAGACCAGTCCCGTATTCAAGGCCGACGCTCTCGGCGGTGCCGTCTACCACAAAGGCAAGATCTACGCCAACGAATTCTCGGCCCGCAGCCAGTACGTCAAGCCCATGTGGCGCATCTATGACGCCAATACCCACGAACTGCTCTCCGAGCACGAACTGGCCGACAACTGCGAGTGCACCACCACCGCACTGGCCTACGACCCGACCACCGACTACATCTACGGATTTGACGAGACCTACACCGAGACCTATGTCGTGCGCGTAGACCCCGAAACTGGTGAGATGACCCGACTGGGCGACATGCTCGACCGCAACTGGAAGATGTTTGCCATGGCCTGCTCGCCCGACGGCAAGATCTACTGTACGATACTCAACAAGATGACCGATGCCGTATACCTCGGCAAGGTGAACAAGAAGGACGGACGAGTAGCCATCGTGCGCGGTATCTCGGCCACCAACCTGCTGGAGGGCGACTCGTTTATCAACTCCTCCTACGACCAGTCGATGTTCTACAACAACGCTACGGGCAAACTCTACTGGATGTTCCAGAGTTACAGTCTGCTACTCTACAAGGATATCACCGCCATCTACGAGGTGAACCCCACCGACGCATCGGCCGTCATGGTAGCCTACATAGAGGATGCCCTGCAGGGACCCGGCGCTTTCTTCCTCGAACCGGAGATGAAAGCCCCCGCCATCATCACCGACTTCGCATGGACGCCCGACACCGAGGGCGCACAGAGCGGCACGCTCTCCTTCACCCTTCCCACAACGGCCTACGATGGCACGGCACTCAGCGGTACCCAACACTTGGTGGTCGTCGAGGGCAATGACACCATCGTCAGCACCGATGCCGAGCCCGGCGCAGTATACACCCTGCATGGTGAGAACTACACCAATGGCTGGCACAAACTCAACGTGTATGTCGCCAACGCCGCAGGCAACGGACCGACCGTACACCGCAGTTTCTTCGCCGGATACGACTTCCCCAAAGCCGCTACCGACATCACCCTCACCGCCGACGGACTGCACACCACCCTCACATGGACAGCACCGACCGAGGGACAGAACGGCTATCCCATCAATACCGACAACCTCACGTTCACCGTCGTGCGCTACCCCGGCGAAACTACCGTGGCCGAAGGACTCAAGGAGTGCCGCTTCGAGGAAGACCATCCGGCCGACATGACCCGCTACGTCTATGCCGTCATCCCCTACGAGGGCGACCGCAAGGGACGCTCCGCCCTGTCCAACAACCTCATCGTGGGCACACCGCTCGACCTGCCCTACTCGTGCGACTTCGCCACGCCCTACGACTTGTATAACTACTACACCATCATCGATGCCAACAAGGACGGATGCACATGGAACTACGACACCAGCAGTCTGCGTGCCTACTACCAGTACAGTCAGGAAAACAGTGCCGACGACTGGCTCATCGCGCCCGCCATCAACTATGAGGCCGGCAAGACCTACCAGCTGACCTTCTCGGCCTTCTCCTCGTCGCTCTCCTACAAGGAGTCGATGATTGTGACCTTCGGCAACGACAAGACCGTGACCGGACAGACCGAAGACCTGCTCACCATCGACGAACTGCCCACTGAGGAGGAAGAGGATGCTCCGGCTGAGTACAACGTGACCTTCACCGTACCTACAGACAGTGTATACTACTTCGGCTTCTACGCCACCTCAGCACGCTACCGCGAATATCTCTATCTGCAGAGCGTGGAAGTCAAGGAGATAGACCCGACCGCCATCACATCGGTCAGCGCCGCTGAAGGAGTGAAGGTGAGCGCCACCGACGGACGCCTCACCGTCACCGCCTCAACACAGACCGACATCACCGTCTGCGATGCTGCAGGACGTACCGTGGCACACGCCCACGGCATAAGCCTCAACCTGCCCGCAGCGCACGGCACCTATATCGTAAAGGCCGGCAACCAGACACGCAAGGTGGCTGTGGAGTAAAGAGATCCGTAGGATATACCACATAC
>CAVJZJ010000068.1:0-8501 GCA_963653995.1 Flexilinea sp.
TGAGCGTCTGGCCGTTCTCCACGGCGTAGGCTGCGTCGTCTACAAACACGAGGAACGGCGTGTTGTCGCCTTCCAATCCATCGAATGTGATGGTTTTCTTTGTTACGTCTTTATAATCAGCGGCAAGGCGAAATTCTCCACACTGTTTCTCGAAAACCTTTACGTGTGAAGATTTCGGCAAGTCTACCGAAATACTCTTCTGCTCAACAACGCTCCAATCTTGGTTGGGGTCGATGGTGCCAAATTGCTTGATGAACTCGCGGGTGTAGTCTTCCTTTACCTTCGAGGCAGTGTTTTCGTTGTCCTCTACCGAGCAGGATACAAGTGTACCTATGGCGAGGGCTACGCTGAGAATTGATTTAATTTTCATGTCTTTTTCGGTTTGGTGTTATTGTCTTTTGTTATTGTATTTGCGTATATTCTATAATGTGTGCCGTGTTGAAGCACGCTATTATACGATGTGCTTTGTGTTGTATCAGAGGCGTTCCGCTTGTTGAGCGAAATTTTTGTGTCGGAAACTTTCGTGATTATCTCGTTTCTCGTCTGTCTGTCTTGTGTGCCTTTGCATCTCTCAACCTTTCACAAGGTAGGGCAAATGTATGATATAACGTGTGCAAAGGTAATACAAATGGTGTTCTTTTTACCCCCCCTGTGTTAAATAGTGTTAATAATGTAAATAACTGGAGTAGGCGCAATGTGAGGGGCAAAGGTAGGTCTTTTAGAACGGCCACCAACCTTTTTTCTTGGGCGGTTGGCTGTCGATGCGTGAGCGGCGGTCTTCGGCTATCAGGTCGGCGAAGGTTTTGCCGTCGTGTATCATGCGGTAGATCTGTCCCCAGTCGGGTAGACCGCCGATGTTGCGGTCGTCGATGAAGAGATCGGCCTTGATCTTGCGGGAAAAGTGGTTGTTGTACTCCACCTTCTCTTCGGGATAGTCTTTGTTGACGGCGTAGAAGGTCACGCCGCGTTCCTTGCACCAGGCGACGGCGTCGTCGAGGAGTTTGCCCTCGCGCACGCTCCACAAGATGAGTTTGTGCTGCTCGGCAATGAGCATACGCAGGGTGTCGGTGGCGAAGGGTATCTCCTTGCCTATTTCGGGGTAGCGATGTTCGACGATGGTGCCGTCGAAGTCTACTGCTATAACCATTGTTCTTGTTTTTTTTCTTTGCTGTTTTTTGTAATGGAAAGTGACGGTAAAAATTTTACCGTCACTATGTTTTTGCTGTCACTGAAATTGTTGGACTATCGTTTCACCGAGGTGTCGTTCTTGTCACCGTAGTGACTGTTCTGGTAGGTGCCGTAACCGTAGCCGTAGTGACCGCCGCCGTAGGTGTACGAACCGTAGCGTCCGTACTTGCCGTACTTGCCGTAACCGTAGTAGTAGCCGTACTTCTTCTTCGACATGTCGATGCCGTTGATGACGATGCTCATGTTGGGCAGTTTCTTTTCGTCGTTGAGCGAGTTGATCAGTCCGAAACTGCTCTTGGCGGTGAAGTCGGCACGGCAGACGTAGACGGTGAGGTCGGCCACGCGACCGATGTAGATGGTGTCGCTCACCAGTCCTACGGGGGCGGTGTCGATGAGGATGTAGTCGTAGGTCTTCCGCAGTCGTGCGATGATTTCGTCGAGCGAGTTGCGGGCGATGAGTTCCGTCGGGTTGGGCGGTATCGGTCCGGCCATGAGCAGGTCGAGATTGTTGTTGATGCCCGAGGGGATGATTTGTGAGCGTATCTCCTCGTCGGTGGGGTCGGCGAGGGTGAGTAGCGGGGTGATACCGTGCTGGTGGTCGTTGATCTCAAAGAGTTCGGCCAGACGCGGTTTGCGTATGTCGAGTCCGAGGAGGATGACCTTCTTGTCGAGCAGGGCGAAACTTACGGCGAGGTTGGCTGCTGTGAACGTCTTGCCTTCTCCCGATGTGCTCGAGGTGAACATGATGACGTTCTCGTTCTCCTTGAGCATGAACTGTATGTTGGTACGGAGCGAACGGAAGATTTCCTCCATCTGGTTGTTTTGGTTTTCGTGTACCACGATGTCCGCCTTGGTCTTGGCTGCTTCGCTGGCCACGGCCACATCGGCCACGATGGGTATGGAGGTGAGTTTGGCCACGTCGTCGTGTCCCTCGATGCGGTAGCGGAAGATGCTGGCGAGGAAGATGATGAGGGTGGGCAGTACCAGGGCGATGCCGAGTGCGGCACTCATGATGATGGTATCCTTCGGGCTGATCTTGCCGGCGAAGGCGGGATCGTCGATGAGTTTGCCCTTGTCGGCGGTGGCGGCGAGCGAGATGGAGTTCTCCTCACGTTTTTGCAGAAGCATGAGGTAGAGGCCCGACTTCACGTCTTGCTGGCGTCCGATTTGGGTGAGCATACGCTCCTGTTCAGGGTTGGCCGATACTTGTCCGCTATATTTGCCGAACTGCTGCGATACGCTGTTGCGTTGTATCTCCATGCTGCGGCGTGACTGGCTGAGGGCACGGCGTATGCCGTTGGTCAGATCGTCGAGTTGTGCGGTCAGCGGGGTGACAGAGGGACTGCTCTCGCTAGCGCTGCGCAGTATGCGGTTGCGCTCCATGACGATGTCGTTGTACTTGCTGATGAGCGAGTTGGCCGAAGCGTCGCTTAGTCCTACATTGGAGGGTAGCGGCTGGTAGCGGTTGCCCGGTTCGTTCATGTACTCGCTGATGCTTTGCAGGAGTTGTATCTGTGTGTTGGCTTCGGCTAGGCGTTGGCTGAACTGGTCTTGGTTCTGCATGGCCTGCGCCGAGTTGAGGTTTTCGCCTACGATATTGTTGCGGCGCTTGTATGACTCCAGTTTGCCTTCGGTATCACCCAGTTCGGCGTTGATCTTCTCCAGACGTCCGTTGATAAACTCCTCGGTGAGACGTGCAATCTCGTTCTTGTCCTCGTTGGCCTGTCGGTTGTAGCAGATGACAATCTGCTTGAGGTAGTCGGCACCGCGCTGGGGCAGATTGTCGTTGATGGTCATCTGTGCGATGCTGGTGCTCTTTGACGATTGTGCTACGGCCATGGCTCCGGCATAGCGACCGGCAACATACCGTGGGGCGATGAGGCTGACCTTCAGTGCACGGCCTTCGGTCATCGGGGTCATCGTGTTGGCGGTGAGGGTGAGAATGCCGGCACGGGTGTTGATGGCAGAGGGAAGGCGGTCTATTGACTTGTTGATGGCGTAGCGGGTGGTCTCGCCAGTGTTCTTGGCGGTGGCTGTATATTCGCCGGTCACCTTATAGGTATTGCCGCTTCGGATGATCTCGAGGTAGATGGGGACGTCGAGCGATTCGAGGTGGGCGGGGTCGATGTCTACGCTGATGGGTTGTGTCTTGTAGATGGGCTGGTCTTTGACACGGCCTTCAAGTTTGTACGACACATAGAGTTTGAGGTCGCGCACGGCCTGCTCAGCGAGTCGCTTCGACTGCAGGATTTCGATCTCGTTGTCGATACCATTGGAGTTGGAGATGATACCGAGATTGCTCGATGACATCACAGACTTGCTACGGCGTGAACCTTGATCCTCGTCCTTGATGAGCATCTTTGCCGTCATTTGGTAGACGGGTGTGGCGTATCTGAGGTAGATGGCAGCGCCTCCCAGACAGATGATGAGTGAGAGGACAAACCATTTCCAGTTGAGCAAAAGGGCGGTGTAGACGGCTCTCAGGTCAAATGAACTGCTTTCTTCCTGTTCGTCTTGGACGGTGTAGAGTCCCTGCTTGTTGTTGTCTTCCATTTTATTTTTTGATGATGGATTTTTTGTGTATTGTCACTTGTCGTGTATGGTCTCTTAGTGTTTTCCGTCGGCCAAGTCGAGCAGATACTGTCCGTAACCGTTCTTGGCCATTGGGGTGGCAGCGGCGATGAGTCGTTCGCGGTCTATCCATCCTTTGCGGAAGGCAATCTCTTCAAGGCAGGCTACCTTTTGCCCTTGACGTTTCTCGATGACCTCGATGAAGGTGCTGGCCTCCGACAGACTGTCGTGCGTGCCGGTGTCGAGCCATGCAAATCCGCGTTGCAGGGTCTGCACTTTGAGACATTGGCGGTGTAGGTATTCCTGGTTGACGCTGGTGATCTCCAGTTCGCCTCGCTTGCTGGGCTTGATGCCCTTGGCGATGTCCACCACGCTGTTGGGGTAGAAGTAGAGGCCCACTACGGCATAGTTGCTCTTGGGCTCGGCAGGTTTTTCTTCTATGCTGAGGCATTTGCCGTTGGCATCGAACTCGGCCACGCCATATCGTTCGGGGTCGTTGACGTAGTAGCCGAAGATGACGGCCTCGCCTTGCTCTTCCACGGTGCGTACGCTCTCGCGGAGCATGGCGGTGAAGCCTGCTCCATAGAAGATGTTGTCGCCCAGCACGAGACACACGTCGTCATCGCCGATAAATTGCTCGCCGATAAGAAACGCCTGTGCCAGTCCGCCCGGTGTGGGTTGCTCAGCATACTCGAAGTGTACGCCGTAGTCGGATCCGTCGCCAAGCAGTCTGCGGAAGGCGGGAAGGTCCTGCGGTGTCGATATGATGAGGATGTCGCGGATACCGGCCAACATGAGTACCGATACCGGATAGTAGACCATGGGTTTGTCGAAGATGGGTATCAGTTGTTTGCTGATGCCTTTGGTGATTGGATACAATCTGGTGCCGGAACCTCCGGCGAGAACGATGCCCTTCATAATTTTGTGATGGTTCTAAAGATGGTGTTCGTCTTTTTTGTGCGAGGCGGTGCAACCTCTTCAGGTTGCTGAGGTGCAGCCTAACTCCTAACTTATGCAAAGTTAGTGCCAACCGAATGCAATGAAACTGGTTTCGATTGCTGAGGTGCAGCCTAACTTATGCAAAGTTAGGCAATTTCGCCGAAATGCGTCTATACACCTTTGGAATTTTTATACGTTTCCTCTATTTTTGTGGCGAAACCCCGTTCTCCTTGCCTTTGTGTCCTGCCTGTTTGTCCGTCGGGCAAGGCTTGTGGAAGTATTAGGCCTTGCATACTGCAGTATTCAGGCTCGAACACTCGAGTATTCGGGCCAAACTACAGGAGTATTCGGGCTCGACTACTGCAGTCTTTGCTACTGAATACTCGAGTCCGCAAGGCCGAAGACTAAGTATCCGAGAATGAATGGCGGATAAAAGGCAGATAAATCGGACTTCCGCTTTCTACTTTTGAACCTTTGTTTTGCTCTATTGGATAAATAGTTGTAAATTTGCAACAATAATTTATCACGAACAACAACTACAATGGGAATATTTTCAAAAATCTTTGGCCATAAGGCTGAAGAGAGCAAGATAGGCGGCATGGAAGACTATATGAACCTTGTGCGCGTATACTTTCAGGCTTCCATGGCGGCCAACCTCGGTATCACCAATCTCGCGGCGCTGCCCGACCTGCGCGTGTTCAAGCAGACACTGCACGTACCGACCGTCAACAACAAACTAGGGGTGGGGGAGAAAGCCCACTGCAAGAAGATGCTCAAGGATCTCTACGGTACCAACGACAACTTCTTCAAGGAGATCGATCAAAGCCTGCGCAAGAACTGCCGCAAGATGCAGGATATTCAGGTCTACCTTGTGCAGTTCCAGGGCTTCACCCAAGACTTGATGATGCTGATGTCCAACCTGATGAAGTTCAAGTTGCGCCTGCCCTCCTTCTTCAAGAAAGCCTTGTATAGCATGACGGAGAAGACCGTGTCGGATATCTTCAACAAGAATGACTATACCGATATGGGTGTGATGAAGACCATCGTCAGCGTGCGTACCTATGCCAAACGCCTCGGTTTCTCACAAGGGTGGATCACCGACTTTGTCTACCAAGTGGTCATGCTGGCCAAGAAAGAGCCGCGCAAGACCGACGATGACGATAAAGGCAAGAAGTAAGACTGTACATATGCAGGTGGTTGCAGAGGAGATGATGCGGCCACTGTCGTTGTGCATATTCTTGCAAAATAAATGCCATCCGATTTGGAATTCCCGAGAAATTCCGCTAATTTTGTAACCCATATATACAGACCGCAATGGACGCCAACGTCAAGAAGATAGACCTTTTCTCTACGCGGGTCAGGCAAATGATACTCCAGTATGAAGAACTGCGAGAGGAATGTCGGAGCCTGCAGGCCAAGGTTCGTGAGCAGGAGGAAGAACTGGCACAGGTCAAGGCCCAACTGCAGAAGGCAAAAGGCGAATACGACGGTCTGATGACAGCCCGCATGCTTGAGATATCCGACGGCGACCGTGAGTCGGCCCGCCGGAGACTGGCCAAACTTATCCGTGATGTCGACAAGTGCATCACACTGGTCAGCGAGCAATAAAATCCCAAACGCACCCTGCCAATGGCTGAAGAAAACCAAGAGAAACTGCAGATACGACTGCACGTCTACGATACCGATTTTCCCGTCAATGTCAAACCCGAGGAAGAACCGCTCTATCGTGACGCCGCCCGACTCATCACCAATACTGTCAATTCTTACGCCTCCTATTTCAAGGGCGTAAAGAGTGACAGGGAATTGTTGTATATGGCCCTCATCGAGATAGCCCTGCGCTATGAGCGTGAGGTGCAGCGCAACGATACCCGCCCCTACGATGATATTCTCGACAAGTTGACTTCAGAAATCGAAGATGCCCTCAAGCGTTGAGCGGCAGGATGCCATGGAATAGAAAGAGAATATCATACCATACACATTACATTATTTTAAATACAACAACATCAAATGGACATAATACTGACACTCATCGTGGCCGTCGTTGCCCTCGTGCTGGGAGCATTGGGCGGCTTCGCCGTATTCCGCTATCTGATCAAGGGGAAATACAATGAGATGGTCGCTGCCGCCGAAAAGGAGGCAAGCGTGATCAAAGAGAAAAAACTGCTTGAGGTGAAGGAAAAATTCCTCAGCAAGAAGGCCGAACTCGAAAAGGAGGTACAAGCTCGCAACCAAAAGATACAGCAGGGTGAGAACCGTCTCAAGCAGCGCGAGATTTCGCTCAACCAGCGTCAGGAGGAACTCGGACGCCGCAAGCAGGAGGTAGAGCAGAGCCAGCAGCGTGTGGACAACGAGAAGAAACTCCTCGCCATCAAGCAGGACGAACTCGAGAAGATGCAGAGCCGCGAGCGCGAAAAACTTGAGGAACTCTCCGGACTCAGCGCAGAAGAGGCCAAGAACCGACTGGTGGAGAGCCTCAAAGACGAGGCCAAGGCCGATGCGGCTTCCTACGTCAACGAGATTATCGACGAGGCCAAACTCAATGCCAATACCCAAGCCAAGAAGATTGTCATCCAGACCATACAGCGTGTGGCCACCGAGACGGCCATCGAAAACTCCGTCAGCGTGTTCCATATCGACAACGACGAGGTGAAGGGTCGTATCATCGGTCGCGAGGGTCGCAATATCCGTGCCCTTGAAGCCGCTACCGGTGTGGAAATCGTGGTAGACGATACCCCCGAGGCTATCGTCATCTCCGCCTTCGATCCCGTACGTCGTGAGGTCTGCCGCCTGGCACTCCATCAACTTGTGGCCGATGGTCGTATACACCCCGCCCGCATCGAGGAAGTGGTGGCCAAGGTCAAAAAGCAACTCGACAACGAGATCGTGGAAACTGGTAAGCGCACCGCTATCGACCTCGGTATACACGGACTCCATCCCGAACTTATCCGTATCATCGGTAAGATGAAGTACCGCTCTTCCTACGGACAGAACCTTCTGCAGCACGCACGCGAGACGGCCAACCTCTGTGCTGTCATGGCTTCCGAACTCGGTCTCAATCCCAAGAAGGCCAAGCGTGCCGGATTGCTCCACGATATCGGTAAGGTGCCCGATGAGGAAAGCGAATTGCCCCACGCACTCTACGGTGCTAAGATCGCCGAGAAGTACAAGGAGAAGCCCGATATCTGCAACGCCATCGGTGCCCACCACGACGAAATGGAGATGAACACCCTTCTCGCACCCATCGTACAGGTGTGCGACGCTATCTCCGGCGCACGTCCCGGTGCCCGTCGCGAGATTGTGGAAGCCTACATCAAGCGTCTCAACGACTTGGAGGCCATCGCTATGTCCTATCCCGGTGTCACCAAGACTTACGCTATACAGGCTGGTCGCGAACTCCGTGTCATTGTCGGTGCCGACAAGATGGACGACAAGGAGAGCGAGGCACTCTCAGGTGAGATTGCCGACAAGATACAGAACGAGATGACCTATCCCGGACAGGTGAAGATCACCGTTATCCGCGAAACCCGTTCGGTGGCTTACGCCAAGTAAGCGTGGAAAAGATTTTTACCGGACACCAATATTTCAAGTTATTGGCGTTTGACAAAAAATGCAACAGGCGAGTCCTGTAGGGATTAGAACAATTAGCAGCCCTAGAAGAAGGGTGTCGCAAACGTAAGTCCCGTAGGGACGACAGATTATAGGGTAGGGCGTAAGCCCTACCTTTCCACACGGCGTTACAAATATTGCCCCTGCTTTCTATGATAAAATCCAAATATTTTGACCGAAATTTTTGTTTTACGCTG
>CAVJZJ010000069.1:0-8119 GCA_963653995.1 Flexilinea sp.
CAGCGTAAAACAAAAATTTCGGTCAAAATATTTGGATTTTATCATAGAAAGCAGGGGCATCTTGTTGGGTATGAACGAAAAAGGTAGGGCCGAGGCCCTACCCTGTAATCTATCGTCCCTACGGGACTCACGCTTGCGAAATTTCCACGAAACGTAAATTATTCAAATCCCGACGGGACTCTTTTGCTTGCGACGTTTCTGATTTCCTATTTCTTTCCCTTTTTTCCTTTTGCCGGTCGTTTTCCTTTTTTGTCTTTCGGCGCACTTGGTGCGGCATTGTCGGGGGCAGAGGTTTTGGCTTCTTTGTTATGCGTTCTTTCGGCGAGGGTGAAGTCGAGTTGTTTTTTCTCGATGTTGGCCTGTGCCACCTTGATGCGTATGGGGTCGCCGAGTTGGTACTTGTTGTGGTGTCGGCGGCCTACGAGACAGTAGTTGCGCTCATCGAAGTCGTAGTAGTCGTCGTCGAGGTCGCGCATGGGTACGAGGCCTTCGCAGTGGTTTTCGTCGATCTCGCAGTAGATGCCGTACGACTGTATGCCCGAGATGTGGGCATCGTAGACGTTGCCTACACGCTCGGACATAAACTCGACGGCCTTGTACTTGATGGAGTCGCGCTCGGCGTTGGCGGCCACGATTTCCATCTCGGAGGCGTGGCGGCAAAGTTCCTCGCAGTGGTTTTGGTTGGCCGACCGTCCGCCATTGGCGTAGCGGGTGAGCAGGCGGTGGACGATGGTGTCGGGATAGCGGCGTATGGGCGAGGTGAAGTGGGTGTAGTAGTCGAAGGCGAGGCCGAAGTGTCCGATATTGTGGGTGGTGTAGGTAGCCTTTTGCATGGCGCGGAGGGCGACAATCTGTATGAGGCCTTGCTCGCGGTGTCCGGAGCAGGCGTCCATGAGGGCGTTGATGGAGCGGGCGGTCTCGTTCTTGGTGCCTTCGGTCTTGAGTTTGTAGCCGAACTTGCAGATAAATTGCCGTAGGGTCTCGAGTTTCTGCGGGTCGGGATTGTCGTGTACGCGGTAGGGTAGGGTCTTGGGCTTGCGTCCTTTCTTGACCTTGCCCACTGACTCGGCCACGGTGCGGTTGGCCAGGAGCATGAATTCCTCGATGAGTTTGTTGGCGTCTTTCGACCGTTTGAAGTAGCAGCGCACGGGCTTGCCTTTCTCGTCGACATCGAAGTGGAGTTCTTCGCGGTCGAACTTCACGGCGCCGTTCTTGAACCGCTCGGCGCGCAGACGCTTGGCCAGCCGGTCGAGGGTGATGAGTTCGAGGGCGTGCTCGCCCTTGTATCCGGTCGGTGGAGCGGGTGGGGCGGGCTGTCCAGTGCCGTCTACCACGCCGTTGTCTTCGAGCAGGGCCTGTACTTCCTCGTAGGCGTATCGGCGGTCGGAGCGGATGACGGTGTGTACGATGCGCGACGCTCTGACTTGTGCGTCGTCGTCGAGGGTGAAGATGACCGAGTAGGCCAGTTTCTCCTCTTCTGGACGCAGCGAGCAGATATAGTTGCAGAGGCGTTCGGGCAGCATCGGTATGGTGCGGTCTACGAGGTAGACGCTCGTGGCGCGGCGCTGCGCCTCGCGGTCGATGATGGATCCTTCGGTGACATAGTGTGACACGTCGGCGATATGTACGCCCACCTCCCACAGTCCGCCGGGCAGGGCCTTGATGGAGAGGGCGTCGTCGAAGTCTTTGGCGTCTTTCGGGTCGATGGTGCAGGTGAAGGTCTGTCGGAAGTCTTCGCGTCCGGCCATGTCTTCGGGGGTGATCTGGTCGGAGATCTTCTCGGCGGCTTCCTCCACGGCCTTGGGGTAGCGGTAGGGCAGACCGTACTGGGCGAGGATGGTGTTCATCTCCACGTCGTTGTCGCCCGATGGCCCGAGTATGTCTACCACCTCGCCGATCATGTTGCGGTGGTCGGCGTCGGGCCATTCCTTGATGCGCACGACGGCCTTGTCGCCGTCCTTTCCGCCCTTGAGTCGGCGGCGGGGGATGATGATGGAGTTGGCCAGGTTGTTTTCCGGGGTGATGAGTACGGTGAGGTCGTGGTCGGTAGACAGTTTGCCCACGAAGGTATCCTTGGCGCGCTCGAGTATCTCGATGACCTGTGCCTCCTTGATGTGCTGGCGGCGGCGGGCCATAAAGGAGAAGCGCACGCGGTCGCCGGTGAGGGCCCACAGTGAGTTGCGCTCAGCCACGAAGATGGGCTTGCCGTCGTTGCCGTCGGGCAGGATGGAGTTTTTGCCGTTGGCCTTGCGCTGGAAGGTGCCTTCCTGTACTTGTCCGGCGGTGTTGAGGCGGTAGGCGTTGTCAGACACCTTGGTGAGGAAATCGTCCCACGTCATGGTGTCGATGGTGTCGATGGCGAGCATCTTTGCGGGGTGGGTATCGAAGCCGAGGGTACGGAATATCTCCTTGTAGGAGTAGGTCTTGTCGGGGTGTGAGGAGAAGAGTTGTTCGAGCATCTCTTCCACCTGTGCTTTTTTCAGGCGGCGGCCTTTCTTTCCTTTTGCCATAGTGTTGCGGTGTAAGTGGGTTAGGGGTGTGGGGTGTTTTCTCTTTTTGTATTTTATCTCTTATAAGATATGTTGCAAATAAACGATTTTTTTTGCGTACGGCGAATTTTTTTACGATAAAAAAATGTGAAAAATCCGACGGCAGATGGAGGGGAATTCCCGTAAGGACGCATTTTTGATGGTTGGAAGTCCAAAAAAAAATATCGAAGACGAGGAGTCCTGTAGGATTATGCAAGCGTGAGTCCCCAAGGGACGACAGAATATAGCGTAGGGCTTACGCCCTACGCTATATTCTGTCGTCCCTTGGGGACTCGCTGCTTGCGATATTTTACCGGATACCAATCGTTTTGAATACTCTGCCCTACGGGGCTGTACCTTGTCTTTACTGTGCTGCTCTGATCTTGGTGTTGGTCTCTCCGCCTACATTGGTTTGGGAGGTGACGGTGATTTTGCCTTCAGCCGTTGTAGAGACGGTGTAGTGTATCGTAAGGTCGGGATTGGTGGCCAGGTAGGGTTCTACCTCGGCGGTGGCCTTCGTGGCGCTTACGGTGAGCGTTTCGCTGGAGAAGGAACTGCCGACGATTTCGCCCTTGGCATTGATATTCTTGGTCGTGTAGGCGACCTTTCCGCCGAGTTTGTAACTCTTTCCAGTGAGTTGGGCGTCCTTTTTGAGGGTCAGGTGGAAGGTGATGTCGCCTTGACTTTCGAGTTTGGTGCTGGTGATTTCTACGCTCTGACCGTTGACGTCCTCGGTGTGTTTCACACCGGCTCCGTCGGTATAGTCTACTGTGGCGGTGCAGATCTTGGCAGTTTCCATCGGCATACCGAAGGTGAGTTTGGTGACGGTGCCCGCTACGGTGTTGTCGGTCTTGGTGCTGTTGTCGTCATCGCTGGAGCAACTGGTCATGCCAGTGGTCATTACGGTAGCCATGAGGAGAAGGGCTGCGGCCTTCATTGCGGATTTCATTGTAGTCTTCATAATCATTCGTTGTTTTTAGGGTTATTGTATGTTACGTGTTTTTTGCTTCTTGCTATATTCGTGTATTTTTTGTTTTGCTTCATTTGTTGTCAACCTTTTCGACTGGACACGGCTCGCGCCTTATTGGGTTTGAGTCTCTGTCGTTGTTGTCAGATGACGGGTGCAAAGGTATAGCCGGAAGAGTAATGCTCCAAATTTTTTGATAACAATTTTTCGCAAAACACGAAAATAAAACCCCGAAAACTTGCGGAATTCCGCCGGTTTTCGGGGTTTTTCTGTGAAAATGGTTTAATTTCGTGTTAACAAACCTTGAATTCTCGGGATGTGTGCCTACACACCGCCGTTTTCCTGCTCCTTTGCCTTCTTGCACATCTGTCGAGCCTGTGCGATGAGGCTTTCTAGTTCGACGAGGGTATTGGCGCGGAGCATGGCGATGCGTGTCTCGCGAAAGTCGGGTATGCCCTTGAAGACGGGACTGGCGGCGATATGGCGTCGGGTGTGGAGTATGCCGCGGTACTCGTCGATGCGGTCTACGTTGATGTGGAGTTGCTCGAGGAGGATGTCTACCTTCTCGTCGACGGTCATGGGGCGATAGTCGGTCTGGCCGTCGAGCAGGGCGCGCATCTCGCTGAACACCCAGGGCCTTCCGAAGGTGGCGCGTCCCACCATGACGGCATCCACGCCGTAGCGGTCGAAGGCTTGGCGGGCTTCCTCGGGTGAGGTGATGTCGCCGTTGCCGATGATGGGGATGTGTATGCGGGGATTGTCCTTGATGCGTCCGATGAGGGTCCAGTCGGCCTGTCCGGTATACATCTGTGCGCGTGTGCGTCCGTGTACGGTGAGGGCGGCGATGCCGCAGTCTTGCAGTTGTTCGGCGAGGTCGGGCATGACGAGTTGCTCGCTGTTCCAGCCCAGTCGGGTCTTGACGGTGACGGGCACGCTCACGGCCTTGACCACTTCGCGGGTGATGTCGAGCATGAGCGGTATATTCTGCAGCATGCCGGCACCGGCTCCCTTGCCGGCCACCTTCTTGACGGGGCAGCCGAAGTTGAGGTCGATCACGTCGGGCCGTGCCTGTTCCACGATGCGTGCGGCCTCTACCATGGCCTCTACGCTGCGTCCGTAGATCTGTATGCCCACGGGCCGCTCGTCGTCGCCGAGGGTGAGTTTGCTTACGGTCGACTTGATGGAGCGCACGAGGGCTTCGGCGCTGACAAACTCGGTGTAGACCATCGCTGCGCCGAAACGGCGGCAGAGGTGGCGGAAACCGATGTCGGTGACGTCCTCCATGGGAGCGAGGAAGAGGGGACGGGGGCCGAACTCTATGTTGCCTATCTTCATGTGTGTGGTTGGGTGGATGGTTGTTTTTTAATTGAGTAACAAAGCCCTGGAAGGGCGCGACAATCCCAGCCCAGGGTGAGGACCGAGCGAAGCGAGGGATGTAACCCTGGGTTTTCATGTACGTTGGGGACGGTTGGCCTGTAAGGTCAACACACGCTAAATTGATTGTGCTGACCTTACAGGCCAGCCTTAAAAACCGACCATATACCCAGGGTTCTTGCAAAGCAAGCGGCAAAGCCGAGCGACGGATGTCGCTTCGCTCCATCCTCACCCTGGGCTGAGATCGTGACGCCCTTTCAGGGCTTTAATTACCAAATGCTTTTGATAATCACTAATTGTAAATTATAGAACTCGCCTTAATCGGATTTTGAACACTCTACCCTTTCTGTCGAATGTCTTACTCGAAATAGTAGAGGAAGGTAGCCACGCCGGTGAGGGCTTTCTTGGGGCAGTCCTTGATTTCGATGGCAAACTTGATCTGTGCCTTGGTCACGCCGCGGAGGTTTTCGATGGCGAGCAGGTCGGCCACGAGACGGATAGACTGGCCCGACTTGACGGCCTGGCCGAACTTCATCTTGTCCATGCCGTAGTTGACCATCATCTTGAGGTTGTTCACCTCGATGATCTGGTTCCACAGGTAGGGCAACATCGAGAGGGTGAGGTAGCCGTGGGCGATGGTCTGTCCGAAAGGACTCTCGGTCTTGGCACGCTCGGTGTCGACGTGTATCCACTGGTGGTCGAGGGTGGCGTCGGCGAAGAGGTTGATGCGCTCCTGCGTCAGTTCCACATAGTCGGAGATGCCGATGTTCTGCCCCAGGATGGCGGCGAACTCGTCATAGTTGTTGATGATTCTCTTGCTCATTGTTCTTCTTGTATTGTAGGGGCGGACTTGTCTGAGAAAGACTGCGAGCCCACCCGGGGAAAAAAGTGTCAGTCACCGTCCTCGGCGTAGAGTGCCGGGGTGAGGATGTCGTTCCACTCAAACAGTTCGTCGTCGCGGAAGAAGCGGTGTATCTCCACCTGTGCGCTTTCTGTACTGTCGGAGGCGTGTACGATATTCTGCTGTCCGCTCATGGAGTAGTCGCCGCGTATGGTGCCGGGGGCGGCCTTGCGTCCGTTGGTGGCTCCGGTGATGGCGCGTACGGCATCGACGGCACCGTTGCCCTCGACGCAGATGGCTACGACGGGTGTGGCCTTCATCGAGTCGCAGAGCATGCGGAAGAAGGGACGCTCCTTGAGATGGGCGTAGTGTTCGGAGAGGATGGTGTCATCGAGTTGCATCATCTTCAGACCCACGATGTGCAGGCCCTTGCGTTCGAAACGATGGATAACTTCGCCGATAAGTCTGCGCTCTACGGTGCAGGGCTTCAGCAGGATGAGTGTTCTTTCGGTCATGGTGTTGTAGTTTTTAGGGTGATTTTTTTATGTGTATTTATTGTGCAGTCTTTCTCCTATATAAATATTATAAAGAGAGAAAAAAACTTGTGTCAGAGTTTTCCGCCGAAGCAGAGGTCGCCGGCGTCGCCGAAACCGGGCACGATATATTTGTGCTCGTTGAGTGCCGGATCGATGGCGGCGCACCATACGGTGGTGCGGTCTTCGGGGAAGGTGGCCTTGATGTGTGCTATGCCCTCGGGGGCGGCGATGACGCAGGCCACATGGATGTGCTTGGGCATGCCCTTGGAGACGAGGGCGCGGTAGCCCAGTTCCATCGAGCCGCCGGTGGCCAGCATCGGGTCGGCGATGATGAGCGTCTTGCCGGTGAGGGCGGGCGTGGCGAGATACTCCACGTGTATGCCCACGTGCGTGTGTTCTTCATCGGTATACTCGCGGTAGGCGCTCACAAAAGCGTTCTCGGCATGGTCGAACACATCGAGAAATCCCGTGTGCAGCGGCAGCCCCGCACGGAAGATGGTGGCCAGCACCACCTTGTCGGTAGGTGTGCGTACGGTGGCCGTGCCCAGCGGGGTCTGTACCTCGCGGGGAGCGTAGTCGAGCGTGCGGCTGATCTCGTAGGCTTCCATCTGCCCTATGCGGCGTATGTTGTTGCGGAAGAGCGTGCGGTTCTTCTGGTACTCGGCGTCGCGGGTCTCGGCCATATACTGGCCTATGATGGAGTCGGTCTCGCTGAAATTGATGATTTTCATATTATTCTTTTTGTGTGACGGTGAAAAAACGACTTGCTGTTTTTCACGCCGTCACGATGTTCCCTTGCGACGCCGCGGGCGACATGTCCGACCGCATTGTCCTTGCAAAAGTAAGGAAAATCCGTCAGTTTTTGTCAAGTGGGCATATCAAACATGGATAGGTGTGCGGCTATTTCAAGTTTCTTAACATAAAAAAGTTTATCCACCCGTTTTTTTTCAGGGACGGCAGGAACACGTTTCAGCACTTTTTTTCTAACTTTGCGGTGGATTTAAGATAACGCGAAATTACAACTAATTCACTTCTAAATAACAAACAAGACAATGGCAAAGTTTGACAAGTCAGTTTTAGAGAAGTACGGTATCACAGGCACAACTGAGGTACTGTACAATCCTTCGTACGAGGTATTGTTCAACGAGGAGACCAAGGAAGGTCTCGAAGGCTTCGAGGTAGGTCAGGAGACAGAGCTCGGTGCCGTCAACGTGATGACCGGTATCTACACCGGCCGTTCGCCCAAGGACAAGTTCATCGTAGACGACGAGAATTCTCACGACACCGTATGGTGGACCTCTGAGGAGTACAAGAACGACAACCACCGCGCCAGCAAGGAAGCATGGGCAGCAGTGAAGGAGATCGCCAAGAAGGAGCTGAGCAACAAGAAACTCTTCGTTGTCGACGGTTTCTGCGGTACCCACAAGGATACCCGCATGAAGGTGCGCTTCATCGTCGAAGTAGCATGGCAGGCACACTTCGTGACCAACATGTTCATCCGTCCCCAAAACGAGGCCGAGTTCGACCAGGAGCCCGACTTCATCGTATACAACGCATCCAAGGCTAAGGTTGAGAACTACAAGGAACTCGGTCTGAACTCTGAGACCGCCGTAGTGTTCAACGTCACCAGCAAAGAGCAGGTCATCATCAACACATGGTACGGTGGCGAAATGAAGAAGGGTATGTTCTCTATGATGAACTACTTCCTTCCCCTCAAGGGCATGGCTTCCATGCACTGCTCTGCCAACACCGACATGAACGGTGAGAACACCGCTATCTTCTTCGGTCTCTCTGGCACTGGCAAGACCACCCTGTCTACCGACCCGAAGCGTAAGCTCATCGGCGACGACGAGCACGGATGGGACGACGAGGG
>CAVJZJ010000070.1:0-7714 GCA_963653995.1 Flexilinea sp.
GGCAAGCGTCATCACCACCATCACAAAGTAGTGGTGGAGGAGGGTAGCCGCAACCTCATCAACGAGGCGTTCCGCATCGTGCGGTCCAACCTCGAGTTCCTCGTCAGCAGCGAGGGTCGCCGTCAGGTCATCATGCTCACCTCCATGTATCCGGGCAGCGGCAAGACCTTCATCTCCCACAACCTCGCCCTCACCATGGCGGTCAACGGCAAGAAGACGCTTGTCATCGACCTCGACATGCGCCATGGCTCGCTCTCGCAGTACTACAAGAGTCCGAAACTCGGCGTGAGCAACTACCTCGGGGCGCAGACTGACGACTACAAGAGCCTCATCGTGCACGACGGCAACATCGACGTCTTGCCTTGCGGTACGATACCCCCCAACCCCACCGAGCTGCTCTACTCGCCACGCTTCGAGACACTCATAAAGAACCTGCGCGAGGAGTACGACTATATCTTCATCGACTGTCCGCCGAGCGACATGGTCGCCGACGTGAGCATCATCACTCCCCACACCGACGTGACGCTCTTCGTCATCCGTGTGGGTCTCTTCGACCGCTCGCTCCTGCCCACCGTAGAGCAGTGGTATGAGACCGGCAAGTACAAGAACCTCGCCCTCCTCCTCAACGGATCCACCTCCTACTCGTCATACGGTGGCCACCGCTATGGCTACTATGGACGGTATGGGTATTACGGACGGGGATACTATAGTGGGTATTATACGGAGGAGAAAAAATAAAAAAATCATGTCTTCCGACAGCAACAAACGAATAGCCAAGAATACAATCGCGCTATACTTGCGCACACTACTGTCTGTCCTCGTCAGTTTATATACGAGCAGGGTAGTGCTGCAAGTATTGGGGGTGAGCGACTATGGTGTCTATGGTGTCGTGAGCGGCATCGTCGGCATGTTCGCATTCTTGAATTCGGCTATGTCTGCAGCCACCTCGCGTTTCTTGACGTTTGAGATGGGCAAAGGAGACGAGAAACGACTGAATGATACTTTCAATGGCGCACTCCTTATTCATATAGGCATTGCCATCGTGGTGGTGCTGATAGCAGAAACAGTGGGACTGTGGCTCTTGTGCAACAAGATGGTCATCCCTGAGGGAAGAATGACGGCAGCCCATGTGGTCTATCAGTGCAGTGTGGTGGGGGCGTTTTTGGGCATCACGCAAGTTCCCTATTCTGCGGTGATTATGGCCCACGAAAAGATGGACATATACGCCTACATCGAATTGCTGAACGTGGGACTCAAGTTGGTGATTGTCTATCTGATCACCATTGCCGCTTGGGACAAACTGATTGTCTATTCTCTGCTTTCGTTGGCGGTCTCCGTCTTGATGATTTTCATCTACCGCTTCTATTGCATCAAGAATTACAAAGAGAGTCGCCTGCGTCTTGCCTTCAACAAGCAGATTGTCAAGCCGATGCTGGGCTTCTCCGTATGGAACATGCTGGCGGAATGTGGCTACTCCCTTCGGGTATATGGCAGCAATGTGGTCTTGAACATGTTTTTTGGCACGGTGGTCAATGCTGCCGGTGGCATAGCGTCCACCGTTCAAGGCATTCTGATGGGGTTGGCGGGGAACATCACGACGGCAGTGCGCCCACAGATTATCACCAATTATGCCGCAGGCAATTTCCCACGGATGAACCAACTGATGCTTTCCACCATCAGAATGAATCTGTTCTTGGTAGGCATCGTGACGATACCGATGTTTATCAACGCCCCATACGTGTTGAAACTTTGGCTGGGCAACGTCCCTGAATATTGCGTCAGTTTCTGCCGACTGCTCCTGCTGGCCATGTATCTCACCGGCGTATCGCATATTATTACGATTGGCCTACATGCTTCGGGCAAGATACGGCGGAGTTCCATTGTGCGGAACATTATTTATATGCTTACACCTGTAGTGATATATGGTGTTCTGAAATGTTACCATGCCAGTCCCGTTGTCGGCTATTCTATTGTCGTTGTCAGTCAAATGACAGTTGGTCTTGTCGATATCTACCTGTTGCACCAAAACATACCGCAAGTCAAGTGCTTGGTCATTTTCTTTGACTATATGAAATCTCTTGTTATCGCCGCAGCCATCGTTTTAGGGGTAGGTAGGCTGATGCATGAAGCGACGAGTTTTTATGGTTTGGTGATAGACAGTCTTGTGGGCTGGCTCTGTTTGATAGTTCTTTTCTGGCTATTGATGTTCAGAGAGAAGGAAAAAAGTATGGTCAGGTCTTTTGTTACAACTACGCTTGGTAAAATCAGCAACCGATGAACAACATTTCGCTGTTTGACTATTGCAGATTATAGTTCTTGAAATACATGGGTGTTTTAAGTGAAATCAAATATAAATGGATTTTTCATAAATCCTATTTTCGAGTTTGCGAAGGTGCAAATGCAAAAATAGGCAGAAATGTCATCATAAATAATAGTCGTATAATTGTGACTCCTGGTTCTAGTGTAGAATTTGGGGACAATGTACGCATAGAAAATGCCGTATTATCGATAGATTCAGGTGCATGTATTATTGGAAATAATAGCATCATAGGAAGTGCGTCTGAAAAGGTAATGCTAAATATAGAAAGTGGAAAAATCCAAATAGGGCATCATTCAAAGATTTGCGCATCTCGATTTTGGGTTAGATTTGGTGGAAACATCCATATTGGAAATTATACTAATATTAATAGGGGGGGGGAAATCCGTTGCGATGAAGTTGTGTCTATTGGCGACTACAACCAAATCAGCTACAATGTAAATATATGGGACACAAATACGCACAATGTCTATTCCAAGGATGAGCGTAGACGTATCACAGAAGAACATTATCCGTATTATGGATATGAGAATAAAAGACCTAAGACAAACCCCGTAATAATTGGTAATGATTGCTGGATTGGAGAGAATGTTTCCATATTAAAAGGAACAATTATCAATGATGAAGTTATTGTAGGGTATAATTGCTTGTTGTCTAATGTGGAAATTCCAAGCAAAACAACAGTTGTTACCAAAAGCATTCTTGACATCCATAAAAGAGAATAACTACTATGGCAGACATTGAGGTATCGGTTATTGTGCCGATTTATAATGTAGAGGGATTTATTGACCGAGGTATAAGAAATCTCTTAGCCCAGACATATCGTAAATTTGAAATTATTCTTGTGGATGATGGCTCTACGGATGGTAGTTTGGATAAATGCAATGAGTGGGCACAAAAGGATGGAAGAATAAAAGTCTTGCATCAAGACAATCAAGGTTCTGGCGGTGCTAGGAATAAAGGTATAGACAATGCTGCAGGGAAGTATATCTATTTTTTTGATATTGATGATGAAATATCACAGGAACTACTGGAGAGAAATGTCGAGAAAATGGATTCCTACGATGTCGATTTTTTATTGTTTGGCTATAAGTGTGTAGAGACAGAATATCCAATAGAATGTACTGTAAGTTTTCCAAGTAGGCTAATCAATTCAAATGATGAGTTGAAAAATAGTTTCATGGATTTAGTCGTTTTTAAGATGAATGGATTCCCGTGGAACAAGTTTTACAGAAAGTCATTTTTGGATAAATACGACTTGCGGTTTGAAAATCAGCGTATTCAACAAGATGAGGTGTTCAATCTAAAAGTCTATCAATATTTGGATAAAGCATATGTCTCTTCCGACGTGTTATACACCTATTATATATATTACAAAGGTAACACCCGCTCAAATTTTATCCCCGACCGTTTTGACATCTATAAATCCGTTCGCAAACATTTTGAGGATTTGAAAAGTCATTGGAAATTGGATGACAAGCGATTGGATGATTATCTCAACCGACGTTTTTATCATAATGTCATAAATTGTATGGTGTTCAATCTTACTCATCCCCAGTGTAATTTTTCGAAAAAACAAGTGGATGAAGAGATGGACAGAATTATGAGCGACCCATTGACGGAAGAAGCATTCGAGTATGCAAAAAACAAAGAAAAAGGAATAGAACAGAAACTATATAGAATAGCTTGCAGGAATAAGAGCAGGCTGCAAATTAAGATGTGTGTTTTCGTATTCTCGTTTCTGCGAGATGGAAACAAAATCATTAAAAGATTTTTGGCTTTCATAAAGCACAGCAAATCATTGTAATGCCATATAATCCAAGGAACAATATCACGCCCATGAAACAACGTGACCTCTCTCTCGACCTCATTCGTATTCTCGCCTGTCTGATGGTGGTGACAACCCATTCGCCACTGCCGTCCACCGAGTCTCATTCGGTGTTGCTGGCGAGTATCAGTCTGGTCACCACGCCTTGCAACGCCCTGTTTTTCATGGTGAGTGGAGCCCTGTTGCTCCCTTCACCCCCCCCCATATAACAACTACTGTACAGCACCTCTCTACTCGCACCTTCTTGGGCAAACGGCTGGGTAAGGTCGTGGTGCCCGTGATCGTCTGGTCGGCCGTCTATCTGGTGATGCTGAGCCTGAGGGAGCACCTTGGTGCGGCAGACATTGTCCGTAAGGTGCTGTCGATACCGTTCTCGGCACAGGGTACTGGCGTGCTGTGGTTCATGTACACCCTCATCGGTCTCTATCTGGTTGCGCCCATCCTCTCGGCATGGTTGGTGAGGGCAGGGGAGAAGGAAGAACGAATGTATCTCGGACTTTGGGTCGTCACCTTGTGCTATCCCCTGCTAC
This sequence comes from Flexilinea sp., assembly GCA_963653995.1. Lineage (GTDB taxonomy): Bacteria > Bacteroidota > Bacteroidia > Bacteroidales > Bacteroidaceae > Prevotella. The sequence continues at coordinate 4,676 of CAVJZJ010000070.1, forward strand.
GTTATGTTGTAGATGTCAACGACAGTATTACCGGCATCCTATATAACTTCTCGGGATGTGTGGGCTATTTCCTGTTGGGTCACTGGTTGCAACACTATGGAGACAAAGTGCGTCTGTGGCAAGCCACGCTCGGTTATGCCGTGGCTCTCGGGGTGCCATTGGCTACCCATCTGTTACATATAGATGTGGATTCCTCCCTCTTCACCTGCAATACTGTTTCGGTGTTTGTCTTGGCGCAAGCCGTGTTTTGGTGGACATTGTTGAAAGTGGTAGCCCGGCGTTGCCACCGACTGGGCAGGTATCAGACGACCTTCGCCAAGGTGTCTGCGCTGACATTCGGTATCTATCTTATGCATATATTCATCATGCGCACCTTGCTATGGCCCAATCCGTTTATTGCAACCCTGCCACCTGCGCTCCAGATACTCGTCACCGTCGTGCTGACACTCATCCTCTCCCTTGCCTTGTCGTGGATCGTCAGCCGCACATCGGTGGGCGGATATGTGGTGGGGTATCGGCAAAGGAAGAAAGATGCCGCAAGGGTGGCATGATATGAATGATAAGGTGATTTTATCGTCTATAAACGACAAATGTGTGTGATTTTTATCGTCTATGAACGATAAAACACACTCTTCTTTCCATAACGAGAACGCTGTTTATACTACTTCCCTATGAGAATAAAAAAAATAGAAATAACCAATTTCAAAGGTTTTCGAAAGAAGACGATTGCGCTTCACGAACGTCTGACAGTGGTTATTGGCAACAATACGGCGGGAAAGACCACGCTCTTGAAGGCGCTGCAGGCAGCCTTGGGTGGATACTTGCAATGTCTGAAGCGACTGCCGAAGACCAATCAGTACCAGTGCAATTTCTCGGCGCATGACCGCTATATGGTCTTCGATGAACAATTACGCGACTATGTCTGCCAGCCAGAAAATACGCGTATCGCCGTTGAGGCCAATTATTTCAGTACGCTATCCGTAGACAACGATGTGCCAGTGTTTGAACCGAAAACCATCTCATGGTATCGCGAATATAGTGGCAACCGCACTCCCAACACACGCCGTTGCCTCGGCAACTTGATGGATGTCGTGGAAGCCACTGAGCGTGCGCGTTTCGAGGAACATGCAGATGCGGTCTTCCCGTTGGTATTGTCGTTTGGCGCCAAGCGCACCAGCGACGCACAGGTAAAATTGTCTGGCAAGGTGAAAGAGCGTGCAGCGAATCTGGAAAAAGCGTACAAGTTTGCCCTTCACGACCGTGTCGACTTTGAAGGTGCCATAGAATGGTTGTCGAAATACGACAAAAACATTCGTGACAAAAAAGAATTCGAGGGTACGCGTGAAGCATTCTACGAAGCCTTGCAGACGGCCATTCCTGCCCTCTCGGAGATAGACTTCGACCACAACGAGATAGAGGCCGTAGTAAGTGTCAGGGGACATCAGCCTGAGCGTCACCATTTCTCGTATATGAGCGATGGTCTGCAGGCTATGATCAACATCGTGACGGAGATAGCCCACCGCTGTATAGAACTCAACGGTTTTTTGGGCATCAACGCCGTGCGTTACACCCCTGGCATCGTCATGATCGACGAGATAGACCTCTACCTTCATCCGCACTGGCAGCGTCATGTGTTGCAGGACCTGCAAAAAGCCTTCCCTATGATACAGTTTGTGGTGACGACCCATAGCCCGTTTATCGTGCAGAGTGTGAAGAGCGGGCAACTCGTCAGTTTCGACGAGGGTATCACGACCGAGGGCGAACCCTACAAGGAATCGCTTGAAGACATCACCGAAGAACGCATGGGCTTGCATCAGGAGTTGAGAAGCAAGCGCTTCGAGGAGATGGAACGTGTGGCAGCCGACTACTACCGCAAACTGTCGGAAGGTGAGGACGACAAGACCTTGCTCGATGCGTTGCGTCAGATAGAACTCGATTTCAGCGACGATCCTGCCTATGTAGCTTTGTTGCGGGCTGAATACAAGACCAAGTGATTATGAGACCCGTTACAAAGAAACAGCCCGGTGAAAAGGTCGTCTATATCGATTCACAAGGTCGTCAGGTAGAAGACACCATTGCCGAGAGTTATCGTCCGTATAGCAAGGCGAAGTTGCCGCTGATGGCCAACTTGGGTACTTATTGCTCTTATTGCGAGGCTTATTTGCCGCCTGCAAGTATGGAGGTGGAACACGTTGCACCCAAAAGCCATACAGGAGAGGCTTACGCGTGGAGCAATTTCCTGTTGGCTTGCAAGACATGTAACACACGCAAAGGAAATACTGATGTCAATCCCGATGACTGCCATTGGCCCGACAAAGACAATACCTACCACGACTTTGTGTATACTGCGGATGGAGCTGTGCGCATCAACCCTTCCTTGGAAGGCGAGGAAAGCCAAAGAGCCCAGCGACTCTACGACTTGGTGAAACTTGGAGGAACGCCTACACGCATGGATTATCGCTGCCGCTGCCGATTGGAACAGTGGAACAAAGCAGAGATGTACAAAGCAAAATTCGATGAGGGTAAAGCCGACGTGGATACCATTGTCGATTTGGCCAAGAGCAGAGGTTATTGGTCGGTATGGTACACCGTATTTGAAGGATATGCCGATGTGCGGCAACGCTTGATAACTGATTTCCCGGGTACGCGCCGTATATGAATTGCATTACAATTTCCCTAAAATGACCAAACCTCGCATATTCATCAACATACACTACCTGGAGATTGGCGGTGCGGAGACCAGCCTCATCGGACTGCTCATGGCACTCGACCCCGAGAAGGTGGATGTGGACCTCTTCCTCAATGACCCACGTGGAGAGATGATGCAGTTCATCCCCAGTTGGGTGAACGTGCTGCCCACTGTCGGTGCCTACACCATGGTGGAGCGACCCATGAAGGAGGCTCTCCGCAAGGGGTATGTACGGGTGGTGCTGGCGAGGCTTTGGGCGAAGTTCCGTTTCAGTAAGTATATGCGGCGTGAGAAGCCGAAGGACGGCGATGCCATTTTCCGCTTCATCAGCAAGTATGTCGTGCCGCAGT
>CAVJZJ010000071.1:0-6909 GCA_963653995.1 Flexilinea sp.
ATCTGCTCGTTGATGCTTGGAAAGAAATCAAGGAAAAACACCCCGACTGGCATCTTGACATCTATGGCGATGGCGAGCAACGCAAAGCCTTGCAACAGCAGATAGCCGACGGCGGATTGTCGTGTCAAGTGACGCTGCATCCTTTCACCACCGATGTGGCTACAGCCTATGCCACCGCCGCTTTCTACGTGTTGAGTTCGCGTTACGAAGGCTTCGGGCTTGTGCTCATCGAGGCGATGCATTGCGGCTTGCCCTGCGTGTCGTTCGACTGCCCGAGCGGGCCGTCGGAGATTATCACCGACGGGCGCGACGGTCTGCTTGTACCTTACAGAGGATTGTCACGGGAGGAGCGTGTTGATGGCCTCGCCCAAGCCCTCTGCCGCATGATGGAGCAGGAGGAGCAATTGCCCGTCATGGGGCGTGCCGCACAAGAAACATCACAGCAATACACCGCCGAGAATGTCATCCCGATGTGGAAGCGGTTGTTCGTGGATATTTCTTCTAAAAATACATAACAAAAAGTTTGCACTCTTCCATAAAAGTGTTATCTTTGCGAAAGTAAAAACTCTTAAAAACATTTACGATTATGGGAATGGATGCATAAAAACATAATAAGAAATTAATCAGATGAAGATTTATAATTTCTTGAAGACTTATGTGGGGGCAACCTTTACTGGGTTAGCCTCAATTTGCTCTATTGTAGGACTTGTGTTGATGTTTATCAACAACCAATTGGCATGTATAATCGCATTGTCAGTTTTTTGTTTGGGTTTTATTGTTCTTCTATACGGAATTTTAAAGGCCATCAACAAAACAATACTTGAGAATTCAGAAAAAGAATACAAAAGTATTTCTACTTCATATGTTTTTTATTCGAAAGATGGTAGGAAGTCAACATTAGACACGTTTCGTATGATACAATGCAAGAGATTGTTTTTGTCTGGAATACGTTTCAGTTTCAAATGGACAGGTTCTAAGATGTCGAGACTTTCTTCTGATATTCAGACAATCGATAATGTATCGCATAACGACGATGTCAATAAATGGGACGAGGCTGTGCTTAAATTTATAAAGCCCTTGCGTTACAACGAGTGTACCGTGATGCATATTAAATCGGAAAACGATGATGTAGATGGTATCGCAAAACCTTGGTTAAGTTCCAAACTTGAATCTCCAATAGACATGATAAACTATTGCGTGATGTTAGCCTATAAGCCCGATGGCTATAATAAACCAGCAATGTTTGAGCGCAAGAAGATAGATACAGAGGTTGACGGCGATTTCGAGCAGTTGGAGAGCGTGGAGTTTGATTCAGGAAACAAACTTTACCGCTATTGTAAAGTTTCCCCGGAACCCGGCTTTGTCTATCGTTTGCGTTGGGAAAAGTAAAGGCGTGTTCTAAATCTCAGTCGTATAGTCCAGTATGCTATTTTTTAGAACACTCTCTATTTACGCATATTATTTTGCCCTTTATAGGCTCAACAGACGACAATTTCCTATATGCTTACCTATTCCATAGCCATCCGCACACTCGGGCTGGGTGGTGACAACTTTCGGCGCGAACTGGAGTCGATCGCACGTCAGACGGTGCAGCCGGAACGCATCATCGTGTATATCGCCGAAGGCTACGGACGGCCGGCGTTCACCGTGGGGCGTGAAGAATATGTGTGGGTGAGGAAAGGTATGGTGGCGCAGCGTGTGCTGCCCTACAGCGAGATTGAGAGCCAGTGCATCCTCATGCTCGATGATGATGTGGAATTGCACCCCTGTTCCGCCGAACGCCTGCTCCGTGAACTGGAGGAGGGCGGCTACGACTGCATGGGAGCCGATGTTTTCGAGAACCACCGCATGACTCGCCTTGCCAAGATGAAGGCGATGGTCTCCAACCTCGTCTTCCCCCACGGCGGTCAGAAATGGGCGTTCAAGATACACCGCAACGGATCGTTTTCCTATATCAACCGCCCCGTTCTCCCCTGCTATCCCTCGCAGAGTTGCGGTGGTCCCGTCATGCTGTTTCGCAAGGACGTATATCACCGCTTGCGCCTCGAGGACGAACTGTGGATTGACCGTATGGGTTTCGCCTACGGAGATGATTTGGTCGAGTCGTACAAACTGTACCGCAACGGCTATCGCCTTGGTGTGTCGTTCGATGCGGAAATAAAAAATCTCGACAGCAGCACGTCGAGCGGTGCCTACCGCCGTTCGCCCGACCGTATGCGCCTGCGCACCCGCGCCATCTTCATCATGTGGTGGCGCACGAATTATCACCTTGACGGTATCAGCAGCACAGAGAAAATACTTACCGCCCTTGCCTTCATCTTCAAGAGCGTGTGGATGTTCTTCGTGATGGCAGCCGCCTCGGTGGTGATGCGACGGGGAAGTTACATCGTGCAGTATATCCAAGGTCTGCGCGAGGGATGGCGCTTTGTGCATACCACGGAGTTTAAAAACATTCCGAACTATATTTTGCCGAAAACTAAGTAGTTGAACCACAAATCTTACTAATCTTACGAATGATGTTTGCGCAAGGATATTCGTGAGATTAGTGAAATTGGCTTTCCCTTTGGCCGCCGAACTTTGTTTCGTGGTTAAAAAATCCGAATGCACGTGTTAAATCACATATAATCTGATGTATTTAAGCATGAATTTTACTAATTTTACAATAAAGATGGCATAAGCCGTTTGCTTAAATTAGTAGACAAAACAAGAAAACTATGACTACATTAACACTACAAATTGAGAACAAAACCATATTGGCGCATCTCAAGGAGGTGCTCAAGGCCATCGATGGTGTGAAGGTTTTGAATATGTCAGACAATGCTTCAGAAGAAGTGTTGATAGACGACGAGACGCCAAACGCAGTAACGCTTAAAGCCATGCGTGATGCCGAAAACGGAAAAGATGAGTCTGTCTGCATGGATAGTGTGCAAAGTTTTATGGAGTCAATTCTGAAGTGATGAAAGATATCCGCAGAACCTCGCAGTTCAAGAAAGACTTCAAACGTTTCAGCAAGGATGCTGAAAAGGTGGAACGTTTGTATCGTATAGTGACAATGCTTGCCAATGGCGTGGACATTCCCGATGAATACCATCCTCATCCATTGAAGGGCGAATGGCAAGACTATATGGAGTGTCATGTAGAAGGGGATTATCTTCTTATTTGGTATGACAAGGTTGAGAATGTCATCAAACTTGTGCGCCTTGGCTCTCATTCCGAATTGTTTGGAAAGAGGAGAAAGCGATAACACAAACTCATACCCCTACATAATATTTGCATCATGCGTATCCTCCACCTCATCACCTCCCTGCGCACCGGCGGGGCGGAGCACCTGTTGGTAGACCTGCTGCCGCGCCTGTGTGACCATGGTCACGAGGTGGCCGTGCTGCTCTTCGACGGAACGCCCACGCCTTTTGGCGACGAACTGCAGCGGGCGGGCATCGCCGTGCATGCCCTTGCCGAGGGGCCGGAGGCCATGCATAATCCGTGGCTCGTCTTTGCTTTGCACCGCGCCATCCGGGGTTACGACATCGTGCATGCCCACAACACACCCTGCCAACTGTTGCTGGCCGCCGCCAGTTACGGCACACGCTGCCGCCTGGTGACCACGGAACACAACACCGACAACCGGCGTAGAGGAAAGTGGCAGTGGCGGCTCGTCGACCGCTGGATGTATCGCCGCTACCGCTCGGTGATCTGCTGCAGCGGCGAGACGGAGACGGCATTGAGAACGTCACTGGGCTTGCAACAGCCCACCGAAAAGCCGCGTATCGTGACCATCAGCAATGGGGTGGATACCCGTCGCTTCGCCGACGCTATGTCAGCAGACCGCGCCGCCCTTATGGCGAAAGCGCATGGCGAGGCCGAAGGGCAGACGCTCGTGGTGATGGTGGCCGCTTTCCGCCCGCAAAAATACCAGGAGATACTCATCGGGGCCATCGCACAGTTGCCCAGCAACTACCGTCTCGCTCTTGTGGGCGACGGCGAGCGCCGCAAGGAGTGCGAGCAAGTGGCAGAACGACTGGGCGTGGCAGACCGCGTGACGTTCCTCGGCATACGCTCCGACATACCGCAGATACTCAAGGCCGCCGACATTCTCGCCCTTGCCACCCATCACGAAGGACTTTCGCTCTCATCGCTCGAGGGTATGGCATCGGGCCGCCCCTTTATCGGCAGCGATGTGGAGGGGGTGCGCGACACGTTGCAGGGCGCAGGTATCCTGGTGGAGAACACCCCCGAAGCCTTCGCCGCCGCCATCCGAAATCTTGCTTCTGACCGCACACTATACGATAAGGTGGTGGCCGCCTGTCTGCGCCGTGCCGCCGAGTACGACATCGACCGCACCGCCGAAGGCTATGTGCGCGAGTATGATCGGATAGAAAATGAAAACTGAATAAACGAATAAAACACACAAAACACCATACCATTATGAAAATCTTCACCCAACATGCGTTGTGCCTTGCGGCACTCTGGATCTGTCTGACAGCGGCTCAGCCTTGCTCAGCCCAGCGCAAACCTCAGTGGGCCAGCGACAAGGCCGTAGAGCAACTCAACGCCCAACGTACCAACGACACCTATGAGTTTGTCTACATCGAACCCTTCTTCACCGACAAGAATTTTCTCTATGAGAACCGCATGACCCAACTCACCGAGAAACTCGCCGCCCGTCACGGACTCAATGCCGACGAGGCCAAGGTAGACACCGTGGCCCACACCATTACGTTCGGTGACAAGTGGTTCCGCTACAAGGTGGTTGACACGCAGGAAGTGTTCGACTCCGACGTGCGCCAAGACTGGGACTACACCCTCTATCAACTCTTCGCCGTGTCGAAGATGAACACCGAACCGGTGTACGACGAGTTCACCGTCAACGAGCCCTGTGGCAGCAAGTCGCTGACACAGTCGCTCATCCCCGGTCTGGGACAGTGGAACAAGAACCAGAAGGACAAGGCCGTCGTGATTTGGGCTACCGAGGCCGCCAGCATCGGCGGTGCCATATACTTCTTCGCCCGCGACCGTCAGTACTCAGACTATGGCTGGACATCGAAGGCTAAGTCGTACCGTCAGATGGGTTACCTCGCTGTCGGCGTGGCTGCCGGTATGTACATCTACAACCTCATCGATGCCTACCTCTGCAAGGGGGCCAAGACCGTGACCGTGAAGAAGAACCATGTCTCCACGGCGCTCGCTCCTTTCGCTACGCCCGATGGTGTAGGCGTGAGCATGGCACTCCGCTTCTAAGCCACGGCATAATCAGCCGTCGGAAAGAAAAATTATCAAGAAACGTTTGTCTACTATCAAGCGAAAAAAACTATCTTTGCATCTAATAAGTTCGGAAAAGTGTCGGTTTTGGCACAAATCCGAACACAAGAGTGTAATTTGGCTTGTCCTTCACCGTTGGCGGAGTGGTCAACGAAATGGTTGTCGGCAGAGTTTTATTGTTACATCATGCACATCTACTCCCATTACATCAAGCGGCTGATTGATTTCCTCGCCGCCCTGCTCCTGCTCATTCTGCTCTCGCCGCTGATGTTGGCAGTCATCATCGTGCTGCACTTCGCCAACAAGGGGGCGGGCGTCTTTTTTGCCCAAGACCGACCGGGAAAGCACGAGCGCATATTCAAGGCTCTGAAGTTCAAAACCATGACCGACGAGCGCGATGCCGACGGCAATCTCTTGCCCGACGGCGACCGCCTCACTCCCGTGGGTCGCTTTGTGCGAAGTACCTCCATCGACGAACTGCCGCAACTTATCAATATCCTCCGAGGGGAAATGTCGTTCATCGGCCCGCGGCCACTGTTGGTGCAATATCTGCCGCTATACAGTGCGGAGCAGCATCGCCGCCACAATGTCACGCCCGGAATGTCGGGATGGGCGCAGGTGAACGGCCGCAACACCATCTCGTGGACGCGCAAGTTTGAGTTCGACGTGTATTATGTAGACCATATCAGTCTTGCGCTCGACCTGAAGATACTCTTCCTCACCATCCGCAACGTGCTTTCGCGCAAGGACATCAACACCACCGATGGTACGTCGGCTACAATGGACTCCTTCAATGGAAAAAACTAACATTCTCATCACCTCCGCCGGCAAACGTGTGGCGCTGACCCGCTATTTCGGTGAGACACTCCGCCGCTTCTTCCCCGAGGCGAAGGTCTATACCACCGATATGCGCCCCGACATGGCTCCTGCCGCCTATGTGAGCGACGGGTGCTTTGCCGTGCCCCGTGTCACGTCACCCGAATATCCCGACCTCTTGCTCTCGCTCTGCCGTGAACAGGGTGTGGGCATCGTCATCCCCACCATCGACACCGAACTGATGGTGCTTGCCGCCCAGAAGGATCGGTTTGCTGGGGAGGGCATCCACCTCATCGTGGGCGACGAGGCGTTTGTAGGCGTGTGCCGCGACAAGCGTCGCACGGGGGCTTTCTTCGAGAGCCGCCGCATCCGTGTGCCACGCCCCATAGACAAGCATCACCCTACGTTTCCGCTTTTCGCCAAGCCATACGATGGGTCGCTCAGCACCAACCTCCATTTTATCACCAAGCCCGAAGAACTCACCGATGACATCCTCCACGACGACAAGCTGCTGTTCATGGAGTATATCGACCGCAAGGTCTATCAAGAATACACCGTAGATATGTATTTCGGGCGTGACCATGAGGTGAAGAGCATCGTGCCGCGCGAGCGCATCGAGATACGTGCCGGCGAAATCAACAAGGGGCGCACGGCGAAGAATGCCATCGTACCTTATCTGAAAGAACGCATCGCCCACATCGACGGTTGCGTGGGCTGCATCTGCATGCAACTCTTCTTCCACCCCGATACCCACGACATCGTGGGCATCGAGGTGAACCCCCGCTTCGGCGGCGGCTATCCGCTCACCTACATGAGCGGTGCCAACTACCCCGA
>CAVJZJ010000072.1:0-6890 GCA_963653995.1 Flexilinea sp.
CCGGTAGCGCTCTGCTCCTTGTAGAAGATGAGTTTCGAACCCTTCTTCACGCCCCAAGCATTGAGGTCGGACTTCATGATGCGGAAGCGGCCGTCGTCACCCCATGTGAGGTTGTAGGGATAGGTGATGGCCGAACCGTCCATGTTGCTGGTCACGGTGGCTACGTCACGCTCGGCGGGAACAACCTTGAAGTCGTAGGCTTCGGTCTTGGCACCGTCGAGGTCTTCGATGATGACCTTGTAAGAACCGGCTTCGGCTGTGGTGGGCACGGTGCATACAATCTCGGTATTGGTGCGAGAGGCGTAGCGTGTCACCTTATAAGAACCGATGTAGAGGCTCTGTACGTTCTGCAGGTTCTTGCCCTTGATGGTGATCTGGTCGCCAGCGCAAGCCTCAGAAGGATCGATCGATGAGATAGCGGGAGCGGTAGCGGCCTTGATGGTGAGCGTACCGCTGATGGCAACAGTCGTACCATTCTTCAAGTTGAGTGTGAAGCCTGTTCCGGCAGCAGCGGCAGGAACGACGAGTCCGATAGCCGATGCGTTCTGTGCGGAGAAGGACTCTACGGTCTGCGGTTCGTCACCGGGGAAGGTGATGGACTGGACGAGGTCGAGATCGGTACCCTTGATGACTACCTTGTCGCCGGCGGTCAACTCAGCGGGAGTGCAGGCTGTGACGGTAGGCTTGACGAGCGTGTAAGCCACGGTCACGGTCTTGCCGTTGCCAAGAGTGAGGGTGATGTCACCTTCCTGTGCGGCCTCGGGTACGGTGGCGGTCACCTTGGTGGCGGTCACCTTGAGTTTGGCGTCAGCACCATCGGCATTGGGGAAGGCGATGGCTGTGACGAGGTCGAGGTCCTTACCTGTGATGGAGATTTCTGCGCCATTCTTTACGGGAGCGGGAGCGGCAGCCAGTCCGGTAGGAACGATTGTGGTGATGCTTCCGGCAGGTATCTCGACACCGCTCTTAGTGATGAGGGTCACCTCACCGTCGGTAGCCTTTTCAGGCACTGCAACGGTAATTTCGGTAGCAGAATGTGCCTTGAAATCGGCAGCGTCAATGGTTGCGCCGGTGAATGCTACGCTTACAATCTGGTCAAGGTCTTTACCCTTGATGGTGACGGTATTGCCAGCCTTCACGGTCTCGGGAGACAAACCGTTTACTTCGGGCAGATTGACGGTGAGGGCTTCACGGCTCTCCAGTTCAGAAGGCTCGGCAGCGAGGTCGGTGACCTTGATGACACCTGTCTTTGCCTCGGCAGGGATAGCCACCTTAATGGTGTAGCGGTCGTGAGCGATGAAGTCTTTCTCGTAGACGGTGTCGTTCTCCTGGAAGATGACGCCGTGCATGAGGTTGAGGTAATCGCCCTTGATGGTTACGATGTCGCCTACGTTACCCACGAGATTGCTCTCGTTGTCGCCTACATAGAAGTTTTCGAATTCGATGTCTTCGCGATAGGTAACCGGAGTGATAGAAGTGATGGTGCCGCCCTTAACGGTTTTGAGTACCACCTTACCGGTGTCACACTTCTCAACAGGCACCATGATAGAGATCTTGCTCTCACGGCCTTTCTGCAGTACCTCGATCGAAGTGATAGGGTCGGCTCCCGGAAGATCCACCTCGCTCACTTGGTCAAGATTTGAACCATAGAAGAAGAGTGTACCGCCACGCGCAACAGGGCACGGACCGAAGGAATTGAGCTTCACCTCATTGCCATACTGGTCGGTGGAGAGGTCGTCGCCGTCGTCACACGCAGTCAGCGATAGTCCTGCGAGGGCTATCACCAACATGGTGAAAAACTTATTTAATGTTTTCATATCAATTCTTTGTTAGAGATTTTACTTATTCGAGACAACGCGGATGTTGTCAATCTTGATGATAGGCGTACAGTCGGTACCTGAGGGGATGACGGTCTTATCGTTGTACGAACCGTTGACAACAAAGATGGTGAGGCTGGCAAAGTCCTGCACGCTCTTGAATGTAGAGGAGAGTTTGTTGCCGTCCCAGTCGTAAGCGAACTCTGTGAACGGGATGGTCACAGTCACCCACTTGTCGCCGGTGTCGTAACTTCCGCCATTGCTGTTCCAAGGCATGTAGAGAGCGCGGCTGAGTTCGCCCTGTACATGGAAGAAATTGTTGTTGGCGTTGAAGAGCGTCACCTTGTCTGTACCTGCAAAGATGATCTGCATTGCAGCAGCCTGCCAGGGGTTGCTCGACGGTACGAGCATCTCGAACTTCAGACTCTTGCTCTCCCAGTTGGTAAAGTCGGCCACGTCGCAGAGTTTCACACCGTCGCCGGTGAAGTCGCTGTCCCATGTTCCGGCCCAGTACTCGAAGGCGAAATTGCCATCGTTCCAACCACCACCGGCATCCATGCTGGTGTTACCGAGCATCAGGTAGTTGCCCTTGAGTGACGTTTCGTCGCTCTGGATCACCTGGTTGTGCCATCCGTGGTTGCCAAGTACGGCACCGGTAGCGGGGTTGGGCGTATCGAAGTCGAACAGCATGCCGCGCTCGTCCTTATACTGGAACGGAGCCTTTGTCGTACCATACTTTGTGGTGATGTAGATGTTCTCGTGCTCAGGCATGTCGGCCGGCATGTTGAAGGTGATACCGGTCTTGGTAATCTTCAGGTCGGAAGCATTGATGAAATAGTTTTCACCAACTCTGATATTCAACGGGTAGTTGTCGTAGTCGAGGAAGTAGTCGCCCTTGATGGTCACCTCTTCGCCTGCCTCAGCCCACTCGTTGCTCATCGAACTGATAGTAGGTGCGGGAACGATAACCTTGAAGTCGTAGGTCACGGTGTCTTGCGATGTGGTGATGAAGTAGATCTTGTCGCTCACTACATCGGGGATATTCTTCGGCACGCTCACGATGATCGTGTTGTCGGTCATGTAACTTGTATTGAGCGTGGCCGTCTGGTCGTTGAAGTTGATTTGTTTCACGCTGCGTAGGTTGCTACCCACGATACAGAGCGTGTTGCTCATTGAGGCCTCGGTGAGGAGCGAGTCCTTCGAAGCCACATCAACCGGACGTATATAGTAGATGGTGGGCTTTCCGCCAGTGGTCTCATACTTGTCGGGCTGGTCTTCGCACGATGCGAAACCTGCCGACACTGCGGCGAGAGCCACGGCAAACATAGCCTTGTTTATATTTTTGATTTTCATAATGATCAGCTATTTGAATGATTAATAACTATATGTGCTGCGCACGTCTACGTGTATGGGTTCAACGTTGCTGCCGAGGTTGGGGTTCAAAGCCACGTCCTCCGACGGGAAGGGCAGTGTGAAACTGCTTGCAGTGACGTTGGGCACAGCAGTGTTGCTGTCGTACTGTATACTCGAAGCGTCCCATGTAGCGTAACCTGACTCATAGAAAGCCTTGTAAGCATCGTTCACATGCCACATGGCGTTGCGGCGCTGACCCTTGAGTTCCTTGATACAAGCGTCCATGTCGTAGTAACTACGGCGTACGTAGTCGTACCAGCGGTCGCCCTCACCAGCAAGTTCGAGACGGCGTTCTTTCCAGATATCATCAAATGTGAGTGTAGTCTTGTCGGGATCGGCCCACTTCACACCACGTCCGTGTACCTTGTTGTAGCAGTCGAGTGCAAGCGCATCGCTATGGTTGCCCAGCAACACTTCGGCCTCAGCATAGATAAGGTATACATCGGCAAGGCGGAGGATAGGAGTAGGCAGAGCGTTTGACATACGTCCGGCAGTCATGCCCAGTTCTTCCTGGTGGTCGGCATTGTCGCCGAAGAGATGCTTCACATTGTTTCCGCCAGTAGGACTCTGAAGTTCGCCGGTAGAAGAGGAGTTGTAATCCTTGTCATAGAGGAACTGCAAGTAGTTGAAGCCCTTCGAACCATTGTCCATCGTTCTGTCACGCCAGAAGTAGTCGTATCTATCGCCAGCCATCATGATGGTAGCCTTGCGGCGAGTGTCTTTGTCAAGACGGGTATTGGGGTTGTCGGCAGGTGATACGCCGAAAGCGTCCATAAGGTCAACCGACGGGCCACCATAGCCACCCCAGCAGTCACCGTTCTCATCGAAGCCTACAGGAGCGAGGTCGCTCTGCAGGGTGTTCTGTGATGTCCAGTGTGAACCTACTGTCCAGCGCCATGCAATCATGATCTCGTCGCAGAAGCGGTTGCTGCCGCGGAAGATGTCGGCATAGTTCTCCATGAGTTCGCGACCAGAGTTCTCGATGACGTCGCGGCTATATTCAGCAGCCTTCGTCAGGTCGTCCTTGCTGAGCGTACCGCTCACGCCGGCCTTGGTGAGATAAACCTTGGCGAGCAGACCTTCGGCGCAGTAGTAGTCTATACGGCCGGTAGTACTCTTTGTCTTGGGCAGATATTCGAGAGCCTTCTCAAGGGTGAGCACGATGTAGTCGTAGACATCGCTCTTCTGAACCTTCGACAACGTGTTGTAGTCGCCATTGGCAAGAGTAGCCGAGTTGCTGTGGATGATGGGCACATCGCCAAAGGTGCGTGCCAAGTAGAAGTAGGCCATGGCCTTCCATGCGAGACACTCGCCCAAACACTGCTTGCGTGTAGCGTCGCTGCAGTTCTTGGCGTTCTGCAGAGATTCATATACGGTGCTTGAGTGTCCGATAACGGCCCAAAGCGAGTAAGACATGTTGATGAGGTCGTCATCAGTACCGTTGGTGGAGAAGTTCATGTAAGGGCTTGATCCCCAATACATGTTACCCGACATCACCTCACCGATCTTGATGAAACCGCGCTGGAAGTCGTACCAAGGAGAATTGTAGAGATAGTTGACGCCCGAGATGCAAGCATCGTCGCCATCATAGAAATTCTCGGTATTGTAGTTGTCTTCTACCGGACGGTCGAGGAAGTCGTCGCACGACGTCATTCCCAAGCCGAGCATCAAGGCAACTGCTGCATATTTAATGTTCTTGATTTTCATAGTTGCAAATCTTTTTAGGCGTTAGAATGATAAGTTCAGACCGAAGGTGACGGCTGTCGGCGACGGATAGCGTCCGTTGTCAAGACCGAACACGTTGGAACTCTGAGTAGAGAGACCAACTTCGGGGTCGTAGCCTGAATATCCGGTAATGGTAAAGAGGTTGGTGGCATTGAGCGTGAGTCGGAGATTGGTAAGTCCGATACGGCTGATGAGTTTCTGGTCGAAGGTGTATCCGAGAGTGATGCTCTTCAAGCGCACGTATGATCCGTCCTCAATGTAGCGGCTGCTCCAAGCGTCGTTGTCGTTCGGGTCGTTGATAGAGGCGCGCGGCGTAGAAGTGACAGAGTTGCTTACGACTACGTTGGCGATGTTGTCATACCAGTTGCCGGAGGTGTTGCCGTCCTTAGGACTGAGTATAGCACAATCTTTCACGTCGACGAGCTGGTTGGTCCAAGCCGAGTTCATGTGGGTGAGTTTCTTCTTCATGTAGTTGCCCACCTTGCCACCAACGCTACCATTGATGAATATGTTGAGATCGAAGTTCTTGTAGCGGAAGGTGTTGTTCCAACCGAAGGTGAACTTGGGCAGCGGCGAACCGATATTGGTCTTATCGTTCTCGTCGATGATGCCGTCACCGTTGACGTCCTTGTATTTCACGTCGCCCACGTAGGTGGTATTGGTGCGGCTATACTTCGTAGGATCGGAACTCCATACCAACTTGCCATTTTTGTCGTACTCGGTGGGGTTGTTCTTCTGCAGTGTGTTCACCGGAGAATTGATGATGTCCTCAAATGACTGATAGATGCCTTCTACCTCGTAACCGTAGAAGTTGTAGAGTGACTCACCGGGAGTAGAACGTGCCACAACGTCGGTCCACTGACCGTAGCCCAAGATGGCAGTACTGCCGGAGAGGCTCTTCAGTTTGTTGCGGTTGATGGAGAATGTCACCTCTGATGACCAGTCGAAGTTGGCCGTTACAATGGGTTTCACATTGAGCGACATTTCTATACCGGAGTTCAGGATTGTACCATAGTTGCCGTAAGGAGCGGCGAGTGCAGACGATGCGTTGCCGCTGGTACCCATGATAGAGGGCAGAATGAGCTGCATAAGCATGTCCTTCGACTCCTTGCGATACCAGTCGAAGGTGAAGTTGATGCGGTTGTTGAGGAAGCCGAGGTCGAGACCTACGTTGAACTGCTCCTGTGTTTCCCACTTGATATCGAGGTTCTTAAGGTTGGAGGGCTTGTAACTTGTGCCAAGACCTGTCTCCATTACGCCCATTGACGAGCCCCACTTGTATCCGCCGATACCTGCGTTACCAGTCTGACCCCAACCAAGACGGAGTTTACCGTTGGTGAGCCATGTTCCAGCAATCTTCTGGATGAACTTCTCGTTGGAGAAGCGCCATGCGAGGGCTACAGAGTGGAAACCAGCCCAACGCTTGTTGGGACCGAAGTTTGAAGATCCGTCGTAACGGTAGGTGTATGTAGCGAGGTAGCGGTCGTCGAAGTTATAGGTCTCACGGGTGAAGAATGAAGCCATTGCAGAACTTCCCCAACCTGAGTTGATCTGCGGGTCTCCCGTACCAAGTGCCGGATTGTGTACGATGTCGCTGGGAAGGTTGGTGTTGTAGACCGATGCATAGTCATACTTTGACTCCCAACACTCCTGACCGAGCATGGCCGACACGCTGTGCTTGTCGATATTGAAGTTGTAGGTAAGGTAGTTGTTGAGCGACCAGTAGTTGGCGCTGTTCTTCTGTATGCGGCTTTGGTTGTTGTCGCGGGTCCAAGTACCGAGGTTCACCTTCGGCTTGTAGGTCTCGGCCTTCGACGAGTTGATGTCATAACCGAGTTGAACGTGCCATGTGAGGTTCTTGATGGGAGTGATGTCGGCAAAGATGCTACCGTTCAATGTCTGGCGTCCGAGCAGGATGTCGTCCATGAGGGCCAT
>CAVJZJ010000073.1:0-6887 GCA_963653995.1 Flexilinea sp.
TGTCTATTATTGATTTTACATATGAGAGAACATTCTACTAGCGCACCCAAGCAATACAATTGTAAAGTTTCTGAAAGTATGTATATGCAAATCAACAAAAAGAGTTACCTTTGCACATTAGAGAAAAGCATACAAAATGAAGAAAATATTATTATTGGGTTCTGGCGAACTAGGTAAAGAATTTGTTATTGCCGCCAAACGAGCTGGTCAATATGTCATCGCATGCGATAAGTATGATAACGCCCCCGCCATGCAGATGGCTGATGAGCGTGAGGTATTTAATATGCTTGACGGAGATACGTTGGATACGATTGTTGCCAAACACAATCCAGACATTATTGTTCCAGAAATTGAAGCAATTCGAACCGAACGTCTATTTGTTTATGAGAACAATGGAATACAAGTTGTACCGAGTGCAAGGGCTGTGAACTATACAATGAATCGTAAGGCGATACGCGATCTTGCTGCAAAGGAGTTGGGACTTCGCACAGCAAAATACTTTTACGCGAAGACCTTAGATGAACTTAAATTATATGCAGAAGAAATAGGATTTCCCTGCGTTGTAAAACCATTAATGTCATCTTCTGGACATGGCCAAAGTATTGTCAAAAGTGAAAATGATCTAGAAGTAGCATTCACAAATGCAATGGAGGGTAGCCGTGGCGATGTCAAAGAAATAATCATAGAAGAGTTTATTCATTTCGAGAGTGAATTCACATTGCTTACAGTCACGCAAAAGAATGGCCCCACCCTATTTTGTCCTCCTATCGGACATGTTCAGAGAGAAGGAGATTATCGTGAAAGTTGGCAGCCATTCCATATACCAGAAAACGAATTACGAAAGGCCGAGTATATGGCAGATATGGTAACACATGCTCTCACAGGATATGGTATTTGGGGAGTTGAGTTTTTTTTGACCAAGGATGGCGAAGTCATATTTTCTGAATTGTCACCACGCCCTCATGATACCGGTATGGTAACATTGGCGCATACACTCAATCTCAATGAATTCGAATTGCATTTTAGAGCTGTAATGGGATACCCTATTCCAAAAATTCATCTCGAACATAGTGGGGCCAGTGCCGTTGTTCTCGCCAAGGAAGATGCTCCGCATGATCCTACTTACAATTTTATAGAAGCCCTTCGAGAAGACTATACTCGTATACGTATATTCGGAAAACATGTACAACATAAAGGAAGACGTATGGGTATAGTATTGTGTTATGGGAAAATATCTGAAGACGTAGCAATACTTCGCGACAAGGCGAAAAAACTTGCAGCTACAATCATCAAGTGAATTTCAGACCAATTATAATATATATATGACAGTTGAAGATGCACAAATCGTCGACATTCCTAAAATAGAGGATCGTAGAGGTAATCTCTCTGTGGTTGAGTCCTTTCGTGAGATACCCTTTGAGATTGCAAGAGCCTATTGGGTGTATGATGTTCCGAGCGGGGAAAATCGTGGTGGTCATGCACACAAAAAGTTGAAACAGCTGATAATTGCTTTAAGTGGTAGTTTTACGGTAACTATTGATGATGGCGAACATAAGCGCACGATATTGCTAAATCATCCCTATCAAGGCTTGATTATAGAAACAGGAATATGGCGTACGCTTGATGATTTTTCATCTGGCGCTGTTTGTCTTGTCTTAGCTTCAGAAAGCTACGATGCAGATGACTATATTTATGACTACCAAGAATTTTTGGAATATAAGAAGCGTTTGGTGATAAAATAATTTCATCTTGATGACAAAATATATTAAATACGCTGATCTTCAGAAGGCGACATCCCATTACGATAAAGAGATACAAGAAGCAATAAACGATGTATTGCGAAGTGGATGGTTCTTAAAAGGGAAAAAGACTGCAGATTTTGAACAGAACTTTGCAGATTATATTGGAACGAGATATTGTATAGGATGTGGTAATGGTCTTGATTCGTTGACTCTTATATTAAAGGCTTATATTGAAATGGGGGTTATGAATCCGGGAGATGAAATTATTGTACCTGCCAATACGTACATTGCGTCAATTTTGGCAATAACAGAGAATCGGTTGATACCAGTATTGGTGGAGCCTGATATATCAACATTTCAGATAGATGGACAGAAAATCATAGAAGCCATTACTCCACTAACCAAAGCCATTATGATAGTGCATCTATATGGTAGATGTGCCTATACCGATCAAATCGGCGCTATTTGTAAAAAGTATGGACTAAAACTTATTGAGGATAATGCTCAAGCACACGGTTGTAAATGGAATGACAGAAGAACTGGGTCTTTGGGTGATGCAGCAGGACATAGTTTCTATCCGACAAAAAATATTGGAGCCTTTGGAGACGCCGGAGCTGTCACTACGGATGACGATCAATTGGCAGAAGTCGTACGCGCACTTGGCAACTATGGCTCTCAAAAGCATTATGTGTTTGACTTCATTGGAATGAATAGTAGAATGGACGAAATTCAAGCTGCTGTTTTAGATGTGAAGTTACGTCACCTTGATGAGGACAATAAGCGTCGAAGAAACAACGCCCTACGATATATAGAGGGCATACATTGTATTGATATAACATTACCTTCAATGGATTATTGGGCACATAGTGTTTTCCACATTTTCCCGATACTCACACATCGAAGGGATGAGTTGCAGAATTTCTTGAGAAAACATAACATACAAACAGAAATACACTACCCTATTCCACCCCATAAGCAGAAATGCTATAAAAGATGGAATGATATTTCATTACCCATTACAGAACGTATACACCGGGAGGAGTTAAGTTTGCCGGTCAGTCCTGCCCTTGAAACAGAAGAGCAAGAAAAAATTATTGATACTATCAATTCTTTTGTATAAATTCTCTCTAATTTGACTAGAGTATGGAAATAGAGGAATTGACTCCACACGCATATTCACAGTATTTTCAGTCAACGCATATCTACAATACAGTAGATTTCAATCTACTAAACGCGCAGAAGGTTGAGAAGGTATTTTTCTTTTCTTTCAACGACAAAAAGAGAAGAATGGGCATCATACTGGGACAGCATGGCAAACAATTGTTATGTCCTTTTTCAGCGCCGTTCGGTGGCTTTTCTTTTCACAAGACACAACGGATAAGTTGTATCAATTTGGCGGTAGAAGCACTCCAGAAATACGCTAGAACCAATGGGCTAACTATAAGAATAACATTACCGCCTTTGTTTTATAGTCTTCGTCAATTGACCGAAACTGCTAATTGCCTTAATAGGTTTGGAAAACTTGTATGTATGGAACTGAATTACCATTTCCCCGTATCTACATTTGCTCATTACGAGGATATTATGGAACGAAATGCGAAAAAGAATTTACATCATTCACAAGATGAAAAATTCGAGTTCCTTGCCATAAATTCTAATGACCATGGCAGTATGGTAAAGGCATATGAAGTCATACAAAGAAATCGTAATGAGCAAGGGTATCCCTTGCGTATGTCATTTCAAGATGTCGAGAAAACTATACAATTGGTGCATGCCGACTTTTTTCTCTTAAAGTATGAGGGAACAGAAATTGCTGCCGCACAAGTATTTCATGTGGCGAAAGATATCGCTCAAGTCATTTATTGGGGCGATCTTCGTGACTATTCTGCACTTCGGCCTATGAATTTTTTTACTTACAAATTGTTTGAATATTATTATAAGATAGGTCTGAAAATACTTGACATTGGTCCTTCTACAGAATACGGAATCCCCAATTATGGACTTTGTGATTTCAAAACTAGTATAGGGTGTGTTCCTACTCCAAAGTTTGTATTCGAACTATAAAGGGGAAACTCTCACTCTCAAGTGTTAGTCACCTTGGGAGTAAGAGTTTGATGGGAACTTGATGATGTTTTTTCTTAATCATCAATGATGGCTATGGTAACATCACAGGCTGCCTGCGCTCCCATAACCAAAGCTTGCTCTATATCTGCAGTTTTTGATGGACCACTTATAAAGCATCCGTATCCGTAGTCTGTCATTCTAATACGCGAATATGCCTCATGCATATTGTTGACAATATTACTTTTACGCAATACGATAACTAGATTTTCTGAAATAAACATTACCGCGCGCTCTTTCATTGTTTGCGGAATCCAAATGCAACCATTTTCCGCCACTCCGATTTCCCCCTCAATAACTCCAACATCTGTACCATTTAGTTCTTTTGCGTCCGTTGCCGTATTAGGATTGATGTTTGATGAAACATATGGTAAATGTGAGGTTATGTTTTTGGCTTCAGGATACACACTCACGATAATTTTGTCAATATCTTTATAATTGACATTCTCAATCACTCGCGCGCCCACGCTATTACATATATCCAAAAATGCTTGATAAGTGTTTTCATACATTGTAGTATCTATTTGCATATTTGGCATATCATATTGCACCTTAGTATTGTAGCGCAACTTATCGAATAGAAATTCCTTGTTCATTTTACTTGTAGTGTACCCTTAAGAATACATATTGATATCACGACTTTCTCTAGATGTAGAAAAAGACTAGAACACTCCCTTGTTTTTTTTCCATAACTGCTGAAATGTCTTTTTGGCGAACGTTGGTAAAGTATGCCCAACACCCCAAGGATTTACACATCGTACATATGTCAGCCGATTGGGAATAATATTTGCCAAAGGTGCAAGACGTGTTGCTACAGAGTAAATGGTAGGATGGTCAAAAATGCTAGACATTCCTAATGACATTGCTTTCTTTAAGGGATTGGCTTTTCCTAATTTGTCTAGACTCTGCCTCCATACATATACTTGCGACCCTGGGGCTACTTCTGCAGGACAGACCTTGTCACATGAAAGACAAAGTGTGCATGCTGACACATTATCCGAATTATGATAAGGATCATGTAGCATACCGAGGTTTATGCCTATAGGACCAGGAATAAAATAGGAATATGAATAACCGCCCGAACGTCGATATACAGGGCATGTGTTCATACATGCACCACATCGTATGCATTTGAGAGTTTCCCAATGTTTCTCATCTGCTAGGATGTCGCTACGGCCATTATCAACCAAAATTACATGCATTTCGCCCCCTGGTCTCGCCTGTCTGAAATGTGAAGTGAACGATGTGGTTGGCTGGCCTGTGCCTGAACGACATAACAGTCTTTGAAAGATTGCCAATGATGCGTAGTCTGGTATTAGTTTCTCGATACCCATTGCTACGATATGCAACTTTGGTACTGACGTAGACATATCAGCATTTCCTTCATTGGTACAAACAACAATGTCACCTGTTTTAGCAACTCCGAAATTGCATCCAGTCATACCAGCCCCCGCTTCCATAAACTGATTGCGCAGATGTTTTCTTGCGCATTTAGTCAGGTAGGTCGGGTCATAATTTCCTTTCTCATGGCTAATACCTTTTTCCTCAAACAAACGACCAACTTCTTCTCTTTTGAGATGGATGGCTGGCATTACTATATGACTAGGGCGCTGTTTTAATAATTGTATTATTCGTTCGCCAAGATCAGTTTCAACGACATCTATGCCATGTGCTTCTAGAAAAGGATTCATAGCACATTCCTCAGTCAGCATAGACTTGCTTTTCACCATTTTTCTTACACCATGGGAATTTAGTATTTTGAGCACTTCATTATTGAATTCCTCTGCATTTTCAGCCCAATGTACGATTACTCCACGTTGCTCAAGTTGGCTTGAAAATATTTCTAGATAGTCGGCAAGGTGGGTTATTGTATGTCGTTTGATGGCACTAGCATGATTGCGCAATGACTCCCACTCTAGCAATTCAGAAGCCATTGTATCTCTTTTCTGTCGCACGGACCAAAATGTGGCGTCGTGCCAACTTGTCTTTTCCTCGTCAGCCACAAACCGACGAGCTGCTTTTGAATGTAACGTACTCATAGACCAGCTGCCAATATTTGTACTACATGAATAAATTGGATAGGTAAATTCTGCTTGCGCGCGATGCCTTGCATGTGCATTAGACAAGAACTATCCGGACCCGTAACAAAGTCTGCCCCCGTGTCCATATGTCTGCGAATCTTGTCTTGTCCCATCCGCATAGAAACATCAGGTTCCTCAATAGCAAACATTCCGCCAAATCCACAACATTCGTCTTTTCTTTCTGGTTCACAAATTGTAATGCCTTTTACGAGATGAAGTAAATCAACTATTTTGTTGTAAGGCGAAATATTTTGTTCTGAGGGTGATGAAAGACTAAGTTCACGAACTCCATGGCAAGAATTGTGTACACTTACTTTATGTGGGAAAGAACTTTGAAGAGATTGTACTTTTAATACGTCATGTAAAAATTCTACAACATCTATAGTCTTACCATAACTTATGCAGGTATGTTCGCCTTTCAAAATTTGGGGATAGTTATATCTCACAAATGCGACACATGATGCAGACGGAGCAACGACATAATCAAAATCATGAAACAATTCGTCAAACCGTCGTGCCAACGGTCTGGCCATTTCTTGGAATCCTGCGTTAGACATTGGTTGACCACAACAAGTTTGATGGAGAGGATAGGCGACATCTACGCCAAGACTCCTTAATAACTTATAAGTTGCAACGCCAACTTCAGGATATATGGCGTCAACATAACAAGGAATGAATAATCCTACTTTCATAATGCTATCCAGTCAACAGACCTTTTTATACTGCAAATTTACCAATTTTGTGAAAATTGAAATTTTTCAAGAACTATGAATATTTTATATTTTTATTTATTTAACGATAAGTACAAAAGACGTAACTATTCAGCGGTAGAAGCATGACGGGGCATCAAACCTCAAACAAGGCTTGAATTGCGTTAAAAGGCGTTTGGTTGTGTTTCTTGGCGGTTTCGATAACGGAATGTAATTCAAGGAATGCGTCAGCT
>CAVJZJ010000074.1:0-6050 GCA_963653995.1 Flexilinea sp.
GCTTCCAGGCTGCCATGCACATACGCCGCAACTCGCGCCTCAACTGCTTCAACTCCGTAGCCATAGGCTGGCCCATCGGCTTGATACTCGACAATGAGAAGGGCGACACCCAGGGTTCTGCCACCAAGCAACTGCTCAAGTTGCAGCACATCGTCTTCGCTGACATGGATGCCGTCGGCACCGACTTCAATAAGGTATACAAGGACGAACTCTACGACTATACCGCTAAGACGACCGATGCCTCGAAGAAGTCCTTCTCGAGTACCTTCTTCAACGGACAAAGCACCGACAAATACTACGACAGTTTCGTCGGATGGTTTGACAACAGTGCCTACTTCCGCCCCGCCACTGGCAGCACTTGGTATCTTGGCGCCGATTTCACCGACTCACTCCTGTCCTCATGGTTTGACAAAGTAAACTACATCGGTGCGCTCAACGTGAACGACACTTGGCTCGACGGTTGGACCAACTTCGACCCGCAGAACGCCAAATACTAAATCATCTTTCATCCATACAATATCCGTAACAGAAGCCGCCGGAACGCCATACAGCGTACCGGCGGCTCTTTTCGTTGGTCGCCCTCACGGAAAACGCCCAAGATTGCGTACCTTTGTAGTCTAACTCAAGACCACATGACCACGATGACCACCGAACAGTTTGTCGCCGCCCACCGCGAAGGCGACATTCGCAAGTTGGCGTTTCTCGCCGCCCGATACCCCGACGTAGATATGCCCTATGCCCTCGACCAGATAGCCGGATGGCAGACGGCACGGCGCAAGTTGCCCTCCTGGGCGGCCTGCCCCGGCATCGTATATCCGCCGCACCTGTCGATGGAACAATGCTCGTCGGAGGCGACGGCCCGCTACAAGGCTGAGGTGGTAGAACGTCTTGTGGCCGGAGCATCACGGCCGACAGCGATGGCCGATCTCACGGGCGGATTCGGTGTGGACTTCTCCTTTCTGTCGCGCACCGTCGACACGGCCTACTATGTGGAGCACTCCGAGCGTCTCGCCGCCACAACCACGGCCAATCTCCGGGCCTTGGGCATCGACAACGCCACCACGCTGACGGGAGAAGCCGAGAACATTCTCCCCACCCTACCCCATCTGACGCTCGTCTATCTCGATCCGGCCCGCCGCGACAATCACGGCGGACGCACGGTGGCCATCGCCGACTGCACGCCTGATGTCTGTGCCCTGTGGCCCGAACTATCGGCACGGGCCGACCGCATCATGCTGAAACTCTCGCCTATGCTCGACTGGCACAAGGCCGTGGCCGATCTCGGCGGCAGCATCGGCGAGGTGCACGCCGTAGCCGTGTCGGGTGAATGTAAGGAACTCCTATTGGTAGCCGATCTCACCATTCCGCCCACCGACAACCCTCTACTACACTGCGTCGACATACGCCCCGACCGCACCCTCCACTTCACCTGCTCCGCAACCGACACCCCCGCCGTAGCCATCGCCCGTGAGACTGATATCCGCCCCGGCGCATGGCTCTACGAACCGGGAGCACCGGTGATGAAGATAGGATGCTTCGCCGCACTCGCCACCCGATATAGTCTGCGTGCCGTGGCACCAAACAGTCACCTCTTCATCGGTGAAGGTGGAGCGGCAGACTTTCCCGGACGCACGTTTCTCATCGACCGCACGACCACGATGAACAAGAAGGAACTGCGCACCGCTCTTTCCGGCATCACCAAGGCCAACGTCGCCGTGCGCAATTTTCCCCTCACCGCCGATGCCCTACGCCGCAAACTTCGCCTGGCCGACGGCGGCGACATCTACATCTTCGCCACCACCGATGCCACAGGCCGACACCTATTGATGGTGGGACACAAGGAAGAAAAGAACATATAGTGACGATAAAAAAGCCCACAGAAAAGCCCTGCTTCCGTCAGACGGAGGCAGGGCTTTTCTGTGGGGCGTATATCAAAGGTTATGACATATTGAGATGGGTGCGTCAGAACTCGAGTACGAGCGTCTGACGGGGTGTGAGCCGTACATCGTGGGAGAGGTCTATCGTGCGTCCAGTGAGTACATTGGTAGCCGAACGGGCCTCGCCGATGACCTCGGCATAGCGTGCCACGGGGAGTGTGGCGGCATGAGAGGTGCCGTTGAGCACGGTCATGACGGTCTTGCCACCGTACTGGCGGGCAATGACGTAGACACCCTTCTGGGGGATAAACTGCGTCTGTGTACCCTCGCTGATCACCTTGTTGCCCTGACGCCAGTGTAGCAGACGGCTCAGCCAGCGGTACATCGACTGTTCGTCGGCGGTGCGGCCCTCACGGGTGAAGGCATTGTGGTCGTCGCCGGCAAACCCGCCGGGGAAATCCTTGCGCACATATCCGTCGGTGATGGCCTTGGTGCCATTCATGAGTACCTCAGTACCGTAGTAGAGTTGCGGTGTACGGTTGATGGTGAGCAGCAGGGCAAGAGCCTGTTTGAGCGCAAGCGTGTCGCAACCCTCGCCCAGGAAACGGTCGGTGTCGTGATTTTCGATGAAGGCCAGCACATTTTTCGCATCGGCATAGAGATAGTCGTAGCAGAGCGAGTTGTAGATGCGGTTGAGTCCCTTCCACCAAGCGTCGGTCTCCTCGTTCTTGGCCTGGTTGATCTTGTCGAAGAAGGAGAAGTCCATCACCGTCTTGAGGTAGGAGTTGCAGTCAGAGAGTTTGGAGTCTTTCTGCCAAGCGGCGGTGTAAGCCGGTTCGGTCACCCACGTCTCGCCGACGGTATTGAAGTTGGGGTATTCCTCGCAGAGCACCTCCATCCACCGGGCCATCGCCTTGCGGTCGGCATAGGGATAGGTATCCATGCGTATGCCGTCGATGCCGGCATACTCGATCCACCACTCGGAGTTCTGTATGAGATAGGTCATGAGGTGCGGGTTGCGCTGGTTGAGATCGGGCATGGAAGGCACAAACCATCCGTCGACCGTCTCGTGCAAATCGATCTTCGAGGCATAGGGATCGACCACGGGCGTAAGTTTATAACTGGTCTGGAGATAGAGCGAGTCTTTTCCGGCCTTGCCTTCGGGCAGGCCCGTGCTGGCGTTGCGCCCCGTAGACTGGTCTTTTTGGGTGAGCCACTCGGGGGTATTGAGCCAGTCGTGCGAGGGAAGGTCGCTGAGCCAGGGATGCTCAAATCCGCAGTGATTGAAGATCATGTCCATCACTATCTTGAGTCCTTTGGCGTGGGCATCGGCGATGAGTTGGCGATACTCCTCGTTGGTACCGAAGCGCGGGTCGACACGGTAGTAGTCGGTCGTGGCGTAACCGTGGTAGGTGGAGTGGCCGCCGTTGTCGGGAGAGTTGTTCTCGAGTACGGGAGTAAACCACAGAGCGGTCACGCCGAGGTCGGTGAAGTAGTCGAGATGCTGGCGTATGCCTTCAAGGTCGCCGCCGTGACGCAGGCTGGGCTTGGAGCGGTCGACGGTGTAGGCATTGAGTCCCTTGATGGTGCCGCGGTCGGGATGTCCGCAAGCGAAGCGGTCGGGCATGAGCATATAGAGCACATCGGCATTGGTGAAACCGTGGCGGTCTTCGCCGCGCTTGTCGCGTGCCCGCAGTTCGTAGCGCACGTCGGTCTTTCCGGCCTTCGAACGGAAGCGGAGGGTCATCGTTCCGGGCTGGGCTTCACCCACGTTGAGGTAGACAAAGAGGTAGTTGGGACTATCGAGTCTCACCAGCGAGTCGATACGCGCTCCGGGATAGTCGGTTGTGACCTCGGCCGAACGGATGTTCTTGCCGTAGACCATGAGTTGCAGGGTGGGGTTTTTCATGCCCGCATACCAGTTGGCCGGCTCTATGCGGTCTATTTTCTGGGCGGCTCCGGCAGTCAGTGTCGATGCGAGTAGCATGGCAGTAAGTAGTTTTTTCATATCGTGTTTTTTCTTTTACGCAATAAACTGTATTCCATTCCAAGAGACTCAATCATGGAGGATGACGGCCGACTGCGGGGCAACGGTCAGCGATGCGCCAGCAAGGGTGCTGAGTCCGTCGGCATCGACACGTCCTTTTTCTACGACGGCAGTATAGTGGCCGTCGGGTATGGCGATGGTCTGCGCGGTGCGGGCGGCATTGAGTACTACGATGATGTTTTTCCACGGTTCACCCTCGGCTCCGCTGATACGGAAGGCTACCATGCCCTTGGGGGCATCAAGGAAGGAAAGGTGGGCTCTGACGGCTTCGGCCGTAGCCATACGGAAGGCGGGATGAGCCTTGCGCAAGGCGATGAGTCGGGAGTAGTAGTCGAACACTTGTGGATAGCGCTGCAGATTGTTCCAGTCGAGGTGGTTGACCGAGTCGGGCGAGCGGAAGGAATTGTGTACGCCTTTCTTGTCGCGCAACATCTCTTCACCGCTCAAGATGAAGGGCACACCTTGCGAGGTGAGCACGGCAGTCTGCGCGAGCAGGTCGAGACGGATGAGTTCATCGTCAGTGATATAGGGGACGGTGGCCCGCAGACGGTCGGTCAGACACATATCGTCGTGGCAACTGACGTAACTCACCATCTGTGTGGGTTCGTTGGCCCAGGGGGTCTTGGCGTAGTTCACGCGGGCCATATCGACCTGCGGATGGGCGACAGCACCGACGATACCATACTTGACACTCTCCTCGCAATCTGCGGCTCCGGCCAAAAATCCGCCTTTCGTATCGTCGGAGAACGGTCCGCGGAGCGCATCGCGCAGTTCGTCGGAGAAAGCGCCGATGCCGTGGAGCAAATGGGTATTGGCTTTCGTGGCCAGACTGTCGGTGGGATAGGCACAGGTGCCGGCACTCCATCCCTCACCGTAGATGTAGATGGAGGGGTCTATTTTATCAACTTCGGCGCGAATGGCGTTCATCGTTTCGATATCGTGTACACCCATAAGGTCGAAGCGGAAACCGTCGATATGGTACTCATCGATCCAGTATTTCACCGAGGCGAGCATGTACTGGCGCATCAGCGGATGGTCAGAGGCCGTCTCGTTGCCGCATCCAGACCCGTCGGAGTAGGTGCCGTCGGCACGTCGGCGGTAGTAGGCATCGGGATAGGTGAGTTGGAAATTGCTGCCGGCAAGGTCGAAGGTATGATTGTATACCACATCGAGGATGACCCGGATGCCGGCGCGGTGGAGGGCCTGCACCATCTGCTTGAACTCGCGTATGCGTACCTTCGGGTCACGGGCATCGGTGGCGTACGATCCTTCAGGCACGTTGTAGTTGAGCGGGTCGTAGCCCCAGTTGTACTGTGCGCTGTCGGGTCGGGTCTCGTCGATGCTGGCAAAGTCGAACGAGGGAAGGATGTGTACGGCGTTGACCCCCAACCGCTGCAGATGGGCGATGGCGCGCGGTTCGGTCAGAGCGAGGTACTTGCCCTTGTGAGTGATGCCCGACGAGGCGTCGATGGAAAAGTCGCGGTGGTGCATCTCGTAGATGACAAGGTCGGCCGGCGAGCGGAGCGGCGGCCGACGGTCGTCGTTCCAACCCTCGGGATCGGTCTCAGCAAGGTCAACGACGGCGGCTTGGCGTCCGTTGGCAGCCACGGCCTTGGCGAACACGCCGGGGGAGACGTAGTAGCGGTCGTTCTCGGGCAAGGAGCGCGAGTAGGCCGTATCGATATCCTCACGGCTCACGCGGAAGGTGTAGAAGCAGCCACGCAGATCACGCGGAATGTCGAGCCTCCACTGTCCGCGGGCCGTGCGTCGCATCTTCTTGTCGAGCACCACGGGTGAGGCGGTCTGGTCGGTGGCCGTCACGTGTACGCGGACTTCGCGTACACGGGGGTCGGTGGTGAGACGGAAGGTGGTCGACGAGGGCGTGCAGGTCATCTCGTCGAAAACGCCGGTCTGTGCCTGCACCCCCGACAGGGAAGCGCAAGTCAGCAGCGAGGTGATCATGAGGGACTTCAAGTTTGACATATATATAAGGCGTGTTCTATAAATTCCACGCACTGTTAAATTTATATTTTAGGCAGGTTGCTCTTTGTGTCTTTTTGTTTTTATCCGGCATCTTTTCCTTTCTTCTTTAGTCGCATAGCCCGCTATGCTCCTTCAGAAAGAAA
>CAVJZJ010000075.1:0-4987 GCA_963653995.1 Flexilinea sp.
CCCGGAACCTTCTGATCCGTAGTCAGATGCTCTATTCAGTTGAGCTACGGAGCCTTTTCTTAATTGCGAGTGCAAAATTACTACATTTTTTTTGAACCACAAAATTTTTATAGCACTTTCTCTTACAACGCACACAAGGTACCAAATTCGGTATTGTTCGTTTACTCAATACATTATGCAAAAAACAAAAAAGCAGAACAAAATTTTCATATACAACGAAAAACTATTATCTTTGCAAACCCTTAGACAAGGATAATACATAAATACAATAAAAACATGACAAAAGCAGATATCATCAACCAAATCGCTGACAATACCGGCTTACAAAGAAAAGACGTAAGCGTTGTTATTGAAAGTTTTATGGAAACAGTGAAAGACAGCCTTTTGGAAAATAGAGAAAATGTCTACCTGCGTGGATTTGGAAGTTTTATTATCAAGCATCGCGCTGCTAAAACTGCAAGAAACATATTAAAAAAAACAACAATGAGAATTGAGGCCCACGACCTTCCAAGTTTCAAACCGGCAAAATGCTTTGTCGAACAGATGAAATCAGCAAAAAAATAGAGTGTAAGACACACATCACACTTACGGGAATAACATTCAATAAATAATCACAAATTTTAAAACTATGCCAAACGGAAAGAAGAAAAAGGGACACAAGATGGCTACCCACAAGCGTAAAAAGAGATTGCGCAAGAACAGACATAAGAGCAAGTAAGCGGCTGGAGCCACTTCGTATTTATGCTCTGTTCCAAATGAGGGCGCGCCGTGAATGCTTCCTTAAGGAGCAGGAGGGCCGCCCTCGTTTTTTTTCATTGATTTCAGCAGAAACGTTGAAGAAATACTACATTCTTCAAACTGAGGCTTTTATCATAGTATATTTTAGGAATAATAGTTCCCCCGTTTGAAGAAAATAAAGTGAACTTAAATTACAGAAGAGAAATGACCAGCGAAGTTATTATAGATGTACAACAGAAAGAAATTTCCATTGCATTACTCGAGGACAAAAGATTGGTAGAATACCAAAACGAGCCCCGTTCCGCATCTTTTTCTGTAGGAAACATCTACATAGCAAAAGTAAAGAAACTGATGCCCGGACTCAATGCGAGTTTCGTTGATGTAGGTTTCGAGCGTGACGCCTTTCTCCACTATCTTGATTTAGGCAATCAATTCAATTCTTATCAAAAATACCTCAAACAAGTACAAAGCGACAGACGACGACTATACCCCTTCTCAAAATCAGTACGTCTTCCCGATTTAAAAAAGGACGGCAGTGTACAAAGCACCCTAAACATAGGTGACGAGGTTTTAGTACAGATTGTAAAAGAGCCCATATCAACCAAAGGGCCGAGACTGACAGGCGAACTTAGTTTTGCTGGAAGATACCTGGTACTGATGCCCTTTGGGGACAAGGTTTCCGTTTCTTCCAAAATCAAAAGCGGTGAAGAAAGAGCACGCCTTAAACAACTCATCAACAGTATTAAGCCCAAAAATTGTGGAGTCATCGTCCGCACTGTCGCTGAAGGAAAAAGAGTAGCAGAACTTGACCAAGAATTAAAAATACTATTCAAACGATGGGAAGATGCGCTCGTAAAAGTACAAAAAACACAAAAGCGCCCACAACTGATATTTGAAGAAACAGGAAGAGCTGTGGCTCTAATACGCGATCTGTTCAACCCCACGTACGAAAATATATACGTCAATGACGAATGTGTCTACAAAGAGGTTAAACATTATGTTTCGCTCATCGCACCTGAGAAGGCAGACATCGTAAAACTATACACTGGGAAGGTTCCTATTTTCGACAATTTCAATGTCACAAAACAAATTAAATCAAGTTTTGGAAAAACTGTTAATTATAGACACGGAGCCTACCTCATTATCGAACATACAGAAGCGTTGCACGTAGTTGATGTCAATAGTGGAAACCGTTCACACTCAGACAATGGTCAAGAAGCTAATGCTCTTGACGTCAATTTGGGAGCGGCAGATGAACTAGCACGCCAACTAAGACTACGCGATATGGGCGGTATCATTGTCGTAGACTTCATTGATATGAACCTTGCCGAGGATCGGCAACTATTATACGAGCGCATGTGCAAGAATATGCAGAACGACCGTGCTCGTCACAACATACTTCCATTAAGTAAATTTGGCCTAATGCAGATAACACGCCAACGTGTACGACCGGCCATGGATGTAAACGTAGAAGAGAATTGCCCCACCTGTTTCGGAAAGGGGAAAATCAAGTCAAGCATTCTTTTCACAGACCAGTTGGAGAGAAAAATAGACCGATTGGTCAACAAAATTGGTATCAAGACTTTTTACCTCCATGTACACCCGTATGTTGCAGCCTTCATCAACAAAGGATTTATATCGTTGAAACGGAAATGGCAAATGAAATATGGATGGGGGGTTCATATCATCGCCTCACAAAAATTAGCATTCCTACAATACGAGTTTTATGACAACAAGAAACAATTCATTGATATGAAAGAAGAAATCGAGACAAAATAAAGAAACGAAACGAAAAGTGGAATCCATTAATGGATTCCACTTTTCGTTTCGTTTAACTTATGTTTCTGAGAACTGCCGTATACGCTGCTCCTCCGACAATTTGCACACAAGAAGTGTTCCATCCTTTTCTGCTACAATACAATTGTCAAGACCCTGCACTACAACTTTTTTTTCTTGAGTTGTATGAATTATACAATTATGGGTATCATACACCTGCACATTGTTCCCAATGATTCCATTTCCATACAAATCCTTTTTTACTTGAGCCAACAAAGATCCCCATGATCCTAGATCACTCCAACCAAAATTGGCCGGACACACAAATATTTCTTCTGCCTTTTCCATAATAGCATAATCGACAGAGATATTCTCACATTCTGGATATTGACAATCCACCAATTCGCGTTCCTGGGATGATCCATAGATATGTAGCATGTCTTCAAACACTTTACTAATAGAAGGACAATATACGCGAAAAGCATTTACTATCGTACTGACGCTCCATATAAAAATTCCTGCATTCCAAAAGTAATTGTTTTGACGGATATAGTCCATTGCGGTTTCCAAATTGGGCTTTTCCTTAAAGGCATCAATACGATATATCTCCTTATTTCTAGGAGAACTTGTACTCAAGTCGGCCTTAATATATCCATATCCCGTTTCAGGACGATTGGGAGTCATTCCTAAAGTCACAATGGCATCTGTTTCCGCAGTAAATTTCATACAGGATTTTATGACACGCCGAAACTCTTGAGTATCCATAACAACGTGATCACTGGGTGTAACAACAACATTTGCCTTGGGATCTTTTGCCTTAATACGCCAACTTGCATAAGCAATGCACGGCGCAGTATTACGGCGGCACGGCTCCAATAAAATATTCTCCTTCGGGACATCTGGCAATTGTGCTTTCACAATTTCAGAATATTTTTTATTGGTAACCACCCAAAAATTTTCGGGGGGACAAATACCCAAAAATCTATCATAGGTAAGTTGCAACAATGACCGTCCGACACCAAGGATATCAATAAACTGTTTTGGGTTGTCTACTGTACTCATCGGCCAAAAACGGCTACCTATGCCGCCAGCCATTATTACGATATGGTTGTTCGCTACATTCATATATGTATCAATGACAATTTTGTTGGTTTACAACAAGACACGTTAAATAACATTGCGTCCTTGTCCTTATAGCACAAAGATAATCATAAATTTCTTAAATGCCACAGAGAGACGCAAAAAATGTTCTGAAAGCGATATATTTTATTCAGATTTTATATCTACCTTTGTTCTTAGGTTAGAAACATTGTGTAAGTTTTCAGCAGCACTTTCATCAATCAAATTTCAGCCTCTCCAAGCATTCGGATTGCCAATAACACAAACTTGGTGCATATTGAAACAAGTCTGCCTATAAGAACACAACAAAACACCAATGAAGAAAATTAGAGTAGCCGTCGTTGGGTACGGGAACATCGGAAAGTACACGGTGCAAGCCCTTGAGGTTGCACCCGATTTCGAAATTGCCGGGATAGTACGTCGAAACGGAGCCGAGAACAAACCGATAGAGTTGTCCAAATACGACATTGTTAAAGACATCACAGAGCTCAAAGACGTTGATGTTGCCATACTTGCAATACCTACAAGAAGTTGCAAAGAATATGCTCAAAAGATACTCTCGCTGGGCATTAACACCGTAGATAGTTTTGACATCCACACATCAATACTGGAATATAGATCTGCGCTTACTCCCATCTGCAAAGCGAACAATGCTGTTTCTATCATTGCCGCAGGATGGGATCCGGGATCAGATTCCATCGTAAGAACCCTTATGCAAAGTCTTGCGCCAAAAGGTCTAAGCTATACAAATTTTGGTCCAGGAATGTCCATGGGACACTCTGTATGTGTCAAATCAAAAAAAGGTGTAAAAAATGCACTATCTATGACAATACCAAAAGGTGAAGGTCTACATCGTCGAATGGTCTACGTTGAATTGGAAGAAGGCGCTAAACTGGAAGAAGTAGAGAAGGCCATCAAGACCGACTCCTACTTTACAAATGACGAAACACACGTATTTGAAGTGGCTTCTGTAGATGACGTGAGAGACATGGGGCATGGTGTCAACCTTGTGCGCAAAGGTGTCAGCGGACAGACACAAAATCAACGCATAGAATTCAACATGAGTATTAACAATCCAGCACTGACAGGTCAGGTATTGGTCAATGTTGCAAGAGCGTCCATACGTCAACAACCGGGATGCTATACAATGATTGAAATTCCAGTCATCGACTTGCTCGCAGGAGATAAGGAGGAGATCATCGGCCATTTGGTATAAAAACGGCAATGGATGACGGTCAAACTGATTATAGGCGTGCTCTATAAATTCCACGCACTGTTAAATTTGTATTTTACACAGGTTGCTCTTTGTGTCTTTTTGTTTTTATCCGGCATCTTTCACTTTCTTCTTCAGTCG
>CAVJZJ010000076.1:0-4797 GCA_963653995.1 Flexilinea sp.
CATCAATGGCTATCGTAATCTTTTTCATTGTTTATAATCAAGGTAGGTTTTTGTTTTCAATAAGTGAAATCTGCTCGGCTAAAATTCAAAAATCCATCAAAGGCATTTATAAAACCCGTCTATAGTGAATATGCCACATTGACTACAAGTGAAGAACTTGACACATGATATTTGCCGTATGCTAGATTGAG
Source organism: Flexilinea sp. (assembly GCA_963653995.1). Lineage (GTDB taxonomy): Bacteria > Bacteroidota > Bacteroidia > Bacteroidales > Bacteroidaceae > Prevotella. Next base: position 192 of record CAVJZJ010000076.1, read on the forward strand.
TTTGAATCGTTCTAGATTGACACCACCTCCAAACGACCATCCTGCTCCATGAGCGCTCTGCTCACCATCATTGCCGACCTTCATTTCGGAGGCACGACGAAAACTATATCCTGCGCCTACCCAAATAGAAGGAGTAAACACTAGTTCTGCACCTACTACTAGATGATTGACAAAACGATAGTTCCAGTGATTCAAGTCTACAAGTGTTGCAGATACACGCAAGGGAACGTGAGCCATTTGCTTGCTCGCACCAATCTGCACATCGATAGGCATGGGATCGTAGTTTTCATGATAGGCTTTCACTTGTCCGCCAAGATTTTTGGCAACCGCCGACAAGGACCAATTGTGTTCGGCATCATAATAGTTCAAACCTAAATCTACCCCTATACCAATAGCGTTGTAGTTTCCAAGATACGACGTGATAAACTTTGCGGAAATACCACCCACAAGTTTGTCGGTCAACATATATGAAAAATAACCCGCGACAGCAATGTCCTTTGCAGAGAATTCTCCTGTTTGCACATTATTTTCGTCGACCTCCTTCATTTTTCCATAATTGGCATATTGGGCAGAAGCTGCCCATGAAGCACGACGCTTGACGACACGATTGAAAGAAGCGCTTGCAACCGAAGCCCCCGACATATAATTCATATAGGTCAATGCTATCGTCTTGTCGCTTACCGATGACAACAAGGCTGGATTTCCAAAGACCAACGTCTCGTCATCCTCAACCAGTGTGATATTGTCACCGCCCAAGGCCGCAGTGTGAGCACTCACCGGTAAACGGAGAAAATTGAAAGACGTTTGGCTATCTTGTGCCATCGCCGCAGAACATAGAAAGAGAGCGGTTGTCGCTAAAACGTTTTTTTTCATCTGTCAACTCTAAAAATCCAATGCAAAAGTACAGATTTTTTCAAATATCTGTGTTAATTTTGTGGATGAAATGGAATGGGACACAAACTCCGTCAATAAAAACAAATAATAAGTTTTGTCCTACTGATGAATTGTGCTACATTTGCATCCAAACATGTCACGCAATAAATAACGCATAAAGGGACTTTTTAGTATATCGATCATACAAAGGCAGTGGAAATAAAGAAATCATATAAGGCAGATCTTGAGAACAAAACACCCACATGGTTTTTGTCGGGATTGGTATTTGTCTTGGCTTTGCTATTTTCCGCTCTTGAGTTTACAACAAGTGACCAAGGATACACAAATACGCAAGACACACTCGATGAAGCACAAGACATAGAACTTTTCCCCGCCATCGATCGCAAAGATATGATAGCAGCAGAACCTTCACGAAGCAAACCTCTCACGTCTGGAAAAATAAAACCAGTAGACAAAGCCAATGCTGAACTGGAGAAGAAAGTCCAACTCACCGATATGCGCACAACAGGAGAAGGGGGAAATAATGGTAATGTATCTTCAGACCACAACGCAACCGATAATACACAGACTACTACCCTATCCCCCGTTGCCGTGGATGAAAACAACAATCCTCTCAAGTTTCAAGTACTCGAGCAATACCCCGAGTTTCCTGGCGGCATGGTAGAACTGATGAAATGGCTCAATGCCAATCTGCATTATCCCGAAGGTGCGCAAAGCCAGAAAATACAAGGAAAGGTAATCGTGACATTTATCATCAATAAGGATGGAAGTGTATCCAATCCGCATGTCACGACCTCTGTACACCCACTGCTCGATCGCGAAGCACTACGCGTGGTCAAAATGATGCCCAAGTGGAAACCAGGAATGGAACGCAAGACACCTTGCAGAACCATGTTTGTCATCCCTATCAACTTCAAGTTATAAATCAAAGACTATCACATTCTTTATAAAATAATATTACAAACAAAACAACAAGATACCATGTATACTGCCGACGAAATACTGGACAAAGTGAATAAATATCTTACGTCCCTCACCTACGACCGTACTCCCACATCATTGTACGACCCTATAAAATATGTATTGTCAATGGGTGGAAAACGCATTCGCCCAGTACTTATGCTATTGGCCTACAATATATTCAAGAACAATCCCGAGCACATACTCATGCCAGCATGCGCATTGGAGACCTATCACAACTACACCCTACTCCACGACGATCTCATGGACAATGCGAGTCTCAGACGCGGACATCAGACAGTACACAAGAAATGGGATGCCAATACAGCCATTCTCTCCGGTGACAGTATGCTTGTACTCGCGTATCAACGTATGGCACAGTGTGATGGTGACAAGCTCAAAGCAGTTCTCGACCTTTTTACAGAAACCGCTCTCGAAATAGGCGAAGGGCAACAATATGATATGGATTTTGAACGCCGCAACGATGTCAGCGAGGAAGAATACATAGAAATGATACGCCTCAAAACCAGTGTATTGTTGGCATGCGCAGTAAAAATGGGGGCATTGTTGGCCGGCGCTTCCGCCGAAGACGCAGAATTGCTATACCACTTTGGCGAACTGATAGGTCTTGCCTTTCAGCTGCAAGATGACTATCTCGATGTATATGGAGACACGAAAGTGTTCGGAAAAGCCATCGGCGGTGACATCGTTTCCAACAAAAAAACCTATATGCTCATCACTGCCTACAATCTAGCCGATGAAAGACAAAAACAGGAACTGCAAAACTGGATTGAGGCCAAAGATTTTGAACCCAATGACAAGATAGACGCAATTACACGTTTGTACAACGAAATAGGAATAAACCATCTTGCACAAAAGAAGATCGCCTTCTACTTCGAAGAAGGTATGAAATACCTCGATGCCATAAGTACATCACCTGAAAGCAAACACGAACTGAAGGCATACGTCTCGAAAATGATGACCCGCCAATATTGACAAACGACCTCAAGGACAAACAACGAACATGCCTTACAGAAGATTGCCTAAAACAGATACTGCACGTCTCAGAGTGCTCAAGACATTGTTGGAAAATAGCAATGTATATGTAGCACGCAACAGATTTATCGACTGGAAATCACTCAATAAGGCACAACCCGCCTATGATCGGCTCCTCACCGCACACGAACAATACGAATGTTGTTTGAAAGCCCAAAGTCGGAACTCACAGAAGACTGATCGACTACAACACAAGGCAACAATGTATGTCAGTCATTTTCTACAAGTACTTTTTATGGCTATTGATCGAGGGGAAATCAAGAAAAAAGCACTATTGCTCTATGGCCTCTCAGAAGAAGACGTCACTCTCCCAGACCTCAAAACGCCAGAAAAGCTAAAGGAGTGGACATCGAAAATTGTTCAAGGAGAAAAAGAACGCATCAAACAGGGCGGACGTCCCATCTACAACCCTACTATCAGTATGGTGGCAACACATCACGATATCTTCACTGAAGCATATACAACGCAACAACGTCTTGCTAAGCGCACACAAACCGCACTAGCGCAGACTCAATGCCTCAGAGACGAGGTAGACCAAATCATCCTCGACATTTGGAATCAGATAGAAAAACATTACGAAAACGAGCCACCTGAACGACGTTTCGAAGAATGCCGAAAATTCGGCATTATCTATTATTATCGGAAAAACGAAAAACATCTATACTAAATGTATTTTATCGACACTCACACCCACCTAGACGGGGAGGAATTCCGCGACGACATTGATGCAGTCATTGACCGGGCAAAGGCGGTAGGCGTATCAAAAGTATTTGTACCCGCCATAGATCTCAAATCCGTTGCATCCGTCACCAAACTATGTTCCTCCTATGAAGGGTATGCCTATCCCATGCTTGGATTGCATCCTGAAGAAGTCAAAAGTGACTGGAAAACCACCCTTGACACGATGAAAAGATACCTACAAAACCAAGAAAAAAGGAAGAATGGAGAAGCAGGACATCCCTATATCGCCATCGGAGAAATCGGACTAGACTATTACTGGTCACGCGAATACGAAAAAGAACAATTGGATGCCTTCGACACACAAATACAATGGGCTATAGAATACAACCTTCCCCTCATGATACATTGTAGAAAAGGACAAAACGAAATGGTGCGTCTTCTCAATAAATACAAGAATGAACTTCCAGGTGGTGTATTCCATTGCTTCACAGGAAACGAAAAGGAAGCAGAAGAGCTCTTGCAGTTCACCAATTTCGTATTGGGTATAGGCGGTGTACTGACATTCAAAAAAAGCCATCTGCCAGAGGTTATTCCTACTACCGTACCGCTCGACCGCATCGTACTAGAAACAGATAGTCCCTATATGGCGCCTGTCCCGATGCGAGGGACACGCAATGAAAGCGCCTTCGTATTACACGTTCTCAACAAACTCGCTGATATATATGACGTTCAGCCACAAGAAATAGCACACTGCACAAACGAAAATGTAAAACGCGTCTTTGGTATATAATTAATGGCAAAAGCATACGTGTTTTTGAACCAAAAGATATACACATATGGCGGGTTCTATAAATTGCCTTTGATGGATTTTTGAATTTTAGTCGAGCAGATTTCACTTTTGATAAGATAGGCTGCACCTCAGCAATTGAAGCAAGTTTCATTGCGTTCGGTTTGCACTATCTTTCTTTCTGAAGGAGCATAGCGGGCTATGCGACTGAAGAAGAAAGTGAAAGAT
>CAVJZJ010000077.1:0-4750 GCA_963653995.1 Flexilinea sp.
CGTCCCTTTCGGAGCAATGACTTATACAAAAAACAATAATGGTTTCAATCATCATCCCCTGCTATAACGCAGAAAAACTGGTGGGCAAGTGCATCGAGAGCGTGCTGCGCCAGACCTACGGCGACCTCGAAGTGATTGCCGTCAACGACTGCTCTACCGACAACACCGTCGGTGTGCTCCGTGCATACGCCGCCAAAGACTCTCGTGTGAAGGTTATCGACCTGCCGAAGAACGGCGACAAGGAGGCGGCACGCTACCGCGGACTTGTCGAGGCCAAGGGCGATTTCATCGCTTTCATGGACAACGACGACACCTTGCCGAAAGATGCACTGGAGGTGCTCGTGCGTAAGCAGCAGGAGACGGATGCGGACATCGTGGAGGGCGGTATCGCCCGTGTGTTCGACCCCTTCGGAATAATCCGTAACTTCACCCCCCCCAGTGAGTTAGACGTTTGTCAGTCTGAACTTTTCGATGAATATTACATCTCGTTTTTCGGGGTCAACAAACTGAATGTGGCGGTGTGGGGCAAACTCTACCGCCGTGCGCTCATCTACGACCACCTCGACTTGCTCAAGCCCGGTGGCTACCGCTTCTGCGAGGACTTGGTGTTCAGCATGCGCCTGTTGCCCTTTGTGAAACGCTATGTGCGCATCAGTCATTGCGTGTATAACTACCGTTGGGGCGGCACCACCTCCAAGTATCATCCCAACTTCTATCCCAACCAAAAGAAATGCTATTTCGCCAAACTCGATGCCATCAAGCAATACGAATATCAGAAGGCACTGCGATACACGAAGATTGAGATGTGCAACGTGTTCAACACCAATATTCAGCAGATGGTTGAATACCACATTCCCTACGAAGAGATGAAGGCGTTCTTCGACGCTGAGGTGCAGTCGGGCTTCGTTGACAGCATCACCGATGGCATCACCTGCCGCGGTGCCTATTTCCCCTACCTCAAGGCGCACGACCTCGACGGCATGATTGCCGTCTGCAAGGCAGAAATGCGTAAGGGACGGATGCGCGGGCTGCTGAAACGGATGATGATGACGTTCTATAAATAACGAAACATTCGCGACTCACGCAATAGTTAAAAAGTGAGCAGTCATGACAAATGACAACGACTATATACGCATATCGGGGGAAGAATCCCAAATTGTCCTCTATCAGCCCGATGAGAGCATAAGGCTCGAGGTGAAACTTGAGGGAGAGACTGTATGGCTTACTCAAGCACAGATGACAGAATTGTTTCGTACGACACGAAACAATATAACGATGCATATCCGAAACATCTTTAAGGAAGGTGAATTGGATGAACAGTCAGTATGTAAGGAATCCTTACGTACTGCCGGAGACGGTAAGAAATATCGCACAAAGATTTACAACCTTGATGTTATCATATCTGTAGGTTATCGCGTTAAGAATCCTATCGGTACTCGTTTCCGACAATGGGCAAATGCTGTTATCAAGCAGTATCTTCTCCAAGGCTATTCCGTCAACCGTCATTTGATAGCCCTACAGGAGAGTATGGACAAGCGCATGACGCATATCGAGGACATTCAGATCAGACAGCAAGCGCAACTCGACTTTTTCATCCGTACCTCCACGCCCCCTGCTGAGATGGTGTTCTTCGAGGGCGATTTCTACACCGCTCGCGTTGCCTTGGAGAACCTTGTGCGCACGGCCACACGCCGTGTCGTCATCATCGACGCTTATGTATCTGCCCTCACGCTCGATATCCTGAATGTTCGTAAGCCGGAGGTCTCTGCCACTATCTACACCGTTGGTGTAGGGCAGGGTATGCAACGTCTCATGGACGAGCACGACCGCCTCTTTCCCGATGCTCATGTCGAAATCCGTAAATGGTGCAAGGAGTCGCACGACCGTTGGCTCGTTATTGACGATGCCCTTTATCATTGCGGCCACTCGCTGAATGCCAATGGTGGTCATAAGATTTCAGCGATAACCTTTATGGGAACACCACCCGATACAATTCTCGCAGAGGTGGAATCTGAGTAAAATTTATGTATTAAGGAAAGAAAACATCAATGAAAACCCTTACGATATTTACTCCCACATATAACCGTGCCCACACGCTGGGCAGGGTGTATGACAGTCTGTGTGGGCAGACGAGTGACGACTTCGAGTGGCTTGTGGTGGATGACGGCAGCACCGATGGCACGCGCTCCCTGGTGGAGGCATGGCAGAAGGAGGCTCCGTTCACCATTCATTATATATATAAGGAGAACGGTGGACTCTACACAGGTTACAACACCGCCTACCTCACCATCGAAACTGAACTCAATGTCTGCATTGACTCCGACGACTTCATGCCGCCCACGGCTGTGGAACGCATTGTGACGCTATGGAACGAACGTCCTCGTGACCATGAGTATGCCGGCATCACGGGACTTGATTTCTACGCTGGCACCGACAAGCCCATTGGCGGTTTCTTCCCCGAGAGTCTGACGGAGGGTTATTTCCTCGACATCTACATCAAGAACATACACCGTGGCGACTCCAAGCAAGTGATGCGTACCGACCTGATGCGCGCCGTGGCACCGCAGGTGGGCTTCCCCGGCGAGAAGGACTTTAATCCGATCTACATGTTGCTCAACGTGCTTGACCGCTACCCGATACTATACGTCAACGAGAATTTCTGTTTCGTGGAGTACCAGCAGACGGACAGTATGTCGGCGAACATCTACAAGCAGTATATGCGCAGTCCGCGCAGTTTCGCCAAGTGTCGTCTGCAGGAGATGACGCTCCGCCATAGCACCCTCAAGAACTGTTGGCGTTCCGCCATCCACTACGTCGCCGAGTGCATCATCGCCCGTGACGGGAAGTGGCTCAGCCAGTCGCCCCGTAAACTCATGACTCTCTGCGCCGTGCCCTTCGGTGTGGGGCTCTCTGCGCTGATACGGTGGAAAACAAGAGGGTAGAGCGAAAAAAATGCTTGCAAATGCAGAGTACAAATAAAAAACATTATCTTTGCAATAATAAAAGGCAATAAGCATGGACGAGAAAATAAATCTTGAAGAGTTGAGGGCAAAGTTGCCAAAGAAACTGAACAAGACTGGTGAATGGTTCTTTTCCAAAAACAGAACTTGGTTTCTTGAAATCAACGACATGAAAGCTGTGTTGAGATGAGACTCTATCTCGACACCAATATTTTAGTGTTTTTGTTGGGTGATCCAACATCTCTGAGTGACGATGTACAGGAATTGCTATTCGACTATTCCAACACATTGCACACAAGTAGTGTTTGTGTCCACGAACTCATACATTTGTTTCAGATAGGCAAGATAACATGGAAAAAGCAAGACGGAAGGCGATTTGAAGCAACCGACATTCTTGAAGTTTTACGTTCTATGTATGTTGACATTATGCCTGTTACGGAAAAGAATTTAGAAACCTACGCCTCTCTCCCCATTGTACGGGATCATCGTGACCCGTTTGATCGCTTGATAATATCACAAGCCATTTCAGACAAGGCTACACTGGTGAGTTCAGATTTGAAATTCGAGTGGTATGGAAAATCTGGACTTGACTTTGTACAGAACAAAAGATAAGACTCCCCTATGACTTTCTCCCAATGCGTTGATTTTATCCGCAGTGATTATTACCGTCTTTGGCGGCGGCACGACGTGTCGCTCTTTCGCATGTGGCTCTATACTTGGATTAACTCTGGTTTCGCTTTCCTCTTTTGGTTTCGGCTTACCCGATGTAACAATCCGATAGTTTCGGGGGGGGCAAGATGGAAATATGTAAGAAAAGGTAATAAGGCAGGAATAGAAATGTCCCGCTGCGTGCATGTGGGATATGGATTGTTGATTTCCCATGGCGGTCCGATGGTTATCAACACCACCACTCGCATGGGCGACAACTGCAACCTCTGCCACATCATCAACATTGGGTCTGCATACAATAAAGCGGCCGAGTTGGGCAACGAGGTGTATGTCGGTCCGCATACCTGTTTGGTGGAGAACGTGAAGATTGGCGATGGTGTGACCATTGGTGCCGGGTCCATCGTTATCAAAGATGCCGAGGCTGGTGTCACCATTGCTGGCAATCCTGCCCGTGTAATTTCCCACAAGACACCCGGTCGCCTCATCTACAACAAGTGGAATCGGGCGTGGAATCACGCCTCCATACCCGATGGGTATTAGCATAAAAGTTCCACAAGAATCAGTAATGAACCCAAAGAAGCCGAGCATCACTTACATCATTGGGTCGCTGACCATCAAGGGCGGTTTAGAGCGCATCCTTATCGAAAAGATGAATGCGTTCGCCGATACGGGACGCTATGCCGTCAGCGTTGTCTGCGTGTGGCAGGCTGATGCCGCACAGAACGCCTTCCCCCTTTCTCCCAAGGTGCGGCAGATCTGTTTGCCGCCTATGGATGGGCAGGGGAGGTCTTTTCGTAAGAATCCCGTGGCCTACATTTGGCGTGCGCTGCGCAACGAGTGGCGGCAGAAACGGCGAGTGGATGCGGTATTGCGTGAGTTGCAGACTGACATACTCATCGCTGCCAGCAACTATGTGCCGCTGTCGTTCTATACTTTCCGTGGGCGTACCCTCATAGAAAGCCATTGCAATATCGTGGAATTGACGAGGATGCGCACTTGGCCGGCCTTGTCGGGATGGATGACACGCCTTGCCGCCCGTTGTGCTTCGGCCGTGGTGGTGCTCACGCACGACGATGCCGCCCTATGGCCGTCTGCACGTCGTGTGGAGGTCATTCCCAATT
>CAVJZJ010000078.1:0-4590 GCA_963653995.1 Flexilinea sp.
TACGAGGCATTATTGACAAGAAATTTTTCCTCTTTAGACTAACAAGGATTTTTGCTTAATCCACACACTTTTGCAGGTGACCCAGGTTTCCCCAGCATAAGTAGATAAAGGAGGAAGCGAGCACGACGTCTTGTATTTTTTTTCCCAATTACTTGCTTGTTTTTTGCATTTGCGCTAACTTTGCATATAAGCTTTTTTAAAGCGTATTATCTAATGGGTAAAAGTGTCATCTAAAGGGCTACCATCGTTCTATATTAATTATATACAACAAAATATGACTAGGAAAAAGAAACCATTGCCAATATTGGAAAACATAACAATAGAAGCTGTTGCCGCAGAGGGAAAGGCATTGGCTCATGTCGATGATATGGTTGTGTTTGTCCCTTTTGTCGTCCCTGGTGACGTTGTTGACCTACAGGTAAAGCGCAAAAAACACCATTATTGTGAAGCGGAAGTAATAAGACTTATAAAAAAGAGTGACATACGCCAAGAACCTATTTGCGAGCATTTTGGAATTTGTGGTGGGTGCAAGTGGCAGAATTTGCCCTATGAAGAACAATTGAAGGCAAAACAAAAACAAGTGTTTGACCAATTGTCGCGCATCGGGAAGGTGAAATTGCCTAAGTTTCGCCCTATTATGGGTTCTGTAAAAACGCAAGAATATCGAAATAAATTAGAATTTGGATGTTCGAACAAGCGATGGCTCACACGCGAGCAAGTAGAAAGTGGAATAGCCTATGATAACATGAATGCTGTCGGTTTTCACATCACTGGTGCATTTGATAAAATTTTTCCAATAGATCGCTGTTGGCTTATGGATAATTTGCACAACACTATACGAAATTGTATTCGTGATTATGCCGTTGAGAACAAACTATCCTTTTATGATTTGAGAGAGCAACACGGCTTATTACGTGATATAGTTCTTCGAAATTCAAACTTAGGTGAGTGGATGGTTTTGGTACAGTTTCATTATGAAGAAGAAAATGATGAGGAAAAGGCTAAAGGTCTACTTCAATATCTTGCGAATAAATTCCCGGAAATCAGCTCTTTATTATATGTAAATAACCAAAAATGCAATGATACATTTGGAGATTTGCCCATCTATGTATTCAAAGGCAAAGATTACATATATGAAACGATGGAAGGATTGAAATTCAAAGTTGGTCCCAAGAGTTTTTATCAGACAAATACAGAGCAAGCTTACCTTTTATATTCTGTTGCACGCGAATTTGCAGAATTGACAGGCAAGGAACTCGTTTACGATCTTTATACGGGAACCGGGACTATTGCTAATTTCGTCGCTAGGCATGCAAAGGCGGTCATCGGCATAGAATATGTTCCGGAGGCCATTGAGGATGCAATGGTAAACTCGGAAATAAATCATATTTCTAATACAAAATTCTTTGCTGGGGATATGAAGAACATTCTCAATGACGATTTTGTGACCCAATATGGCCGTCCAGATATTATAATCACAGATCCACCACGTGCAGGTATGCATCCTGATGTAATCGAAACAATACTCCATGCCCAACCTAGTCGTATCGTTTATGTAAGTTGCAATCCCGCAACTCAAGCACGAGATTTATCACTGCTAGATAACGAATATAAAGTAACGGCCGTACAGCCTGTAGATATGTTTCCACATACCCCACACGTGGAGAATGTTGTGAGGTTGGATAGAAGACTAGAAATATAAACCTATAACACTAGTGTCCCGTTAAAACGAGACGATATTTAATTAAAATGTTTATATTTAATAAGTTACGGACTTAAAATCGTGTATTCGATTTGAATTTGTACATTTGCACATATCTTTTAAAGAAGCGTGCAATGAACAAAGGCAGAACAATATTCTCTCAGATAATGGCATTCATACCAGAACGTGAATTCAAGGCTTGCGTTGACCGTTACCAAGGCAACTATCGTGCAAGGAACTTTACATGTAAGGATCAGTTCCTAGTGATGAGTTATGCCCAATTGACTAATCGCGGTAGCCTTAGGGATATTGAAAACTGCTTAACGGCGCTATCCAGCAGGCTTTATCATTGTGGCATCAGTTATACTGTCCCTCGCAATACTCTGGCTAAAGCCAACGAGAACAGAGACTGGAGAATCTATGTTGACTTTGCACAAATCTTGGTCAAGAAGGTTCGTCCACTCTATGCAAGGGATGCCTTCCGTCTAGATCTCGACAATATGGTTTATGCGTTAGACAGTACAACTATTAGCCTTTGTCTTAAGCTCTGTCCTTGGGCTAAGTTCCGCAAGAATAAGGGTGGCATCAAGATGCGCACACTTTTGGACCTTAGAGGTAACTTGCCTGTTTCGGTTTATCTGACGGAGGCAGCAGTCCATAATGCCAAAGCTCTTGACGAACTATACATAGAACCGTCTGCTATCTATCTGATGGACAAGGGATACGTGGATTTCTATCGTCTATTCCAGCTCATTCATGAAAAGAATGCATTCTTCGTTACCAGAGCAAAGGACAATATGTTGTTTGAAGTCAAATCTAGCATTGAAGTAGACCAAACTACAGGAGTAATAGCAGATGAGCGAATCAAGTTGACTGGACTGAAGACTTCGAAATGGTATCCTGAAGAATTGAGGATGGTCACTTATGAAGATTATTCAACCAACAATGTCTATCGCTTTCTTACCAACAACCTTGAGTATGAAGCACTGACTATCTCTGAACTTTACCGCGAAAGATGGAATGTTGAGTTGTTTTTCAAATGGATCAAGCAGCATCTTCACATCAAGTCTTTCTACGGCACATCAGAGAATGCCATCTTTCTGCAGATATGGATTGCCGTATGTACATATCTCTTATTGGCATTAACCAAAAAGGAAATGAACATGAATCAATCTTTACACACTATTTCAAAGAACGTTGGTCTATTCCTTACGGATAAGACCCCAATTAACGAATTGTTTAACAAAACTGCTCCCGAGAAAGTTGAACCGGATTACTATATGCAGAGTCTATTCGGACCAGAAGATTTCTAAACGGGACAGCAGTGAACCTATAACTATATAATCTATGAGAATAAAGAAAATCTTGTTCACGGGATTCCTATTGGGGTTATCTCTGATTTGCGTAGCCCAAGAAAAAGGGACAAAACTGACCGTTTTTAGCGATATTAAGTTCAGTGGATACATAATGACACAATATCAGTATTCTGGACAACATAATACCGAAAGTAACTCCTTCAATATCCGAATGGGACGTTTAGCTTTAGAGGGGCGTACTTTAAAGGATTTTTATTGGAAAGCACAGTTGCAAGTCAATGGTAATACTTCTACATTGGGAACTTCTCCACGCGTGGTTGATCTCTTCATAGAATGGCAAAAATATATCTCTTTCAAGGTTAAGGTTGGACAGTTTAAACGTCCCTTTTCTTTCGAAAACCCTATGCATCCTATCGACCAGGGATTTATGAGTTATGCCCAATCTATAACGAAATTGGCAGGATTCTCAGACCGATCTGGTGAACATTCCAGTAATGGACGAGATATAGGTATACAGATACAAGGCGATATTTTAAAAAATGCTGCGGGGCGAAATCTGTTACATTATCAAGTAGGTGTGTTTAACGGGCAAGGTATCAATGAGAAGGATGTAGATCAGAGAAAGGATGTTATCGGTGGTGTCTGGGTTATGCCTATTGCAGGAATGCGTATAGGTGCCTTCGGGTGGACTGGTAGTTATGCTAGAAAAGGAACATGGAATGAGAGTACATTAAATGGACAAGTCGTTGAGCGTAGTGGTAAACGTTCTTTGGCTAAAAATCGCTACGCAGTAAGTGCTGAATACAAAGCCAACGATTGGACTTTCCGTTCGGAGTACATCCATAGTCAAGGATACGCCTTCAAAACCACATATCAAAAGTCGACAGATATGAAGGATTGTACGCTGAACGATGGGATTGGAGACAAAGCTGATGGTGTGTATGCACTTATTATAGCTCCAATTATAAAGCATCGTATTCATGCTAAAGTACGTTATGATCTTTATCGCCCAAGTTCAGAGTGGACTAATGCTAAGACACTCTATGAGATTGGAGCAGACTATGAGTTTTCAAAAAATCTGAAATTGAGCGCTGAATACGCATTTGTTAACGATCGTTCATTGTCAAAGCACAATTACAACATGGTTGATGTAGAATTTGATGTACGATTCTAAATAAACAAAAACACAAAAACAGTAAGAAAATGAATAATGAATGTGAGTATCGTCACCATCATCGCCACCTTCACCATTTGGATGAATCGGAGGTTTTCAAAAATAAGAATCTGAAAGCGAAACAGAGAAGACGACTATTGAAGAAACTTACGTTTACAACGCTTACGATATTAGCGGTTGTAATTGTATTTGCTGTCTTTTATGCCTATTTCATTGATAGACTCCCCTAATTAGGGTCTGCTAATTAATTACAAGTATTTGATTATTAACATGTTATCACATAAAATATTTGCTTGATTCTCAAGAAATGACTACCTTTGAGTGTTAAAACTGCAGAAAGTCGAAAGAAATACTACTCTCAATATCACAGTCATGACCTGTTTGAACTCCAAGAATCT
>CAVJZJ010000079.1:0-4140 GCA_963653995.1 Flexilinea sp.
CCCACGGAATATTCCAACATCGTCAGCCAGCACACCTCTTACACGACCATTACTTGCGAGTCGGGTGACAATACGTTCAAGACGTTGTCGGAGAATGATGGCAAAGACAACACTCAGTATTTCACGGTCACCAAAGACCAATTCCTGGTGGTGGAACAAGGAAAATCCATGGATGTCTATCCTGTATATTGGCATTCCAACAAAAAGCATACGGTAGGTATCTATTATTCTGATGGATCAGAAGTGAAGCATATCCCCGTATATACCGACCATGAAGGTGACGAACTGAAGTTCAAGGTAGGTTCGAGTGATACCTATACCGCCACGGTTAAGGACGCGGATGATTGCTGGGACTATGGCCAGTCAGGCAAGGTTTCATACACCGCAAGTTTTGCTTTCCAATCAAAAGGTTATAAAGTAACCGCCGATAAGGATGTGTCTGCTGGTGTCTATGTGCAGATTGGTGATAAAAAGTACTATTCCAACGCAGACATGAATGACGGAATATCCTATTTCGCCTACAAGACACTCGGTACGGGTACCCAAGGTTATACCTATCTGATGTTTGACGATCCTTCTGACGATGGAGGCAAGGGCGACCAAGACTTCAACGACCTCGTCATCTATACCCCGCAGAAACTGACACCGACCTCCACTTCTTCTATCGGATGGACGGTAGCGTGCGAGGACCTTGGCGGCACGTTCGACTATGATTTCAACGACGTAGTCTTCCAGGTGTACTATGTATCAGGCCAGGATTGGGTGCGCATCATTCCGCTTGCTGCCGGTGGTACGCTGCCCGCTTATTTGTATTATACCCGCAACAAGGTTGACTACAAAATCTCCTATGAGTGGCATCAGCATTTTGGTAAAACTCTCAATACCTACAGTTCTTCGCAGATGATTAATACCTGTTACAATGGTGCGGAGTATGAACACCAAGTATATCCCATCTATCTGAAAACGGGAAACGATAATTTCTCGATGAAGCAATACACAACAGACTTTGACAATGCAGGTAAGTTTACCCTGAAGGTGAAGCGTGCCGATGCTGAAAATGAAGATGGAATGGCATCCATTAATGTTCCGGGTACCGCGAAAGAACCTCAGGTGCTTGTCCTTCCCACCAACTGGCGTTGGCCGAAGGAGTTGGTACGCATCAATACCATCTATCCTACCTTTGGACAATGGGGTGATGGCTATAAAGACGGACTGACAAATAAGTGGGTAGAAAATATCCAGAATGCCGACCAACTCACCGAGGATAAATTCTATATGCAAATCATTGGTCGCCCATCGTATGAACCCAAGACGGAATAATGTCGTAGAGGTATGCGTAAGGAAAAGCCCCGTAGGGGTGTCGCAAAACGTATGTAAGGAAAAGCTCCGTAGGGGTATCGCAAGATTATATGCAAGAAAAGCCCCGTAGGGGCGACAGATTATAGGGTAGGGCCTCGGCCCTACCTTTTTGGTTTGTACCTGTAGGATAACCCCTGTAGGGGACGCATAATTCAAAAATTCGTGTGGTTTGTAAAAATTCGTGGTTGATCATTGTGTGCCGTTTGTTTTATAAAACCACGAATTTTACGAGATTTGTCGTAAGCGCACTGACCAACGGGAAGTAATGATAGCCCCGAAAGGTAGGGTGTTCAAATCGTATTAAAGGATGTACGGAATTTTATGCCGGTTTGAATTCGCAATTACTTGATTTTCAAATAGTATTCTGTAATTAAAGCCCTGGAAGGGCGTCACAATCCCAGCCCAGGGTGAGGAGCGAAGCGACGTAACCCTGGGTATACGGTTGAATTTCAAGGCTGGCCTGTAAGGTCAGCACAATCAATTTATCGTGTGTTGATTTTTACTTAATTTTGAACACTCGCCCCTACGGGGCTTGTGGGCATCATTCTATCTTTCGCTCTTGCCGGGCTATGTCTGTGTGTTATCATGCCGCCCTACGGGACAATGTTCCCCAATTTCAATGTTTCCATCCTGTGAAAAAAACGAATTTTCGGGCAAAAGGGGGAGAAAATAGAAAAAGATATGTTATTTTTGCATTGTGATAGCAGACCCATCCATCGCATGACCGAAATCACCGAGAAAACCATTGATATCGACAATATCCTCCGCTCCAAGATGGGAACGAAGGCCAAATACGTGCCCGGCGTGCTCACACGCTGGCTCAAACGCATCATCCACCAAGACCAGGTGAACAAGTTCATTTGGGACGCGCGGGCCCTCTCCGGCACCGACTGGCTGGAGGAGTGCGTGCGCTACTTGCAGATGGATATCGACGTGGTAGGCCGCGAAAACCTGCCCTCCAAGGACGACGGACGGCTCTATACGTTCGTCTCCAACCATCCGCTCGGCGGACAGGACGGTGTGGCCCTCGGCGCCATCATCGGTCGCCACTACGACGGACGGTTTCGCTATCTGGTCAACGACCTGCTCATGAATCTCCCCGGCCTTGCTCCCGTGTGCATCGGCATCAACAAGACCGGACGCAACAGTCGCGACTTTCCCCGTATGGTGGAGGCCGGATTCCGCAGCGACAACCACATGCTCATGTTCCCCGCCGGACTCAACAGCCGGCAACAGAAGGACGGCAGCATACACGACATACCGTGGACCAAGACCTTCATCAAGAAGAGCGTGGAGTGCCACCGCGACGTGGTGCCCATCCACTTCAGCGGGCGCAACTCGCAGCGTTTCTACCGCATAGCACGGCTGAGCGACCGTTTCCTGCCCTTCAATCTCGCCATGATCTTCCTCGTCGACGAGATGTACCGCAACGTGGGCAAGCACTTCACCGTGCATATCGGCAAGCCCATACCCTGGCAGACCTTCGACCACTCGCGCACCCACGCACAATGGGCGCAGTATGTGGAAGACCAAGTCTACGCCCTCGCCGCAGAGCAGCAGTGACCCGTAGCGACGCATCGCAACAGATAAGCGCCCCACCCTATAAGAGAGACATACATTCATCGCCCCTACACACGATAGACAAGCAATGACGGAGCAGTCCGCAATCTTCGGCGCTCCAAGAGACATACATTCATGGAAGAACCCATCATCCCACCCGTCAGCAGAGAATTGCTCATGAGCGAACTGGTGCCCGAGCGCCAACTCCGCATGACCAACAAGAGCAACAACGAAATCTACATCATCACCGCCCATGACTCGCCCAACGTGATGCGCGAGATAGGACGGTTGCGCGAGATCGCTTTCCGCGAAGCCGGAGGCGGCACGGGCAAGGAGGTGGACATCGACGAGTTCGACACCTGCGAGAACTGCTACAAGCAACTCATCGTGTGGAACCCCGAGGCCCGCGAGATCATCGGCGGTTACCGCTATCTCGCCGGTTCCGACTGGCAACTCGGGCCCGACGGACAACCTCACTTGGCCACCAGCCACATGTTCCACTTCTCGGAGAAATTCCTCCGCGAGTATATGCCCTACACCATCGAACTGGGCCGCTCGTTTGTATCGCTCGAATATCAGAGTTCGCGCATGGGCGCCAAGAGCCTTTTTGCCCTTGACAACCTGTGGGACGGACTTGGTGCCCTCACCGTCGTCAAGCCCGGCGTGAAGTACTTCTTCGGCAAGATGACCATGTACCCCTCGTATATCCGCCGCGGCCGCGACATGATACTCTACTTCCTCAAAAAGCATTTCGACGACAAGGAGAACCTTATCATCCCCTTGAAGCCCCTGCATATCGAGACCCCCGAGGCAGAACTGCGTGCCCTCTTCTGTGAGGACGATTTCAAGAGCGACTACCGCATACTCAACCGCGAGATACGCCGTCTGGGCTACAATATTCCCCCGCTGGTCAACGCCTACATGGGTCTCTCGCCCACGATGAAACTCTTCGGCACGGCCATCAACTACGGTTTCGGCGACGTGGAGGAGACCGGTATCCTCATCGCCGTCGATGAGATACTCGAGGAGAAGCGCGTGCGCCACATCGACTCCTATATCAAGGAACACCCCGAGGCACTCCACATCACCAGCGGAGCCAACAAGGTGATCTTCAAGAGCAAGGAAGAGGAGTAAGACGAATCTTTTGAAATTATTGGTGTCCGGTAAAAATTGTACAACACGTTGTAACGCATAGAGTATTATACTCTTGCAAGGATTTTT
>CAVJZJ010000080.1:0-3667 GCA_963653995.1 Flexilinea sp.
AACGTAACCCATATTATTTTGTTGTTTGTTACGGTGGTAATTTATAGAACCCACCTGAATATTATTTTGGCGGAAAAATAAGAGGAACTGGTAAAAATACTTGATTTTTACCAGCTCTTCTTGTTGCCCTTGTATATCAAGGATGCGTAGTTCCTGATGATGTACCTCCTGATGGCTTGTCAACCGAGCATTCTGCACAGGTACCCGTGCAATTGGTGTTAACATCACACCATCCACCACCTGTACAGTTTTTGTTTGTCGCGAAGAAGTTGTTGGACGCATTATCTATGGTCTCAACTGAGAATCCTCCTTTCAGTACCCCAGCTTCGTCCATGCTGAGTTTTGTGATTTTGGCATTGTCATTCATAACATTCATTTTGTTATAGATGATTCTTACTCATAAAGCTTTTCAGATATCGCTCCTTTTCCTCTTAGGACTGTATGGTCAGCACAAATCTATGGCACCGTAGAATTTGATATGCAAATATAATAATTATATAGTCGAAAATAAAATAGATATGCTGCAAAAATGTGAGATAATGCGTCTTGTTGTAAAATTTCATACTAAAGTATTACATTTTTGTATATGTTATTTCTGTATTTTATAAAAAAATGATAACTTTGCGTCGTAATTAATTAACTCACTAACGGCTCTATGGAAGTAGATGTAAACAGACTTTTCTTTAGTCAAATATTTTCAAAAAATGACGAGGATGAACATAATATTACACCAATAATAAATGCAATTGAAGTTTCATCCCGTTTGAATAGACAAAGCACCTTTATAATTGACTTTGTGAGTCATTCTCTTGTCTATAAATCAGCCTCTTTATTGTATATAGATGAGGCTATTTATTCTGATTGGCAGAGGGAATGTATAAATCCTTATTGGGCATTAATAGCTGATGACGTTTTGGAAAAGTATATTTGTGTTATAGATAATTATTTACTAGCGGGAAAAGATTTATCTAATGAAGAGTATTCCAGTCATGTCTGTGTATTTGATTATCCTATCATAATTCGTGGTCATAAGTTGTATATAACGCAGAAATTTACCCCGATAACACTGCGGAGTGACGGCTCTGTAAAATTAGGAATGTTTACCATCTCTCACTCAAATAAGGCAGAAATCAATTGCTTCATAATTACTCAAACTAACAAAAGATTCCGATTTGATTTTAGTGAAGGGCGGTTTGTAAATATCGGTCTAAACGTAACGTTGAGTATTGTAGAGAAAGCCATACTTCATCGTGCAAAAATGGGTATGACCAATGAGGAAATTGCCCAAAATCTTTATGTCTCGGTAAATACTGTCAAAACGCATCGTATGCGAATCTTTAGAAAATTACATGTTGAGACGATAACAGAGGCCCTAACGGTTGCCTCCAACTATCATTTGTTGTGATTCTATACGTTTATAAAGGTGTAAGAAGGCGACAAAAGCAATCTTTATTGCAAAAGTTTGGAAAATAGCAAAGAATAGGCTATTTTTGCAGAAAATAGGTAGTATAACCGTTAAAATCAAAAACCATTAGGCGAATTGTTTCCCAAACACGCCATTAAGTACACTTATATACATGAATAGAACTATTATTACAGTAGTGGGCAAGGACACAGTGGGTATCATTGCCAAGGTTTGCAGTTTTTTGGCAGAAAACAATATCAATATTCTCGACATCTCGCAAACCATCGTACAGGGTTATTTCAACATGATGATGATTGTAGATTCCACTGGCTCGAAAATCTCTTTCGAAGAGTCTTCTGACCGTCTTGCCGCCATTGGCACCGAACTTGGCGTACAGGTGAAATGCCAGCGTGAAGACATCTTCGACATGATGCACCGCGTATAGGTGTGTCGAAGAACTCGCCAATAAAAGAATTTCTTGAAAACAGATTTTTTAGAAAGCACAGTATGATCAATATCTCAGAGGTTATTGAAACCAACCAGATGATAGAGCAGGAAAATCTTGACGTGCGTACCATCACCATGGGTATCAACTTGCTTGATTGCGCCGATGGACGTCTCGACGTGCTCTGTCAGAATATATACAACAAAATCACGCGTCTTGCCCGTGACTTGGTGAAAACAGGAGAGGATATCTCGCGTGAGTATGGTATACCTATTGTCAACAAGCGTATTTCAATCACACCTATTGCATTGGTGGGTGGTACGGCTTGCAAGACACCTGATGACTATGTCGTCATCGCCAAGACGCTTGACCGCGCAGCCAAAGAATTGGGCGTGAATTTTCTTGGTGGCTATTCAGCCATTGTTTCAAAGGGAATGAGTCGTAGCGACGAACTTCTCATACGCAGTATACCGCGTGCTATGGCTGAAACCGAGCGTATCTGCAGTTCTGTCAATGTCGGTTCTACGAAGACTGGCATCAATATGGATGCAGTCAAACTTATGGGCGAAATCGTGAAGGAAACGGCAGAATGTACCAAGGAAAGAGGTTCGTTGGGATGCGCCAAACTGGTAGTGCTCTGCAATGCTCCCGACGACAATCCCTTTATGGCAGGTGCCTTCCATGGTGTGTCCGAAGCCGATGCTGTCATCAGTGTTGGTGTCAGCGGTCCCGGAGTCGTGAAATGTGCGCTTGAATCAGTACGCGGCGAGTCGTTTGAAGTTCTCTGTGAAACCATCAAACGCACGGCATTCAAGATTACCCGTGTCGGGCAACTTGTGGCAAAGGAAGCCTCACGTCGTCTGAATATTCCTTTTGGCATCATCGATCTTTCGCTTGCCCCAACACCGGCTATCGGTGACAGTGTGGCAGATATCCTCAAGGAAATCGGTGTGGAACAACCTGGTGCGCCGGGTACGACTGCCGCATTGGCCCTGCTCAATGACCAAGTGAAGAAAGGCGGTATCATGGCTTCTTCGTATGTGGGTGGATTGAGTGGCGCTTTCATTCCTGTGAGCGAGGATCAAGGTATGATAGACGCCGTTGAAGCCGGAGCCTTGACCATCGAGAAACTGGAGGCCATGACATGTGTCTGCTCCGTGGGACTCGATATGATTGCGATACCAGGAGATACACCTGCGACCAGTATCTCGGGCATCATTGCTGATGAGGCTGCCATCGGTATGGTCAATCAAAAGACAACAGCTGTGCGTATCATTCCTGCTGTGGGTATGAAGGTGGGCGATACAGTAGACTTCGGTGGTCTGCTCGGTTATGCTCCCATTATGCCGGTCAATGCTTTCAGTAGTGCCAACTTTGTCAATCGTGGCGGCCGTATACCGGCACCAGTGCATAGTTTCAAAAATTAAGACCTTCTTTAGTGGCTTTCAAGAACGTGTAATTTTTAGACCCCCTCCATATATGTTGTTGAGGCCAATAAAAAAAGAGCGGAAGAGAGTACGTCAAAAACTTTCTTCCGCTCTTTGGTTTATGAACGTTTTGGTTTATGAACGCTTGAGGATCATTCTGCGTGAGACCCGAAACAAAAGTTGATGTGTAACCCCATTGATGTGTAACGAGTAACACCCTAATGTAGGTGTAGTACGGGGCTTGTTGGTCGGTTTGTACTTTTCGATAAGTTGTTGTATCTCAATCGTATATATACAAAAAGAGGATTCTACGTTAAGTAGAATCCTCATAAGTTTGTGACTCCGCTGGGATTCAAACCCGGAACCTTCTGATCCGTAGTCAGATGCTCT
>CAVJZJ010000081.1:0-3392 GCA_963653995.1 Flexilinea sp.
GAAGTTCATCGACGTGGAGAGGAACTCTTTGATATGGAACCTGATGATAGTTTGAATATTAATGATGACTACTACGCGGTAAAACAAAAAGACAACAAAGACAAGGGGCAACGAGCTTTCTGTGGTTGCATTGACAGCAAAGACATAGGACAATACAATACTTGTCCGCATCTTTGCGAATATTGCTATGCCAACACTAGTAAAGAAACGGCTCTGTCGAATTATAGGAAACATAAGTCTAACCCGGATAAAGAAAGCATAATATAAGATGGATGCAACAACATTAGTTGAAAATTGCTATAAAGCACTTCCACCGGAAATGCGTAATAGACCATGGGAATATACAGACCATGGACGCAAGGTTCTTAGTAATGACGAAGAACTAAATGCTTATCTTGCCGCATATGGTGAGATACACATTGTCAAATGTCGTGCTGCTCTTCAAAATTTCCCATTCGATGATTTGCAAATGTATGCGTACGAAATTTTCGACTGGGGATGTGGTCAGGGTATTGCGACTTTGACTCTGCTTGATATGTTGCGTGAACGCAATAAGTTGTTTGGGTTGAAAAAGATTACACTGGTGGAGCCATCTTTACCAGCGTTGACTCGTGCTAGGCATTGGACAGCCCAATTTGCCGGGCCTGGTGTGGAAATCGTTGCCATAAATAAGTTCATCCCTTCATCAGTAGACGAGAACATGGAAGGTGTTTCATGCAAGACGCAGGTTTCAGTTAACCTAATGTCCAACATTTTGGATATTAAATCTCTCAGTTTAAAGTGGATGGCTGAGAAAATTTCTTCTTTGGCTATAAGAAACTATATGGTTTGCGTAGGTCCAAAATTTAGTCAGGGGACAAATACACGTATCAATGATTTTTGTGGGTATTTTAACCACCCTGACTTTTTCTCTGCTATTAGTACGTATCCATATGCATACACAACAAAGACTCACCATCCTTTTGGATGTGAGACTCGTTGTTTCATGCACCAAAGAGGAGCAGACATTAATCATGTATATAAAGAATGTGCTGATGAGGAGAATTTTACAGACGACTATGATTATGCAGCAAATTGTATGAAAGGCGTAATAAGCGACAAACTATTACATCTATATAACTTACTACGAGTGAAATGCGGAAAATCATATGATGTATTTCTTCGCCCCTCTGTAAATTCAGATAAGGTTGACATAGTTTTAACAAGCATAAGCAAGGGTATACTTTTGCTAAACACCTGTGATGATATTGAAAGTCTTGCAGATGAATATACACGTTTGGAAGCTATTAAATCAAATATTTTCAATTCCCTCCTTAAAACCATCAAGATTGACACCATCATCAACAAGAGCGTCTTTAATTGTATAAAAACAGGAATTTATGTGTCTAGACTCTCAAATGAAGATTTGCAAGAAGCAATTGAAAATGCGAATAAAAAGATGAACGATAGTGCGAAAGAGTTAAACAAGCAACATAAGGAAAGAAACTTCTTTGAATATGTTATATTTGTTGCTGACGAGGAAAACTCGTTCAAGGCATTGAATAAACTGAATTCCAAAGGGTTTAAATCCGATTACTATAATGAGTTTGTAAAAGCTATCGTTGGTAACTGGCATTCATACAAAGATGGCATCCAAGATTTTAAACTGAATAAGTTACAAGAGAAAATTGTTCGTGACAAACAACGTAAGAGGATACGCTATAAGGGGGTTGCTGGTTGTGGAAAGACCCAAATAGTAGCTAATCGCGCAGTTGAACAGCATTTGAGAACTGGAGAGAAAGTCCTTATAGTAACATTCAATATATCGCTTATACAATATATCAGAATGCGAATAGCACAAGTACCAGCAGACTTCTCAATGAACATGTTTGAAATTGTCAGCTATCACCAATTTTTCAAGTCAAAGGCAAATTTGTATACTAGTGCAAAATTGTCGTTGTCAGATTGGGATGATAAAGAGTTTTTCAAACCACATGCGCAAAAAATCGAGCGATATAAAACTATTATAATCGATGAGGTTCAAGATTTTAAGGAAGCATGGTTGTATTCGATTATAACTTATTTTCTTGACGAGAATGGTACAGTGTCTGTTTTTGGCGACGGAGAGCAAAATGTGTTTGACCGTGAAATGGATGATGAAACTAAGATGCCACCTATGAGAGGAATGGGATATTCTGGTAGATGGCCAGAAATTAGCGAAAGAGTGTCTATGCGCATCCAAAATCCACAGATAGCTACTGTCGCTTCGATGTTCGCTCATGAATTTGTTTCAGATGAAATACCGCCTATCGTATTACAAGACAATATGTTTGACAACTATTTCATAAAATATGGAAATGTTGGCATGTGTGCAAATCCTGAAAAATTAGCAAAATATGTAAAAGGAATTATCAATACATATAAGCTAAATCCTCGAGATGTTGTAGTGATGGCAGAATCAATAAACATATTGCGTGAGCTAGCCTATCATTATGGAATAATGACTAATGAAAAAGTCATGATTAATTTCGAGAGCAAACTGCAATATGATGATGTTTGCAAGAAAACAAGCCCTATGTATATTAAAAAAGATTTAGATGACATAAGAAGGGCAGCAAAGACGCATTTTACAACGTTCTGTAATGAGTTGAAAATGTCTACTATTCAAAGCTTTAAAGGCTGGGAAAGTGAATCTGTTATATTGTTTCTGCAACCGAAAAATAACGAACGCAATGATTCGAACAACTTTGGTATCGTAGAAAGGGAAAATACGCCTGCGCTGATTTACACGGCATTAACGCGAGCGAAATGTAATCTATTCATTATAAATCTCGGGAACGAGAAGTATGAAACGTTTTTCAAGAATATAATAAAGAATTAGAAATGGAATTATCTATAGACGAGAAGAGAATAATTTTCAATATTCTTGTACAAATTATGGAAGCAGATTTTGTAGAAGATCCTGCGGAAATCGCATATTTAGACAAAGTTTTTCACGACTTTAAGTTGGAGATTTCTGAGTTTGACCACATGGAAAATCAAGACATGGACTATCTGTGTTCAGAATTTTCAAAATTTCAACAGGACAAGAAAGACTATTCCAAGAAATTGTTCTATGAAATGGCTGAATGTGATGGTTATTTAGATCCGCGAGAAAGAGCAATTATTGATAGAATGTAAATACTGCAACTTAATCATGGACTTATCACGTCACTTCATATTGCTCAACGGCGAGGCAAAGACCTTGCAAATCAACTCAATCGAAAGAATTGGGTCGAATGCTTTTCGTGTGCGTTTCAAGAACAACCCAAAGGCATATACTTATGGCGCAGACAAGGTTGTCTGGCTAAGCAATCCTGAATGGGTGGATGTAGCCAATAGCAAGGTGTATATTGGTGGCACACAAAAGACAG
>CAVJZJ010000082.1:0-3049 GCA_963653995.1 Flexilinea sp.
GACGAATGATGAAATATTCCTTGCTGTTGTCCACAATCGTGTTCAACGACTGCTCGCCATTACGACGTTTTCCTTCTTCTACACCAGTGACCAGTGTCGCGCCAGTAAGTGCAGTACCGTCCTGCTGGTCGAACACCTCGGGGCGGACAACATAGTTCCATTTCTCTGTTGAGGTGTAGGATTTGCCCGTCTCACCCCATGCTCCTGTGGTAGCAGATATGAGAGATTGAGGAGCGAAGGTCATGTACATATTGTCATAACCATTGGTAGGCTTTTTGATCACCTTGCTATAAACAATACTGTCCACCTCGTTCTTGTCATTGGGATTGAGGAACAACTGCTTCTCCATCTTGAAGTAGTCGGAAATGGTTTTTCCGTTACTGTCTTGCTGACCCCAATTTGCGCTTGCGGAAGACATATAGCCTCCCTTGGTTGCATCGTCAGTGGTCGTACCGTAAATGGAGCCGAAGATGTAGTAATCCTCCAAGTCGGTTTTCTTGGTCGAGGAAGTGATGTTCGTGTTCTTGTACGAATCCTTGGTCATGGACAGACTGCCGTAAAGGTCATCGAGCGACTTGTTCGTGTACAAGCAGAGTGAGTTGGCCTTTATGGTGTAGGCGATAGGAGATGCCACCTGAGTGCTGGTAGCGTTTCTCACCTCGCCGAGGTTCAATCCTACGGTATAGGAAACGCCTGTTCCCTTTGTGATGGTGATGGCGTTGTCGCTACTGGCTGCGGCTGTCTGCGACAGATAGGCATCGCAACGGAAATCGGTCAGGTTCGTGTTCGACAACAACGAATAGGAGTCTCCCATGGTGGTGTCCGTAGGACGGAACACCACGGAAGTGTTGTTATGTCCGCGGACATAGACCTTCACTGCGTCGCCAGCATTTCCCGGAAGATGCTCGTCCTTGAAACCATGTGCAAAATACGTAGTAGACAGTGGGCCTGACTCTCTTGTGCGCATGGCGGTGAGAGGCATGATCACGGTGTCGCCGTTGCAAGTCGCCACGATATCAAACGCCGTGTCGGTATAGTCACTCCAAGAGTTGGTGCTATTGTTGAAGACCTTTGAAGTGCCGTCGGTAGCAAGACCCTGCTCTTGGTCGGCAGGATAACGGCCCGACGCGCTGTAGAAGATGCAATAGGCATCATCCAATCCGTAGGTCGAAAGGTCAAGGGTGTAGTAACCGGTGGTGGCGTCAAGCGTCATCTGTGCGCCCGGCCAAGTGCCGGTGGTCGTGGTTGCCCCCTCGTTGTAAGCATAGCAATAGATAGGCTCCGACCAGTTGGCATCGTTCTTCAGATAAACCTTTACGGGTGCGGTCGTAGACTCCTCCTGAGAGGGTTCACCATAGATGACGGCGATACCCGATGTGGAAATCTTGCCGGTGATGGTAGATGCGGTCACCTTGAACTTGCCGCCGCCTACCTTGTCGGTATAAGTACCTGTGGTGAGCCAACTTCCGCTACCGTTGGGGATACTTACCGTGCCGCTCTGTCCGCTGCCAAGCACGAAGATGGCACCGGTTTTGCGGAGTTGCGCTGCGATGCCGTTCTGATGAACATAGTAGTTGGCCTCGCCTGCGCAGAGGTTGTGCATGTGGTTGACCTCAGCCACTTCAGCGCTGGTATAGTGGGTACTGCCCTTCGTGCCCATCTTGATGTCATCTTTGGCAGTGGCTGAAGGACGGGAGAAATAGAGGGCGGTGGCACTATTGTTGCCAGCGGCTATGGCGTAGGCCTTGTCGATATTGTTCTGTGAGATATACTTTGACGATCCGCCGTCGTTGCTATAGGTATCGTGCGACTCGCCCCAATAGACTAGTCGGTTGTCGGCAACGCCCTTTTGGTTGAAATTGCCGATGGAAGAAGGCACGCTGCCGCTATTGAAACTGCTGGCCAGACCGTCGCCATAACCATTGTCGGTGAAGCAGATATACTTGGCATACTCTTTCAGGAGCGTGCCATCGTCGCCGCTATAAGCAGCGTCGAGGATTTCACCGTAGTTGTACATGTCGGTGTCTGGCACGTTGGCCCAAAACGAATCATTTTCCGAGGGCAGACCGATATGCTTGGCAGCATCCCAACGTATGCCGTCCACGCCGCACGCCTTGAGTTCGGCGATGTAGGTCTTGATGATGCTCTGCACATTGGAGTCCTCCGTCTTGAGGTCCCACATGCCTATCTTGCCATGAGTGACCTGCCAGCGGTTGCCGTAGTCGATGCCACCCGTGTAGTCGTGATAGAGATTTGTGTCCTTGAGGCGGTCTGCCACATAGTCCAGACTGCCATTGGTATGGTTGGCCACAACGTCGACGATGACCTTCACGCCATACTCGTGAGCCTTCTTACAGAGGGCGGTAAGGGTCTCTGTGGTGGCGATGGAGTTGCCGATGTGGTAGTCGTAGGGCTGGTAAGCCATGTACCAGGAACTGGCCCCCTCCTTTTGGTGTACCGGGGAGAGTTGCACGGCGGTAAATCCCGCCTGGGCGATGCCGGGGATCTCCTCCTGAATCTGAGTGGCAGTCCAGTCGAAACAGTGCAGAATGACACCGTCCTGGATATTGTCTTTCAGACCATAGGTATTGTCTCCAAAGGCAATGGCACTTATGCTGAGTACCAACGCCAATGCCCATGCGCGAACATAGAGAAAAAATTTGTTCATAAGACGATAAGATGTATAAGACGATAAGATATTAATAGAAGCATTAGAAGAAAAAAAACCAACGATGGTTGGGTTCTATTTGATGTCCACCGTTGGTTCTTTCCACATGAGATGCCGAAAAAAGAAACTCCGACTTTACGATATAGAAGGCGTTTGCCTAACCATTATTTACTTTTCAATTTCAATTATTCCAAAACGAATCGGATTTCAGCCAAGAGGACGTATTCTCATTCATGTCTGACTCGAAGTCACCGTCGTTCTTGTTGGACATGGCCGTATCCACCTGTGACTCTTCTATAGAACCAGCCAAGATCTGGGCGGAAGGGATTTCTATCATTTCGATATTAGGTTTTATATAGCGTTTCATTGCTTTTTGCTGTT
>CAVJZJ010000083.1:0-3001 GCA_963653995.1 Flexilinea sp.
CCATGTATATACGTTTTTAGTCATACAAACGTATAATGGGGACTTTTATTGCGCAAAGTTATCCACACACTTTTTCAGGTGACCCGAGAAAAGGGTCTGTTGACCCGCATGACGGAATGGTGGCGCGCAGTGTGCGCCCGCAGCGAGAACCGCAATCGCCATCGCCGCACGGCGGCGATGGTGCGTGAGTCGGCTCACCGCGTGCAGATCCGTGAGTTTGACGGCGAGATGTATCTTGCGCTGGACAATGTGCCGGTATTGCCGGCGGACGGTATTGCATGGGACCTGCCGACGGCTGTGGCCGTGAGTCGCGAGGCGTGGGTGAAGTATCATCTCAACAACGCGTAGGGGATGCGGAACCGAATCATCGATGAGTGCTTATGGAAAATAGTAAGTATGCGCGGTTTTGGGCGTTGCTCAGCCGTATGCCGGAAGCCGACAAGGACGTACTGGTGGAGCAGTTTACCTGTGGCAGGACGACGCACCTGCATCTGATGTTGCGCCAGGAGTATGACGTGATGTGTAACGAGATGGAGCGGGTGTCGGGCTATAGCGAGCGGGTGGTGCAACGCCGGCGAGACCTGAAGAAATACCGCAGTACCGCCTTGCATCTGATGGGGCTGTGGGGCGTGCAGACGGCAGACTGGTCGAAGGTGGACTATTTTTGTGAGCGTCCGCGCATTGCGGGTAAGGCGTTTCGCCAGTTGACCTTGAATGATCTGTCGGCGTTGTGCAGGAAGTTGCGGGCGATGCTCCGCAAGCGAGAACAAAAGAGCAATCCCAAAGACGAGAACGAATGAGAATATACATGAACTTTCAAAAAGAAGACAAAATGGAAGAGAAAACCAACAAGAGAGTAGACCTCAGCCAGATGAGCGCAGAGGAGAAGGCCGCATTGCTGGCCGAGTTGCAAACCGAGACACAGCGTGACCGTCTGAGTCGGCGCGAGACCTACGAGGGTCTGCGAAAGGACTTCATGCAGAGCGTGAAGAAGAGGGTCGTGGACGTGACCAAGAGCGTAGCCGACTTCAAGATATGGCTGGACGACGAGGTGAGTACGTTCACATCGCTCATGCGCGAGTACGGTCAGGTAAAGACCGAAGGGCAACAGAGTTACACGATCACGGACGGAGACTTCCGTTTGGAGGTGAAGTTCAACAAGGTAAAAGGGTTTGACGAGCGTGCCGACATGGCCGCCGAGCGACTGGTAGAATATCTGCAAGGATATATGGAGCGCAGCGCCGCCGGTGTGGATGACCCGATGTATCAGATGGCGATGACCCTGTTGGAGCGCAACAAGAAGGGCGATTTGGACTACAAGTCCATCTCGAAGTTGTACGAGTTGGAGGACAAGTTTGACGATGAGTACGGCGAGATCATGAAGTTGTTCAGAGAGGCCAATGTGGTACAGGCAACAGCAACAAACTACTACTTCTCGGAGCGAGACCCGAAGTTTGGTGTGTGGAAGCGTATAGAGCCGAGTTTTTGCAGGCTGTAAAGAATAAACCGACACAAAGACTGAGCGACGTTTTTTCTGTTATATATTTGGTAAATGGGAGGCCATCTTGCGCGTGAGCGCAGGATGGCCTTTTGCTGTAGGGCTGATGGGGTGTGTGATATTGTATATTTCCAAAATAAACAGTATCTTTGCAAGGTATGGGCAAAGGTAGGGACAAGGCACTGATAGCGGCTCGTGACCAACGGGTTTTTGAGCGGTATTATTATTGGACGGAGGTGAAGCGTCTCCGTTTCGACGATGCCGTGAAGAAACTGAGTGAGGAGGAGTTTTTTCTGAGCGAGAGCCGCATTCTGCAAGTGGTGCGCAAGTGCATCAGCGAGGGCGCGACGGTAGAGGGCAAGACGATATCCCGCCCTTTGTTTACCGGTTTCCGTGTGTCTACCACTCCTCGGAGAAAGGCCGGAAGGAAACCTGTAGAGACGGCTTGCGACCATCGACAGGGCCGTCAATTAGAGTTGTTTGAGGAATAGGGTCGTAGACGGCGACGGTATAGACGGTATCGTAGACCTTGATACCGTGATTATAAGTATAGAATTTTGATGAAACTCGGATCATCTCGCCTTCATCGGCGGGGCGGTAGCCCTGTAGGGCATGATGCAGCGACGCCACAAGGTTGTGGCGTGTGGCAATGGCCTCGACGGTGCCGGAGGCGTAGTGGGTGTCGTCGTAGCAGTCGATGAGGAGACGGACGTTGATTTTGGCTGTGCCCTGCTGTGAGAGGCGCGCGGTGTTGGACCACTCTACCTCGGGTGTGTCGATGAGCACAGCCGGGAAGGTGAGCGGGTAACGGTCGACGTTGTCGTTGTCGAGTGCTTCGAGTTGTCCGCAGTCTTCATCGACCATGGAGAGGGAGGGCAACTGTTGTTTGATGCGGTCAATGAGATGTAAGAGCAGAAATTCCATTTTTAATCCTTTCTATTGATTCGTTGATGAGTTTATTGATTTTCCGGGTGAGTTCCTTGGAGTCGCCGATGAACTGGCGGCGGGGGATGTGCGCCCGGACGTTGAGCCGCTGCTTTTTGGTGAGGGCAATGGCTCGCCATTTTTGTGCCTCGGCGGGGAGGTCTTTGGGGAGTTTGCCTTTGGTGCCGGAGAGGGAATAGGCCATGTGCCATGCGTATCGCCGTAGCCGGTCGGTGACGCGCGGGTGGGTGTTGATGTCGCCACCCTCGTTGTGTATGGCGGCGTATGGCACGGGGTTTTCGACGGTGACCTGCCCTGGGGCGGTGGTGAAGGAGGTGGAGCGCATGAGGTGGTTGCGGCGTGAGGTGAGCGGGCCGTACTGGGCATCGCTGCCCTTGCCGCGCTGGCGGAGTGTCTTTTGCCAGGGTCGGAGTCCGCCGTCGCGGAAGCCGGAGTCGCGGAAGTTTTGGGTAAAATGGTTGACGGCTGTGATGCCGACGGCACGCGGGAGGCGGTCGGAGACTTCACGGAGGATGTCGTCTTTGGCACGTGCTATGATGTTGGCAATGTTTTTTGCGT
>CAVJZJ010000084.1:0-2828 GCA_963653995.1 Flexilinea sp.
GAGGAGGAAAGGCTTCGTGCGGAGGGCAGTGAGGTATGGGAGGAAGGGGGAAGAATTCTTTCTACTATATGGAATTGGTCGTTCTTTCATTCCAATCGAATAATAGTCATCGATATTCTCACGCAAAATCAGCATACATTTAATTCCGTCCATGCCAGCATACAGCGTTTGGAAAAACGGAGCCCTTGTTAATTCCCCGGCTCGGGCACTGACAGAAAACGGCTTCTCCAAGGAAATTGTATTATTGGCAATTCCGAACATTGCCTTACATGATCTTCGAGAACATGGAGTGTCCTCGAAAGACAGCGTTATCGTGTCAGTGTTAAACCACAAATCTAATACTTCCTTTGAGATATGATACTCACGACAAAACTCCGCCAACAACTCCGTTGCACTCTGATTTATTTTAAAACCTTTAAACTTATACAGAAAGACGATTAACGTAAAAACACTGATTTCGTTTTTGATGTACTTATCCCTCACATAAGTGGACCATTGAGTTGAGAACTTTACATATAGATCAGAATCCCCATAGTTCGCATTTTTATCCGAAAGATAAAACTCATCATCCAACCATGCCGCCAACTCCCCATCACTAATGCGATAGGTTTTGTTAGGAACTATGAAATCAGTATCAATAGAACGCATGATACCCAACAAGCCAAATAACTTGTTTTCAACGTTTCCCTTCAATGCCTCAAAGGCATCCTTAATGATAATTGCCGAAAAGTAGACCATATTTATTCCTTATTATATGCCTTTATCATTTCTTTCGCTATCAATGTTATGACAGGTACACTCACAGAGTTACCGAGCTGCTTATATGCTTGGTTGTCAGACACTGTAAATTTGAAGTCATCAGGGAATCCTTGCAATCGCTTGGATTCCAATACAGATAATTTGCGCCCTATATCCCACAACTTTGGCGTTCTACCAGCAATAATTGTCGGTGCATAAGTGTCTAAGCAAGCATAAAAAGCTTCTTGTATTTGAGTCTTTGCGACATCTCCAACATGAAATCGCAAAGATCCATCTGGTTTCTGATAGGAAAATATTCCATATTTACCCTTTTTTGTGTTAGGTGCGTACTTCGAGTTGTCATGTTGCACTCTTTCCGCCTCATGGCAATGGGCAAAGTGAAACTTAATCCGATCCATCTCAAATTTAGTGAGTTTCAAAGATGGGGTATTATCCTTCAAGTCGATTATATCGCGCAATATAGGCATTGTTCGCATTGGGGAAGGAAACGTAAAATCCACCTTTTTGTCAAATCCTACACAATACCATCGTTCCCTTTTTTGCGGCAATCCGTAGTCCAAAGAAGAAAGAACCTTCCAATATACATCGTACCCTAGTCTTTTCAGATTCTCCAAGATTACCTTCAACGTTTCACCACCTTTATGAGAAACAAGTCCCTTGACATTCTCCAAGAAAAACATCTTCGGCTTATGATGAGACAAGATTCTGCATACTTCAAAAAACAAAGTACCCCTGGTCTGGTCTTCAAATCCTTGGCCTAACCCTGCATAACTAAAAGGCTGACAAGGGAATCCTGCCGTCAAAATATCAAACGCCGGAATTTCATCAGCAGGAACCTGAGTAATGTCTCCTGTTGGTTTTTCGCCAAAATTATCAAAATATGTTTGTTGTGCAAACGAATCTATATCCGAAGAAAAGACACATTTGGCGCCAACATGCTGGAAAGCTAATCGAAAGCCCCCAATTCCACAAAAGAGGTCTATAAATTTGTATTCACGATTATTGGACATAGTTATTCCACCATTCGTCAAGCAAAACAAATGTACAAAACTTCCATCCGACCCATACATGGTATGTTTCGGATGGAAAGCCTAACTTAAATACATTGTTTACTCTTGGTTCTGTACCAGCAGCCATACAAATACAAATCTGCTGACAAATAGTGTTTTATCCGCCACAAACCATAATGCAAATAGCCGCTATAGAGTAAGAGCGTAAAACTTGCTTCGGGAAACGAGCCAAATCATCAAATGCCTAAGTATGAAGATAAAAGAAGCGCAGGCTTCCCTTATCATATCCTTAGGCATTTGGCGTGGCCCGTTTCGTTCGATAAGTTCCGCCCACGCTATAGCGCAGGCGTTCACTGAACTTATTCATTCGAACGAAACATCTTATCTATCGCCAAATTTCAAGGATATTTCCGAATAATAGTAAACGCTTAAATCAATATGTCTATGTTATATTGTTCTTTCTGTTTCTTATTTCTTGTTTTAAAATGTTCAACTTATGTTTTGGCAGCCTCTTCCCGAAGGAGTGTGCTGCAATCCGTGGCAAAGATACAAAGATTTCTTGAATTGTCGGCATAATTCGGGGAAAAACTACGCTTATCCCTTGAATATGGGATCAAGCAGATGCTGTGCCCCACAAAGACTACAATTAACACTGAGAAAACAAGGGGAAACAAAGGAAAAAGATATGGATTAAATGCCGCTTTAAAAGTTTATATCTCCAAATCTGTCATCAAAATTCTCTCCATAGCGGGAAAACAAAGGAAAAAGTCAAGAAATATAGGGAAAGTCTTGGTTGCAGATAATAATAATTGTATCTTTGCACGGAAGAAATCTTCGTTCCGCGTCACGGAACCGACATTCCGTGTCAGCGAACGCACATTCCGTGACACGGAACGCACGTTTCGCGACACGGAATAGAGAATTTGAGCGGAAGTAAATACAAAATCATATAGTGTCTCAAACAAATTCAGTTAGGATATGGCAAAATACAAACTACAAGAAATGTCAAGCCTCAACGGTGTAGGCGAAAGGCGAGTCTATCCCAAGATGGTAACCAAC
>CAVJZJ010000085.1:0-2539 GCA_963653995.1 Flexilinea sp.
AATCTGCCTAAAATACAAATTTAACAATGCGTGGAATTTATAGAACACGCCTAAAATTTCCACCATAAATAACAATAAACCCCCAAAAACAAGAATGATGGACACGATACAACAACTGATTCTTGATTATAAGGTAAAAGAAGCATTTTGGGCTGCTGCAAAAAATGTAGAACACGACAAGCAACACCAGCGGTACTTCATCCAATTGCTCCGCCAGCGCAACAACGTCGCGCTGTTGCAGGAAGACGCGCAAAAGATACATCAATTGGCCAATACGGGCAATCCATACATGGCATACGCGGTTGCACGCCTTCACGACTGTCTGCCGCTGGCGAAAGACTCCAACCGAATAAAGCAGGAAGGGTACGCCACTGCTTTTCTCTCGGCCGGCATAGCCGACGCACGGGCATTCATAGCCTTGGCCTACCGCGACGGCGACTTCGGCGAGGCAGACGTAGAACTCTACCGTAAAACAACAAAGAAGGCAGCAGACATGGGGAGTGAAAAGGCCATACAGCAAGAACTGCGCGACACCATCTACGGACAGTTCGGCAAAGAGAAAGCACCCGAACAGGCTCTTGAGACTCTGGAGAGAATTGTCAGCACTGCCATACGCAAACAGGAAGAGCCCGACCCTGAATACTACAATCTGATGGGGGACGCGAATATACAACTCGAACGTGTGAGCGATGCCCTGTACCACTACGAGACTGCCGCACGAAAGGGGTACAGTTCGGCATTCTTTTGGCAAGCGATATACAGTTGCTGCGACGACAATGGCAATGTAGAAGACCGTATGGAGTTTATGGAGATCATGGAAAGGGCACGCGATATCTGCACACCACAAGCATACCTTGAATATCCTATGCTCATGAATGAGGAATTCTACGACAATCAGTCTGATGATGACAAGGCAGCAGTCTGTCAGTCACTGTCAGACGACCTTCAGTTTGCCGCCCTAATGGGTGAGTCGCTCGCCACCCTCTTTCTGGCAGAATATTATGAGAAAGGCATCTACGGTTTTCCACAGGACTATTCCGAAGTATGGAAATGGTACACCCAAGGCGCATTGCTACATGAACCATCGTGTTTTGAGGAAATGGCCCGCATGATTTTAGACGACCACACAGCCCCCGAAGATTACGATGAGACCTACGCCTACGAGTGTGCCTACAGAGCACTGATGCTGCGCGGCAACACACTCAAGACCGTCATTGAAGGCTACCGGAAAGGTATGCTCACCAATCATGCCGCCGCCATAGAGCAGATATACCTTCCCCGCTTCGAACGCGAGATGGAGGAAACTTTGAAAATGATGAAAGACATCGCAGACGACAATGATGACAATGACAATGCTGACGAGACAGACGATGACGGACGTTACGATGCGTATGCATAAAGGCGTGTCCAAACAACAAGACAATCGACAAAAAATATGGCCATCATAATCAACACTCAACCAACGACAGAAACACTCATTGGCGAAAGCCATTGGTGGGGAGCACCCGACCTACCTCCTGACCTACCCTATCCCTATGTCATAGTCGGAGACGGCAAGGACAATTACCCCGAACCGCTGACATTCATTTGCCAAATACGTTGTGAGGACATTGCGCCATACGACGAGGACGGCATCCTTCCCCATTCCGGCATGCTCTATTTTTTCGCTCCGATCGACTATTTTCTCGGTGAAACCGACAGTCCGCTCGACTACCATATACCGCCACAGGTGATCTACTCACGACAAACAGAAAACCTTTCTCCATACGACCTCCATTGGGAGGATACGGGCGAGAGCGTGTTCAGACCTGCGGAAAGAATGGTGTTCTCACAAGCCGAAGAAGATACTGGCGATGGAATACGCATGCTTGGAATGCCTTATCAGGAAGAAGTCCGGCAAACGCATGAGAACGAGGTGTGCCTACTGCAGATCGACGAGACCGACCGCTGGGGACTCCGCTTCTACGATTGCGGTATGTACTACATCTTTATTCACCCCGATGACATCCTAAAACAAAGATGGGACAAGACCACGGGAGATTTGTTTTCGTATTGAGGCTCAGTAGCAATAAAGTCGACCTACTTTTTCCCGTCACTTATACCCATAATACTATGCAACTCACCCGTATCGGAGCAGTATTCGGGCTTACAGACTCGAGTATTCGGGCTCAATCACTGGAGTATTCGGCCCAAAACACTCCAGTATTCGGACTTAAATACTCCAGTATTCGGCCCGAATACTGAAACATACAAGGCCAATTTATAGGCGATGTCAGTCCTTTGCGATACCAAGTGGGTAATGGCAAAATAAAAAAAGAGTCACACTTTCGTATGACTCTCTCTCTTAAGAAAGTGGTACCACCAGGAATCGAACCGGGGACACAAGGCCAATTTATAGGCGATGTCAGTCCTTTGCGATACCAAGTGGGTAATGGCAAAATAAAAAAAGAGTCACACTTTCGTATGACTCTCTCTCTTAAGAAAGTGGTACCACCAGGAATCGAACCGGGGACACAAGGATTTTCAGTCCTTTGCTCTA
>CAVJZJ010000086.1:0-2196 GCA_963653995.1 Flexilinea sp.
CACATGATGCCGACAAAGGAGAGCAGCACGAGCGGTGTGCCGAGCATCTTCACACAGTCTACCACCGATGAGGCCTTGCCTTCGAGCGGTTCTTCCTCGATAGTGGTGAGACCGAGCCACAACGTGGCGGCCATGCCGATGACAAAGAAGATGAGGAAGAGCACGCGCCAACTCAGTCCGAGCAGCGGCGCAGAGGTGGTGGCTCCCCAGGCGGCGATGAGCGGTGCGACGAACGAGGCGATGGCCTTGACAAACTGCCCGAAGGTGAGCGTCGATGCCAGATGTCCCTTGACGATCATCGTCACCAGCGGATTGATGCTGGTCTGCATGATGGCATTGCCGATGCCGAGCAGCGAGAAGGAGATATACATCAGCCAGAGTTGGCTCTCCTTGGTGGGCATGAAACTGTCGAAGAGCGGCAGCAGCACGGCCAGTGTGGTCACGCCGATAGAGAGCAGCACGGTGCGCTTGCGCCCGATGCGGTTCATGAGCATGCCCGTAGGCACGGAGAAGATGAGAAACCAGAAGAAGACGAGCGAGGGGAAGAAGTTGGCGGCCGAGTCGCTCAGGCCGAAGTCTTCCTGCATATTGTTGGACACTGCTCCCACGAGATCGACGAAGCCCATCGTGAAGAAGGCCGCCATCACGGGTGCGAGAGTCAGGAATGATGATTTACTGTTCATGTCGATGGATGGGTTAGAGACCGAGTTTGTAGATATTGACGTTCTTCAGATTGGCAGTTCCGCCCTCGGCATACACTTTCAGGTTGTTGTAGGGCTGGGTGGGGAACACGAGGTTGGTCATGGCGATGCGGCCACCGTTGACGAAAATCTCTATTGAGCACTTGTCTACGAAGATGTCGAGGTGATAGGTCTTGCCCGTAGAGGCTGTGGTTGTGGCGTCCTCCGTCCAGCGGTTGGTGGTGTTGCCGTTGTCGCTGCCGCAGAGCGAGAGGGGTGCCCAAGTGCCGAGGGCAAAGTCGTTCTTGTAGTTCACGGCGAGATCCTGTGCCTCCCGGCCCTTCATCTCGCCGGCGGCTGCGGCCTGCTTCTCTATGTCGTGACGCTCGGCCAACCGTCCGAAGTCGGTGAGTCCGCTCTCGCTACGATCCATGACGATGCGCTTCTTCTTGAGGTCAAGGTAGACGAGGGTGCGCTCCTCCTTGTCGTTGTAGAGCGAGAGCCCTATAAGGTCGGAATTGCCACTCTGCACGTCGGCTTCTATCTCGAAGGCGCCGTCGTTGCCTTCAAAGAGATTCCGCACGATGGTGGGGTTGGCGTTGCTCACACTGATGTTACCGATCTGACGGGTATTCTTGCGCAGGGCACGCACCTCATCGGCCACATTGGCCGAGAGATACACCTCGCCGTTGTTGGAGAAGAGTTTCAGCTCGCGCGGCAGGGCGTTGGCACCACGGTACTGACGTATCGGGGTGATGTTGGCGTACTGCCAGTTGCTCATCCAAGGCACGGCCACCACGCGACTGCCGAGATTGGAGAAGGTGACGGTGGCATAGTGATCCTTGCCCCAATCGAGCCACTTCACGGTCTGCGGTTTCGAGTCGCACTTGAATTCCTTGCCGTCGAACTCGCCCACGAAGTACTGTGTGGCCGAACCGCCGTAGACGAAGCCGGGGTTGATATTGACAATCATCACGTATTTCTGGTTCTTCTGGTCGCCGTCGACGGGCAGGGGGAAGAAGTCGGGACACTCAAACTGGTTGGGCTGTGCACCATAGCCCTCGCCCCACTGGCTGACGTAGGTCCACTTCTTGAGGTTCTTCGACTGGTAGAAGCGCATGTTCTTGTCGGCCGACACGATCATGTACCACGACTTATTGGGTTCATACCAGAAGATTTTCGGGTCGCGGAAGTTTTCGAGTCCGTCAAACGGAGTCACCACGGGGTTGCCCTTGTACTTGGTGAAGGTGCGTCCGTTGTCCTTGCTGTATGCCATGCACTGCACTTGTACCTGACGGCCGTCGTGCATGCTGTGCGAGGTGTAGAACGAAACGATGGCATTTTTGCCGAAGCCGGCAGTGTTGCGGGTGTCGACCACCGAACTGCCCGAGAAGATGTGTCCCATCGGGTCGCGGGCGATGGCGGGATTGAGGTGATCCCAGTGCATGAGGTCACGGCTCACGGAGTGTCCCCAGTGCATGTTGCCCCACTTCGATCCGTAGGGGTTGTACTGGAA
>CAVJZJ010000087.1:0-2188 GCA_963653995.1 Flexilinea sp.
CCGACCCGAAGCGTAAGCTCATCGGCGACGACGAGCACGGATGGGACGACGAGGGCGTGTTCAACTTCGAAGGCGGCTGCTACGCCAAGGTCATCAACCTCGACAAGGAGTCTGAGCCCGATATCTACAACGCTATCCGTCGCGACGCCCTCCTCGAGAACGTCACCGTAGACAAGGACGGCAAGATCGACTTCGCTGACAAGACCGTCACCGAGAACACCCGCGTCAGCTATCCTATCTACCACATCAAGAACATCCAGCGTCCCGCATCACAGGGTCCCGCCGCAAAGCAGGTCATCTTCCTCTCTGCAGACGCCTTCGGTGTACTTCCTCCCGTGAGCATCCTCAACGCCGAGCAGACCAAGTACTACTTCCTCTCCGGCTTCACCGCTAAACTCGCAGGTACAGAGCGCGGCATCACCGAGCCTACTCCTACCTTCTCCGCTTGCTTCGGCCAGGCCTTCCTCGAACTGCATCCTACCAAGTATGCTGAGGAACTCGTCAAGAAGATGGAAAAGAGCGGTGCCAAGGCATACCTCGTCAACACCGGCTGGAACGGTACAGGCAAGCGTATCTCCATCCGCGACACCCGCGGTATCATCGACGCCATCCTCGACCACAGCATCGACGCTGCTCCCACCAAGGAGATCCCCTTCTTCAACTTCGTCGTTCCTACACAACTCGAAGGCGTTGACGCAGGCATCCTCGATCCCCGCGACACCTACGCTGACGCAGCACAGTGGGAAGAGAAAGCCAAGGATCTGGCCGCTCGCTTCATCAAGAACTTCAAGAAGTACGAGACCAACGAGGCCGGCAAGGCTCTCGTAGCAGCAGGTCCCCAGCTCTAATAAATAGGCTACAATACGATTTTTGCGCGTGATGCGTAATTATTAAATCCATAGAATTATGTTACCGCCGCCCGTGTGTACGGACGGCGGTTTTTTTGTGCGCGCGTGGTGAAGGCCGTGCGTTTCCCATATATATTGTACCCCCGCACGCATATATCCCAAAATTCAATATCCGTTAATATAATATTATATAAAATTCACAGAAAAACCCCGAAAACCCGCGGAATTCCGTAAGTTTTCGGGGTTTTATTTTCGTGTTTTGCGAAAAATTGTTATAAAAAAATTTGGAGCATTACTCTTCCGACCCTACCTTTGCACCCGTCATCTGACAACAACGCCAGAGACGAAAACCCCATAAGGCGCGAGCCATGCCCTGACGCCAGGGGTGAGAAAAAGAAGCAAAACAAGAAGCAAGAAAGCAAACACGAGTACAGCAAGAAGCAAGTACACGAATATAGCAAGAAGCAAAAAACAAATCACATACAAATAACCACTTAAAAAAACGAATGATTATGAAGACTACAATGAAATCCGCAATGAAGGCCGCAGCCCTTCTCCTTATGGTTACCGTAATGACCGCAGGTATGACCAGTTGCTCCAGCGACGACGACAACACCGTCACCGACACCAACGTAGCAGGTACCATCATCACCATCACCCCGAGCCTCCCCGATGACTGCATCAACACCTACGACAACACCCTCATCTACACCGACGGCACAGGCACAAAGCATACCGCAGCACTTGTCAACGGCAAGGACATCACCATCAAGAGCAGCACACCCGAAAGCACCGGCACGCTCACCATCCATCAGACCCTCAAGTCGGGCGTGAAACTCACCGAAGCCTCCTACATGATCGGAGCCGAACTGACATTCGTCGTTCAGGGCGTCAACGCCAAGGGACAGGTAGTCTGCAAGTCTGATCCCAAGAAGGGCAACCTGATGTACACCTACAAGGCCAGCGAACTGGTAGAGATCCTCGCCAAGGATCCTATGAAGGCACAGTACAAGGTCACCAAGACCACCGACGCCGAGAACCCCTTGCTCTTCCTTGTAGAGCAGATCGTAGAGAAAAAACAGTAATACCCGACATACCCAACAAATCCACATACCGGGGGGTGCGGGCTACGGCCCACACCCCCTCATTGTATACAATCAACAGACACACACACACCGCTTGAAAAGAAGAAGCATCCACATGGCGCATAACATCAAAAAACCGCCGAAGTAAATCAACAATGCGTGGAAATCTCTAAAGGCGGGTTCTATAAATTACCTTTGTTGGATTTTTGAATTTTAGCCGAGCAGATTTCGCTTTCTTTCTGAAAGAGCATAGCG
>CAVJZJ010000088.1:0-2167 GCA_963653995.1 Flexilinea sp.
TTTCTGAAGAAGATCTCAATCAGCCACCTTGCTTTGTATAACTCGGCGATTGTGGGCAACCATCCGAAAAAAGCCGACTTGTAGCGGTCTTCTCAAATTCTGAACTTTGCACAAAAAATTGCAATGTTCAATCTTAACGAAAACAACAGAATTGTGATGTCGCAGAATCCGACGGATATGCGCGTTGGCGTGAACGGTATGTGCGGCTGTGTGAGAAGAGTTGGATTGGATCCGACAAACGGTGACGTGTATATCTTTGTCGGACGTACACGTAAAGTGATGAAACTCCTGCACTGGGAGCGTGGTGGCTATGTGATGTACTACAAACGTCTCGAGCAGGGGCGTTTCCATCCGCGCATTTTCATGAAAAACGGTATTGGTTTCCGGTCAATGCGCTGGGATGAACTGGTTCTATTGATGGAAGGCATCTCTCCTCGTGTTGCGCGTCGGAAGAGATATGAGCATAGGTCGGACAACAATGTGAAAGATACTGAAAACGGTGATAATAAGTGCACAAAAAATTGGCTAAACCGTTGATTTTTCGTATC
Source organism: Flexilinea sp. (assembly GCA_963653995.1). GTDB lineage: Bacteria > Bacteroidota > Bacteroidia > Bacteroidales > Bacteroidaceae > Prevotella. Next base: position 549 of record CAVJZJ010000088.1, read on the forward strand.
TTTGGAGTATGGAAGCCAAACAGACATACGAAGAGTTGGTTGCTGAAAACACGACGTTGAAGCAACGCATTGCCTACCTGGAGCGCATGCTTTACGGTTCGAAATCCGACCGAATAAAAAAGGGGACGGTTCCCGACGGCCAACTCAGCCTGTTTGACGATTTTTTCAAGAAAGCCATCGACGAGAATGCCGCCAAGATTGAAGAGGCGGCCAAAGAAATAGAGGAGGCTGCGGAGAAGCGCCGCAAAGCGGCTCGCAAAAAATCCAAGCGTCCTTCAAAATACCAGTATGCCGGACTTGAAGAACGTATTACGCTAATGATGCCCGAAGGTGTCGACGCAGCCGATTGTGATGTCATCGGCAAGGATGTGACCCGTATTCTTCACCGCGCCCCCGCCAAAATCTGGGTAGAGGTGATTGAACGTCCAATTCTGCGTCTAAAGGCCGACAAGCAGTTGCCCAATCCCCACATCTATCAGGCAAAAGCGCCGTCAGCCGTGATAGGCGGCAATCATATCGGTGCCGACATGCTTGCCAAAATAGTGATAGACAAATACCGCTACCACTTGCCGGAATACCGTCAGGCAAAACAATACGCCGACCTCGGAGTGAGGCTGCCAGTATCCACCATCAACGACTGGATACACCGGACGGCAGACAAGCTGGAACCCTTATACGAGGCATTGCGCAAGGATATCCTTTCGGGTGACTACCTGCAAATTGACGAGGTGCCATGGCGCATCGCGGATTGTCAAGGCCAAAGCAGAAAAGGATATGCCTGGCAGTTTCTCGACAGCCGACCGCAAAGCCACGGACTGTATTTCCTCTATCTCAACGGCACAAGGGCCGGGACGGTGCCCCGAGCGGAGCTGCGCAACTTCCATGGCGCGATACAGACCGACGGCTATGCCGTGTACGATTATTTTGAGGAACAAAGCAATGTGACCCTGTTGGGTTGCATGGCCCACGTGCGTCGCAAATTCTGTGATGCCCAAATCTCACATCCTGAATTGGCCGCGCAGGCAATAAAATGGATAGAACTACTGTATACCATTGAGGCAAACCTCCGCCACAGTGGTGCCACGACCGAAGAAATAGCCGCAGAGCGTACGGCAAAGGCATTGCCTATAATGGACGCCATGGAGAAGTGGATGATGGCAGTACACACCCAGTGCACCCCGTCCGATCCTATGGGCAAAGCCATTGATTATGCTTATAAACTATGGCCTAGGCTTCGCCGATATGCGCTCGACGGCCGCTATCACATCGACAACAACGCCGTAGAACGCAACCAGCGTCCATCGGTACTCGGACGCAAAAACTACCTTTTCAGTAAAAACGACAATGGTGCGGTAGACAACGCCATCTTCTATTCCTTGATAGAAACCTGCGACATTGTTGAAGTAAATCCGTTGGAATGGCTCACCTATGCGTTGGACAACCTAAACGACAATACACCACCAGAAGAAATCACAAGCATGTTGCCATATTACTACAAAAAATCCCGCAAATAACCATGCGGGATTTTTTTGTAATGACCAAGTCGGCTTATTTCGGATGGTTACTTTCTGCTTTGGCCTTGACAATCCGCGATGCGCCATGGCACCTCGTCAATTTGC
>CAVJZJ010000089.1:0-2094 GCA_963653995.1 Flexilinea sp.
TTATTTGGCGATGAGGCTGACGGCGAATCCGCCTCCTCGTGCCTGTGTGATCTTGAGGGTGTCGCCCTTCTTGACGGTCTTGTGCTCGATGACGTAGGCGGCGGGGTTCTTCTCGTAGTCGGCGTCGGTGGCGTCGCGGTAGATGGCGCACTCGTAGCGGCGGCCTTTGTCGAGGAAGTCGAGACGGATGGTGGAGCGGTGGCCGTCGGCATCGCACTTGCCGCCGACAAACCAGTTGTCGGTGCCCTTGGCTTTGCGGGCTACGGTGATGTACTTGGCTGGCTCGGCCTCGAGGTAGCGGGAGTCGTCCCAGTCTACGGCCACGTCGCGGATGAACTGGAAGGCGTCGTCGTAGCGCTCGTAGTTCTCGGGCAGGTCGGCGGCCATCTGTATGGGGCTGTACATCGTCAGGTAGAGGGCGAGTTGTCCGCAAAGGGTGGTGTGTACAAAGGAGGTGTTGTTCTTGGCCCATTCATGGAGCCGGGTGACGAAGATACCGGGCGTGTAGTCCATCGGTCCGCCCTGCAGACGGGTGAAGGGCAGGATGACGGTGTGGTAAGGTTCGCTTCCGCCGAAAGCCTCGTACTCGGTGCCGCGTGCGCTTTCGTTGCCCACGAGGTTGGGCCATGTGCGGCAGAGACCGGTAGGACGGGAGGCTTCATGGGCGTTGATCATGATGTGGTGCTTGGCGGCCTCCTTGATGCAGTAGAGGTAGTGGTTGTTGGTAGACTGCGAGTAGTGGTAGTCGCCGCGGGGGATGATGTCGCCCACATATCCTGTCTTGACAGCGTCGTAGCCGTACTTGTTCATCAGCGAGTAGGCGGCTTCGAGGTGTCGCTCATAGTTGATGGTCGATGCGCTGGTCTCGTGGTGCATCATGAGGCGCACGCCCTTGGAGTGGGCGTAGTCGTTGAGGTACTTGATGTCGAAGTCGGGGTAGGGGGTCTGGAAGTCGAAGACATAGTCCTTGTAGTGTCCGAACCAGTCTTCCCATCCGATGTTCCATCCCTCGACGAGCACTTCGGCGAGTCCGTTCTTGGCGGCGAAGTCGATGTATCGCTTCACGTTCTCGGTGTTGGCCGGATGTTGTCCGTGGGGGTGGCACTTGGTGTAGTCAAGGTCGTCGAGGTGTACGGAGGGCAGGTCGTTGGTGTAACTCCACTGCTTGCCGCCGGCGATCATCTCCCACCATACGCCGCAGTACTTCATGGGGCGTATCCATGAGGTGTCTTCTATCTTGCAGGGTTCGTTGAGGTTGAGGATGAGGTGGGAGGCGAGCATATCGCGTGCGTCGTCGCTCACGAGAACGGTGCGCCAGGGCGTGTTGAAGGGAGTCTGTATGTATCCCTTCATGCCCGTTGCGTCGGGGGTGAGCCACGACTCGAAGGTCATGGTGCGGTCGTCGAGGTTGAGGTGCATGGTGGGGTAGTTGATACAGGCCGCCTCATGGATGTTGATGTAGAGTCCGTCCTCGGTCTTGAGTTGCAGGGCGGTCTGCACACCAGTGGGTGAGAAAGGCGTTTGTGAAGAGTTGGGAGTGATGGCCGCCTTCATCTTGCCGCGTATCTCGCTCATGCGTGAGATGACGGTCTCGTATTCCTGTGTGTCATAGTCGCCGGGCAGCCAGTAGGCGGTGTGGTCGCCGGCCATGGCAAACTGCGAGTGTTCTTCCTTGACGATGAAGTAGTTGAGTCGCTCTTGTTGTGGAAACTCGTAGCGGAAGCCCATGCCGTCGTCGTACACGCGGAAGCGGATGGCCATGTCGCGCTGCATAGAGGCTTGGTGGAGGGTGACGGTGAGTTCGTTGTAGTGGTTGCGTATGGAGGATGTCTCTCCCCATACGGGTTTCCATGTCTCGTCGAAGGTGGCGGTTTGCGTATCCTTGACGGTAAAACCGTCCATGAGGTCGCGCTCGTCATTGCCGTTGGAGGCGTGCTTGTCGCGTGCCAGTTCGAGTCCGAGGTGTGAGGGCTTGACGACGGCGCGGTGTTTGTAGGTCATCTCGTAGGTGGGACGTCCGTCCTGGAGATAGAATTTGACGGCCACTTGGCCGTTGGGTGAGGTCACGGTCTGCGCCGAGGCGGTGAGGGCGGC
>CAVJZJ010000090.1:0-49180 GCA_963653995.1 Flexilinea sp.
AACGTATAATGGGGACTTTTATTGCGCAAAGTTATCCACACACTTTTTCAGGTGACCTATAGAATGTTTCATCATCATGGCGGTCATACTCAGACAGATTGCAGATGTTCGGATTGTAAGTGCCGAAGCCAGTGCAGCAAAGACTCTTGTCTATAAGACTTCCCTCTGCATCATACATACGCAGTGAGAGATATTCACCTTTGGAAAGCATGATACCTAAAGGCCTCTCCGAGATGTAATAGCAGAAAACATCCCTCATCCAGTCATCCATCTCCTTTTGTCTCTTCCGATAGAGAATGTCTTGGCGCATCAGTCTCTCCGCCTCATCCAATGTCGTGGCGTATGCACGGCTATAAGTGCTCACCTTATACATGGGATAATGTGAGAGTCTGCCTTCTTCCAAATCGTCAGTCTCTATCACTTCGAGCTGAAAGATGGATTGGACATCACGATGTTGTGAAGGCTCTGCGAACTGCTTAGTTGATGTTTCTATCATTTTTATCAATTTAGTCCTTCAGACACCCAATAGGCACCACGTACACACCATCCTCGCGTCGTATGGCATACTTAGTTGTACCAGTAAGTATCATAAGGAATGATGGCACCTTCATCTTAGTGGTGTCAATTTTAGAAGCAAGGAGTTTCAAGTTCTTCGCTCCTTCTTCTATGTTTTTCTCACCACCCAACTTTATTTCTATCAGTCCATAGCTGCCATTTCTCAAATGCAAGACGGCATCACATTCCAAACCGTTACTGTCACGATAATGATAGATAGAACCTTCCAACGCATCGGCATAGACTCTTAAGTCTCTGACACACATCGATTCAAAGAACAGTCCCATTGTGCTAAGGTCGTTTATGAGGTCGTTTGGTCCTACACCCAATGCAGCAACTCCAATGGACGGATCAGAGAAATATCGAGTCTCCGAACTTCTTATTGCAGTCTTGCTTCGCAAGTTCGGATTCCATGCGAGAGAATCTTCCAATACAAATATCTTTTTCAAGGCTTCTATGTACGAAGCTATAGTCACACGATTTGCCGCAATCGTATCGTTGTTCTCAATATCCGCACAAATGGTGTTGACAGATATTTGGGCACATTGGTTCCTTGCGATAGAGCGCAGAATCCTTTTTGTCCGCTCGGTATCACGTTTCACATTGTCAACACGTGATATGTCGTTATTGACAACAGCCTCGTAATATCTGTATGCCATATCCAATGCCACTTCTTTGTTTATGGTAGTGGCTCTTGGCCAACCTCCACGACAAATGAGCCATGCAATGGAGTCTATATTCAGATTGTTTGTTCCGAAAATATCAGCATTGGGGGTACTGAACAAGTCATTCAAGCTGACTTCGCCAGTAGACTCTCCCGACTCATAAAGACTCATAGTCCTCATAGTCAGCCATGCAAACCTGCCAGTGCCAGAATGGTGTATCTTTTCCGTATCGGCAGGAACGGCAGAGCCAGTGAATATAAACTGCCCCTCTTCGTCTCTGTGGTCAACTTCAAAGCGGGCGGCATCCCAAAGCTGTGGAGCAAGTTGCCATTCGTCAATCAAGCGTGGTGTCGCACCCATAAGAAGTTTCTTTGGTGAAAGACTTGCCAACTCAACATTTTGTTCCATATACTCTGGATCGTCCATGTACACGACACTTTTAGCCTGTTGTTCGGCTGTTGTTGTCTTGCCACACCACTTTGGCCCCTGAATAAGAACTGCGCCAACTCCCATAAGTCTGCGACTTAACATCTTGTCAGCTATGCGAGATCTGTATTGTTTCATGTTCTTTGTCGTTTTGATTATAGATGCAAAGTTAGCGAAAATCCATTGAAAATGAATGTATTTCTATTTCTTTTATGCAAGATACAGTAATTCTACCATGCAACTTGTGGTGTTTCTATTATACCAAATGTGGATATTTTGTTATACCACTTGTGGAATATCTGTCACTTGCCTTATTCAAAGGTAGTGCAAACTGAGCGCAATAAAGCTCGCTTTAATTGCCGAGGTGCAGCCTACCTTATTCAAAGATACTGAATATGGCTTGAATAATCCACCCGACAATCATAAATGCGAGTTGTATAAGACTTATCAGTATGTAACCGCCAAACACTACTATCAAGAGTCCGCACAGAAATAGAAACATGGTCTTACTCCTTTTTATAGGTTTTGCCTACTCCCTTTGCAGCGTTTCGGCTTTCTCTGTTATAGGTCTGAAAACACATCATCGCTGATCAACCTCAAACTTATTGAAATAGATGAAACCATCTTTCCATGGATGTTCATTGTTCCATTTGTCTATGTCCTCAATAGTCAGGGTGTCCCGTTTCAATATTCTGGCGAAGTAGTCCAACGCTTCTTTCATGCTGTTGAACCGCTCATAACCAACCATTACAGGTTCTGCCAAATGATAGTCCACGCTGATACGTGTCGGGAAATATTTGCCTTCTATGTCATTGGTCGCATAAGTCTCATCGCGATAACTCTCCAACATATAGTATATGGTCATGCTTTCATAGTGGCTTTCAAGCGGATAACGGAAGTCTGCCATTACCCAATCTTCCTCGGCTTCAATACTCAGAGAATCACCTACGAACTCACACTTTATGATATTCCCCCGAAGAATTTTCTCCTTGTAGTCTATTCCGAGACTATCTACTATGTCTGATTCAGAAACATACTTGTCATCACCCTTTTCAGATTGTTTCTTGCTCTGAAGTTTCTGATACAGACTATATATCTCTTGAAGATCGTCATGTCTGCCTTCAATGCGATAATATACTGTGGTAAAGTACTCCATAAAGTTATATATTATGTCATGGCTATAAGCGGGTCACCTGCAAAAGCGTGTGGATTAAGCAAAAATCTTGGCTAGTCTAAAGAGGAAAAACTTCTTGTCAATAATGCCTCGTAATTGCGCTCTGAAATGTTTTATTTTAGCATTTAGGGATTCTGCTGCAGCATTCGTGGAACGGTTGACAAAGAAATTCAAAATTTCATCTTCTCGGTCATACATAGCCGCAGCAATTTCATTGAAAGCCTTGTTGCCGAATTCTGCGACTTTGCCATACCAAGACTTTAAACTTTTCCGTCCTTGTTCCTTGTCACACCGCTGCGAGAAAATCATCCGCAACGAGTGGGTTAAAGAGAAAGCGACATGAATGTCAGGAAACTCGCGGAAAAGGATTTCAGCACGCTCAGCCTGCGTTTTCGTCCACTTGTCAGGAGACATCATCAGAAATCCTTTGCTCCGTGCAAGCAGCTCCGCACGGGTTTCTTCATTCTCAAGTCTTTCGGGGCGATACTTTGCATTCTTCCTTATCGGATTTCCGTCTGCGCCAATGAACGGGCCGCCATTCTCTTGCAGTTCACGCATCATGAGCCGATGCTCTTCCCTGGCGTTTGCGTCACGTGTCATTTGCTCGCGCCGATGCTCGCGTCGCACTTCCTGAAGGGCCTCAAGGCAAAACTGCTGATGGTGGAACCTGTCAAGCGTTCGCATGGCATTAGGAAAGCATCTCTCAACAATGCTGTGCATACTTTCCGAGAAATCCAGTGTGACCTCTACAACACTCTTTCTCTGCGCAATTGGTATTTTCTCCAATGCTTTCGAGACTTCTTTCGCCTTGGTCCCTTTTACAATGGCAACAAGGCATCCCTTGCGTCCGTGAGCATCCTTGTTGGAAACAATAGTATATACTTCGCCGGTAGAGAGACAGGTCTCGTCAATGCTTATATTGGGTCCGATATTGTTCGGAAAGACAAGCCATTGATCTGCATGGTTCAGGGACTCCCATTCACGGTAACCGCTGATGTGCTCCTTGTACGCTCTCTCGAAACCATCGCCATCAATGTGGTAGTCTTTCTCAAACGAACGGGCCGTTATAGGGACCGTCTCCAAACGCTTCTTTTAAAAAAGCCGCCAACTCCGTGGAGCAGCGGGTGGACTCTTGTATGAGATTACATTCAGTCATCACATTGTGACCATCCGCATCAAGCCAACGGCGGCGACGCACATGGAGAAGAACTTCATGACCGCGTATGGGAAAATCATGGAACACGCTCTCGCGGGTAAAGCCATTTGGGCGCAAGCCTCCACGACCAGCAGGCTTCTGATCGTTTTCATCAAGATACAGGTGTACAATCTGTGTATCGCCGCTCGTCTTCACTTGTACGTCTTTCAGGTCAAACCAGTCGAGCATGTGCTCGGGAAGGAGGCATTCTGCCAATAACTTATATTGTTCCATCACTATACGTTTTTCTGTTTCTTAAAACGTAATGTTAGGAGTTTTATTGTGTTTAGCTATCCACACACTTTTGCAGGTGACCCGAAATAAATTATGACATCGTATATCATTGGATTGGATCTTTCTTTGAGATTATAATAGGGAGTCGTTGATTTCAAGACTGAGCAGTCCGTGGGTGGCTAGCCGGATGATGTGTTCGGCATCATCGGCAGTAAGAGCGGCATGCTCAGCATCCGACTCCTGCAGTCGCTTGCGGAACTCAGGGCACTCTTTGCGGTAAGCTGCAATAGCCTTGTCCAGTTCGAGGTCACTGATGTGCCACACCTGACCTTTCGGGTATCGGCTATGCGCCCATACTGCACGGAGCACCATTGTACGGCATACAACGGGAAAGGTTCGCTTACGGATAATCACCGAACTGATACTATAGACCTTACTGTCACTTACCCTTAGCCAACCGTAACTCTCGTTGATGATGCGTGCCAACTGGCAGTAAAGGTTGCTTCTCATCGGTTACAAATCATTGAGATCGGATTACAAACTGTTGCGCTCAGATGAAGTCGAGGATAAGCTCGTCCTGGTTTCGGCGGTACTTGAAGTAGCCCCGTCCTTCATGCAACTGGACATCGAGCGTGAGGTCGGCGCACATGATTTCGAGCGAGCCGAAAACGGTAACGGAGAGTCGGTTGACCATTCCGTTGTCGCCAGTCTGTGCGTTCACCTTGAACATCTGTCCGAACGCCGGATTGGCATAGGCGCAGCAACTGTGTCCGAAATCAGTCTGTCTACTTGGAATGTGGTGGTAAAGCATGATGAGGGCAATGTCGTCCTCCAGACAGTCCATCACTTCCTCCAGTGTCTTGGGCTGTTTCAACTCGAAGGTGAGCAGAATGGAATCGTCATCCTTCTGTTGCTGCATGGTCGTGACATCGAGCAACTGCGGAAGTTGCATCGGCACGAAGGTTATGAATTCGTCGTAAAAATGTTGAAGCATCATTGTATAAGGCTGTTGTTTGAGAATTGTCTGAATAAGTTTAGTATGTGGCTATGATAACCTTCATGAAAAGTTGGGGCAACGTTTTCAGTTGCAACTCATCCATCTTGGTCAGCTTGGCGAGTTTGCCGATGCACTGCGGAGCGTCTGCCGATATTTTGATAAGGTCGGCGCGGTTGCTCTCCGTGAGCAGTGCCATTCCGATTCCGTCTATTGACGTATAAGGCTGGAGCAACATCCAGAAATAAGCCTGTGCCTGAGGAGCGGTCTTCACCTTGCCATGTCTGATGTCCTCGATGCAGGTCTTGGCATTGAGCAGGAGTCGGCGGTTTGTGCGCATGGTGAGATACACCATAGCGTCCTTGTAGGACAATTCCTTTCGGTTGGCAGCCTTGAAGACAAGCATGCAACATTGCTCTGTCTTTCTTGTAACGTCACTCATGGATATGTGCTCTATGTCGGAAAGATGAGCAAGAAAATTGCGGAAGTGATAGTCTTCTTCCTTGACGAAACGAAGAAGATCCTTTTGACTATGGAAGCCGGAAGCCAATGTCTTGTCGAGAAATTTCTCGTACATTGAAGCCGACCATCTGTGTTTGGCACTGCCACCTTTATATAATGGGACACTATCGAGCGAAGCAAAGAATGGCATGGCATCTTTCTTGGCAGCGGTCAAATCTTCATCGTCCTGATAAGTGCATAGGGCGAGTTTGAGGTTGACCACATCCACCAAGTTTCGGCTACGTGTCAAAGCCATACGCTGGAACTCACTGCGGAGTGAGTCGTGAATTTGCTTGTAGACTCCGCTCCAGTCTGCGTGAATAGCCTTGGTGGTGTCTCGTACCATACATGCCGTCACCGAGTCGTTGGTCTGCCTCCATTGTTTGGCAAGAGTCTGCAAGGTCTCCATAGAGACGTTATCCTTCTTCTTCACGTCTGAAAGGAACGACGCATAGGCATTGACGGCTTCTTCCGAAGTCTTGTACGAAGCGGTGCCGACCTTGTTGCTGCAGGATGTACAAATGAGTATGGACAACCCAGCGGCAAACATACCGGCAATGTCGCGTTTTGCCTTCAAGTATGATTTCATACTCTTGACTGTATAAATGACTCCGGTAACCACGGCGAGGCAACCGAGAGTGCGGAGTGTTGTCTTTGTTTTGCGGTTCATATAGCGTATTCGTTGATTAAAAACGATGCAAAGTTAAGCACACAAAGACTTAAAACCATGCGTTTTGCGTGAACTTTAAGTTTATTTCTCAATCATACTTTAGGGTCTGATTTGCGATGCAAATATCTGCAAATATCTGCAAGAAAATTTGCCGCAATAGTATTATTTAACTTGAAGTATGATGTATTTCGCCGTTTTCATATTACTTTTGCAGCCAGTATTAATTTAGGATTACCATAAACCGACAAAAGCAATGGCAAAAGTAGGTTACATATATCAGACTCCGCATGACGATACTTTGGACGAAGTGCGTGAGTGGATGCGACAGTACGGGTGTGTACAGATAGTGGAGGAACTTGCCGAAAACGAGCGGCTGCGTCCGCAATGGAAGCAACTCCTGGCAAACCTTGACCGTGGCGACGAACTCGTTGTCGCAAAACTCAGCAATGCCGTGCGCGGTTCCCGTGAACTTGCGGCGTTCATCGAACTCTGCCGGGTGAAGGTGGTGCGCATCGTCTCCATTGGTGACAAGATAGACACCGACGGCAAACTCTTCCCGGAGACATCTGTTGCAGACGTAATACTAATGTTCGGCTCGCTCCCCGAGGAAGCCATGGCACTGCGCAAAGCCTCTGCCCACGTTCAGAACTTGCAGCGCAATTTTGCCGAGCGTCCGAAGACCAAGGCCGCCGAGACGAAGCAGGAACGTGAAAGCGTCATCGTCTCGATGTACAACAGTGGCCACACCATCGATGACATCTGGACTGTAAGCGGTTTTCGAAGCAGAAGCAGCGTCTTCCGCATACTGAACAAGTACGGAGTAAAGCTCAACCGGGGACACTTCAGTGGGCCATTGGGGAAAAGAAAGAAGGATAAGGAATAATATGCAGGACTGGCAAGACTACTCAGAGCTTTGGGCGCAGAAAGACTCCATTACGACAGTAGTGGAAGCAAACGGCTATTCCGTATGGGACATTCGTTTGTCTTCGGGTGTTCTATACGTTGAACTCTGCCAGCATCTGACTGACGACCAGACGAGCGACCTCTGCTGCCAGTTTGCGCTAGTCGCCGACTACGAAGGGGAAGGAACGCATGGTTCCACCTTTGCTCTCTACACAAATCACTAACCAAAGAAAAGGAAAATGAGAATAATAGGAAACCTGCTATGGTAGCTCTTCGGAGGACTCGAAGCTGCCACCGGATATTTCACGGGAAGCCTGGCAATGGCTTGCACCATCATCGGTATCCCGGTAGCATTGCAGACCTTCAAGATAGGTCTACTTTGTTTATGGCCGTTCGGTGCCGAGGTAAGCGACGGCGACAGCCCAAGCGGCTGCATCACTTTGCCGCTCAACATCATCTGGATAATCTTCGGCGGATTGTGGGCATGGCTGATGCATATCTTCTTCGGAGTACTGCTTTTCATCACTATTATCGGCATACCGTTTGCCAAACAACACTTCAAGATGGCAGGACTTTCATTGGCTCCGTTCGGTAAGGACGTTAAACTAAACTTTTAATCAAATGGAAACTTTCAACGACGTGATAATGAGCAACAAGCCGGTATTGGTTGACTTCTTCGCAACATGGTGCCAGCCTTGCAAAATGATGCACCCGGTACTTGAAGAAGTAAAGGCACGGCTTGGCGACAAGATACGTATTATAAAGGTGGACGTAGACAAGCACCAGGAGGTGGCTGCCGGGTATCAGATACAGTCTGTACCGACACTGATGCTTTTCCAAAATGGCGAAATGCTTTATCGCCAAAGCGGAGCAATGTCAAGAAACGAACTGCTTGCATTGCTCGATCCATTCATAAAATAAAATTCTGAGACATGCGTAAAGAATCAAGAGCAATGGACAGCAAATGGGCTTTGGAGGTAATGCACAAAGCTCCATATATTACAGTAAGTTTTGTCGATGCCAACGGCATGGCATACGGCTTACCTTTGTCACTCGCATCGGAAGATGACGTAAATTGGTATTTCCATGGTGCATTGGACGGCAAGAAAATGGATGCCATCAAGGAGCATCCCGAGGTTTGCCTTTCTGCCGTAACTCGCTGCACACCTACCGTCGGCCCCAAGGACGGCAGTTTTACTCTGCAATACAAGTCGGCAATCGCATTTGGCAAGGCAGAAATTGTGACTGACGATGAAGAGAAGATTCATGGTCTTCGGTTGGTTAGTGAGCGTTTCCTGCCACAACACATGGGAGCCTTCGACGAAAGCATAGCCCGTTCTTTGTCCCGAACCTCTGTTGTGCGGATTACACTTACGGAACCGCCTGTGGGCAAACGCAAGCAGTATGACAAGGATGGCGAAGAAATGAAATACGGAAGAATGGAATAAGACCAATGAACATTGAGGAAGTAAGGACATACTGTCTGACGTTGCCGGGCGTGACTGAAGACATGCCATACGGTCCGGACTGGGTGGTGTTCCGTATAGAAGGGAAGATATTTCTGCATATCTCCTTGGAGCGACGGCTCATCGCCATCAAGTTGCTTCCGGAACGTGGTGAGGAGTTGCGTGACAAATATGAAGCCGTCACACCGGCCTGGCACATGAACAAGAAGCATTGGAACGACATCATCATAGAAAATACGTTTCCGGACGAGATCATCCAAGAATGGATTAAGGAGTCGTACGAATTGGTGAAGAGTAAACTTCCTAAAAGGCTGAAGGAGAAATATGAATTAACAACAGACTCAAAATAGTAGTAAGGTAATTTATAGGATATGAAAACTGAATGGGAAAAATTACAGGATGGTGAAATATACAATGATTTCGACCAGGATTTGTTCAATCGCAGAGTTGAAGCAAAAAAACTCTTCCGTGCATACAATCGCTTGGCTGACGAAGAAGTGGAAAGTCGCAACGACATCATGAAGCAGCTGTTCAAGTCGGTAGGAAGCAACGTATGGATAGAACCTGACTTTCGCTGTGAATTCGGTAAGAATATCAGCATTGGCAATGACGTGTACATCAATTTCGGATGCGTCATCCTTGACTGCGGACCTGTCACAATTGGCAACCAAGTACTTATTGGCCCGAACGTAGGTATCTATGACGCTAACCATGCATTGGATGCCCAGGAACGTATGGATGGCGCACTCATTCCGGGAAAGATTCGTATCGGTAATCGTGTATGGATAGGTGGTGGCACCATTATTTTGCCTGGTGTAACCATTGGCGATGACACTGTTATCGGCGCGGGAAGCATTGTTACGCACGACATACCTTCGGGAGTAGTGGCTGTCGGAAATCCTTGCCGTGTGCTTAGAAAATTGACCGATAAAGACAAAGTTGGCTACCAAAGCCCCAAGTTAGAGAACGATGTAGAGTAACTGCGTATGATACGAAAAGCAACAGACAAAGACATTGCAAGCATCGCCGTCATCTATGACCTTGTGTTGAAGCAGGAAGAAGACGGACTGACCACTATCGGTTGGCAACGTGGCGTTTACCCGACGGAAGAAGTTGCTCGCCAGGCGGTCCTGCGTGGTGATATGTATGTTCTTGAAGATGAAAAAAACGCACGACATCTCTGCAGCTGCTATAATCAATCACATTCAGGACTCTGCAAACAAGGAAGGCAAGTGGAGCATTGAAGCTGACGGCAACGAAGTATTGGCGCTCCACACCTTGGTGGTTAACCCTCAAGAATCGGGCAAGGGTCTGGCAACAGCATTTGTCGCTTTCTATGAACAGATGGCAAAAGCAACCGGTTGCAAAACACTCCGTATGAACACTGGAGTGCAGGATTCCGGTGCCCGTGCATTTTATCACAAACTTGGCTACAAGGAAATTGGCATCGTCTCCAGCGAGTTCAATGATATGGGCAAGATAGAATTGGTTCTCATTGAAAAACTACTATGACAACAACAATACTCATATATCTCCTCATCATCAATGTCGTGACATTCTTCGTCTATGGCATTGACAAGTACAAGGCAAAGCATGCCAAGTGGCGCATCTCTGAAGCAACGTTACTTCTGCTTGCAGCAATAGGTGGTAGCATTGGGGCGTGGTGCGGCATGAAAGTGTGGCACCACAAGACGATGCACAAGAAGTTTAAGTACGGAGTGCCGGTGATATTCATTCTGCAAATTGCCCTTGCGGTATGGATAATCAACAAGATGGCACAGACCGCGATGGCAATATAATGATGAAGCAACAGGACAAACCGATAAAACTTCGTATGGATGCCGGCACTTACTATGTTTGGGTGGGCGGCAGTTGCGACTATGCCCATAAGGAACGTGCCGGAGGTGGTGCTTATATTATGGAGAAGGATGACAAGGTGGTTGATACCTACGTCACGGCAGACACCGGCACCACGGAGTTCCGCATGATGCTCACGGTGATGCTTCATGCAATGGCAAGTGTCTCTGAAGGTTCCAGCCTCGTATTCCTTACCAATGTCTCGTACATCCAGAACTTTGACAAAGCGCCGACCGACTCGTCTGCCAATACCGACCTCATCAGAGAATGTATTGCCGCCAAAAGAAGACACAGCTCGGTAGTGGTACGGATTGTCCCTTACCACAAGTATCACCAGTTGCCCGATACACACGACATGGCGCATGAGGCAATGCTCAAGTTGAGAAACAGGAAAGACTGAGTCTATCTGTCCCTGCGGAAATCGTTTCTGTCTTCGCCTCCAAAGATGGCACCGATTACTTTGCCCAAAACTTTGAATACCAGGATGAAGACAATGAATCCTACTACGTCGTTCATATCAATCTACGTTTAGATGGTTCAACACTCATCCTTGACTCGACTCGAATGGATACTTTTCCCTCTTATAGGAAAACTTCCATCACTCTTGTCCAAGGATATTTTTTGCTTTTCAGAGTGATGATGGCGGCATCAAGACAAACTGGCCCTGAAAATACGCTCTTTATGCGAAGCACATAGAGGAAGATTTTCAGACAGGGCGGTTTGACGGATGCATCTACGCCGTCATCAACTTTGCAAAACAATATCCGCAGTGGCGAGAGTGATGGACGAAAAGAAGAATGAACTCTTACAACGGAAATGAAAACTCCTTACAAAAGAGTACCAACCCAACTACAAGAGGAACAGGGTGGGCAGTGAAGCGATGCTGGCAAGTACGACGATAAAACGATGTGCCCCTGCAAGACTATGTCAAGATAAGCGTCAGCCTTGATATAGTCTTGCAGGGCTTCTTCGTGTCTTACGGTTCCGGCAAAGGGGCTTGTAGAACTTTCTTAGCATGCAATGCCATGAAAGTGCGGAAAGCCTGTTTGACAGAATGCCAGTGTCACTTCGCGAAGGTGTGGGGCGTAGCGGTAAAAGACAAAGGCAAGACGGTATCTACCGAAAACAAAGGCAAGATAATAGTACAAAAGTCTCCGACCGCAAGGCGATATAACTGGCACAAGCGAATGAGCAAAAACAAAAGCGACCGAAGCCGCTTTGTTTGTAGAGAAGGTCGGAAGGCTATTACTTGCCTTCTTCCTTGGTGGCCTCCGCAGGAGTCTCTTCTTTCTCTGCCACCTCAGAGATTTTCGTGGCAACGAAGAGTATGCGGCAGTGCTTGGTGCCTTGCTGGTCAACCCAAACGTCGGGCTTGAAATAGCCAGAGATAGTAAGTTGGGTACCTTTCACCAATTGGTCGAACGATTCGGTGTGTCCGTTCTTGCGCCATGCCTCGATGTTGAGGTAAGCGGTGGTGCGGTTGTTCTCCTCACCGTGGGTCTCCAGACGGCTTACTGCAAGTGGGAAGCGTGCTACAGAAGCGGTGGTGAACTGACGGATTTCGGCATTGTTGGCTACAAATCCTGTGACTGTGAAGTTGTTCTCGATCTTTTTCATCTTGAATTGAATTTAGAAGTGAAACTTAATTTTTACGTGCAATCAAAAGCAGGGATGTGGCACATGAGGACAGTACCATGAAAATCATCAGCAATACTCGTTTTCTGTTGGCGGTGATGCATAGCAGAGGAGAAAAAGGAAGATTGCCGACGATTTTATTGGTCAGAGCTTCAGCGACCTCACAAGATGCCGCTTGCAGCATCCCGCTAAATTTGCAAAGGAAAAATAAGTGCTTCGACAAGGCTATTCGGAAAAGACGAGGCAAATAACAAACGTCGGGATGTAGCATACCGAACAATGCTATCCGTCCTTGCCTCCGCTGCAACGTTGACCATACAATCTTAGTGGCAGACGCACAAAGAGGCGACCAACAACCAAAGACCTCAGCATCCAAAAGAGAAAGGTGAAAGTACAACTAACCACAACAATGACTACTGATGAAAGGTGCTTCATCTGGTAAAAGGCTATAATCGACGATTAGGTGCAGACCTGCATACAAAGGCGACCAACCGCTAAAGCATCTGTTGCCAATGAAATCCAAGTGGCAGGATGTAGAAAAGAAGCAGAAACCAAGGATGGCAAGCAATAGCCACCTTTATTCAAGGCAAAGCGGCAGGTTGCCATAGTGGGTGAATGAAGCCGGAATGCAGTACTTTATAAAAGGTAAAGGCGCAGCCAAAAGAGAAAGCCAGACCGCCAAGCAAGCCTTCGTGCGATGCTTGGCCCGATTACAAAAGGAATGGGGTTGTTCCAAAAAAGAAAGGTTGCCTGCCAAGCATTATACTTGGCGAGCAACCTTCTTCCGTAAGTGAGGCTTAGTCATAGATAAGCACATCATCACGACTTTCCACGATTTCCTTTCCGTTGTTGAGTTGGACAACCACCTCTGTGCCGTAGTCACCGACAACAACTCCATCATACCAACCTTTGTATGGCATCAGCAGTGTGCAACTGCAACCGATAATATCGGTCAACTCCTCGTAGTATAGCATAGTCCAGCGTGTTTAAGGGGTTAGTAACGGATGTCCCACTCGCCATCACTGAAGATGCGGAAACTCACATACTCGTTTGCGAGTTCGTGGGTGAGCACTCGGATGTAGATGGTGTCCTTGCTCTCCAAGGATGCAACCAACTCGTCCATCAGTTCCTCGGGAAAGTCCCAACGGCTCTCGAACTCGGCATCGATGCAGCCGTCGTTCTGCTCAAGGTAGCACACTTCGAACTTCCCGTCCAAGAAGGTTTCGATGCGGTTGA
The DNA here is from genome assembly GCA_963653995.1 of Flexilinea sp. GTDB lineage: Bacteria > Bacteroidota > Bacteroidia > Bacteroidales > Bacteroidaceae > Prevotella. Next base: position 13,512 of record CAVJZJ010000090.1, read on the forward strand.
GGTCACTCTCGTTCTCCGTGCTTGCGAAGAAGATGTTTGTAGCGTAATTTGCCATAGCGTTTCAGAATTTTGAATTTTACTTTTCCCTATTGTAGCACCAACTACTTTCGGGCTTGAACTAAAAATTATGTTGCCACAAAAGGTGTTGTGACACTGCCGGGCAAGGTTTCATGGCCAAATACTACCTCAGTGCAACCGAGGTGGAGATTTTGCCAATGAACCCGTAGGACACCGACCTTGAAAGGCAGAGGCACAACATGTACCTTTGCAACACAATTCTTACTCAAGTCAGGAAGGACGATGGGTACGAAATAAGAGGAAGGAGTACGCTATAAGCGGAGAAATATGAAGGGTATAAAAGCAACGATTGCAACCAACAAGACATTGGCTGCAATCATCACAAAAGGGTTGAACAAAAGGTTTAATCAATGAACTATACATCAGAGATAGAACGGATTACCGCTTTTTGTTCAACAAATAGTCATTCACGTCGTTATAGTCTGCATAGCGGAAAGACTCGTCGATGGACTTCATCTCATATATGGATTTGATGGATGCCGTAGCACACCTGCCAGCCGTATCATTGTCAAGAAAACAATGAATGGTAGTATAGGAGTCAAGCAATGCGTAGCACTTTTTCAGGTTGCTTACAGAGTTGAGAACGATGAAGTCACAAGGCTCGTTCAAGGCCATCCTATAATCGGTGCCGCGCTTGGCAAGCGTCAGATAGGACAGGAAATCCATGAAACCCTCGAACAGGCAGCAGCCTTTCTGCTTTTCGCCATTCAAGTGGTGGAGGACGCTTATATCCTTGTGGTATATGCATCCCTTGAAATACGCATTGCGGATTTCATAACCGCCGGAGAGGTTCTTGAAGGCTATGGCAAAGTACCAGTTCTTGTAATAGCGGTAATGCACCTCGTGGCAGTACATCCTTCCGACTTCCGTATCCACGCCACGGGAGCGCAGGTAGGAGAGGAGCGCATAGTTGCTCAACGGGATAACCTGAATGTCCGTCATCTTCTGTTCGATGGACTTGTACAACTGGGTCTTGGGATTGACCTTCATCTCCGAGACATTGGAGCAGCCGGCAAGATGCTGCATTGCCTCGAAAAGAGAACCGAGGTTGAACATCAGCCTGCAAAGGTCTATGATGTCACCGCCTTGGGCAGTGCCGAAGTCATACCACTCGTTCTTGTAGTCGTCCACCTTGAAGGACGGATGGCTTTCCTGGCGCAATGGCGAACAGTACCAATGGCCTGCACCACGTACCTTGACCGCCTTGAAACCCTGCGCCGCAAGCCAGTCAACTATCCGGATTTGTTTTGCTTCTTCTATAGTCATAATTGCAAAATATGTTGTGAAAAGGGTTTAGTGCATACTTACCTTATATATACCCCAACCAAACTAAACCTATGATTGGATAGTGAAGCTGGGGTTATAGAAGTACTGTTTGTCGTTCTTGACGAGAGCATTCTGCTGCAACAGGAACTTGGCAAGGTTGACCATCGTGTTGCGCCCACGGGTGTAACCGATTTCCTGATAACCTCTGCGAAGTGCCTCGATGAGTTGCTGGTAGCCCATACTCTCCGTTTCGCCGAAGGCAATCTGCAAAGCCTGGCGGTGTTGCTCCTCACCAAGCGATGTGAGCGGTGCGGTACGTTCGCGCTTGCTCAACTTGAACTCGTGGTTCTCCACAAGGTAAGGCAGAGCATCGTTGCCGATTTGGAAGGCGAAAGGAGCGAACTCCTTGTCACGGATGTGCATGGCCTTCACCTCACTGATATTTCCGTTCTCGGCGCACTTCGAGATTTGGAGCACCGTCTCTGCCTTGTTGTTCAACTCTGTACCGACGTGACCACGGGTGTTGTCGTCACCCTTGTTGAGGTGGAGCACGGTGTGGATGTGCAGCTCGTAGTAACTGGACCAGCGCATCAGTTCGTTGATAATGTCGAGAGACTCGCTCGGACTGTTGATGTCGCGGATAAGGTCACGGATGCCGTCGATGACGACAAGTCCATAGTGGCGTTCCTCGTGCAGTGCCCAGTTGATGATGTCACGGCGTTGGTCGGGACTGTATTCGCGGAGCACGAAGAAGTCGATGAGGTCACACTCCTCGTTGGTGGGCAGTCCTGCCAGACGCAGGATGCGCTCCAGCACCTTATGGCAGTGACATTTGCTCTGCTCGGTGTCGATGTAGAGCACCCGGCGCTTGTTGGGCGGTATAAATGCCTTATAGCGAAGAACCTCTTTGCCGGACAGGAACGAGGCGACAATCGCCGAAACATTGAAGGTTTTCTTACTCTTCGGCTTGCCGGTTGACGCGCTGAAGTTGCCGATGGTGGCGATGGTGGTACCGTCCACCTTGACAATCTCGGGCGGAAACTCATAATCCTCAGTGACGAGCAGTTTGAAGTGCTTCAGAAGGGAGTCGTAGCGCACCTTGTCGATGCGCTTGTTGTCAAACAGGTCTGTGATGTCGTTCATAACTCTCCTCCTTTCTTCTTTGAGTCTTCAGAACGCTTGTGGTCTTTCTCCATCTGGTAGGCGAGCAGGTCTGCCTGACGCTGCAGCTCATAGTTGGAGCGGTAAGGAGTGCGCCCAATCCATTCTTCCAAATCTGTGCGGCGGACGAATATCGTCTTGCCGTTGGGTTTGTAGAATGTGATTTCGTTGGCTGAGGTAAGTTTGTAAACGGTGTGTTTGCTGACCTGCAGATACATTGCCACTTCGTCAAGCGTGAGGAACTCCTTGATGATGTACACGCGTTCTTCCAGCATGCGCACATGCTCTATGATGTCATTGATGCTTCCGAAACGTTCGAAGAACTTGCATGTCTCAAGAGACTGTTTGCGCAAAAGGTGGTATTCAGGGCCTTCCACAAAGTTACGGGCAGCCTCGATGCGGTCCAGATATTCTGTCAAATCTTTCTTGTTCATAAGGGGGTAGCTTTAGTATTTTACACTAGTCGGAATGGGATTGGACTTGGCCCAGTCCACGAGTTCCTGCTTGCAGAACAGGATGCTGCCGCCGCTCGGCTTGTAGAACGGGATGCGGTTGTCGGCAGTGAGTTTGTACAGGTAACTCATCTTGAAGCCGAGGAACTTTGCCGCCTCTGCAGAAGTCAGGACTTCCTTGTTCATCCAGTTTGATTCCTCTATGGCATCCAGACGAGCGGTCAGTTCCTCCACGCTGTCCAGTGTCTTCAACTGTTCCTCGATCACGCTGATGCGGTAAGGAAGATTTTGGTCCGCTATCAGTGTCAGCGACTTCTCTATTCTGTCCACCATATCGGAAGACAGACTTATAAAATATGGTTTCTTTTGTCTCATTTTACGATGTCTTTTCTTGTTTTACAATGGGTGGAGAAACAATGATGCCCTCCGTAGCAACCGGTTACGGAGGGCAAAATTACAGTATGTTAGACGGTCTGGAAAGACTGGTTGTTAAGGCTTAACATGAGTCTTAACATCATTCTTAACAAACGCCGATTCCTTTAATCGAAAAGTTCGAGTCTGTGTTCTTTTATGTAGTGGTCGATGATGTCCACGATGCGCATGATGTTGCACCCGTCCGGCAGTCTTGAGAGACGGCTCTTCGTTGCGGCCATGACCGCCTTTGTGAGATGACGGTGCCCTGAAGCACTGACGATGAGTTTCTCCCTGTCAATGATATGCTGCCAAGTGGGAAGGACGAGTTCTCTGTCTGCAAGATAGCTGAAGAACTCAACCACCTCGACATTGCGCTTGGCCTGCAGAGGCTGTTGCAGCGTGCCGGCATGATAGGCGTCAAAATGCTCCGTAGTCACATCCTCCAGAAACAATTCAGCCTCATTGGCACAGTGGACAATGAGGCTTACAATAGCGGACGGAATATGATGGCGCGAAGACGCACCGCCTGAATTTTGGTCGGCGGTGTTTGGGGAAGTCGGTGGCGACTGGTCTGTGCCGGATTGAGGCACGGACACGTCTCCATGGTTGAAACGTACAAGCATCTCTCTGACGGTTTCGTCAGAAAACTTGTCTTGGGTGAAGTAGTGCTTCACGAATGCCTTGTGCTTGCGGAGCAGTACTGTCAGAATCTGCACGTTCCGGGCGTGCCAGTTCTTGCTGTAGGCATCCGTGGAGTCGTGAAAATTGATGAAACTCAGAAGGTCGCTGATGTAACGGGCGTAGGTATTTCCGAGGGAGACTACCTCATACACGTACAACTCACGTGCTTCTGAAACCAGACGGACGAGTCCGTCATTACCGACGTAGGGGCGGATAATCCGCACTTCCTGCGTGTCATTCATCTCCAAAAAGAGAGATGAGTGAAGTGTTCTTTCTACTCATTGTTTTTTATTTTTATGGTTTGACATGGCTATGCCGTTGAGTTCGGCACAGCTGTTTTCCTTTGCGTTGTATGCTTTGCAAATGGCGAAAAGGACAGTATCGTAGCTATCCAATGCATGGGTTCTTTCGAGCAGCGAATAGCCGGTAGACAGGCTTCCCTTGTGGGGACGCTTACCGTTGATGTTGAAACAAGAGACTGCCTTGAGCCAAAGGTTCTTGTTGTTAGTAGGGCCAAGACACAATTTGACGAAGACACTGAACGACCTCTGGTCTTTGAGCCAGTTGACGGGTGTCTTGAACTTGTCCTTGTCAAAGATGGCACAAAACTGCTTCAAGGTCACATTGCGCATGATATAGCCGTTTTGCGCCAAGGAACGGCGCAACGCATCCTTGCGCTCGTCGTCGAAAGGGCAGTTGAATACCATTGGCTCATGGTCTTTGAGAAGGTCTGAAAAGTCCACTTCGGGAAACAGGTCCATTGCTTTCTGGTACGACTTCGTCTGATAGGTCGGCAGCATGACGGGAGACAGGCGCTTGTGCCACATCTCCTCGCAATAGCAGTAGAGGTGATGCTTGTCGAACTTCATTGTCTTTGCTATGGCATAGGCAATAATTTTCAGGTTGTTGTAGTTGGCTTTGTCCGTCGGCTTGAACTCCGTGTCTAGGATGCCGGCATTTACTGCACGCTCCAACAGTTCGATGGCTTTGTCATCGTACAGGGCATCGGGGAGCATGGAGTAACTGCCCTTCATCTTTTTGCGCAGTTCCAGGCACTCGGCAAGCAATTCCTTCATTGTGCGTGACAAACCCATCAACGACTGCCGCAAGATTTCTTCCATACGGTGGTGTTTGCCGAGATATTCGTCTATCACCGAAATGTCGCCGACACATTCTATCAAATCCACCAAAAGAGAAACATCATCGTCGGTACGCAGGTAAGCCTGGATTTCCTTCACCCACGAACTCATGGAATAGATGTCGTCACCGAATGCAGCCGGGTGAATGCTTTCACCCAGCGCACTCCAATAGTTCAACTGCTTGATGAACCGATTGACCGTTGCTATCTTGATAGCGGCTTGTTGTCTGTTCATTGCTCTCTATATAATATATAAGGTGGGTTATTCCAAATCGGGAATCAGCGATACTGCACTCTGCTTCTTGCGGTCGAGTATCTTGGCATAGATTTGGGTTGTGGCGAGTTCTCTGTGGCCGAGGAGCTTGGACACCGTGTAGATGTCAGTTCCAAGGTCGAGCATCAACACGGCAAAGGTGTGACGGGCGCAGTGGAAGGTGATTTCCTTCATGATGCCGGCTCCCATGCACCAACGGCGCAACTCCAGTGTGGTCTGTGAACCATAGACAAAACCTGAGAACACGAGTTCGTCGGGCTGTCCTCTCTCACCAAGGTACTTTTCTGCCTGTGGGGTGATGTCGAGATACTCCTGACCGCCGGTCTTCTTCTGCTTGAAGATGATACGGGTGTATTCGCCCTGCTTCTGTATTTCTCCCCAAGTGAGTTTCTCGATGTCGCTCTTGCGGAGTCCAGTGAGACAGGAGAAGAGGAACGAGCGTTTCAGGCAAGGATAACTGCACGGAGTGGCAACCAATGCCTTGATTTCTTCCAAGGTGAGGTAGTCACGCTTTACGTCGGCAGTTTTGAAGCCTTCGATGCCACGGAGTGGGTTTGTTGGGATTATGCGCTCCTCGTAAGCTTGGTTGATGCACGCACGCAGTTTGTTAAAGTAGGACACTTTCGAGTTCTGCGACAGGCCTTGGAATGTGCTGCGCTCTGTATGGCGTGTGCGCTTGTGGGTGTCCTTCTCTGTGGTGTTCAGAAAGTTCTTGAAGCCTTTCACGAACTCCGGGGTAACATCACGGAAGGTTGTCTTCTCGCTGCAGTAGATTTCGAGGTACTTGAGACAGCTGCGCCAGTTTCCCCAGTTGCCTTGTGAGTCGGGGTTCTTGTGGCGGTCCTCACACATCTTTCTATAATACTCCAGGAAAGGAGTGTCTTCCTGGAACTGCTTGGTGAAGGAATACTCGCCGTTCTGCATCTCAATCTGCCGCTTGGCTTTGATGGACTGTGCCGTGGCAAGGGTCTGACGGTTCTGCTCCTTCTCTGCAGGAGTCTTGGCGTCGATAAGGTAAAGCTTGAGGTACTCTTTCTGTCGCTTGCCGTTTCTGTAGATGTCAAGGTAAAGGCTGACGTTGCCGTTGGCAAGCTTCTTCTCACGCAGTTTCACAGGTTCCTTCTGAGTTTGTTTCTTCGTCTCCATCTTATTCTAGTTTTTGCATGTCCCAACCATATTTTCAGTCCTCAAAAAGACGGGGGACAAACACGTCAATCGGGGGACAAATTTTGTCCCTCGGGACACATTCGGGGGACAATCTGGGGACAAAGATACAACAAAAAAGTGATAAACAAGAAACTTTACCATAGAAAATCTGCAAATAAAATTTCGCAGAAAACTTTGTATATCAAGAGTTTTCGAGATTTTATTTGCAGATAGTAGAGTATTCTTTGCAGCGAATTACTTTCCGATGCAAAAGTGCTTAAAAATGTTATTGAGGGTTTCTTGTGGAGTGATGTGTTCATTGCCTGTAATGTCTGAAAGAAGGTCGAGGACGATGCGGAGATCTTCGGCAATCATGTCACCGCTGAGGTTGGCTGTCATAGAAGAAATTACACGGTTGAGGGATTCGTGAGCGGTCAGTAAAGCGTGGTAGTGGCGTGTTGAGGTGATGATGACATCGTTCTCTGTGATTTCGGGGATGGCGGCTGCATTGACAATAGCCTTTTCTAGTGTTGGAATGTTATGGCCGGTCTTGGCGCTGATATGTATGATAGGGATATTCGACTTGGTATCTGGGTGGAATTTGTTTTCAAGGGTGGGGGAGGGCTGTTCTATGTCGCACTTGTTGCGTACAATGATGATTTTTTTGCCAGATGAGTGTTCTGTTATCATGTCCATGTCTGCGACATTGTCGTCATCGTTGTCTGTCAACCAAAGAATGATGGCTGCTTCAGACAATTTCTTGTAGGTACGTTTGATACCGATATTTTCTACTATATCATCAGTCTGTCGCAGTCCTGCGGTGTCGATAAAGCGGAAGGTGATGCCGTTGATGTTTACGGTATCTTCGATCACATCGCGTGTAGTGCCGTGGATGTTGCTTACGATGGCTTTCTCCTCGTGTAGCAGGCGATTGAGGAGGGTGCTTTTTCCTACATTTGTGCGGCCGATGATAGCGACGGGTATGCCTCGTTTGATGGCGTTTCCCGTTTCAAATGAATGGGCTAGTCGGAGTACTTTGTTGTCTATCGTTGTGGCCAGGTGGAGCAGTTCGGTACGGTCGGCAAATTCCAAATCTTCGTGATCGGAGAAGTCGAGTTCCAATTCAAGAAGAGATGTCATTTTGAGGAGTTGGTCGCGCAGTAGAGCCAGTTCGTCGCTGAAGTGACCGCGTAGTTGGCTCATGGCTAGTTGGTGTGTCGCTTTATTGGTCGATGCGATAAGGTCTGCAACGGCTTCGGCCTGTGCAAGGTCCATTTTCCCGTTGAGATAGGCGCGTTGTGTGAATTCTCCGGGTGTTGCCATTCGTGCTCCGGCATCGATGAGCAACTGCAATACACGTTGTAGGATGTATGCCGAGCCGTGACAGGAAATCTCAATAGCGTCTTCGCCTGTATAGGAGTGGGGAGCGCGGAAAATACTTGCCAGTACTTCGTCTATTTCTTCGCCTGTCGTGTCTATGATGTGTCCGAAGGCGATAGTGTAGGGTTTGCGTTTGCTGAGGATGGGTGATGAACCTTGCGGTCTGAATACTTTGTCAGCGATGTCGAAAGTGTGTTGTCCTGATATTCGTATGATGCCGATGGCTCCGCCGGGGGCGGTGGCGATGGCGCATATTGTGTCTTGATTGTGTATCATGTGGTTGTGTATGGTAAGAGGACTTATTTTTTACGGTGGAAATTTATTTTAGAAACCACCTTTTGAAAATAGATAAAGGCCGAAAGTGCATATCAACTATGACTTTCGGCCTTTATCAGAAGAGGTACCTAGCAGAGTCGAACTGCTCTACACGGTTTTGCAGACCGTTACCTAACCGATCGGCCAAGGTACCATTTTCTTTTAAGCGAGTGCAAAGGTATTATAAAAAAACGATGTTTCCAAATTTTTCTTCGACTATTTTTTGCGTGGACATATAATTTTCTTCTTGTGTGCGTGTTTGTTTTGTTGGGCCCGTATCATTTGTTCTTTTATGGCGCAACCGTCGCAACCGTAGCATCGGTTTTGTGCTTGATGCCATGTACGCACAATCCTCAGTATGGCGTAGACTACGGCCATACCAAGGATTGTTGTAACGGCGATGTATTGTGCAACCATAGTGGTGAGTGTCACGCATCGAAGAGCGGATAGTCGCGCATGGTCTCGTTTACCTGTTGGCGGACGGCGGCTATCACCTGTTCGTTGTCGGGATGATCGAGTACACGCTCTATGAGTTCTGCAATCAGGGGCATCATGTCTTCCTTGACACCGCGTGTTGTGATGGCGGGTGTGCCGAGACGGATACCGGAGGTTTGGAAGGCGCTGCGTGTGTCGAATGGCACCATGTTTTTGTTGCAGGTGATGTCGGCGGCGACAAGGGCGCGCTCTGCTACTTTTCCTGTCAGTTCGGGATATTTTGAGCGCAGGTCTACCAACATAGAGTGGTTGTCGGTGCCTCCACTTACAATGTCAAATCCGCGTGCCATGAGTGCTTCTGCCAGTACGGTGGCATTCTTTTTCACCTGTTTGGCATAGGTCTTGAATGATGGTTGCAGTGCTTCGTGGAAAGCGACTGCTTTGGCGGCGATGACATGTTCGAGTGGTCCACCCTGTATGCCGGGGAAAACGGCGCTATTGATGAGTTGGCTCATCATCTTGACTACGCCTTTCGGTGTGGTCAATCCCCATGGGTTCTCGAAATCCTTGCCCATCAGGATGACGCCGCCACGCGGTCCGCGAAGACTTTTGTGGGTGGTAGTGGTCACGATGTGTGCGTACTTGACGGGATTCTTCAACAGTCCGGCTGCTATCAATCCAGCAGGGTGGGCCATGTCTATCATGAGCAGTGCACCGACTTTGTCGGCAATCTGGCGCATGCGCTCGTAGTCCCACTCCCTGCTGTAGGCGGAACCGCCGCCGATGATCAGGCGTGGATGACATTCCAAAGCGAGACGTTCCATCTCATCGTAGTCTACGCGCCCTGTTTCCTTGTTGAGGTGGTAGGCTACCGGGTGGTAGAGTATGCCGCTTGTGTTGACATGGCTACCGTGGCTCAGATGGCCCCCCATCGACAGGTCGAGGCCCATGAATGTGTCTCCTGGACGGAGTACGGCCAGCAAAACTGCGGCATTGGCTTGTGCACCGCTATGGGGCTGTACGTTGGCAAATTCGGCATCGAAGAGTTGCTTCACGCGCTCAATGGCCAATGTTTCTATTTCGTCTACCACTTCGCAGCCTCCATAATAGCGTTTGCCCGGAAGTCCTTCGGCATATTTGTTGGTGCAGTAGGAACCCATGGCCTGCATCACCTCGTCGCTGACAAAGTTTTCGGATGCGATGAGTTCCATGCCTTTGAGTTGGCGCTGATGCTCTTGCTCTATAAGGTCGAATATCTTGAAATCTTTTTCCATCTTGCTATGCTATCACACGAGTTCTACGTTGTTGATGTCCTGTTCTTTGTCGCAGTAGTGGCATTTGAGTATGCCGTGTGTCTTGTCGACGACGTGGAATATGGTCTGCATCGGTTCGTTGTTGGTGATGCACTTGGGATTGTTGCATTTGACGATGCCGCGCAACTCGTCGGGTGTCTCCACAGTCTTTTTCTCTACGACCTCATAGTCGCGGATGATGTTGAGTACTATTTTGGGGGCGACAACAGACAGGCGGGATATCTCCTCGTCGGTGAAAAATTTGTCGGACACTTTGATGATGCCTTTGCTTCCGATTTTCTTGGAAGGGTAGTTGTAGCCGATGGTTACAGGGGTTGCAAGATGCTGTAGTCCGAGCAGATTGGCTACGGCGTAGGTTTTCTGTGCCGGTATATGGTCGATAACGGTGCCGTTGTTGATGGCGGCTACCTGTCTTTCTGTTTTGTTCATGATATGTGCAATGAGTGGGTACGTTATTTGTCTTCTATAGCACTTTTGATGATGGTCTTGTCGGCCCGTACATCATCAAGGCTGATGCCGAGGACATAGGAGAAGATGGCTTCGCGTGCGAAAAGTCCGTTGCCGGCTTGCTGTATATAGTAAGCGTGGGGGTTGTCGTCTACGTCGTAGGCTATCTCGTTGACGCGTGGTAGAGGATGCAGTATGCGCATGTTTTCCTTGGCGCTGCGGAGCATGTCGTTTTTGAGGATGTAGACGTTTTTGACGCGCTCATACTCCATGAGGTCAGAGAAACGTTCTTTCTGTACGCGTGTCATGTAGAGTATGTCTGCGTCGGCGATGACTTTCTCGTTGAAGGCCGTGTGTTCCTGGTATTTTATGCCGTGCTCTTTGCAGTAGATTTTGTACTCCTGTGGCATGGCCAATTCTTTGGGGGCGATGAAGTGGAAGGTAGGGTTGAAGTGGCGCATGGCCGTGATGAGGGAGTGTACGGTGCGTCCGTACTTCAAGTCGCCTACGAGGTAGATGTTGAGGTTTTCCAGCGTACCTTGGGTCTTGTATATGGAGTAGAGGTCGAGCAGGCATTGTGAGGGGTGCATATGGGCCCCGTCACCGGCATTGACCACAGGTACGGGAGCGACTTCGCTAGCATATTGGGCTGCACCCTCTATGAAGTGGCGCATGACGATGACGTCTGCGTAGTTGGAAACCATAAGTATGGTGTCCTTGAGTGTTTCTCCTTTTGTGACGCTTGACGCTTTGGCATCGGAGAATCCGATGACGCGTGCACCAAGCCGGTTGGCGGCAGTCTCAAAACTTAGGCGTGTGCGTGTCGACGGCTCGAAGAAGAGTGTGGCTACCACTTTGCCTTTGAGTAGTTCACGGTTGGGATGCTTTTCAAATTCTTGTGCCATTTGTATAAGGTACATCAACTGTTCCTTTGACAAATCGGCGATTGTAACGAAATCGTGTCTCATGATTGTGCAGGATTTTTACAGATATTCAAAATCTGTGTGCTAAGGTAGTCATAATTTTTCAATCCGTCTATACAGCATTGCTATTTTTTGGATGTCGTCTAATGTAAATCCCGCAAGGCGGATACCATACAAAACAGTGCTAAGTGCCTGTGCTGTATGGCGTCCGCCTTGCGGGATGGATGGGTTTATAATGTGTGTGGCTTACGTCACATTCGTGGTGGAGGTCCGCCGAATCCGCCGCGTGGCGGACGCATTCCTCCTCCGCCGGGGCCTCCTCCGCCAGGACCTCCGAATCCTCGTCCGGGTCCGTGGCGCATTTCGCGCCGTGCCTGTTTGTCGCCGAAAGCGTTGAAGCGAATGGTGGCGTGGAGCATGGCGTAACTGTTGATGCTATTGTACTCGGTATCGCTGCGCTGCATGGCGGTGATGGTGCGGCTGAAGTTGCTTTGGTTGTGCAGTATGTCGTAGAACTGCAGTGAGAGGGTGAGTATCTTGCCTTTGAGGAGGCTTTGGGCAATCTGTGCGTTCCAGATCAGTTCGTTGGTGTTCATCGACTTGTCGTTGTAGCCGCGCCGACTGTTCTCGTGCAGGTCTGACGAGATGCTCATGCCCCAGGGCAGGGAGAGATTGACCGTTCCTCCGTAGGCGAATTGCCAGGTGTCGAGGTTGCTCTGTGTCTGTAGTTTGTTGCGGGTGTGCGTGTAGGTGAACGATCCGTCGAGTTCCACTTCCAGCCAGTCATTGCGGTAACTGCTGGCCAAACGTTCGCCGAGCGAAAGCGAACGGGTGATGTTCTTCTGTGAGGCCGCGTTGTAGTCGAGGCTTACGTATCCCACATAGTTATTATAACGGTAGTCGGTAGAGGTGTTGACGTTCCAGTATCCGGCGGAGTCGACGGCAGTGTTGTACATGAGCATACCGGAGATGTCCCAGTTGCCGTTGATGTTCTCGGGTTGGGTGATGCGTCCGCCGGTAGTCTCGTCGTAGGTCACCTTGTTGCTGATGCTGTTGCGGGTGGTATTGAAGTTGAGGAACGTCATGATGGCTTGTTGCCGTTTCTCCATATAAGTATTGTAGAAGAAGTTGAGGCTATTGGTGAACGAGGGTTTCAGTCCAGGGTTACCCTTGGTGATGTTGAGCGGGTCGCTGTCGTCGGTGATGTCGAGTAGGTCGGTCATGCTGGGTTGTGATGTGCTACCGCGATAGGTCAAGCGCAGGTTGCTCCAGTCGGAGAACCGGTATTCGAAGTCGAGTGTCGGACTGACGTTGATCACTGTGCGGGTCGTGTCGGTGTGAACGCTCTGATAGTCTTGGATGAAGTGTGAGAGTTGGGGTTGTACCATCATGCCGACATTGAACTTGTACTTCTCGCGTACCATGCGGAACATCAGTTCGATGTCATGCGTGTAGTTTTTGTATTCGGAGTAGCGGCTCAGACTTTCATCGAGATACCCAGTATAGGTCATGGGCAGACGCGAGAGGTAATTGTCCCAACCGCGGTAGACGGGTGAGAGGCCGGAGAAGAAATCCTCCCCCAAGTTGCTAAAATCGTAGGTGGAGCGGTCGCTGCGGCTATAGGAGTAATCAAACTTGTAACTGAACTGCAGGTAGGTCTTCTTCCAAAGCGGTTCGCTATAGGTGGCCTGCACGCTATAGTCCCATTTGCGGGTTGGGGTGAGGTTGTAGCGGTTGGTTTGGTAGGTAGAATCTTGTCCGAGTGCGTTCTTCACTTGATAGAGATGTACGTTGCTGGTGGAGAGTGACTTGCTGTCGGCATCACTGTAGTTTCCCTCCAAGCGGAGCGTGACGTTGCGTCCCATGGCATTGAGGCGGCGGTTGAGTTGCAGCGAACCGCCGAACTTCTTGCTGTCGCTATAGCCCAAGGACATGCTTTCGCGGCGGTTGACCATGATGCCAGCCTGACGCATGGCTTCTATGCCTTCGGTCGAGAGTGGGTCATTGGTGTAGGAGTAGGGATCGTCGGAGTAGGTACCCGATGTGCTTTGCGACCGTGAGTCGCTTGATGATACACTGAGAGTGGGGCGGAACATGATATTGGTCAGCGTATCGGGTTGCCACTCAAGGCGCATTTGGGCGTTCCAACTATTGGAACGTGTAAAATTGGTGTTGAGGCTATTGGCAAATGAGTGGGCCGTGCCGACGAAGTTTTCCGATGACATGCGGCTGCGAGCGTCGCCGTCGCTATGGTTCCACCGTACGCTTCCATCCAACTGTAGTTTCGGACTGTTGTCGTAGTTGAAGTTCAGACCGACCATTTTCGAAGCGTTGAGTCCGTTGCGTCCGCGGCCGAACATACCTCTTCCGCCGCCACCGGGGAATCCTTTGTCATTGGTATTGTTGGCGCTGCCGAAGACCATTGTGCGGAATTTCTCCTTGAAATAGGCCCCCATGAGCCGTTCTGAGTATCGGTCATGGGTACCGTAGGAGAGGTCGGCATTGGAGAACATACCCTTGTTCATGCCAGCCTTGAGGCCGAAGTCGAGCACGGTCTCCTCTTTTCCGTCATCGATGCCAGTGATGCGGGTGAGGTCGCTCTTCTCGTTGTATGCCTTCACCTTGTTGACGATGGAGGTGGGCAGATTTTTGAGGGCGGTCTTGGTGTCGCCGGTCATAAATTCCTTGCCGTCGACCTTTATCTTCTTGACCTCCTTGCCGTTGATAGTGATTTTTCCGTCGTCGTCGACTTCCGCTCCGGGTAGTCGCTTGACGAGTTCCTCTATGGTAGAGCCTTCGGGGGTGCGGTAGGCAGCAGCATTGTAGACGAAGGTGTCCTTGTGGAGGGTCACCTTGGCTGCCTGTCCGGTGATGGTTGCTCCCTTGAGGCTGATGGCATCAGACTTCAGTATGATATCGCCTACTGCGAGATCTTTATCGGCCTTGATGACGATGGGGGAGCATTTGTAAGGATAGCCCACGCTTGTCACTCTGAGTATGTATTTGCCCGCTGACGGGGCTTCCACGGTGAACTGACCCTGTTCATTGGTGAGGGCACCGGCGATGTATGTGCTATCGGTGGTGAGCAGTTGTACGGTGGCTTGCATCATCGCCTCCTTGGTGTCGTGGTCGATGATACGGCCCGACACTTTGCGTGACTGTGCCTGTGCGATGACGGGTATCAGCAGGAGCATCATCCAAATGAGCGTTTTCTTCATTGTCAAAAAAATTGCCTTGTCAAAAAAAATGTTCTGCACATTTAGACGCGGAAAATGGATGGACGTTTAATCGTGGTGTGTACAAATCCGTCTACAATAGTGCATTTTCCTGTGTCGTTGACTGGATACAGGACGGAGAAATGCATCCCTTTTCGTACAAAGGCCTTGTAGCGTTCGTACAAGGCCTTTGTAGTGACCGTACAAGGCCTTTGTAGCGTTCGTACAAGGCCCTTGTAGTATCTCGTTGACGACAGTTGGTACGGAGCAGGGGGGAATGTGTGATACAAAAAGGACTTTTGCAGGCGGAATGGTATATCGGATGCGCGTCTGCAAAAGTCCTTGGGGCGAGTCATGGCGACTTGCCCATTTGAAAAAAAAAACTCGTCTTACTTCTTGATGTTAGGCTGCTGCAGGCCGTAGCCCTTGCGCTTGTCTTCTATCAGAAGAAGGATAGAAATGACAATGGCTACAACACCGAAGGCGGCGAAGATGGTCATCGTCTCGGTGTAGTCGATGGTTTTGCCGTCGGCAGCAGTATTGGCTTGGTTTACCTTGCCTATCCATACGGGGATAAGGGCAAGACCGATATTCTGAATGTAGAAGATGAGGGCGTATGCCGTGCCCAATAGTTTCATTGGGATAATCTTGGGTACTGACGGCCACATAGCCGAGGGTACAAGACCAAAGGCGACACCAAGGACAATCATCACGAAAATGGCTAGTATCCATGAGTTGATGGGGAGGGCGAAGGTGATGTGTACGATGGTGAGCAATACGCTACCGATAATCATCAGTGTGGCTCCCTTGCCAATCTTGTCGTATACGCTTCCGAAGAATGGGGTGAGGAAGATGGTACCGAAGGGTAGCATGGCGGGGATGAGTCCGGCTACGTCGGGATCGATGTTGTACTTGATGACCATCAGTTTTGTAGCGAACTTCAAGAAGGGGAATACGCCTGCGTAGAACATCAGGCAAAGGAAGGCTACATACCAGAAACCGATATTGGTGACGAGGCTCTTAAGGTCGGAGAACTTGAATCCTTCTTCGGGATCGCTCTCTATGGCTGCGGCTGATGCGTCTTCTTTCTTGTCCATCACACAGTATACGATGAAGGCCACCATGCCTGCGCAGAGCATGGCTGCACCGAGGCCGACAGAAGCCGACACGCCGCCCATGGCTTTGGCAAAGGGCAGAGCGCAAGCCAAAGCGCCTGCTGTGCCGATACGTGCGAGGGCTACCTGAAGACCCATGGCGAGGGCCAACTCATGTCCGGTAAACCACTTGACGATAACCTTGCTCACGGTGATACCTGCAATCTCGCAACCTACGCCGTAGATGGCAAAACCAAGTGCGGCCAGTACGACCTGTGTGTGGTAATTACCGAAGAAAGGTACATCAATGGTACCGTCAAACTGGTGGCTGACGGCCCACCACTTGATCACGGCGCCTCCAAACATGAGTACGGTGGACATCACGCCGGTGAAGCGGATACCGAACTTGTCGAGGATGATGCCGCCGAAGAAGAGTAGCAGAAGGAACACGTTGAAGTAGCCGTAGGCTCCGGAGAAGAAGCCGTACTCGTCTGACGACCATCCGAGACCCAGGCCGCCATCGCTCTTGGCGGCGGTGAGCAGCGGCTCAAGGGGCGACATCACGTCGGTGAAGAAATAGCCGAACATCATCGTCACGCTGACGATGAGAAGGGCGGTCCAGCGGGCCGACTTGGAGTCGCTGAGTTTCTGCTGGACACTCTTGGTGAATGCTGTTGTTGTCATAATTGTCGTTATTTTGCTTAAGAAATGTATGTCCGATATATCTTGTTGCTTAGTGACGGTGAAAAAATAAGTTGGTATGCTTTTTTCGTCACTTACTTCTTCAGCCATTTGTCGAGCCATGAGAAGAAGGTGCGCTGCCAAAGTACACCGTTTTGGGGCTTGAGTACCCAGTGATTTTCATCGGGGAAGATGAGCAACTCGGCTGGTATGCCTTTGAGACGGGCGGCATTGAAGGCACCGAAACCCTGGTTGGCATTGATGCGGTAGTCTTTCTCGCCATGTATGCAGAGGATGGGAGTGTCCCATTTGTCGACGAACTTGTGGGGTGAGTTGTCGTAGGTGCGGCGGGCACGCTCGGTCTGGTCCTTGTTCCAGTAGGCATCGTCATATTCCCAGTTGGAAAACCATGCCTCCTCGGTATCGGTGTACATGGACTCGAGATTGAACGCACCGTCGTGGGCGATGAAACATTTGAAACGTTTGTCGTGGTGGCCGGCAAGATAGTATACGGAGAAACCTCCGAAACTTGCACCGACTGCACCGAGGCGGTCTTTGTCAACGTAAGGTAGGTTGGCTGCGGCATCATCGATGGCAGAAAGGTAGTCTTTCATGCATTGACCGGTCCAGTCTCCGGATATCTCCTCGTTCCATTCGTGGCCGTAACCGGGCAAGCCGCGACGGTTGGGGGCAACGATGACATAGCCGTGGGCCGCCATAATCTGGAAGTTCCAACGATAACTCCAGAACTGGCTGACAGGACTCTGTGGGCCACCTTCACAATAGAGTAGGGTAGGGTATTTCTTGTTGGCGTCGAAGTGGGGCGGCAGGATAATCCAACACTGCATGTCTTTGCCGTCGGAGGTCTTGACCCAACGCTCTTCTACCTTGCCCAAGGTGAGGTGGTCGTAGATGGGCTGGTTCTCGGAGGTGAGTTGTCTGACGGTAGTTTTCTTGCCGGGGGTGACGATATAGAGTTCGTCGGCTTGCGACATACTATGGCGGGAAGCCAATATTTTGTTGCCGTCGTTGGCAAGAGCGATGGAGCCGAAGTCTGCGCGGTCGTCGGTGAGCTTCTTCACCCGTCCACTGAGGTCGGTCTGGTAGAGATTGACACAGGCGTGCCAGCATCCGGTGAAGTAGAGGGTGCGTGAGTCGTTGGCCCAGCAATAGTCATCGACATTGGAGTCGAACGACTCGGTGACGTATTTCTTTTCGCCTGTTGCAAGGGTATAGATGCAGAGGCGGTTGCGGTCGCTTTCATAACCGTTGCGAGGCATGGATTGCCATGCAATGTACTTGCCGTCGGGAGAGAACTTGGGGTTGGTGTCGTATCCCACATTGCAGTCGGTGGACTGGTGGTTGACGGCCTGATCCTTCATGGTCTTTGTGGCATCGATGGCCGGCTCGGTATATCCATCGGGCTTGCAGAGATTGCGGGTGGTACCTTTCTCCACGCTATAGAGGAAAATATCAGAATCGGTAGATATGGCGTAGGCCACACCGGTCTTCTTGCGGCAAGTATAGGCCACGAATTTTGAGTCGGGGCTCCATGCGAGTTGTTCTACTCCACCGAAGGGAGCCATGGGGCACTCGAAGGGTTCGCTAGCGAGGATGTCTTTCCCGCTATCAACGGTGCCGTCTGTGGCAACGTGGGCTACGAAGGGGTGGGGTATGGACTCTACATAGTGGTCCCAGTGACGGTAGTTAAGGTCGGTGACGATGCGCCCGGTGGCTAGAGGCAAATCGCTTGGGTTCTCCTTGATGCTCTCATGGTAGGGCAATGACTTGACGAGGAGTACGCTTTTTCCGTCGGGTGAGTACTTGTAGCCCTCGATGTCGATATCGGAATGGGTGAGTTGACGACGGTCGGTGCCGTCAGCCTTCATCGACCATAGTTGTCCGTCGCAGAGAAAGGCGATGCGTTTGCCGGCCTCAATCCATGTGGCGTCGGTCTCGCTCTTTGTGGTGGTAGTGAGTTTGGTCTGGTTCTTGCCATCGGTGCCGATGGTGTAGAGTATCTGATGGCCTTTGTTTTCTTTGACGCTATAGTATCCTACCTGGTAAACGACGGTCTTTCCGTCGGGCGAAGCCTGTGCTCCGCCGATACGCCCCATGGCCCAAAGTACTTCGGGGGTCATGCGATCGGTAGTCAGGCTGCTGATGTCGGTGGTGCGGTCGATCATTGTCTGTGTGTTGGCGCTGGCGCAACCCATGACGGCTGCGACAGCCAGTGTTATCGTTTTGTTCATTGTGGTGAAATGATTGGTTCGTGATGGAAGAAAGTAAAAAAGCAGATTATGCCAAATGTGGTGCATCCTCTCATGGGTGTGGTCCACGTTTGGCATAACCTGCCTTTGTCGGCGGGCTATTACAACCCGCGGTTGCGTCTGAGTTCTTCGCGCTTGCGCTGCAGTTCCTGTTGCTGCTCCTGCATGGCTTGGAGACGGGCTGCAAGGCCACTCATCTTCTTGGGATTGTCCTTGTTTTCCTTGTATTTGGCTTCAAGGATGGCAAGCAGTTTTTCGTCGTTGGTGGTCTTACGCAGTGTCCACATGATGGCGGCACTGAAGAAGAGTGAGATGAAGTAGTAGAAATTGAGTCCTGCCGAGTAGTCGTTGAACATAAAGAAGAACATTACTGGCATAAGGAACATCATCCACTGCATCACCTTCATCTGCTCGGCCTGCTGTCCTACCATTTGGTCTTTCTGCTGACGCATGGTCATAAGAGAGTAGAGCACGTTGGCCACGCAGAAGAGAATACAGGTGAGTGACAGGTGGTCACCGATGAGCCACAGGTTCTTGCCCCACTCAAAGATAGGATCGTAGGTGGAGAGGTCTTTAATCCAAAGGAAACTCTCGCCGCGGAGTTGGATGGCGTTGGGTACAAAGTTGAACATCGCAATCCAAATGGGCATCTGTATGAGCATAGGCAGACATCCGGCCATAGGACTGACTCCGTACTTGGCATACTCGGCCATCATGGCCTGCTGTTTCTGCATGCTGTCTTCGGGCTTGTCGTACTGCTTGGTTGCCTCGTCGAGTTTCGGTTTGAGAACACGCATCTTGGCCGAACTCATGTAACTCTTCTTGACTAGTGGGTAGGTGATGAGTTTCAGAAGTAGAGTGATGAGTATCAATACAATACCCATATTGATATTGAGCCCAGTGAGGAAGTCGAACACATAGATGGTGAACCAGCGATTGATGATGCGGAACAATGGCCATCCGAGGTAGACGAGTCGTTGCATCTCAAGCTCTTTTCCAAAATGGCATTCCTGCTCGACACGCTTCAAGAGTCGGAAGTCGTTGGGGCCATAGTAGAAATCAATCTCTGTTGGTGTGCGTCCCGATGGATCGAAGAAGGTCTTCATCTTGGCCTGGTATTGCTTCAAGTAGCCAGATCCTTTCTCTTCGGGGGTGCTGGTGAGCATGGCGTTTGAAGCAAAATCGTTCTTGGCAATCATCACGGCAGAGAAGAACTGGTTTTTGAAGGCTACCCAGTCGATTTTCTCCTCGGGGGTTTTCTCGTCCTTGCTGGTTTCGCTCAAGTATTTTGTTCCACCGTCGGTGAAGTGGTAGGTGAGCGATGCATAGCGGTTCTCAAACGTGAAGCCTCGCTCCTGCTGGCGGCAACGGTCGCTCCAGTCTATGTCCATTTGGTTGTAACTGGGAGAGAACAACCCTTGCATGCCATTGGCCTGAAGTTGCATGTGCAACATATAGTCCTTGCCGAGTGTGTAGCGTAGGGTCAAGTCTTTGCCGTTTTGTGCGACTGCTGTCAGGGTGACGGTGGTGTCGGTGACTTCGGAGGGCTGAAAGTAGAGGTCGGCAGTGCTGATATTTGTCTCTTTGGCCAACAAGATGAAGCTCAATTGCTGGTCTTTGCTATCGAAGAGTGTGACGTTCTTGTTGCCGTTGCGGTCATCGAAGTTCTTGATGACTGCTTTTTCTACGGTTGCTCCCTTGGTGCTGACGGTGAGTTCTACCTTGTCGTTCTTCAGTATGACAGACTGCTTGGTGCCGTTGAGTGCGCTATGGAAGAGGGCTGAGGTGTCGGCGGCAGCTTGTGCCTTGGCATCTTCGGTCTTTTTTATGGCGGCAGCCTTGGCTTCCTGTTCGGCTTTCTGTCGATTGACGGCAGCAATGGAGTCCTGTCGCGCCTGGGCTGCACGTTCTTCGGCTGAAGGCTGAGAGTAAATATTGAAACCTATCAGCACGGCGGCTATAAGTATGAAGCCGATAATGGTGTTTTTGTCCACTTTTGTTTGTTCTGTTTTATTTGTAATATTCTTAGGGCAAGGGATTACTTGCCCTCACCCTTATGGTTCTCGATGGCGGTCTTCACAAAGTCGACAAAGAGTGGGTGGGGATGGAGTACGGTGCTTTGGTATTCTGGGTGGAACTGTGTTCCGATATACCATTTGAGGCCTGGTATCTCGACAATCTCAATAAGGTCGCTCTCGGGGTTGCGGCCTACGCACTGCATACCGGCGCGTTCAAACTCCTTGATGTAGTCATTGTTGAACTCGTAGCGGTGGCGGTGGCGCTCTTGTATGTGTTCCTTGTTATAGATATTGAACGTGTGTGAGCCTTGGCGGAGTACACACTCGTAAGCGCCGAGACGCATGGTGCCGCCCATGTTGGTGATGTTTTTCTGTTCCTCCATGATGTCGATGACATTGTGTTCGGTCTTCTCGTCCATCTCGCGGCTATTGGCATCGGCGTAGCCGAGCACATTGCGGGCAAACTCGATGACTATCATCTGCATGCCAAGACAGATACCGAAGGTGGGAATGTCGTGTGTACGGGTGTAGTGTGCGGCGATGATTTTGCCTTCAATGCCGCGTTGTCCGAATCCCGGGCAGATGACGATGCCGTCTTGTCCAGCTAGTTTTTCGCCTACATTCTCTTCGGTGATTTTCTCGGAATTGATAAAGGTGAGGACGGTCTTGTGGTCATTGTAGGTGCCGGCCTGAGAGAGACTCTCGCGGATGCTCTTGTAGGCATCCTGCAAATCGTACTTGCCGACGAGGCCGATATGCACTTCCTTGGTGGCTTTGTTGCGGCGGTCGAGGAAACTGCGCCAAGGGCCGAGGGCTGGTGTTTCGCCGATGGTTTCTCCTGTTTTGCGGAGGATGGCGGTATCAAGGCCTTGACGCTGCATTTCTACAGGTACCTCGTAGATGCTGGGCATATCTTCGCTTTGAATGACGCATTCGCGGTCGACGTTGCAGAAGTTGGCAACCTTCTTCAGAATATTGTCATCCAGGTGCTTCTCGGTGCGCAAGATGAGAACGTCTGGCTGAATGCCGACGCTTTGCAACTCCTTGACGGAATGCTGGGTGGGCTTGGTTTTCAGTTCGCCGGCGGCTTTGAGGTAGGGTACATAGGTGAGGTGTACATTGATGGCTCTCTTGCCCAATTCCCATTTCAACTGTCGGATGGCTTCCATAAACGGGGCGCTCTCGATGTCGCCAATGGTTCCGCCTATCTCGGTGATGACGTAGTCGTAATGGTATTTCTGTCCGAGGAGTTTTACGTTGCGCTTGATTTCATCGGTGATATGTGGCACCACCTGAATGGTCTTGCCAAGGTAGTCGCCGCGGCGTTCCTTGTCGATGACCGACTTGTATATACGGCCGGTGGTCAACGAGTTGGCTTTGGTGGTTTGTATGCCGGTGAAACGCTCGTAGTGGCCGAGGTCGAGGTCGGTTTCCATACCGTCGACGGTCACGTAGCATTCTCCGTGCTCATAGGGGTTGAGTGTTCCGGGGTCGATGTTGATGTACGGGTCGAATTTCTGGATGGTGATGTTGTAACCTCTTGCTTGCAAGAGTTTACCTATCGACGATGAAATGATGCCTTTGCCAAGCGAAGACACAACACCGCCAGTGACGAAGATGTATTTTGTTTCAGCCACAATAAAAATAAAATAAGAAATTAATATTCAATTTATTAATACAAGGTGCAAAGTTAGCATAAAATTGCGAAACGTACAAACAACTATCCGTTTTTATTCTATCCGGTTCCGCACCCTTGCAAGTGGAAACGTGGAAGAAGAAAAAATGACGAGTTTCTTTCGCTTCTGTACCTGTTTCACTAACTTTTTTCACTAACTTTGCGGCATAAATGAATGAAGATGAAAATGAAAAACAAATATTATATAGCATTGTCGGTCATGGTGCTTCTCTTTGTGGGGGATTTGTCGGCGCAGACAAGATGGCGTCGTGCGCGGGTGGCTGAGCGCGATACGGTGTCGGCTTTGGAGGCATCCTATATTGATGCCTTGCGGATGCGCAAGGCATCGCTAGACTCAATGCTTGTGCGTAAGGACTCGCTTTACACTGAGTTTGAACCGGACGGGAAGTATTATCGATTGTTTGCCCCTCTGACATTTTATCATGGGATTTCCTCCAAGTGGCTTGGTTTGGACAGTATATCAGGACAAAGTGAGGAGGAACGTGCGCTGATGGATTTGTATTTGCGTCGTCCTGACTTGGTGCGCAGTACACAACGGCAACTCGACAGGGTGGGGCCTGTGCTTGAACCTGGCAAAAAGTCGGCACCCCCACGGACAAGTATTGCAGAGCGGGTGGATTCCCATGTAGAGGAGGCTCCGGAAATGCCGTTTGACATTATGGTGAGAAAGCCCAATTTTTGGACGTTCTCGGGTGACTATACCCTGCAGGCTTTCCAGAACTACATCTCTTCCAACTGGTATAAAGGTGGAGAAAGTAGTTATTCGATGTTGGGTACAATCACGTTGCAGGCCAATTACAACAATAAGCAGAAATTCAAGTGGGACAACAAGTTGGAGATGCGTTTGGGCTTTCAGAATTCGCGCAGTGACACGTTGCACACCTTCAAAACATCGGAAGACCTTCTCAGATATACAGGAAAATTGGGTATTCAGGCTTCCAAACGTTGGTACTATACGTTTCAGCTCATTGCCACCACGCAGTTTATGAAGGGATACAAGAGCAATGATCCAAAGGTGTATTCTGATTTCCTCGCCCCATTGACCCTTACCCCGTCAGTCGGTATGGATTACAGCGTGAATGGGTTGAAAGGACGCTTGACGGGTTCTGTGCATATTGCCCCATTGGCATACAGTTTCAAGTTTGTGCAGCATCGAGCATTGGCCACAAGTTATGGTATCAAGGAAGGTCGGCATACGAGCGATGATTTCGGTTCTGAACTGACAGCAGATCTCACTTGGAAAATTACCGATGATATACAGTGGAAAACTCGACTCTATGGATATACGTCGTACAAACGTTCGTTGATAGAGTGGGAAAATACCTTGTCTTTCCGTGTGAACAAGTATATCTCAAGTAATGTGTTCCTCTATCCGCGCTTTGATGACGCCAGTGTGCGGGATGATCATCATGGCTATTGGATGTTTAAGGAATTTATCTCATTGGGATTTGCCTACTCCATGTGACAAGACACTTGTCCTAGGCGGCCGTCTCTACCGATTATGTCGGAAGGCGGCCGTCTATCTTTTAAAGGAAATATCAAGTGTTAAAACTCTGTGAAAACATCGTTAAAACATCACTAAAAAAGAAGTTGAATTTCTTGCATATCTGATATATTTTAGTACCTTTGCGGCGTTAACTGAATATTATGACACCCATTATCGCTGCCATATTGATTGTTGGTTTCTTGTTGTTGGCAACAGAGAAACTGACCAATGTGAACAAAGCCGCCGTAGCAATATTTGTAGGTACGGTCGGTTGGATATTGTATATCAGTTATGGACGGGACTATGTGATGAGCGAACACTCTTGGGATTTCGCCCTTTTTCTCAATGGACTTGAACCGACAAGTGATCTTGTCAAACAATATATCGCCCGTAACATCTTCCTCAATTATGTTGGCAAGGCAGCGGAAGTCGTGTTGTTCCTATTGGCCACGATGACGATTGTCGAGATACTGCAAAACAACGGTTGTTTTGATTTCATACCGCAACTTATGCGTACAAGAAGCAGCAAACGGTTGTTGTGGGTGTTGTCGGGGGTTACGTTCCTTCTGTCGGCCAATCTTGACAACCTTACCACGACTGTAATGATGCTCACCATTATGCGGGGTATCGTGCGGAGTCGTAGGCAACGCATGTTGCTGGGGAGTGCCGTGCTAGTATCGGCCAATTGCGGAGGAGCACTAACCGTTATTGGAGACCCCACAGGCTTGGTACTTTGGAATACAGGTTTTGTCACTGCTACCAATTTCTCGTTGTCATTGGCAATACCCTGTCTACTGGCATGGGCAATACCGGTATGGTGGATTGGACGCGGTCTTCCAGAACGGGCCGATTTGGAATGGATTTCCATGCCCTATCGTGGTGACGATACCAATCTGAATGTATGGCAGCGTCTGCTGATGCTCTTTGTCGGTATCGGTGGACTGTGGTTTATTCCCACATTTCATAATATAACGAAACTCAGTCCCTTTCTTGGCGCATTGTGTGTACTTTCCGTGTTGTGGGTTGTCAATGAAGCAGTCAACCGAAAACTGATGAACACGGACGAGATGATACAACGTCGTGTGCCACGCGTATTGCAGTACGGCGTGATACAGATGATACTCTTTGTTATGGGTATTATGCTCACCGTCGGTGTAGTCAAGGAAACGGGTATCGCCCGTTGGATGGCGGAGAATATTGATACGTTTGCCTCCAACGTATGGGTGGCAGGCATCGGAACGGGTATCGTCAGTTCGGTACTCGACAATTTCGCTTCTGCCATGACTATGATTTCCTTCCGCAATATGCCACAAATCGATATGAATGTACCATTACCATCTTTCCCTCTTGCCGCGTATATGCAAAATGGAGCCTATTGGAAGATTGTGGCCTATGTGTCGGCTATGGGAGGCAACATCTTGTGTATGAGTTCGATGAGCGGACTGGCACTGATGCGTATCGAGCGGGTGCGAATCGGATGGTACTTCCGCAATGTCGGATGGAAAGCCCTAGTAGGCGGGGTGGTCGGCTATGTGGCCCTATATCTCGTTCTACTCTATCATTGAAAAAAATAAAAATAGAACAATAAAACATTATGACACAGATTAAGACTATCGGAATCCTTACGTCAGGCGGTGATGCGCCAGGTATGAATGCCGCTATCCGTGCGGTGACCCGTGCGGGTATTTGCAACGGTTTCAAAATCAAAGGCATTTACCGCGGTTATGACGGACTGATCAATGGCGAAATCCACGATTTTACGACAGAAAACGTGAGCGGTATTATCATGTCTGGCGGTACTATTCTCAAAACGGCCCGTTCCAAGGATTTTACAACACCCGAAGGCAGACAGAAAGCATATGACAATATGAAGGAGCACGGTATCGATGCCTTGGTAGTCATCGGCGGAAATGGTTCGCTGACGGGTGCCATGAAGTTCGCTCAAGAATTTGACGTCTGCTGTATCGGTCTTCCCGGAACAATCGACAATGACTTGTATGGTACAGACTCTACCATCGGTTACGACACAACCCTCAATACCATCGTAGAGTGTGTCGACCGTATTCGAGACACAGCACAAAGTCATGAGCGTATCTTCTTCATTGAGGTGATGGGACGCGATGCTGGTTTCCTCGCACAGAACAGTGCCATCGCAAGTGGAGCAGAGGCAGCCATTATCCCCGAAGACTCGACAGATGTCGACCAATTGGCCCGCTTTATGGAGCGCGGTATCCGCAAGTCAAAGAAAAGCTGTATCGTCATTGTGTCTGAAAGTCCCAAATGTGGTGCTCTCTTCTATGCAGATCGTGTTCGCAAGGAATTCCCCGGTTTCGATGTGCGTGTGTCTATTCTCGGTCATCTGCAGCGCGGTGGACGTCCCAGTGCCCATGACCGCATACTAGCTTCTCGTACAGGTGTATCTGCAGTGGAGGCTATCATGCAGGGGCAACGCAATGTGATGGTCGGCGTGCGCAACAACGAGATGGTGTATGTACCACTTATTGAGGCCATCCGAAGCGACAAACCGTTCGACCGGAAACTGATAAAAGTGCTTGACGAACTGAGCATTTAAAATTTCGTAAATAGTGGTATTTTTGTTATAAATGAGCGGCGAATTTTTTTGTATAAAAAAATAGTTGTTACATTTGCAGCGAAAAATAAACGATAAAAAATTGTATAGTATGTCACAAATTAACGGGCGCATTTCCCAAATTATCGGGCCTGTGATCGACGTCTATTTCGACACCGCAGGAGAAGATCCTGAGAAAGTCCTGCCAAAAATTCATGAGGCTTTGAAGGTGAAAAGGCCGAGCAACGGCCAAGACCTTGTTATAGAAGTGCAGCAGCATATCGGAGAAGATACAGTACGTTGCGTAGCAATGGACAATACTGATGGTCTGCAGCGCGGATTGGAAGTGGTTTCCACAGGAAGTCCTATTGTAATGCCGGCCGGCGAGCAGATTAAGGGCCGAATGATGAATGTTATCGGTCAGCCTATCGATGGCATGCCTTCGCTCGACATGAAGGGGGCTTACCCCATACACCGTGAGCCTCCAAAATTTGAAGACTTGTCCACCCACAAAGAGATGTTGGCCACAGGTATCAAAGTGATTGATTTGCTGGAACCTTATATGAAAGGTGGAAAGATTGGACTCTTCGGTGGTGCTGGTGTAGGCAAGACCGTACTTATCATGGAGCTAATCAATAATATTGCCAAGGGTCACAACGGATACTCTGTCTTTGCAGGTGTTGGCGAGCGTACGCGTGAAGGCAATGACTTGATTCGCGATATGCTTGACTCTGGTGTTATTCGCTATGGCGAGAAATTCAAGAAAGCCATGGACGAGGGTAAGTGGGACCTCAGTCTTGTGGACCCCGAAGAACTCAAGAAGAGTCAGGCTACCTTGGTTTATGGTCAGATGAACGAACCGCCGGGCGCACGTGCTTCTGTGGCCTTGTCAGGACTGACTGTTGCCGAGGAATTTCGTGATCATGGCGGAAAGGACGGTGAGGCATCCGATATCATGTTCTTCATCGACAATATCTTCCGTTTTACCCAAGCTGGTTCCGAGGTATCTGCCCTATTGGGACGTATGCCTTCGGCCGTAGGTTACCAGCCGACTCTGGCCAGTGAGATGGGTACCATGCAAGAGCGCATCACTTCTACCAAGAAAGGCTCCATCACCTCTGTGCAGGCCGTATATGTACCTGCCGATGACTTGACTGACCCTGCACCTGCAACGACATTCACCCATTTGGACGCCACAACAGAGTTGAGTCGAAAAATCACCGAGTTGGGTATCTATCCCGCCGTCGATCCGTTGGGAAGTACCTCCCGAATACTTGACCCGCTGATCGTCGGCAAGGAACACTATGAGTGTGCGCAGCGTGTGAAGGAAATACTCCAGCACTACAAGGAATTGCAAGACATCATTGCAATCTTGGGTATGGATGAACTTTCAGATGATGACAAACTTGTCGTCAACCGTGCCCGTCGTGTGCAACGTTTCCTCTCGCAGCCTTTCGCTGTGGCAGAGCAGTTTACTGGTATCCCTGGCGTTATGGTGCCTATAGAAGAGACCATCAAAGGCTTCAATATGATTCTTGACGGAAAGGTCGATGACCTCCCTGAGCAGGCCTTCCTCAATGTCGGTACCATAGAAGACGCCATTGCCAAGGGTAAGCGCCTGATGGAGGCCGCCAAGGGGTAATCTAACCTAAAAAACGTTGAGAATATGAGTTTGGTTCTAAAAATCGTCTCTCCTGAAAAAGTGGAATATGAAGGAAATGTGACCAGTATCACAGTTCCAGGTACAAGCGGAGAATTTGAAATACTCTCCGAGCACGCGCCTATCATCTCGACTTTGGAGAAGGGACGAGTGAAATATCAGGACTCTGAAGGAACGCACGAGCTTGATATCCTCGCAGGCTTCATAGAAGTACAAAAGAACGCGGTCAATATCTGTGTGGAACTATAAGCGTATGGAAAACAAAATGTTGGGCATAGATGAGATTTCCAAGATTAGTCGACGTTATCTTGTGGAAAGTCTTCTGACCACTACGGTACTCATCCTACTGACGTTGGGGCTCGCCTATTGCCTCTCCATAGAAACTATTGTTGCACCGTTGTCGGTAAGCGCAGTTTTCTCGATTGTTGTCAACGGTCTTGATGGATTTATGTGGAAAAAGGTGGCGAGCAATAGTGAGGAAAGTCTCCCCACGTTTTACACGGCAGTGTCGGGATTCCGGATGTTGTTGGCTTTAGCCACGCTACTCGTATGCTACATCATTGTAGGACGAGATGCAATGCTAGTCTATTGTCTGACATTCATAGTTTTCTATTTCATACACTTGGCCCACCACGCCATATTTTTCGCGAGGGTATCAAACGCTCACGGTAAGTTCGACAAAGAAAAATAAAAAATGATATGAAACAATTAAGGTCAATTCTCGTTCTCCTTATCCTGGCGCTTCTTCCGCTTGGCATCAAGGCGGAAGATAAGCAGACGGAAGGCGGAGAACTGAATATACCCGAAATAGTGCTTGAGCACTTGTCTGACTCTTACGAGTGGCATATCGCAACCTTCGGTGACAAGAGTATCAGCATACCTCTTCCCATCATAGTTCGCAGTTCACAAACGGGGATCTGGTATTTGGGTACGAAGGAGAACCTGCCGGAGAATTTCTTCTTCGATGAGAGTCATCATGGTAAAATCTATGAGAAAATGGCGGACGGCACTAACGTGCGTCCTCTCGACTTGAGTTTCACGAAGACTGTCGCCCAAATATGGATTGTTGTCATTGTGATGCTCACCGTCTTCCTTTCCTGTGCCCATTGGTACAAGAAGCGTGACGAGAAGAGTCAAGCTCCTGGAGGGTTTGTTGGCATGATGGAAATGTTCGTGATGACGATTTACGATGATGTCATCAAGGCTTCTATCGGAGAAAAGCATTTCCGGCCCTATGCCCCTTATCTGCTGACGGTGTTCTTCTTCATCTTTACGACCAACATTTTGGGGCTGCTCCCGATTTTCCCTGGCGGAGCCAACGTCACTGGAAATATCAATATCACATTCTTCTTGGCATTCTGCTCGATGGTTGCCATCAATTTGTTCGGCAACAAAGAATATTGGAAAGACATCTTTTGGCCCAGCGTCCCCGTCTTCTTGAAGGCGTACCCGTTGCCCTTGATGCCAGTGATAGAGTTGTTTGGCGTGTTCACGAAACCCTTCGCCCTTATGGTCCGTCTTTTTGCCAACATGATGGCAGGCCATGCCATTATCCTAAGTTTCACTTGTGTGATTTTCTTGGGATGGACGTTGGGTGTAGGATTCGGCATCGGTCTCAATATTGTTAGTGTCATCATGATGCTATTCATGAATTGTCTTGAAGTGCTTGTCGCATTTATTCAGGCTTACGTATTCACTTTGCTAAGCGCCGTATTTATCGGTTTGGCCCATAAGGAAGAACCGGAAGAGGCGTAAAAATAAAAAATCGAAAACGAAAAAATAACAATTTAAAATTCAAGAATTATGATTATTTCATCACTTTTGGCCGCTGAAGGCCTGGCACAGCTGGGCTGCGGCCTCGGAGCAGGTATTGCAACAATCGGTGCAGGTTTGGGAATTGGTAAAATTGGCGGTAGTGCCATGGACGCCATCGCCCGTCAGCCTGAGGCAACTGGAAAGATCCAGACCAACATGATTCTGACTGCAGCCTTCGTTGAGGGTTGTGCCCTGTTTGCCATCGTAGCCTGCGCATTCCTTATCAAATAACGGCATTCTCCATTGTAACGAGAATACCTAATAGGATTTGTAAATAGAAGCAAATGGATTTATCAAGTTTGCCATCAATACTGACCCCCGACCCAGGATTGCTCTTGTGGATGCTTGCCGCTTTCCTCGTCGTGCTTGTAGTGCTTGCCAAATTCGGATTTCCTGCAATCGTGGGAATGGTAGAGAAGCGCAAGAACTATATCGATGAGAGTTTGCGCAAGGCCCACGATGCTTCTCTGCGGCTTGACAACATCAAGCAGGAGAGCGAGAGCATACTGCAAGAGGCACGTGAAAAGCAGGCCGCCATATTGAAGGAGGCTGCCGAAACGCGTGATGCGATTGTGGAGAAGGCTCAGGAGAAGGCACGCGAAGAAAGCGCGCGCATTATCCAAGAAGCCAAAGCCGAAATTGAAGCCGAAAAACAGGCAGCTATCGGCGATATCCGCAAGCAGGTGGCCGAACTGAGCGTAGAGGTGTCCGGTAAGGTACTTCGCAAGAAGTTGGATACCGACAAGGCCCAGATGGACTACATAGATCTGATGCTGAATGAGGTTAATTGCTAAAAACAAGTATTTGGAATGGATTTAGGATTGATATCGGTAAGATATGCCCGTGCCTTGCTTAAGGCCGGCATCGAGACTGGTCAGTCAGAGAAGGTGTACGTAGATATGCAGACCCTTGCAGGGGAGTATATCAGTGTACCTGAACTGGCAACCGCCATACATAATCCTATGCTTTCCAGAGAACAGAAAAAGTCGCTCTTTATGACGGCTGTCGGAGAAAAACCGTGCAATCTGACGGAACGATTCTTCGACTTGGTGTTGCAAGAGGGGCGCGAAGGCATACTGCAGTTCATAGCCAACTCTTACATCACGCTCTTTAGAAAGCATAACAACCTTGTCAGCGCGAGAGTGACGACTGCCACAACAATGACTCCGGCTACGGAAACCAGAATGAGACAGTTGGTCGAAAACAAGACGGATGGTACAGTAGAGTTTGTCACCGAAGTCGATCCAGACATAATCGGTGGTTTCGTACTTGAGTACGACACCTACAGACTGGATGCGAGTGTGAAGTCTCAACTCGGTGCCATCCTGTCACAACTCAACTAGGACGGGTCTGCGGCTTTTTGCCGCAGAGCACCGTTCCGCGTTTCGTTCCTTTCCGACCATCCGCCCGTCGTTTTTTCAATGGTGCGGTAGAGTGGGGGAAGGATAAAGCAGTGGAATGGACGTCCTCGATACTAATGAGAAAAATGAATGTGTGTGACAACACATACCCAAATTAAAAAATTATATGCCAGATAAAATAAAACCCAGCGAAGTGTCGTCGGTACTCTTGGAGCAACTCAAGGGCATCAGCGACAAAGCCAAATTCGACGAGGTGGGTACTGTGCTCCAAGTGAGCGATGGTGTGGCACGTATTTATGGTTTGCGCAATGCCGAAGCCAACGAACTACTTGAGTTCGAGAACGGGACGATGGCCATTGTGATGAACCTTGAGGAAGACAACGTCGGTTGTGTCCTCCTCGGTCCGACGGAAGGTATCAAGGAAGGCATGGTCGTGAAGCGTACCAAGCGTATCGCCTCCATCCGTGTCAATGATAATATGCTCGGACGTGTCATCAACCCGTTGGGACAGGCTATCGACGGAAAGGGTGAGATTGATCTCACCGGCGCATTCGAAATGCCGCTTGACCGTAAGGCTCCTGGTGTGATTTACCGTCAACCTGTAAAGGAACCATTGCAGACAGGACTGAAGGCCGTCGACTCTATGATTCCTATCGGACGTGGACAACGAGAATTGATCATCGGCGACCGCCAAACAGGTAAGACAGCCATCGCCATAGATACTATTATCAACCAAAAGAGTTTTTATGAGGCCGGCAATCCCGTCTATTGTATCTATGTGGCCATCGGCCAAAAGGCTTCTACGGTAGCCGCTCTTGTGTCCAATCTCAAGGAGCATGGTGCACTTCCCTATACTATTATTGTAGCCGCAACAGCGGCAGACCCTGCCGCTATGCAGTACTACGCACCGTTTGCCGGTGCCGCTATCGGTGAGTATTTCCGCGATCGTGGTTTCTCCGCATTGGTCGTATATGATGACTTGTCGAAGCAGGCTGTTGCGTATCGTGAGGTATCTTTGATACTTCGCCGTCCCTCCGGACGTGAGGCTTATCCCGGTGATGTGTTCTATCTGCACAGCCGTCTGTTGGAGCGCGCAGCCCGTATCAACAACCAACAGGAAATCGCTGAACAGATGAATGACCTGCCCGAGTGTATGAAAGGACATGTCAAGGGTGGTGGCTCGCTCACCGCTTTGCCTATCATCGAGACACAGGCAGGTGACGTTTCAGCCTATATCCCTACGAATGTAATTTCTATCACCGACGGTCAGATTTATCTTGAGACCGACCTCTTCAATCAAGGTTTCCGTCCAGCCATCAATGTCGGTATCTCTGTGAGCCGTGTAGGTGGTTCTGCGCAGATCAAGAGTATGAAAAAGGTGGCTGGAACACTCAAGATTGATATGGCACAATATCGAGAGTTGGAGTCGTTCTCCCAGTTCTCAAGCGACATGGATGCCGTTACGGCCATGACACTCGACCGAGGACGAAAGAACAATCAACTCCTCATCCAACCGCAGTACAGCCCGATGCCCGTCGGAGAGCAAATTGCTATCCTTTATTGTGGTACGCACGGTCTGATGAAGGATGTGCCTATCGACAAGGTGCGCGATTGTCAGGATACTTTCCTCGACAAAATGCGTTCTGCCCATCAGACTGACGTTATCGATGTGCTTGCCTCCGGCAAGATAACAGATGAGGTGACTGCAGTCATTGAGAAAGAGATGGCAGATATCGCCGGACAATACAAAAAGTAGTCACTATGCCGTCACTGAAAGAAATCAAGAGTCGCATAGCCTCCGTCAACAGCACCCGTAAGATTACGAGTGCCATGAAGATGGTCGCTTCCTCCAAATTGCACCATGCACAGGTGATGATCGAAAACATGCTTCCCTACGAGAATATGCTTGAACGCATCTTCAAGACATTTCTTGCTTCCGAGGCCGATGCTCAGACCGTCTTCAGTATGGTGCGTCCGGTGAAACGCGTGGCTTTGTTGGTCTATGCTTCCAACAGCAGTCTCTGTGGCGGATTCAATGCCAATGTCATCAAGAAGATGACCGCAGTCGTCAAGGAGTATGAACATTTGAGTGAAGGCAATGTCGTTGTTTACCCC
Source organism: Flexilinea sp. (assembly GCA_963653995.1). GTDB lineage: Bacteria > Bacteroidota > Bacteroidia > Bacteroidales > Bacteroidaceae > Prevotella. The sequence continues at coordinate 46,915 of CAVJZJ010000090.1, forward strand.
GTAGGCCGTAAGGTTGCAGAGAAAGTCCATAAATTGGGTCTTCCCATCGGAGGTGAGTACATTGACTTGGCAGACAAACCCAATGTAACCGACTGTATCGCCATCGCTCGTGAGTTGGCACAGAAATTCATGGACGGCGAGTTCGATCGCGTAGAGATGATATACCATCATTTCAAGAGTGCAGGATCGCAAGTCTTGCAGCGGAAGACTTTCTTGCCGTTTGATGCCTATGCAGACTTCGATGCTGACAACGACCGCGACCTAACCCACAAGTTGGCCACCGCCGCTTCTCAGCAATACTTGAAGGAGAATGCCGATGAGGAAGAAGAAAAGACGAAGGAGAACGTTCGTCCGCTCAATGACAATTTTATCGTCGAGCCTGACATGAATACCGTTTTGGGCAAACTTATCCCCCGTCTGCTTCATCTGATGGTCTACACAGCCTTGCTTGATAGCAATGCCTCTGAGCATGCAGCACGTATGGTGGCCATGCAGACCGCAACCGACAATGCCGACGAGTTGCTGCGTGAACTCAACTTGCAGTTCAATAAGAGCCGTCAGCAGGCTATTACCAACGAGTTGCTTGACATCGTCGGCGGATCGTCAAACAATTGATGTAAAATGTGGACACCTTTTGGAGGTCTACACCACATTGATAAACACACAAAAAAAGTGGTATGAAGACCCAAGCGTCTTTCATACCACTTTTTTGTATGCCTATTCTGTGGCTTTGCTACACCGTTTTTATGTCAAAAAATTATTAGTCCTGCGATGCCACACAATACCATAATCAGAATGGGATTGGTCTTGCGCCATCGTGTAAATGCGAAAGATAAGGCAAAGATGGCAATACTGATGATGTAGCGTTGCAAATCCTCTTCGGGTGAAGAAAAATTCTCCTTGTTCATCAGCAGAAGTGCTGCAGCCGCAATAAGACCGACAATGGCAGGGCGAAGGCCTCCAAACACGTCTTTTACAATTTTTGAATCTTTGTGGGTGATGAGGTAGCGACTGATGACAATCATAATGATGAAGGGCAACCAGATAATCGACAACGAAGCCAATACAGAGCCGATGATAGCAGCCCACTCTGGATAACCTTCATTCAGCACTGCTGTGTAGCCCGCGTATGTGGCTGCATTGATGCCGATGGGACCAGGAGTAGACTGACTGATAGCCACGATGTCCGTAAATTCAGAACTGCTCAGCCAATGGTTTTTTGTGACTGTCTCGGCGTAAATCAGCGAGAGCATCGCATACCCGCCGCCAAAATTGAAGGTACCTATTTTGGTGAATACAAGAAATATCTTCAGAAATATCATTTTTACCAGTATATATTGATTATTATATGTCGGTTTATTCTCTTTTCTCTTGTGTAGTGTTTTACGCTTTGCGCTTTCCGAATCTCCCCCAGAGATAGCCTGTTACACCCGCTATGAGAATTACCCAAATAGGTGAAACGTCAAGAAGGGCAATGAGTGCGCAGCAAACGACAGGTATCCACAACGTTTTCCAAGTGATATTGGCCGTCTTTGCCATCGTGAAACAAGGCGACGCAATGAGCGCAACCACCGCAGGACGTACACCCATAAAGAATTTCCCTACATACGGATTGTCCTTGAAGTTTCGGAAGAACATGGCTATGATGAGTATGGCAATGATTGAAGGCAATGCAATACCCAGTGCACCTACTATACCGCCCCATACGCCTCGGAGTTTGTATCCGATATGGCTAGCCATATCAATGCTGAAAATACCGGGCGTTGTCTGTGCAACCACCATAATGTCCATAAACTCCTGTTTGTCCATCCACTTGTTCTTGTCTACAAATTCGCGTTCCATTATGGGAATCATTGCATATCCGCCTCCCAAGGTGAACGCTCCGATTTTGTTGCAAGTCATAAAAAATTTCAACAACATCAGTTCCTTGTTTTTTTTTTCTTGTTTTTCTACTTGTTACATAGAAGCATTCCTTCTTTGTATAGCCCAATTGGTGTATAATATAAGGTAATACAGATGCTTCATTTTGTTTCAGAACTGCAAAATTACAGATAAACTTGCTATTTTCGGCATTTTGGCAAATCTATTGCCTATGCTTGCACGAGAAATGTATCACAGAAAAACAATATTACAGGTCAGTTTTGACGTCCCCTTTTCAGTCTTCGGGCCGAGTACTGCAGTATTTGAGCCCGAATACCGCAGTAGTTTGGTCCGAAGACTGCAGTATTCAAGTCCGAATACTCGAGTCTTCCGGCCCGAATACTGA
>CAVJZJ010000091.1:0-7941 GCA_963653995.1 Flexilinea sp.
TAATGTGGTACTAATCCACACCTATCCATACCAATGCATACTAAAAAGTAGAAAATATGCCAAACATCGGATTTGAAATCAAACGCAAGTGCAAGATCTGCGGTGCGGTATTCATCGCCAAGACACTTGACAGCCACTACTGCTCGCCCAAGTGCGGCAAGGTGGCATGGAAACGGAAGAAGGACGCAAAGGCCAAGGATGCCAAGTTGGAAACCATTGCCCACCATATTCCCGACATTAGGGAATATATATCGGTGAGGGAGGCGGTGGCATTGTTCGGTGTGGAACGCACCACGCTATACAGGCTGATACACTCGGGACGCATACCAAGCATCAACGTGGGCAAGCGACTCATCCGTATCAAACGGTCAGACCTCGAACAACTCTTCCATACCCGACAGGAAACTATCACCATCAAGTCAAGCCCTGCACCGAAGTTGTACAGTATGGAACCCGAGGACTGTTACACCATCAACGAGATATGCGAGAAGTACCACATCAACGACAGTTCGGTGTGGGCGCACGTCCGCAAGTACTCCATTCCTTCACGTCAGATAGGCAACTATGTATATGTACCCAAAACTGAAATCGACAACCTTTATAAATCGGAAGTGTAATGAAGAAAGAATTGAATCATACCAAAGTGACGGTCAAGCTCCGCAAGTCTCCCCACAAGGATGGGGAGTGGTATCTGTTTATTGAGTCTTACCCAGTATATAAACGAGGCGAGACCAAGGCGAGCCGTGTTATAGAATCCATCGGGCGCATCATCACCACGCCTCAATGGGATGTGTCGTCCATCGCACGCATCCAACCAGACGGCACCTTCAACTACAAGCCGAAACGAGATGTGAACGGCATCATCCAGTGCAAGTCACGCCTCGACCAGGAGGCATGCATCTATGCAGACAACGTGCGCAAACTCCGTCAGCACGAATACGACAGTGCCGCGCTCTACACCGACCGTGAAGTGGAAATCATGGAACAGAACGAGCGCAACGCCCAGGATTTCGTCAAGTACTTCAACGACATCATCGACAAGCGCCACCCCAACAGTTCCAATGCCATCATCGTCAACTGGAACCGTGTGGGCGAATTGCTCAAGGTATATTCCAAAGGGCAGCCCATCCCATTCAAGAACGTTTCGGTAAAGTTGCTCGAAGACATCAAGATGTTCCTGCTCCGTGCCCCATTGGGCGGCAACAAGAAAGGAACGGTTTCACGAAACACCGCCTCCACCTATTTCGCCATTCTCAAGGCAGGCGTGAAGCAAGCGTTCATTGACGAGTACCTTACCGTAGATGTGAGTGCCAAGGTGAAGGGCATACCGTCGGAAGACAAGCTGCGTGCATCACTGACGCTCGACGAAGTGAAGCGGTTAGCTGCCACGCCTTGTGAAAGTGATGTGCTGAGACGAGCGTCTTTCTTCTCCATCTTGACAGGACTGCGCCATATCGACATCAAGAATCTGAAATGGAAGCAGATTACGCAAACCAGTACAGGCACTTGGCGCATCGACATCTCACAAATAAAGACCAAGGTAGGTGCATACCTGCCCATCTCAGAACAAGCCCTTGCCATGTGTGGTGCACGGCCAAACGATGACAACCTGTTGGTCTTTGCCGGGCTTCAGGCTGCAGCATGGATTTCCAAGCCATTGAAGAAATGGATTGAGGCGGCTGGCATCAAGAAGCACATCACCTTTCATTGCTTTCGTCATTCGTATGCTACACTCCAACTCGAAATGGGTACCGACATCTACATCATCAAGGACATGCTCGGACACACCAACGTCAAGACCACGCAAATCTATACACACATTGTGGACTCCAGCAAGGAGAAAGCTGCCAATACCATCCATATAGACAATCTTCAACCCAACCAAGCGAATATTGCCAGTCGGGGCGACTATCCCCATTGAGCATCAAGAACTTGTCTTACCTATTAGGTGTATCGCCACTCTTCTGCCCCTCATTCAGCCCAGTCTGTTTGAGGGGCTTTTTCGTACAAATCCAACCTTTCTATGTGGTTTCTTGTCCAATATCTGCTGATTGGGCTTCACCTGTCATTTTTCTCCATTTCGTAGTCTTAACGAATTATAAAAGCGTTTGCGCCAACCATGGGGCGTTCAAGGGGAGACTTGCCACCTATTTGGCACACCTTGCCATAGCAGTACTTTTGCGGCAGGTTTTTAATTCCATAAGTTTATGAACAAAGAGATAAAATCGTTGGAGGAAATGCCGGGTGCATTGTCCTACCTTATCAAGACCATTGACGAACTCAGTACAACGGTCAAGACATTACAGATGTCGCAAGCAATCAACACGCCCAAGTGGATGGATATGGACGAGCTTTGCGCTTACCTTCCCTCACATCCTGCCAAGCAGACTGTCTATGGTTGGGTGTCCGCCAAACAGATACCTGTACACAAAATCAACAAGGCGTTGGCTTTTCTTCAGTCGGAGATTGACGAGTGGTTGAAGAATAAGGTCCACAAGACGCAAGCCGACTTGATGAGAGAGGCACAGGAGTATGTCAATGCAAGGAGAGCGAGAGGATAGCACGATGGAACAGACCGTTTATCAATTCTCGTTCTTCCGCAAGCCCATACAGAACACCGAGCCTTTGCGGGCAGTGGGTATCGTTGACATCTATCGGTACATTGTGGGGCATTATGCCGAACCGCAGACCACTGCCTTGCGTGCGCTCACCGACAAAGAGGAAGCTAAGCGATACAAGGCTGCACACTTCGATTTCTGCACGTTCTCGGGTTTGTTCCGCAAGCGGAGCGAAAAGGAACTGTTGATGCACTCAGGCTTGATGTGCATAGACTTCGACCATGTGAAAGACCTTGACGGACTCAAATGTAGGTTGTTGGAGAACGAGTATTTCGATACAGAACTGATGTTTGTCAGTCCTTCGGGCGATGGTCTGAAATGGATTGTTGCCGTAGAACTGCAAGGATGGGAGCATAGCCGTTTCTTCAAGGCGGTGGTCAATTGCCTTGAATCCTGCGGACTTCCCGAAGTGGACAAGTCGGGCTGTGATGTGGCTCGCAGTTGTTTCCTACCCCATGACCCTCATGCATATATTAATCCCAAATACGAAGAATATGTCAAAGAAAATATTTTCCGCCCAAGAATGGGAGAATGTCCCTTCTAAGGTTCTGCCAGAAATCCCTACATCGAAAAAGGAGGCTGACGCTACTATATATAATAAGGTAGAGGAAGACGTAGAGAAAGTGGTGTGCGAGATAGAGCGCAGAGCCGTGGATATTGCGCCCGACTACAAGGATTGGGTATCGCTGGGCTTTGCCCTTGTCGATGGTTTGGGCGAGAGTGGCCGAAGCTATTACCACCGCATCAGCCGTTTCTATCCTAACTATCGTGAGGAAGCGACCGACAAACAGTATTCACATTGTCTCCTGTCGCATGGTAGCGGTATCACCATCAGTACATTCTTTCATCTGGCGCAACGGGCAGGAGTATCCATCCACGACAATAGTTTATCCATTTTGCCAAATATCCAAAATGGAAAAACGGAGAAATGGGTAAAATCAGAGAAGGAGTTGCCGTCGTTCCCTGAACGAGTGTTCGATAATTTGCCGCCGTTCTTGGCTGAGGTGGTAGCCAACGCCATTTCTACGGACGACCGTGACATCATACTCATCGGTGCCATCGCCACCTTGTCGGTATGCTTTTACAATATGTCGGGCGTATATGACGAGCGAATCGTCTATCCCAATCTATATCTCTTCGTCGCAGCAGAGGCTGGCATGGGGAAAGGTTCGTTGACCCTGTGCCATGAGTTGGTGGCATCCATCAACCGAAACCTGCACGAACTGTCCAAGCGCTTGGAACAGGAATACAAAGCGGCCATGGCTGAGTATGTGAAGGGCAAGAAATCCTGTGAGATGGAAATGCCAACCGAACCCAAACAACGGATGCTTGTCGTTCCGGCAAACAGCAGTGCCAGTTCATTCCTGAAGATACTGAGCGACAACAATGGCATCCTTCTCCTGTTCGAAACCGAGGGCGACACACTCAGCCAGACATTGAAGTCGGAACACGGCAACTATTCCGATACGCTTCGCAAAGCTTACCATCATGAGCCTATCAGGATGAGTAGGCGCAAGGACAAGGAGTATAACGACATCGAGAATCCTCGCATCTCGGTGGTCTTGGCTGGAACACCTGAACAGGTGCGCCGACTGATACCCAGTTCGGAAGACGGACTGTTGAGCCGTTTTGCCATCTACAACATTCCGTTCAAGCGTGGCATCAGAAACGTGTTTGCCACAAGTGACGTCTCGCAGTCGAAGAACACCAAGTTTCGCATCCTTGGCGACCGTTTCATGCACCTTCAGGAGTCGTTCATGCGCCAGGGAATGTACACCTTTTATGTTCCCTCCCATCTGCAAATGCAGTTCGTCACTTTCCTGCGGCAAATCAACGAAGAATGTTGCGACGAAGTGGACAACAACATGCAGGGCATTGTCCGCCGCTTGGGACTGATGGCATACCGCATCATGATGGTGCTTACCGCCGTCAGAACATTGAACCTGGATATGTTCAAGTTGAAGCCTTCGGCAGACGGCACGATTCATCTTCTATGTGAAGAATGTGACTACACCACCGCCATGGACATCTGCACGGCCTTGCTCTACCACTCCGTATTCATCTACCGCAAGTTGGCAGGACTGGAACAGAAACAATCCGCAGAGAGGCAGGAGAAAGGAGTGGCGACAAGGCGCAATGCCTTCTTCGGTTTACTGCCACCATCGTTCACCAAGAAGGAGTACGATGCCCTTGTAGAAGAACAAGGCGAGAATGCCAGCACGGCATCCAAGTGGATAGACATCTTCATCCGTGAGCATCGGCTACGCCGTACAGGACAAGGAAATTACAGTAAAATAGAAACGTGATTTTTTAGAGTGGCAAGTTTGTGTTTTAGTGTCACTAAAACCTTCGGGACAGTTTCTGTCCATTGCCGCCCCGTCATTGGCAATCATCTGGCGATGCGAAGAACTTCCCACTCTAAAAAATCACCCATCGTATTCACCATTTATAATATAGGTATATGACCAAGGAAACAAACAACCGTGGCGGTCGCCCCAAGTTGGCCGACTACCAGAAGCGCACGAAGATGGTGCGAGTGATGTTCTGCGAGAATGATTTCATCTATATCCAGTCGAAGGCTGCACAGGCAGGACTGTCCGTCAGTGAGTATGGACATCAAGCAATGATGGACAACCGCATCCGGGCTACGATAACTCCCGAACTAGCCAAACAGATACGAGACCTCTCAGGCATCGCCAACAACGTGAACCAACTTGCCCACGATATGCACATCTATGGAATGACCGCAGTCAAAGAGCAGTGTCTGCGTATCATCAGAACGGTAAGCGAAATCATCAACCAAGTAAAGCCGATACATTATGATAGCTAAGATTATGAACCGGGTGGACTTTGGCGGCATCGTCAACTATGCCCACAACGACAAGGACGAGAAGAAGCGTGCCAACCTGTTGGCACACCAGGGCGTGTGCATCACCGACAACAAGACCATCGCCGACAGTTTCTATGTCCAGGCAGCCATGCGTCCCAGAAGGAGTTCGCCAGTCAAACACATCTCCCTTTCCTTTTCACCAAGAGACCTCGACCGATTGCCCGAAAACGAGAAAGGAGATGCTTTGATGGCAGAGATAGCCAAGGAGTGGATGCGGCGCATGGGTATCGTCAACACACAATACATCATCGCCCGTCACCATGACACGAAACATCCCCATTGCCACGTGGTGTATAATCTCGTGGACAACAACGGCGGCGTGATTTCTGACAGTTGCGAGCGTTACCGCAGTTCTCGTATTTGCCGTGCTCTAACCGAAGAGTATGGGCTGTACATGGCGAAGAAGAACAGCAAGGAGCAAAACCGTAATCGGTTGCGACCACACCAGTTGAAGAAGGCGGACCTTCGAACGGCAGTACTTGACGCACGTTCCGCATCCCATAGCTGGACTGAGTTTTCGGAGCGATTGAGCAAACGCAATATCGATGCGCAAATAACGTATCGGAAGGATACAGGCCAGGCCTTCGGCATTTCTTTTGGAAAGGATGACACCCATATCTCTGGTTCTAAACTCGATAGCGAGTTGTCCTATTCTTCCCTCTGTTCATTTTTCGGCAATGCCATAGAAGAAGTCCTGTTCATGCCACATGCACAGGCGGTCAGCCCTACTGGTGGCGGAGCATCCAACAACCAAGGTTGGCGAGACGATGACGACGAGAAATGGAAGCATCAGAAACCAACCATTTACCAACCCTCAAAACGAAGAAGATAATGAAAGAAGACATCATAGCAGCAAACCTCAGCAGTTTGCGTTCAGACATTCAGGCTTTGCCTGACAAGATAGCAGAAAAGTTACGTGCACCAACTCCATCTCAGTTTGACGAGGAGGAGCTTGCAGATAACCTATACCGAAGATTGAGCCGTTTCTGTTTGGAGCAGACGGAAGAGCTGAAGCGTAAGCACAACCTATTGGCGGACAAATACGACAGACTCCACCAAGCATACAATGGCCTTGTCGGTATCTGCAACGAGAATTCAGCTCGGTTCAGCAAGAACATCCTAATTCTGGCAAAAAGGATAGATGGAGTCAAGCAACTCCTGCAGCCCCAAGCATCCAGCAAGCAGCCTTCCGCTCCGTCCTTTCCGCCATCCCCCAAGGACGTGCCACATTTCCTGTTTGCTACCTATCTCCCATATTGGCTTCGCCGTATTTGGCGCAATGACTCCTTCCGAAAGTTCGCCGCCATCTGCTTCATTCTCTCCTTCATGGTCACCCTCTTCACCTTGCTTTTCATAGCGCACGACAATGCAACGATGCGTAAGGAGTGTGAGAAGAACCGCTTGATCCGGCACGAGCTGCGCAAGTCCAAGAAGTCCGAAGCCATTATCAATTACATAGATATGCTATATTCGGACGAAGAGGCTCATGGTAGCGAGATTCGGGAGATGTGGGAGAAATGAAAATCTGGTTTTTCGCCTATTTTCAAATAAAAAGGTCTGAAAATGTTTTGCTATTTCAATAAATAATTGTATTTTTGCACCGACAGTTCCCACCACGCTTCCCGAAGAACAGCGAACCAGGGTGGGGCTTTTGCTTTTATATAGTATGAGGTATACCAAACAGCCGCTAGATTATCCCGACATTCTTGCGATGTTGAAGGAGCGAGGTCTTATTATCCGTGATGATGATAAGGCCATCAGTTGTTTGAGGGTCATCAGCTACTTCCGCTTGGCCAACTACTTCCGACCAATGGAAGGGGACAAGACAACCCATGTTTTCAAGCCCAACAGTTATTTCGAGAACGCAGTTGACCTTTACCGCTTCGACCAAGAGTTGCGTACTTTGTTGTTCAATGCCATCCAAACCATAGAGATTGCCTTACGTTCAAAGATGATTCATCACATCTCTTTGCAATATGGTGCCTTTTGGTTTACCGATGCCAGTTTGTTCAGCAATTCAAGTATATTCGAAACTTGTTTGTTGCATATTCGTCAGGAAGTAGAACGCAGCAGGGAAGACTTCATCACAGAACATCTTGAAAGATACTCTGAACCAGACATACCACCTGTATGGAAGACGCTTGAGGTAACGACGTTCGGTACATTGTCGAAACTGTTTGGCAATTTCAAGGACAATCGCTTGAAAAAGCGCATTGCCCGAGAGTTCAACTTGCCACAACACATCATCTTGGAGAATTGGATAAAGTGCGCCGTCATTATGAGAAATCATCTTGCTCACCACACTCGTGTATGGAACCGCAACTTCCCATACATACCACAGACAAACGTTCCACTTCGTGGGGCATGGATGTCGCATAGCATCCAACATTCCCACAAACTCTATCCATACTTGTGTTGTATGCAATATATGCT